>NZ_JABAIC010000007.1:0-269775 GCF_012641315.1 Novosphingobium sp. ERW19
CGCGGCGGTGGCAGCAGCGCTGGGCGGTCTTGAAGACGAAGCCTGCCAGGATGAGGCCTGCGTCGTCACCGAACCGTTCAGCCAGTGGGTGATCGAGGACCGCTTTGCCGGGCCCCGCCCGCGCTGGGAAGCGGTCGGCGCGCAACTGGTCACCGAGGTCGCCCCTTACGAGACGGCCAAGCTGCGCATGCTCAACGGTGCGCACTCGCTGCTGGCCTATTGCGGGCTGCGCGCGGGCCATGAATATGTCCACGAAGCCATTGCCGACCCTGCCTTGCGCAGCCTTGCCGAGCAACTCATGCGCAACGAAGCCGCGCCGACGATCACGACCGCGCCGGGGCAGGACCTTGCCGCCTATGCCGACGCGCTCATCGCCCGCTTCGCCAACCCCAGCCTCAACCACCGCCTGATCCAGATCGCCATGGACGGCTCGCAGAAGATCCCGCAGCGCTGGTTGGAAACGCTCGCGCACAACGAGGCTCACGGCCGCACCTGCCCCGCCATCCGCGAAGGCCTGAGCGCCTGGATCCACCACCTGCAAGGCCACAACGGCCCCGTCGACGACCCCCTCGCCGACAAGCTCTCCCGCGCCGCCAAAACCGACACGCCAATGATCGCGCTGTTCGGGGAAGGCGGGCTGCTTACCAGCAGTTGGCGGCCGCAATAGCCTCACTGGCCCCATACTCCGGCCGTTGGCAGGCAAGTGTGGGGCAGGTCTGCTCAGGTCTGCTAGTGGCCGAGCGCGATACCGGCGAATTCCTGCCAGATTTCCTGCAGGGAACGTGCGTCGCTCCAGGTCATCCCGATTGGCTTCGACGCCGCTCCGGGACCGGTCGAGCCTCTTTCGGCAAAGCGCGCGTCTTGCGGGCGGAAGACGGTGCTCATGGTGCCGTCTCTCGAGGTTCCATTCATCGGCGCCCAGTGGTCAGGGTGAATATGCGCGTCCATGTGGCAATCGACAAACAGCGCATGGCCGACAGCTTCAGGATCGGCGTAGCGGCCATCGGCAAAGCGCTTTGTCGGATGCCATGGTCGGGCCAGCGCGACCGAAGCGTCCGGCACGCCCGCCTCGCGCGTCAGGCGGCTGCGATAGATCACAAGGCCCGTCGACTGGGAAAGCGGCGTGGAGGGCGCCGCAACAAACGAATGAAAATCGCCAGGGGCGATTTCCGCGGCTCTCTTCCTCGTCCGGATTTCGCTGTTCTCGATCAATAGCTGGCCGTTGCCGAAGATGAAGTCGATATTGCCGGCAATCAGCGAGCGCGCAATCCGGGCCCGGCCGCCGTTGGTGAACAGGGTATCCTGATAGCCGAGTATCGCGGCATCGCTGATCGCCACGCTGTCGCTGGCCACATCAAGAAGAAGCGCAACGGCTTGCGGGTTGGCAATCTTGCCCGCGTCGCTGGCAGCCAGCGCATCGTTGGCCAGATAGTCAAACGTGTTCTCGATCGTGATGCCGGAAATGCTCACTTTGGCGGCATTGATCGTGAGCGTGGCCGATCCCGGCGTTCCCCAATTGGCGCGGTGATAGCGGCCTGACGTTTGTGCGACGGCGCCGAAATGGATGCGGCTGACGCTCCGCCCCGCGCCCACGATCTTGACGCGGTTGCGCCTGATCACGGGCTTCTCTTCGTAATCGCCCGGCATGACCCGGATCTCGATCCACCGGTCCGAACGATCCCGTTCAGCCGCATCCAACGCCAACTGCAGCGAGGTGTAGCAAGGCAGGGCAGAGCGCGTGCAATCCTGTGCAACCGCGTATGTGTCGGCTGCAGCATTGGCCAGAACGGGCGCTCCGCCGAGCAGTGCAGCTGCCAGAACTCCCAAGCAGAACTTCATCGCCTGTCCCCGTTCTGGCCGAAGCCCATCACCGCGCGCAAGAACCGGTCGATCCTGCGCGCGGTGGGGGTCAGCCATGGTTCAAAAAGCCAGAAATCATGCGGCGCATTGGCCAGATCGTACGCTTCCGCCTGCGTTCCATGACTTTGCAAGGCCGCGAGCACTGCCACTTTCCCTGCGGTGAAGCGCGGGATGCCGCTGCCCAGGATGAGGGTCGGCGGAGACGTCTGCGAAACATGACGCCCCGCACTCGCCTCGATCCAGGTCTGCGGGGAGCTTTCGAACGATCCGCCGACCCATTGCGCAAACGGCGACTTGTCGCCCGCCGCATTCTCGAACTGCAACGCCAGCGGATCGGTCATGTCGAGCACCCCGTCGAGATCGACCAGAGCAGCGACCGGTGCTGCACGGCCCGCCGCATCGGTGCGTAAGCTTGCATCATATGCGAGCAACGCCGCCATCTGTCCGCCGGATGAGGCGCCGCCCACGGCTACCCGATCGGGCTTGATGCCAAAGCGCGCCGCATTGTCGTGCACCCAGCGCAAGGCGTCTGCGGCGTCGGCCATCCCGGCAGGGTAACGGGCCTCGGGCGCGAGGCGATATTCGGGAAGAACAACAGCATGGCCCATTCCGGCGAGGTGGCTGGCCAGTGCGTAGAAGTGGCTCTTGTCGCCCGACCGCCAGGCACCTCCGTGAAGCAGCACCAGTGCCGTGCCCAGCCGCCGTTTCTGCGACGGCAGGAAGACATCAAGGCCAAGGCTGCGATCGGACAAGCGCTTGTAACGACGGTCGAACAGGATCTCCTGTCCCTCGGCAAGGGTCACTGCCGGCCAGCTGATCCCGCTGTACTGGTTCCTGTACTGCTCGAAGCGCTGGGCGACGGTATAGCTGTCGTCCACCTCTCTTGCGGTTGCCGGCATCCAACCTGTCAGCCCGTAGGCAATTGCAGCCGCCGCGAGTGCCATCCTTAACAGCGTCATCAACCGGCCGCTTTCATACAAGGGGGCCGCCCGCGAGGGGATTTGCGGACGGCCCGGTCATCGTCAGAACTGGTAGCGCGCTCCGACGAACCACTGCGCACCCGTCCGCGAGAACTCGCGCACCAGATACTGGCTGCCATCGCCAGTGCCGTATATCCGCTCCTTCTCGTTCGTGATGTTGATGCCCTGTACCGTCAGGGTCAACTTGGGCGTGATGTTGTAATAGGCCGACAGGTCGACATGTGTCGGACCATATTTGCGCTCCTGAACGTGGCCGTTTCCGCCCGGTTCACTCAGCAGATAGTCGTCGCGCTTGTTGACGGAAACGCGAACCCCCATGCTACCGGTGTCAAAATAGCCCGTGAAATTGTAGGAATTGGGCGAAAGTCCCGTTGAATCCCGCGCGGATACATGGGTGTAGTTCGATGCCACGCCGAAGTAGGACAGGACGCCCGGCAGGAACGTGAACGGCGCGTTGAGCGTGACTTCGACACCCTTTACGCTGTTGCCGCCCGGAGTGTTGACCGCCTGGAAGAAGGTGTATGGAACCTTGGCGGGGTCCGCGTTGTAGGAGGCGTCGTAGCGGGGATCGGCATAGATTGCCTGCCAGTATTCCTGCGGCACCGGCTTGGTCACCACCGCCGTGCTGAGCGAGCTGATGATATCCTTCTTGAACAGGCCGACAGCGACAAGGCCACCCTTGCTGAAGTACCATTCCAGCCCGACGTCGTAATCGTTGGAAAGGTACGGCTTGAGGTCCGGGTTGCCGAGATTGCCGACTGTCCTTGTCGTATATTCGAAGGTCGGGGCGGCGATGTTGAGAGAGCCCAGCCCCGGCCGCGTCATGGAGCGGGCGTAAGCGGCTCGCGCCACGATGTCGGGCGTGATGTTCAGCGCGAGATTGAGCGACGGCAGGAAATTGTCGTAGCTGCGCTTCACCGAAACCGGAGAACCGGCAATGGTCGCCCGTGAATCGATACTGGTCTTCACGTAGCGGACACCGCCGTTGGCGCGCAGGACCATGCCGCCGAGATCGAACTCCCCGGTGACTTCGCCATAGCCGCCCAGCGTCTTCTCGATCACTTCCCAGCCGGCAGCCGTATTGGGCGTGTAATTGTCCGAGATGAGGTTTGACGAAGCCACCTTGTCAAAGTCGAAGACGGCGAATGTAGGCAGGCCGCCCGACACCACGCCCTTGCCGAAATTCGAGATCGGGAATGCCTGCAGGTAGGACTGCGGCGCAAAGCTCGGCAGGTTGCCCTGCGCTTCGGAGTAGGCAACCGACCGGCGGTTGTAGGCCACGCCGGTGCGCGCGGTGATGTTGCCGGCCTCGAGGACAAGGTTGCCCTTGGTGGTGAAGTTGTCCTTGATCACCTTGTTCAGGCGATTGGCCGCTGTCAGCGCATTGACGAAGTTTGCCGCATTGTTCGGATCGTAATTGCCATAGCTCAGGACCGGCACGTCCTGGCTCTTCGAGAAGTCATACGAGTAGAAGTGCGGGACCGAGCGGGCATAGAAGCGCAGCTCCTCGCGATCGGCCGCGTCGCGCGCCTTGCCGGCCATGACATCCAGCTTGAGGTTGTCTGAAGCCTGCCACTTGGCCGATGCCACGTACTGCTGAAACTTCGAGACCGAGGTCTGGTGCCGGCTCTCATACCACGAAGTGACATCGTCAAACGACGCCGCAATCAGCTGCTTGCCATCCGGCGCGATCTTGAACGAACGCGGCGTCTGGCCGACGAAATTCCCTGCCGGGCCATGCGTCAGCAGCCACTCCATCGAATTATAGCTGAGGCGGTCGTTCTCCAGGCGCGAGAAGAGCCCGTCGAAGCTCACTTCCAGGGTGTCCGTCGGACGGAACTGCAGAGAGCCGGTCAGGCCGAGGCGCTTCTGGTTGTTGCCGAAGAAGTCGGCGCGCGGCAGCCGCGGCGCCCACAGGCAGTCCAGATTGTCAGCGGCAGGGCAGTCGACCGGCGTTCCGGACACGACGGGATTGGTGTCGGCCCAGCTGTCGCCATTGACGAACGGCGATGTCCAGCGGACCGAACCGAAGCCTTCCTGATAAACGGTGCGTTCCGAGTAGGCGGCAGACACCAGCACGCCCACCTTGCCATCGGCAAACTGGTCGGAAAGCATGGCGGTGACGCGGGGGTCGACCTTGCGCGTGATCGAGTTGTAGCCGCCCTGTGCCGAGACCACGGCCTGCGGCTTGTTGAAATCAAACGGCTTTGCCGAATAGAGATCGACCGTACCGGCAATACCGCCTTCTTCGATCGATGCCCGCTGCGTCTTCTGGACATCGACCCGGTTGAACAGCTCCGATGCGAAGATGTGGAAGTCGAACGCACGGCCGGCATTGATGGTGAAGCCGCCCGAATCCAGGCCGTCGCTGCTGGCAGGGACCTCCATTCCATTCAGCGTTGTGCGCGTGAAATCCGGGGCAAAACCGCGCAAGGTGATGTTGCGCCCTTCGCCACCTTCGCGGGAGATCGCCACGCCGGGCAGGCGCTGGATCGACTCCGAAAGGTTGAGGTCCGGCATCTTGGCCATGTCTTCGGCCAGAATGCTCTCGGTCAGGTTTATCGACTTCCGCTTGATATCCTGGGCGCGAACAAGGCTGCCGCGAAAGCCGCTCACCACGATTTCCGGCTGCTGGACGGGAGCATCCTGCATCGCCCCTTCGGCCGCAGCTTGGGGCGCGGCAGCGGCCGCCACCGGTGTCATCTCGCCAGCCGGCGTCAAAGCCGAGGCGCGGGTCAGGGCTACAGGCCGAGACGTCACCGTGGTCGACGGATTTCTCGCAACGATGGCATAGGATCCGTTGCCCAACTGGCGTGCGGCGAGGCCCGTCCCTGAAAGCAGCCGATTGAGCGCTTCACCTACGCTCATTTCGCCACGCACGGCATTGGTGCGGATCGAGCGCGTAATCTTTCTGGCGGCAATGACCTGAACATCGCCCTGTCGGCCAAGGATGCTGATCGCCGTTTCGGCGGGTTGGGCATCGATGGAGAACTGCCGGGTCTGCGCAGCAGCTTCAGCTTGCGAAGAGATCGCGCAAACAATAGCTGACGAAGCAAGCAGTAGATTTCTCGAAACCGACATTATTCCCTCCCATATTCAGGCTTGCCAGGCTTTTGCTTATGCCTGTGCAAACAAGAGCACCCAGAAACGGAAATCCTTCCAAAAAAGATTTACTTCCGATCTTTTTTCCGGCTGCCTCACTCTATTCTGATGATCCCGGGCTCTGTGGTGTTGATGCTAACCCCAAGGCTGGCCTTGACCGCTTCTGCAAAACCATCCGGATCATTCACCCGAAACAGACCGTCGAACTGTTCGGCTGCGATCGCCGGATCGGCAATGACGATCTGGCGCTGGTTATAGCGGTTGAATTCCTCGGCGGCGCTGGAAAGTGGCGTACCGTTCAGGTCGATCATGCCGCTGCGCCAAGCCAGCGCGCGGTCGACGTTGGTCGACTGGCCGGTTTCAAAATCGACCAGCGCACTTGCGCCGACAATCGCCCGATCGCCTCCCTTCAGGGTCAGCTGCAACTTGCTGTCGTGCCGGGCGGAAGTCTCCACCACGCCTTCGGTTACAAGCACTTCCACAGCCGTTCCCCGGGTCCTGACCGAGAACGCCGTGCCGACAGCGCGGACTTGCACATCGCCGACCTGGACAATGAACGGGCGCTTGGCGTCCTTGGCGACCTCGAACCAAGCCTCGCCCTGAAGCAGGGCGATCTGGCGGACGTCCTGCGCAAGGTTGACCTTGATCTGGCTGGCAGAATTCATCGTCATCACCGAACCGTCGGCCAGTGGCAGCCGCCGGATCTCGCCCACCCGGGTTTCGAAATTGGTCGCACCGTCTCCCAGTCGGAAAGCAAGGTATCCGCCAACCACCGAAGCGGCGGCAGCGCCCATCAAACCGCGTCGGGTCCAGCGACTGAAGGAGGAAATCGCAACCGGCGCGGCCGGCTCTTCAACCGTGGAGTCTGCCTCGGCCGAAGCGGGATCCAGTGCAACCCATTGGGCCTCCATGCGCAACAACAGGCCGCGACGGGTGGGAACCTCGTCGAGCCAGGTTTGCAGCATAGCCTCGTCCGCTGCGGTCCATGCGCCGGAGTCCATTCGCGCGATCTGCTGCGCGATGAAGTCCTCGTCTGAAGATCGGGCGCCGCTCGTGAGCAAAGTCATGCCCGGCCTCCACGCCGTTCGGTGGATAGTGCCGAACCGCTGATCAGGGCGTCGACTTCCGCCTCGGTCTGCTGCCACGCCTGACGGACTGCCCGGACCCCGGTCCAGATCTGCTTCTCCACCGCCTTTTCGGTGATGCCGAGATGCGCGGCAATCTCCTTCTGGGACCAGCCCTGCAGCTTGCGCAGCTCAACCACTTGCCGGCAACGTTCCGGCAGCCCGGCAATGATGGCGAGGACCCGCTGGTAGTCCATGCGGCTCTCGGCCTGACGTTCCGGAGATTGCAGGGAATCATCGCTGAAGCATTCGATGTCGGCAACGACGTCGAGCATGACGATCTGCTGCCGCTTGATGCGGCGCAAGACAAGATTTCTGGCTACGGAGTACAGGTACGCTACCGGATGCTCAATGTGATCGACCGCCGGGAGCATCGCAATTCTGCAGTAGGCTTCTTGCATGACCTCGTCGATCTCCTCGCCGGGCAAGCGGGAGCGCGCAAGCCAGCCCCTGACCTGTCGCTCATGCGGCAGCAGCTGTTGCGCAACCCACGTTGCCCTCTGGCGACGCTTCGCCAGCTCCGTGTTCGCCTCGCCTCTCGTAGCATCCTCCTGTGCGGCCGTTTTCTGGCCTTGTACGATACAAGAGGCACGGCGCGGACAAATCCTTCCTCAGGAAGACAACTTTTTTGCGAGGAGGACCTGAGGATAGGCGAGGCGGTTGCCACTTGTCGCAGCTGGGCGGAGCGCTCGCACTTGCAGCATGTTCTCGACGATGCTCGGCTGCCACGCCGTCGTCAGGTGGTTCTTGCCGGGCATGGGCCAAAGTTACCCTACAAAGTTATCGAAAACGCCTCGGCAGTGCGAACCCGTTTCGAACTGTAGGCAACCTTCGCCGGCAACGTCAGCCGGATCTCGGTGCCGAACCCTTCTGCGCTTTCCACTCTCAGCTTCCCGCCGATTGTCAGCATCCGCTCACGCATGCCAAGAACGCCAAAGTGACCTTTCGGCGAACCCTTCTCGAGGATTTCTGCGCTCATGCCTATGCCATTGTCGCGGACGTAAGCAGAGAATTCCCAGCGGCCATAGCGCAGGCCCACTTCAATGCGTGATGCCCGCGAATGGCAAGCCGCATTGTTCAGGGCTTCCCCCAGCACAGCCAGCAAATCATCGAACAGTCCGTCGGAAATCGTACGAGGCCGCCGCTGCACGCTCAGCGGCGCGATCAGATCCTGAGGATAGATGTCGCTGCGCATGAGCTTGGCGAGTTCTTCCTGAAAATCTCTGACGCGAGAACGCCGCAGGCCCGATACGCGCTCCCGGCCCTCGACCAGCATCTCTTCGGCGCGTTCGAGCGCCGGGTTGAGCAAGGCCTGTGCCGCTGCATCGTCGGCAAAGCGGTCTGCTACGGCCTGAAAGCGCAGGATAAGACCCTGCACGCCCTGGATCATGGTGTCGTGCAGTTCCCGCGCAATCCGCTCGCGCTCTTCGTTTCGTGCTCCCATGCGGTTGTGGATGCGGCCGCTCACCTGCTTCAATCGCAGGTCATAGATGAGGTACAGCAGCCCAAGCACAGCGCTTGCAGCCAGCACGCGAAACCACCACGTCTGGTGAAAGGCACGCTCGATGGTGAACTCGGCAACTGCCGGGCGTGTGCTCCAAACGCCGTCTTCGTTCGCTGCCTGCACCTCGAAGCGGTAGGTGCCGGGGCCAAGACCCGGAAAAACCGCCACCTTGCGGCTGCCCGCATCGGTCCATGCCGGCTGGATGCCCTGCAGGCGATAGCGGAAGCGTACCCTGTCCAGCGTGGCAAGACTTGTCGCGGTGTATTCGATTTCCACCTGGCTTGTGCCGGGCGGTATCGTTGCCTTCGCGCCTGGCACGAAACTGTCAGGTTCGGTCCGGAAGCCCTTTATGACGATGTCGGGCGGGCGAAAGTTCGGGCGGATCGTCGCGGGATCGATGCTCGATACATTGCCGCGTGTGGCGAACCAGATCCGGCCGTCACCCCCGGCAACGATCTGCTGTCCCGAAGACTTCTGCACGAAACTGGCCAGGCCATCGCGGAAATCGAACACCCGGTAGGGCAACGGCGTGCCCGGCCGCGCTAGTGCCTTGCCCAAATCCTCCGTACGCATTCGCAACACGCCCAGATCGCCGATGGCCCACGTGTCGCCCGCTGCAGTCTGCACAATGCCGTTGAGCGAACTCGCCCAAGGGTATTGAACCGCTGAAAGGAGCGGCTGCCCCCGCAGAAGCGGTGCGGCGAGCCCGGCAGCGCCGCTGGTGTAGAGTGTGTCCCGCCCCGCCAGCAGGCCTTCGACACCGTCACTCGGCACGGACTTGTCGGTCAGCGCAAGAAATGGCAGCGCCGCACTGGCCGGCATTTTCCCGCGAAAGTGAATTGCCGCTCTTCCATCGGCCATGATCGCCACGTTGCCCGGCAACTGATCCTTTCCGGCAACCCCTGCAAAGGCTTGCGTCTTGCTGCGCTCCAGCACGAACAGACCCTTCTGCAATGCAGGCAGCCACAGGCGACCACTGCGATCCTCGCCGCAGGAGTTGGCAGCGAAAGTGTCGGGCAAGGCAAAGGTCTGCTGTACCCGGCCGGACCGCAGCCGCAGCGCCCTGCCGCGCTGGATGACCCAGATGCCCTCGCCCTGCGCGCAGATCGCTTCGATGATGGGAACCGACTTGAGAACACGCGCAGGATCAGCCTTTGGCCGAACCATGTAAAGCGCATGGTCGTCGGCAATATAGACCACACCGTCCCTGTCTGCAGCCAGCATATGGTTGGTTGCCGGGTTCGATGGAATGCCTGCCGCTGTCACCACCGGCACGCGGCGCAGCATGTTGAGGCCCATCTCCCCACCGATCCAGATGTTCCCTTCGCGATCCTCGAACAGGGCTCGCACGGGATCGGACAGCAGTCCGTTGCCCGTGTTCAGGCGTTGCAGCAAGCCACCTCTCACGGAATGCATCCCCTGTTCAGGGTGTTCGACACGAAAGACGCCATCGCTCCAGGTCGCGCCCCACATGTGACCTTGGGAGTCGAACAGCGTGCGGATGCCGAACGGGGTGGCAAAGCGCGGCCCATCGGCAATCAGACGGCCCGCCCGGGCTATCGCGCGGGTCTGTTCCTTTTCGGTCAGCCAGATCGTGCCATCCGGCCCTTCGGCCAGCGTTGCGCGCGGCAGTGTCACGATCCCGGTGGGTTCGAAGCGGTCTTGGCCGGCAACTTTGCGATAGACGGCCTCCTCGGTGGTCAGCCACAGCGTTCCATCGCGCGCAAACAACGGATTCCACACAGGTTTTTCCGGCAAGCCGGAGCGTGCGTCGAACTCGGTCCATTGTCCATTGTGCCACCGGGCAAGCGACGTCTCGCTGCGCCCCCCGCGACTTACCCAGATCGCACCGTCCGGCCCCTGCGCAATGTCATTCACCTCGCGCGAAGGATTGGGCATGCCGGGGTCGATCAGCTTGCCGCCACGCCAGACGAGCATGCCGCGGCGACGGGCAAGGCCGATCCATATCGCGCCATCGCGCGCCGCCAGGAGGCGGGCGACAACGATACGATTTGGCGCGGCAGGCGCAGGTCCGATGCGTTCGAAAGTCAGCCCGTCAAAGCGGAACAACCCGTCCACGCCGCCCAGCCACAGGAAGCCGTCTTGAGATTGGGTGATGGCGTTGATGCGGCTTGGCGCCCCCTCTTCGACCGACCAGTGACGCAGCTTGAAGCCGCGTAGCGGCGCGCCGGGTGCATCCGGCTGCGGCTCGGAAACTGCACCGGACAGCGGCACGACAAACAGGGCGAACAGCCCTGCAAGCGCCAGGCGCCACACCTGCATGACTCTGACGTCAAAGCTCAATGATGCCCCGCTTGGCCGCAGTGGTCACGGCATGGGTGCGGTCGCTGACATGCAGCTTGGCAAAAATGCTCTTGATGTTCGACTTCACCGTCTCGTCGGCCACGCCCAGCCGCCACGCCACTTGCTTGTTGGAATGGCCGCCCGCGATCATCTGCAGGATTTCCACTTCGCGCGGGCTGAGCGGATCCTCGATGGCGTGCAGCGCTATCTCCTGCGCAACATCGGGGTGAAGATGGCGCTGCCCGCGATGAACAACGCGAATCGCGTTGAGCAATTCGCGGCGCAGACTGCTTTTCAGCAGAAATCCCGCCGCCCCGGCCCGCATCGCCTCCAGCGCCTTTGCATCCCCCGAGTAGGTGGTCAGCACGATGATCCGGGCATCGGGATGTGCAGCGCGGATCTTCACGATGGCTTCGACGCCCGTCATTTCGGGCATGCGCAGATCCATCAGAACCACATCGGGGCGCAATTCTTCGTATAGCCGCACGGCCTCGATGCCGTTTGCCGCTTCGCCCACCAGTTCCATGTCAGTCTGCAAGGCTATGATCGCACAAATGCCCTCGCGCAGGATGGGGTGATCATCGGCAATCAGGATGCGTATCGGGGCAGCATTCCCGGCTGACATGCGCGTATCTTGCCCTCTGGCAGCGTTGCCCGAGCCCGACCGGGCAGCGGCAAGTGTTTGTCCCTGCGCCGAAGATTACCACGACGCGGCGGTGGTGGGTAGCCACCCGAAAGCGGGCCGTCACGCCCCCCCGACCGGGTGTATCCGGCGCGGCAAATGCGGATCATTCTCGTGAGGTAACGAGGGGCGCCCGACATGACCGACAGAGCGGACCAACCACCTATCACTTTGCCAAGACGTGGATTTCTGGCTGCCGGCACGGTTGCGACAGCACTGACTGCGCTGCCCGGCATCGCCTTTGCCACGAATACGCCCGCTTCAGGAGAACGCACGATGGGTACGATCACCACCAAGGACGGCACGACGATCTTTTTCAAGGACTGGGGGCCGAAAAACGCCCAGCCCATCGTGTTCCATCACGGCTGGCCGCTGAGCGCAGACGACTGGGACAACCAGATGATGTTCTTCCTGCAGCAGGGGTTCCGCGTGATTGCGCATGACCGGCGTGGGCATGGCCGTTCGTCCCAGACCGACACGGGCAACGAGATGGACACGTATGCGGCAGACGTTGCCGCGCTGACCGATCACCTCGACCTGCGTGGCGCCGTCCATATCGGCCATTCCACGGGCGGTGGCGAAGTTGCCCGCTATGTGGCCCGCGCCCGGCCCGGCCGCGTGGCCAAGGCGGTGCTGATCGGCGCAGTTCCGCCGATCATGCTGAAGACAGCCGCTTATCCAGGCGGGCTGCCAATGGAAGTGTTCGACGGCTTCCGTTCCGCGCTGGTCGCCAATCGGGCGCAGTTCTTCCAGGATGTGCCGACCGGGCCGTTCTACGGCTTCAACCGTCCCGGTGCCAAAGTCAGCCAGGGGCTGATCGACAACTGGTGGCGGCAGGGCATGATGGGTGGTGCCAAGGCGCACTACGATTGCATCAAGGCCTTTTCGGAAACCGACTTCACCGAAGATCTCAAGGCTATCGATGTGCCGGTGCTGATCATGCATGGCGAGGACGACCAGATCGTGCCCATTGCCAATTCGGCACACTTGGCGATCAAGCTGGTCAGGAAGGGTACGCTCAAGACCTATCCGGGCCTGCCTCACGGCATGGCCTCAACCCATCCGGATATGATCAACGCCGACCTTATCGCCTTCATCAAGGCTTGAGGCGATGAGCTACTCCAGCCGCATCGACCTTTCGGAACACGTGCGCAAGCAGGCCTGCGGCTTGCTGCAGGCCCGCCTGTCAGACGCGCTCGACCTCGAGGCACAGGCCAAGCAGGCCCACTGGAACGTCAAAGGACCGCACTTCCTGCAACTGCACCAGCTGTTCGACGCCGTGCACGACGAGATCGAGCAGTTCGTCGATCTGCTGGCAGAGCGCATCACCACGCTCGGCCATGTGGCCGACGGACGAGTGACCACCACCGCCGCTGCGACCACGCTCTATGGCTATCCGCTGGAGGCCACGGGCGGCGAGGCGCACCTCAAGGCCCTCAGCGCAAGCCTTGGCGCCTTCGGCAAGGCGGTGCGCGAGGCGATCGATCAGGCGGGCGTCATCGGCGATGCCGATACGGCCGATCTGTTCACGCAAGTCTCGCGCGAGACCGACAAGCAGCTCTGGTTCCTCGAAGCGCATCTGCAGGCGCACTGAACCCCCAAACCCCGTCAGGAGAAATTTCCATGTCCTTCCGTTCCCAGAAGCTGATCAACGCTGACGATACGCTGTTCATCTTCATCGACCACCAGCCGCAGATGGCATTCGGCGTCACCAGCATCGACCGGCAGACGCTCAAGAACAACACCGTGGCGCTGGCCAAGGCAGCCAAGCTGTTCAATGTGCCGATCATCCTGACCGCGGTCGAGACCGAGAGTTTCTCGGGCTATATCTGGCCCGAACTGCTCGACGTGGTGCAACAGAAGCCGATCGAGCGCACCTCGATGAATTCGTGGGATTCCGACGAATTGGTCGCGCAGGTCAAGGCGAGCGGGAAGAAGAAGCTGGTCATCGCCGCGCTGTGGACCGAGGCCTGCCTGCTGTTCCCCACGCTCTGCGCGATCGAGGAAGGCTTCGAGATCTACATCGTTACCGACGCCTCCGGCGGAACCTCGCAGGAAGCGCACGACGCTGCCGTGCGGCGCATGGAACAGGCTGGCGCACAATCGCTCACCACGATCAATGCCCTGCTCGAACTGCAGCGCGATTGGGCGCATCGCGATACCTACAATGGCGTGATGGACATCGTGCGCGAGCATCTGGGAGCATACGGCATGGGCGTCGATTATGCCTACACCATGGTCCACAAGGCCCCGCAGCGCGGCGCTTTCCCGCACGAAGCACCCCACCCCGAAGGCCACTGATCCCTCACCGGCCCAATCGGGAGCCTCCTGCTCATGAAGCCCTATCTCGCCGCCCTTGGCATCGGACTGCTGGTCGGTGCCCTCTACAGCCTGCTCGGCACGCGATCGCCCGCCCCTCCCGCGATCGCGCTGCTGGGACTGCTCGGCATGCTGCTGGGCGAACAGGCCATGCCGCTGGCGAAACGGGTGATCCATGGGCAGGAGGTCGCCTTGTTCTGGAAGACCAGTTGCGCGGAACGGGTGACCGGCCTGCCGCCTGCGCCGGATGACCAGCCATGAGCGCCAGTCGCCGCGAGACCCTGGCCGGGGCACTTGGTGCCTCAGCCTTGTCCCTGATTCCCGGCCTTGCCCGCGCCAAAGACAGAAAGCCCCAGCCCATGCGTGACGACGTTATGATCGTGAACGCCCTCGTCACCACGCTCGACCGCGAGAACCCCCGCGCCGAAGCCGTGGCGATCCGCGACGGGCGCTTTCTGGCGGTTGGCTCCGAGCAGGAAGTGCGGGCGGCTGCGCCCGACGCAACGGTCATCGACGCCCGAGGCCGCCGCATGATCCCCGGACTTATCGACAGCCATATGCACATCATCCGGGGCGGGCTGAACTTCAACATGGAACTGCGCTGGGACGGCGTGCCGACGCTCGCCGATGCCATGGCGATGCTCAAGGCACAGGTTGATCGCACGCCCGCGCCGCAGTGGGTGCGCGTCGTTGGCGGTTTTACCGAGCACCAGTTCGCCGAGAAGCGCCTGCCGACGCTGGCCGAACTGAACGCAGTGGCGCCCGATACGCCGGTGTTCATCCTTCACCTTTACGACCGCGCCTTGCTCAATGCCGCAGCGCTGCGCGTGGTGGGTTATGGCAAGGACACGCCCAATCCTCCGGGCGGGGAGATTGTCCGCGACGCAGCTGGCAACCCTACTGGGCTACTGCTCGCACAGCCCAACGCCACCATCCTCTATTCCACGCTGGCCAAGGGGCCGAAGCTGCCCGAGGACTACCAGATCAATTCCACCCGCCACTTCATGCGCGAGGTGAATTCGCTGGGCGTGACCAGCGTGATCGATGCGGGCGGCGGGTTCCAGAACTACCCTGACGATTACCACGTGATCGAAAAGCTGCACGATGACGGGCAGTTGACCGTGCGCATCAGCTACAACCTGTTCACCCAGAAGCCGAAGGAGGAACTGGCGGATTTCGCCGGGTGGGTAAAGCAGGTCACCCCGGGTCAGGGGGACGACACCTATCGCCACAACGGCGCCGGCGAGATGCTGGTCTATTCCGCCGCCGACTTCGAGGACTTCCGCGTTGCCCGGCCCGACATGCCACCCTCGATGGAAGGCGATCTCGAACCCGTCATCCGCCTGCTGGCCGAGAACCGCTGGCCCTGGCGCCTGCACGCGACCTATGACGAAACCATCGGTCGGGCGCTCGACGTCTACGAGAAGGTCAACCGCGACGTGCCGCTCAGCGGCATCAACTGGTTCTTCGATCATGCCGAGACGATCAGCGAGCGCAACATCGACCGTATCGCCGCGCTGGGCGGCGGCATCGCCGTGCAGCACCGCATGGCCTATCAGGGCGAATACTTCGTCGAGCGCTACGGCGCCCGCGCTGCTGAACGCACCCCGCCGATCGCGCGAATGATCGCAGCCGGCATTCCGGTCGGCGCAGGCACGGATGCGACGCGCGTTGCCAGCTACAACCCGTGGGTTTCGCTGTCATGGCTGGTCACCGGACGCACCGTGGGCGGCCTCGCCCTCTATCCCGGCGCAAACCGCGTGAGCCGCGAAAAGGCGCTGGCGATGTGGACGCACGAGAACACCTGGTTTTCCAGCGAAGTCGGGAAAAAGGGCCAGATCAAGCCGGGCCAGCTTGCGGACTGCGCGCTGCTTTCGGCGGACTACTTCGCAGTGCCCGAACGCGACATTGCGCATATCCGTGCCGTGCTGACGCTGCTGGGCGGCAAGGTGGTCCATGGCGAAGAAGACTTCGGCTCGCTGGCCCCTGCCCTGCCCGCGCCAATGCCTGACTGGTCGCCGGTCAGGACCTTCGGTGGCTACTACCGGGAACCCGAAGCGGCAGCGAAGCTGGCCAGCGCATGCGGCTGTGCATCGGCTTGCGGCGTCCACGGGCACGACCATGCCTCTGCCCTTGGCGCAAGCGTGCCGACCGCAGACGTGCAGAGCTTCTGGGGCGCGCTCGGCTGTGGCTGCTGGGCGGTCTGACGATGCGCGATCCCGAACCCCGCTTGATCCACACGATCCTCGATTGGCCGCCGACATGGTTCCTGGCGCGGCTGCTGCTGGTGGGGGCTTACCTTGTGGGTGGCCTGGCCAAGCTGACCGACTGGCCGGGGGCCGTGGCGGAACAGGCCCACTTCGGGATGGCCCCGCCTGCGGTCTGGGCAGCACTCACCATTGCGGTGGAAATCATCGGGCCGCTGCTGATCCTGCTGGGGCGCTTCGTCTGGCTGGGCGCAGGAATGCTCGGCGTGTTCACATTGCTGGCCGCTTTCGTCGCCAATGCCTTCTGGACGATGGAGGGGCAGGAGCGCTTCTTCGCGACCAATGCCTTTTTCGAACATGTCGGGCTGGTGGGCGGCTTCATCCTGGCCGCGCTCGTCGCCGAGCATGCGCGACGACAGGGTCGTCCCTGAGCCGCGTCAGGACTTCAGTGGGTGCGCCAAGGAGAAGACATGAACGAAAGCGTACCCCTCAAGACTCCCACGCCGCTGTTCCGGTTGCTGCTGGTTCTGTCCGCCACTACCGGGATGGTCGACGCGGCGAGCATTCTGGGCATGGACAAGGTGTTCACCGCGAACATGACCGGCAACGTGGTGTTCCTCGCCTTTGCCACAGCGGGGGCGGAGGGATTCCATGCCTGGCACTATGTCGTCGCGCTTGGCGCGTTCATGCTCGGGGCGGTCCTCGCCGGACGAATGTGGCGCAGCAACAAGGCCGAACGGTTGAGCCACATGCTGGTCCGGGCAGCCGCGATCGAAAGCGCGTTGCTGTTCCTTGCCGGATCGCTTGTGCTCCGCAGCTCACCGGCCGTGGCTGCGTTATGGCAGGCACTGGCTGTCGTAGGTCTTGCCGCAGGTGCGATGGGATTCCGCAATGCGGTGGTGCGCCAACTCAAAGTGCCCGATCTGACGACGACCGTGCTGACCCTGACGATTACCGGTATTGCATCGGATTCACGTCTGGCAGCAGGCACGGGCCCCAACCTTGCAGCAAGGGTGGGAGCCGTAGCGGCGATCTTTGCAGGCGCGCTGGCCGGAACGCTGGTATTCCGCTGGCTGGGCCTTGGGCCTACCTTGTTGATCACCGGCGGCGTGGTGCTGGTGGGGACCTGTGTGTTCGTGCGGCATCCGCAAATGGCCGAATTGCACCGGCAGTGATCGGACGCCTTGCGCTCGGCATCGTGTTGTCCGCACTGGCAGCACGCGCGCAGGCCGAGGAAGCGCCGGAACGGACCAACCTTCGCTATGACGAGGATTGGGCGGGGTTCGACGCGGCTGATGGTGGCATGGATCGGCTGAAGAATCTGCGTCTGGACAGTGCAGGCGCAGTGCGAGTGACGCTGGGGCTCGAGGCCCGCGCGCGGCATGAAGGCTATGCCAACCCGCTCTGGGGCGATGCGCCCGATGACGGATACCTGTGGTTGCGCGCCCTGCCATTGGTGGACGTGCATGCAGGACCCGCACGGGTCTTTGTCCAGCCGATCATCGGCTATGCCCGCGGCGTCGACGGCGGCAGCGGCCCTGCCGATCAGACCGGTGTCGATCTTGCGCAAGGGTTTGCCGATTTGCGCGTGCCGCTGCCCGAAGGCCGGAACGTGACCTTGCGCGCAGGACGCGAGCTCGTCGCGCTCGGTTCGGAGCGGCTTGTCGGCACGCGCTATGGCCCGAATATCCCGCAGCCGTTCGATGGCGTTCGCGCCATTGCCGAGTTCGGCGGACTGCGGGTCGATCTGATGGACTTGCGCGCCGTGGAGATCAGGCCGGGCAATTTCGACGACCGCGCAACGGATCGGCGGCGCTTGCGTGCGGTCTATGCGACTGTGGTTGCGGGCAGCGGCATGGCTGTCGATGCCTACTGGATCGGATACCGCAATCAGGCAGCCCGCTTTGGCGACGTGATCGGCAGGGAGCGTCGCGATACGTTCGGGCTGCGGCTGTTTGGCCATCGCGGCAGGATCGCGTGGAACTGGGAAACGATGATCCAGCGCGGTGACTTTGCAGGGCAGCGCATCCGGGCATGGTCCCAGGCCACGGAAACCGCGATCAGTTTTCCGGAAGCCCGCTTCCGTCCGCGGATCCGCCTGCGCGCCAATTATGCCAGCGGTGATCGCTCGCCCGATGACCGCACGCTGGGCACCTTCAACGCACTTTTCCCCAAGGGTCGTTACTTCGGAGAACTGACCCCGATCGGTCCCCGCAACATCCTGAACGTCCAGCCAAGCCTCGATCTCGACCTTGGCAGGAAGGTCACGATGGAGCTTTCGGCAGGCGCGTTCTGGCGCGCTTCACGGCATGATGGCGTCTATGACGTGCCGGGCCAGATCATCCGGCCAGCCGGGAAGTCTCGGGCAAGACACATCGGCAACCTGTTCGAACTTGGCCTCGATTGGCAGGCAAGCCCGGAGTTGTCCTTTTCCGCTTCTCTGGCCGTATTCAGCGCCGGACAATTCCTGCGCCAGACCGGCAAGGCGCTGCCAACCCGCATGATAGGTCTTGAGGCAGCCTACAAGTTCTGAAATCGGCATGTGAATTCTTGTTCATTTACAGTGACAAGCGGCAGATGCCCTGCCCTTCGGACCGATAAAGCCATGCATGGTCGGATCAATGCGCCAGCCGGTGCGTTCCCAAGTCGCAATTCCAGCAACAAGGCGGTCAGCACACATGGGTTCCAGCATCGGCGTGGCCATCGTAAACGGTGTTCCCAACCAACTCCCGTTGGATTCCCGACGGACCCTCCTTGAATGGTTGCGCGAGGATCTTGGGCTGACCGGCACCAAGAAGGGTTGCGATCATGGCCAGTGCGGCGCCTGCACGGTTCTGGTCGATGGACGCCGCATGAACTCCTGCCTCTCGCTGGCCCAGTTGCACGAAGGCGATGAGATCGAAACGATCGAATCCATCGGCACGGCAGACAACCTCTCGGCCCTGCAGCATGCGTTCGTGACGCACGACGGGTTCCAGTGCGGATACTGCACCCCCGGACAGATCTGTTCGGCCAAGGCGATGATGCAGGAGCTTGCCGAAGGCTGGGCCAGCGCCGCCACCGATGAATTGACCAAAGCCCCGACCCCGACCGTCGAGGAACTGCGCGAGCGCATGAGCGGCAATCTGTGTCGGTGCGGTGCCTACTCGAACATCATTGCAGCACTTCAGGACGTCATCGAACAAGACGCAGGCTCGCAGGGAGCATCGGCATGAAGGCTTTTGTTCTCGACCACGCGGCATCGGCCGAAGACGCGGTCCACTCGCTGCAATCCGGCGCAGTTGCCATCGCTGGCGGTACCAATCTGGTCGATCTGATGAAGCTGCAGATTGCTGCGCCGGACAGGGTCATTTCGATCCGCCGCACCGAGCTTGGCGAGATAACCCCAGAAGGTGAGGGGTTGAGGGTGGGCGCCCTTGTCACCAATGCCGATTGCGCGGCTGATATGCGCGTGCGGGAAAACTGGCCGCTTCTGGCCAAGGCAATCCTTGCCGGTGCCAGCCCGCAATTGCGCAACCGTGCTACGACGGGCGGCAACCTCTGCCAACGAACCCGCTGCGGCTATTTCTACGACACCACGCAGGCCTGCAACAAGCGCGAGCCCGGATCGGGCTGTGCTGCGCGCAATGGCTTCAACCGCATTCACGCCGTGCTCGGCACCAGCGATTCCTGCATCGCCACATATCCGGGTGACATGGCCGTTGCCATGCTGGCGCTTGACGCTGTCGTCCTTGTCGAAGGCGCATCGGGCGCGCGCGAGATCCCGATCGCGGAATTTCACCGGATGCCCGGTGACGACCCCTCGCGCGACAACACGCTGGAGCCAGGTGAACTCATCACGGCCGTGCGCCTCCCCGCGCCCACCGGCGGCGTGCAGATCTACCGCAAGGTGCGCGACCGCGCGTCCTATGCATTCGCGCTGGTCTCTGTCGCCGTGGATCTGACGATGGATCAGGGTCGCATCGCACGCTGCGCGCTCGCCTTCGGCAGCCTCGGGACAGTGCCGTGGCGCGATCTGGCGGTCGAGCAAGTGCTGATCGGCGAAAAGCCGAGCCCCTCGCTCTATGCCAAGGCTGCCGAAGTCCTGCTCAAGGACGCGCATGGCTTCGGCGCAAACGACTTCAAGATTCCGCTCGTCGCGCGCGCGCTGGCTGCGACGCTCAACGAAGCCACCCAAACCGGAAAGGCTTGATCCATGCGCATGACTTTGGCCGACATGTACAACACGCCGGACAAGCGCAACCTGCTCGACACCATGAAGCAGGGCGTGATCGGCAAGCCGCTCGATCGACCGGAAGGTCCCCTCAAGGTCAGCGGCACGGCCACGTACTCCGCAGAATGGAAGATCGAAGGCTGCGTCGAAGGCGTGCTGGTGCTGGCAGACGTTCCGCAAGGCACGGTCAAGGCCATCCACAGGGACAGGGTGATGACCATGCCCGGCGTGCTGGCCGTGCTTGCCGATGAAGCGATGGTGCGCCGATCCACGCAAGGGACCGCGGGCAAGGCACCGGCGCAGGATGTCCAAACCGTCGATTACTTTGCCCAGCCTGTGGCACTCGTCGTGGCCGAAACCTTCGAGCAGGCGCGCGATGCGGCGCTGGCGCTGAAAGTGGAATACGAACCCGCCGGTGATCCGGTGCCGTTCGATCCCGAAAGCCCGGATGCAAAGGTCGAAACGCCGTCTGACAGCAAACCCGTCGAAGGTGGCGATCTGGACCAGGCGATGCGCGACGCCGCGTTCAGCATTGACGTTGAATACGACACGCCCGGCCACGCCAGCGCCGCGATGGAACCGCATGCGACCATCGCCGAGTGGCAGGATGATCAACTGATCCTGCGCGGCAGCTATCAGATGCTGGCCTTCAACGTGAAAGAGATCGCCGACTGCCTGTCGATCTCGCCGAAGAAGGTGCGGATCATCGCGCCCTATGTCGGCGGCGGGTTCGGTTCGAAGCTGGGCATCACGCATGAAGCCGTGGCTGCGGCCATTGCCGCCAGGGAACTGGGCCGCCCGGTCCGCGTGGTGATGACGCGCCAGCAGGTGTTCCAGACAGTCATGCGCCGGTCCGAAACGCGCCAGCGCGTGCGCCTGGCGGCAGACGCTGCAGGCAAGATCGTCGGACTGGGGCACGAGGCCCATGTCTCGAATCTGCCGGACGAAGACTTCGCCGAGCCTGTCACGCAGGCGAC
Organism: Novosphingobium sp. ERW19; assembly: GCF_012641315.1. Classification (NCBI taxonomy): domain Bacteria; kingdom Pseudomonadati; phylum Pseudomonadota; class Alphaproteobacteria; order Sphingomonadales; family Sphingomonadaceae; genus Novosphingobium; species Novosphingobium sp. ERW19. The sequence goes on from NZ_JABAIC010000007.1 coordinate 21,273, forward strand.
CGAATTCCTCTATGGCGGCGAGAACCGTCTGCTCAAGGTGGAAGTCGCACGGATCTGCCGCATGACTGCAGGCTCGGTCCGCGCTCCGGGCGAAGCCGTGGGGATGCAGGTCCTTGAGGCCGCGATGGATGAACTTGCCGAAGCGGTCGGCATCGATCCCATCGAACTGCGCAAGCGCAATCTTCCTGCCAAGGTCCCGGTGAAGGGCACGCCCTATTCGTCGAGAATGCTGGTGGAAGCGCTGGAGCAGGGTGCAGCCAGCTTTGGCTGGGACCACCGCAAACCTCAACCTTGCCAGACGCGTGAGGGCGATTGGTGGATCGGGATGGGCATGGCCAGCGCCGCGCGCGTCAATGTGATGATTCCCGCCGAAACCCGCGTCACCCTGAAGGCAGACGGCACCGCATTGGTCGAAACCGACCAGACCGACATCGGCACAGGGTCCTATGCCATCATGGGGCAGATCGCCGGCGAAATGCTCGGTCTGCCGATCAGCAAGGTGCGGGTCGTCCTGGGCGATTCAGCGTTGCCACCCGGCGCAGGGTCCGGCGGCAGCTTCGGCGCGATTTCCACCGGTTCTGCCGTCATGCGCGCCTGTGAGGCGATCCGCGAAAAGATTGCCAAAGCACTCGACTGCGATGTCGATGCACTGGAAATCAAGGATGGCATCGCCAGCCACGCCGGTTCGCAGCGCGCGCTTGCCGATCTTCTCGGCGGCAAGGACATCGCAGAGATCGGATCGATCAAGCCGGGCAAGACCTACAAGGACTATGCACAAGCCAGCTACGGCGCCTTCTTCGCCGAGGTTGGCGTTCATGCCTTCACCGGCGAGGTGCGGGTACGCCGCATGACCGGGGCATTCGGCTTCGGTCGCGTGCTTAATGCCAAGACCGCGCGTTCGCAGTGCCTTGGCGGCATGGTCTGGGGCATCGGCAGTGCGCTGACCGAAGAACTCGTCTTCGACCTGCGCGATGGCCATCTCGTCAATCACGATCTCGCCGAATACCACGTGCCGGTCCATGCCGATGTCCCTGCGCTCGAAGTGATCCTGCTGGAAGAGCGCGATGCCGCCGCCAGCCCGCTTCAAGCCAAGGGCGTTGGCGAACTGGGCATCTGCGGGGCTGCCGGTGCCGTCGCCAACGCGGTCTACAACGCTTGCGGCGCGCGCGTGCGCAGCTTCCCGCTCACGCTCGACAAGATCATCCCCCATCTGCCCGACCCTTTTGTGTCACTCGCCTGAAAGGATGCCCGTGATTTCACCGCCGCTTCGCTATCATCCCGATCTCGAACAACCGCAGCCCGACGAGGCGGAAACCGACGCCAGCCTCGAAAAGTCGTTCGATCACATTCTCGAGACGACCGCGGAAGACTATGGCCGCGCGGTTCGGGCAGTTCACGCCAAGGCGCACGGCCTGTTCGAAGGCACGTTCAGGATCGATGGCAATCTCCCGCCCGAACTTGCCCAGGGCCTGTTCGCCAATCCCGGCACCTATCCCGCCGCGTTGCGCATCTCGACCAATCCCGGCGACATTCTTGACGACAACGTCGTCCTTCCGCGTGGTCTTGCGCTGAAGGTCGAGCATGTTCCGGGCGACCGGCTGCCCGGCGCAGAAGGCCAAGGCCAGGACTTCCTGATGGTCAATGTGCCCGTCTTCGCTGTGCCCACCCCGGACAAGTTCGCCGGCAAGCTGAAGCTCCTTGCCGCCACGACAGACCGTGCCGAGGGCGCAAAGGTCGCCCTTTCGACCGTGCTCGGCTTCATCAATTCGGCACTCGGAAAGATCGGCCTGGAATCCAAGGCACTGGCCGGTATGGGCGGATCGCCGCAAGTTCACCCCTTGGGCGAAACCTATTTCAGCACCGTGCCCTTCCGCTATGGCAACCACGTTGCCAAGTTCCGCCTGCGCCCGCTTTCGCCCGCACTCACCGCGCTGACCGGCACCATCATCGACACGTCAGGCCGCCCCGATGGCCTGCGCGAAACGATCCGCGAGGATGCCGCCAGCCTCACCGGCGAATGGGCCTTCGAGGTCCAGCTTGCACGGGACATCGAACAGCAGCCGATCGAAGACGCCAGCGTCGAGTGGAAGGAAGAAGATGCGCCATTCGTCCAGGTGGCAACCTTGCGCATCGAACCGCAGGACAGCTGGTCGGCCGAAAAAGTGCAGCGCATCGACGAAGCCATGCACTTCTCGCCATGGAATGCGCTGGTGGCGCACCAGCCGCTCGGCGGGATCAACCGCGCCCGCCGCCGCGCCTACAAGCATTCCTCGGACTTCCGCGTCCGGGTCAACGGTTGTCCGTTCGCCACGAATGCCGAAGTAGCGAAATAAGCGATACTCCGGTCAGGTCTCGAACCTGACCGGTATGCCCTTGCTGGCCGGCGTGTCTGAAAGCCGGTCACGCAGGGACAGCGGCACCAGCGGATTGAGTTCCGGGAAATACCCTGCCACGCATCCGTCCGGCAGGTCATATGCCACCACTTTCAGTCCGGCCACGGCCCGTCGCCGCTCTTCCTCCATCGCCGTGACCAGCGTAACCCGCTGACCTTCGACCAGGCCTTGGCGCGCCATCTCGCCCTGCGAGACCAGCACCACCGTTCGCTCACCCTCAAGCCCGCGCAAGCGATCGGAATGGCCATAGATGGTCGTGTTGAACTGATCGTTCGAACGCAGCGTAATCAGTCGCAGGCCATCGCCTGCAGGGCCTGCGTTCAACGCCGTCGGGTCGGTAAATTCCGCCTTGCCGCTCGCGGTATGCCAGATGCGTTCGCGCGCGTCGTTGCCGCGGTAGAAACCTCCGGGCGCGTGCATCCGTGCTTCCATGTCGTGGAACTGATCGGGATAGGTCCGGGCGATCAGCTCCCGGATGCGGGCATAATCGGCGCGCCATTCGTCCCACAGCCACCGGGGATGGAATGGCAGGCTCGCCTTGGCCAGCTCGCAGATGATCGCCGTCTCGCTCATCAGGTGCTCGCTGGCCGGCTTGCGCCTGCCTTTCGAGCTGTAGATGTGGCTGAAGCTGTCCTCCACGCTGACAAACTGATTGCCGCTGTCCTGAATATCCTCTTCCGACCGGACAAGGCAGGGCAGTATCCAGCTGTCCTTGCCCGGCAACAGATGCGTGTGATTGAGCCGCGTGGCGATGTGGACCGTCATGTCCATCTGCGTCCACGCCTCATGCACTGCCTCCTGGTCCGGCACGGCCATGGCGAGATTCCCGCCAAGTCCCAGATAGACGCGGTTGCGCCCGGCCAGCAGCGCTTCCAGAAATGCGTGCGTGTTGTGCCCGTCCTGCTGCGGCGTCTCCAGCCCGAGCACCTCGCGGTATTTCCCGACCGGGGCCAGCGCCACCTTTTCGGTGATGCCCACGGTGCGCTGGCCTTGCACGTTGGAGTGCCCCCTGATCGGCGAACACCCCGCCCCGGGACGGCCGATGTTGCCGCGCAGCAACAGCAGATTCACCAGCATCCCGATGGCCTCGCTGCCACGCACCTGCTGCGTCAGGCCCATGCCATAGATGCCGATCACCGCCTTGGCCTCGGCATAGACATCGCCAGCTGCCTCCATCTCGGCACGGGTCACACCGCTCGCCTGCTCCAGTTCAGGCCAATCCGTCCGGGCCACCTTTTCGCGGAAGGAGTTGAAACCATCGGTGTGTTCCGCCAGAAATCCGCTGTCGAGCAGGCCCGGCTCGTGCTCCGCTCTTGCCAGCACGTGCTTGCACACGCCCATCAGCGCGGCAATATCGCCGCCCGGACGCACCTGCAGGTACAGATGGCTCAGCCGCGTCGCCTTGCCGGTCAACATCTCCAGCGGGCTTTGCGGGTTGATGAACTCCACCAGCCCCGCCTCCTTCAGCGGGTTGAACGTCACGATCCGGCAACCCCGCTTCACCGCCTCCTGCAAGGGATGAAGGATGCGCGGCGAATTGGTGCCGGGGTTCTGGCCGAGGTAGAAGATCGCGTCGCACCGATCGAAATCCTCGATCTGGCATGTCCCCACCGGTGACCCGATCACCTTCTTTAAACCGACCGACGTCGTTTCATGGCACATGTTGGAGCTGTCAGGCAGGTTGTTGTGCCCCAGCATCCGGGCGAACGCCGCGTAAAGATAGCTTGGCTCCAGTGCGGCCTTGCCGCTGGCATAGAAGGTCATGGCTTCGGGTGGCGTCTGCTTCAACGTGCTGCCAATGGCGGCAAAGGCCTCGTCCCAGGTCGTGCGCAAGTAACGGTCGGTGGATGCGTCGTAACGCAGCGGCTCGGTAAGCCGGCCTTCCTTCTCGAGATCGTGGGCGCTCCATTGGCGCAGCGAGGCAACCGTGTGCCGTTCGAAGAATTCCGGCTCAGCCCGCGCGCTGGTCAGGTCCCACAGCGTCGCCTTTGCCCCGTTTTCGCAAAATTCGAACGCGGCAGGCGTTGGCGGCTTGATCCACGCACACGATGTGCAAGCCGTACCGTCCGGCTTGTTGAGATGGGCAAGCGTTTCGATAGCCCCCGGACCTGCCGCCTGCGAAAGTTCGGTCGCAGCGATACCCTGCAATGATCCCCAACCGCCCGCAGCTTCAGGGACGGTGATGGCGGCGGCTTCCGCTGCAGGTGTCGGTCGCGCAGGCATGCAAAAGTCTTCCTTGGTCAAAAACCGGAGGCTGTCGCCTGCAACGGACCGCGGCAGTGATGAGCCTCAAGGCTATACGCACCTGCGAGGAACAAGCTCCCGCGCACACGCTGAAACATGCGAACACCGATGGCGGATTGTGGCGCAGGCCGGCATGCCGCGTATCGCATTTGCCTTATGAACAAGGTTCCTGATGACAGGCCCGTGCCAGCGCGTCGGTGAATCGCTTCGACCACCACATCACGTCCTGCGCTTCAACGCCGTTCATCAGCGTCTGCCAGCGCCGTATCCTTTCCTCGCGCGGCATCGTGATGGCGCGGCCCAGCGCGTCCGATATCTCTTCCGCGCTATGCGGATTGACCAGCAGCGCCTCGGGCATCTGCTCTGCCGCACCGGCAAAGCGTGACAGGATCAGCACGCCGGGATCATCTGGGTCCTGCGCGGCGATATACTCCTTGGCGACCAGATTCATGCCATCGCGCAACGGGGTGACCAGGCCCACCTTGCTGGCGCGATAGACCCCGGCCAGCATGTCGCGCGTATAGCCCTGGTTGACATAACGGATCGGCACCCAGTCCAGCCCGGCATGCGCCCCGTTGATGCGCCCGGCCAGCCCTTCCAGCGTGCTGCGGATGCGCTGGTAACTGTCGACCGTCCCGCGCGAGGGCGGCGCGATCTGCAGGAGAGTCACTCCCTTGCGTTCCTCAGGGTGCTCGGTCAGGAACCGCTCATAGCCGAGGAAGCGCTCCTCGAGGCCCTTGGAATAGTCCAGCCGGTCCACCCCGACGATCAGCGTGCGGCCGACCGCACTGATGCGGACCCGCTCGTAGGTTTCCCTTGCCTTCTCGCTCGCGGCAAGGGCGGCGAATTCCTTGGCGTCGATGCCGACCGGGCACGCGATCAGCCGCAGGCGCCGCTCGCCCACCGTCAGCCAGCCATCCTCGTCGATCGTGCCGCCCATCTCGTGCGACACATAATCGCCGAAGGACTGCAGCCATTCATCGGTGTGAAAGCCGATCAGGTCGTAGGCGAGCAGGCTTTCGGTCAGCGCGCGTGCCTCGGGCAAGGTCGCCAGCAGACGGCGCGGTGGCCAGGGGATGTGCAGGAAAAAGCCGATGCGGTTTTCAACGCCGCGATCCCGCAGTTCCTTGCCGAGCGGGAACATGTGGTAATCCTGCACCCACACCAGATCATCCGGCTCGATCAGCGGCAGCGCGGTCTCGGCAAAGCGCTCGTTGGCGCGCCGGTAGCCATCGGCGAAGCTGCGTTCATACTCGGCCAGATCGATGCGGTAGTGAAACAGCGGCCAGAGCGTACGGTTGGCGTAGCCGTCGTAGTATTCCTCGATGTCCTGCTCTTCCAGATCCACCGTCGCCGTGGTGACGCCGTCGACCCGCTCAAGGTTGATATGACCGGTAAACTCGCTCGTCTCCTTGCCCGACCAGCCGAACCAGATGCCGCCATGTTCGCGCAAGGCCGCCGAGAGCGCGACGGCCAGCCCGCCCTGTGCACCGCCACCGGCACTCACCCGGTTCGAAATGACTATCAGCCTGCTCATCGTACGCTGTTCCAGGGTTTGCTCAGCAGGACGGCGCAGTTGATCAGCCCGACCAGAGAGTAGGTTTGGGGGTAGTTGCCCCACAGTTCACCGCTTGCCGGATCGATATCTTCGGAAAGCAGGCCCGATTGCGTGCGGCGCCCGAGCATCTCTTCGTAAAGCGCCCGCGCCTCGGCACCGCGCCCGGTCAGGTGCAGGGCCTCGATCAGCCAGAACGTGCAGACGTTGAAGGCCGTTTCCGGCAGTCCGAAATCGTCCTCGGTGGCATAGCGCAGCATGTGCGACCCCCGCCGCAAGCCCTGTTCGATCGCCGACAGGGTGGAGACGAAGCGCGGGTCGTCCGGCGCCAGGAAACGCAGGTCGAGCAGCTGGATCACGCTGGCATCCAGATCGTCGCCCGAAAAGGTGGCCGACATCCGCTCGGTCTCGGGCCGCCATGCGGCGCGCTCTATCCTCTCGCGGATCGTGGCCGCGCGCTCCCCCCAGAAGGCCGCCCGGTCATCAAGGCCGATGGCCTGCGCCGCGTTGCCCAACCGGTCGCAGGCCGCCCAGCACATCGCCGCCGAATAGGTGTGGACCGACTGCCGGGTGCGCAGTTCCCACAGCCCTGCGTCGGGCTTGTCGAACAGCTCCCATGCCCGCTCGCCCACTTTCTCCAGCGCCTCGAAATCGGCGCGGCCCGACATGCGCAACAGGCGCTGGTCAAGGAACGCCTGCGTGTTGGACAGGACGATCTGGCCATAGGCATCGTGCTGGACCTGCGAATAGGCAGCGTTGCCCACCCGCACCGGGCCCATGCCGCGATAGCCGGGAAGCTTCTCGGCCACGCCTTCGTCCAGCGTTGCTTCGCCCAGCACCCCGTACAGCGGCTGGATATGGCCGCCGCGGGCATTGTCGACGATGTTGCGCAAGTAGGCGAGATAGCCTTCGAGCACGTCCAGCGCGCCCAGCCGGTTGAGCGCCTGCACCGTGTAATAGGCATCGCGGATCCAGCAATAGCGATAGTCCCAGTTGCGCTGCGACCCGGCATGTTCGGGGATCGAAGTCGTCAGCGCGGCGACGATGGCGCCGGTTTCCTCATGCTGGCACAGCTTGAGCGTGATCGCCGAACGGATCACCACGTCCTGCCATTCGACCGGCGTCGCCAGGCCCCGCACCCAGTGGCGCCACTCGGCCACGGTCGCATCCAGCATCTGTTCCAGCGTTTCGGCAAGGTTGCCAGAAAAGCTCTCGTCCGGGCCAAGGAAGAAGTACTGCGCCTGCTCGACCCGGAAGGCCCGTTCCTCTGCCACAAGCCCGACCGGCGCGGACGTGGTCAGCCGCATCGTCATGACTTGCGACAGGAAGCGGATGTGGTTGGATCCGCCGATGGTCACAGCGCAAGCGTGGCCCCAGCCGCAGGTCGGCCGCAAGCGCATGCGGATGCGCGGGCTGCCGGCAACCGGACGCACGATCCGCGCATAGGCAACAGGACGATAAGTGCGGCCATTGCGCCGGAAATAGGGGCAGAAGTCGATGATCTCGATCTCGCCGCCATTGGCATCGCGATGCCGCGTGACGAGCACCGGCGTATTGCGCAGATAACGCTGGGTGGTCTCCACGCGGTCTTCAAGATCGATCGCCCAAAGGCCCGTTTCCGGCTCGTCTCCACCCACCAGGGCCGAAAAGAACGGATCGCCATCGACGCGCGGAATGCATCCCCAGACGACATTCCCGGAGGTGTCGATCAGCGCGGAAACCTGGCAATTGCCGATCGGCCAGAGATCGAGCGACGCGGTCATGCCAGCGCCTCCCACAGCCAGTCGCGCAGCTCGCCCGGAGAGCGCAGGCCATAACGCGCCGCGGTAGGGCGCGGCTCGCCGACAAGAATGGCCTGCCCGCCAAGGTCGCGAACCGCGGCAAAGCCCGGCTCGTCGGTCAGGTCGTCGCCTGCAAAAACCGGCGTCGTGCCGGCGAGGTCAGGATGCGCCATCATCGCCCGGATGGCACTACCCTTGTCCGACCCTGCATCGCGCAATTCCGCCATCATCTTGCCTTGCTGAAGAAACAGGCCGTGATCTTCGGCCAGTTCGTGTGCTAAGGCGACAGCGTCCGCCTCGGCCTGCGGCATCATCCGGTAATGCAGGGCAACGCCAAGGCTCTTTTCCTCGACCAGAACGCCGGGGTGTTCCTCTGCGAACGCCCAGAACCGCGCGGCCACATCATCAAGTTCGCTGGGCCTGGGCGGACTTGTCGTCACACCCCCCCAGCGATGCTCGCCACCGTGACTGCCTGAAATCCAGATCTCCCGGCTGACTGCACCCAGCATGTCGTCAATCTGGGCCAGAGAACGCCCACTGACCACGCCAAGCCTTCCGTCCAGCCGGTCGAGCAGCGCGTCGAGCAGAACCCGGGTCTGCGCATCGGCGCAAACAGCATCGGGACAGTCATCAAGTTCGAACAGCGTTCCGTCGAGGTCCAGGAAAAGCGTGCTGTTCTGAAAAGCCAGGGCGGCCGGAGGCAATAAAGGCAGTGCCGTAAGATTGATTGTGCGTCTCCTGAAATGTCCCGGCTGCAAGGTGCTGCGCCCGGCCTCTTCCGAACCCGGGCACAGCAGATTTGGTTCCTGCGATCAGCCAGCAGCCGCAGCAGGCTTGGCGGCGGCGTCGAGTTCCTCGGCAGTCAGCGTGATGAACAGCCCTTGGGCACCAAGGCCAACCGCGTTCCGGTTGAGCGCCACCGGTCCGGCTTCGCGATCGATGACCACCTTTTCGGCGGTTACTTCCTTGATCGTTCCTACGGGAGTACCGGCCTTGCCCTTGACTTCGGCACCGACCACCAGCGCAGCCTCAAGCGCAGCAGCCGCCTTCTGTGCTGCCGCTGCAACCTGTTCGTCGATCTGTGCCTTGGTGATGGTTACCGTCGGACCCTTCGCACCGACCCCGAAGGCAGACTTCGGCAGCGTCGCCTTGTGGGCTCCGGTGTCGACAACGATGGCATCGCCGCTCATGCTGTCGATCTTGCCGACTTCGCCACCTTGCGGATCGTAGATCATCGCGCCCACCGTCAGATTTGGCGTTGCCGGCGCCGTCGCGGCTGCTTGGGCCGATGCGGCTGCAGGAAGAGACAGGGCAGTGGCGGCTGCAAGAACCAGAGATATAACGCGCACTTCAAGTACTCCTGTTTGCTGTAAACTTCACTGTCCGTCCGGTTCGCTCCCGCAGGCCACACCACCCTCGCGCACGAGGCTGCAAGCAACGGCATCGCTGGCGAGCCGGGTTACCTCCCTTGCCTGATGCGACATGTGGGACAGCGGCGCCGGCATGGCGCCAAGCCTCCACGCATCTGCCACGCGGGGAGATGTCCCGAACTTCGGCCCGGACTTTGACAAAATCCTTGCATGGCTGCGTGCAATAGGTCCAATTGAAAGAAGCGGGTGATTTTGATAAGTTTTAACAATCAGGCTGTCTCATGCTCTCTTTCCGCCAATTGCAGTATCTCGTTGCAATCGCTGATTATCAGCACTTCCGAAGGGCAGCGGCCAACCTCCACGTCTCGCAACCCACGCTGAGCCTTCAGGTGCAGAAGATGGAAGAGCATCTCGGCGTTGCCCTGGTCGAACGCGGAGTCACTCCGGTGCGCCTGACGCCGGTCGGCCGGGAAATCGTCGCCCGCGCACGCAGGCTTCTTCTCGACATGACCGACCTTGAAGACTGCGCCCGCAGAAGCGCTGGCAAGCTGATCGGCACCATCAGCCTCGGCGTTTCGCCGACCATCGGCCCCTATCTCCTGCCCGGCATCATTGGCGTGCTGAAGCAGCAGATGCCGCAAGTAAGACTTCACATCCGCGAGGGCGTTCCCAGCGAACACCTGCTCGAACTTCGGCACGGTGCGCTGGATATCATGCTGACCCCGATCCCGGCTGCCGGTGCCGACTTGCACGTCGAGAAGCTGTTCGAGGAGCGACTTCAGGTGGTTGCCCCGCCCGAACACCCCCTATCGGGAAGAAGGTCCGTGATCAGGGCCGATCTTGCGGGCAGCGAGGCGCTGGGCATCGATCCGCGCTATCCCTTTCACCAGCAAACCCAGGAAATCTGCGAGGATCTGGGGCTAACCCTGCTGACCGACTACGAAGGGACAAGCCTCGACAGCTTGTGCCAGATGTGCGCTTCGGGGCTTGGCCTGGCCGTCCTGCCCGAACTCTACCTGCGCTCCGAAGTCGGCGGGCGCAACGTGGTGACGCCGCTGGCCATCAAGGACTGGGCCGCAAAGCGTTCGATCGCCGCGGTATGGCGGGCTGGGTCGGTTTACACCGAAAGCTTCCACGAGATCGCGCTGGCAATCCAGCGTGAGGCACAGCTCTTGCTGGCCGAGGCAAGACCCGGCCCGAAAGCGGTCAGAACGGGAAGTAGTGGTGTATCGCCATGACCGCCACAGCCCAGGTCAGCAGGTTGAGCGGCAGGCCCACCTTCACGAAATCCATGTAGCGGTAGCCACCCATCTGGTAGACGAGGACGTTGGTCTGATAGCCGAAGGGCGTGGCGAAAGCGGCGCTTGCCGCCATCATGATCGTCACCAGAAACGGGCGCGGGCTGACCGCAAGGCTCTCGGCCAGTGCCACTGCCACCGGCGTCAGCAGGACCGCAACAGTCGCATTCGACAGAAGTTCGGTCAGCAGCAGCGTCGCACCGTACAGCAGGATCAGCGCCGTCAGCGGGCCTACCCCGTTGACCGAACCGATCATCCACTGCGTTACTTCGGCGGCAAGGCCGGTCTGTTCCATGGCAATGCCGATCACCACCATCCCTGCGATCAGCAGCAGGATTTCCGGCCGCAATCCGGCATAGGCCTGATCGGGTGAAATTACGCGCAGCACTATGAGCAGGACCGCGCCGGCAAAGGCCGCTGCGGCAATCGGCACGAGGTTGATCGCCGCCACGGCAATCACGCCAATGAACACTGCCACGGAAATGAGCGCCATCCTCGGCCGGAATTCACGGACCTCGGCATAGACCTTGGTGTCCTCCAAGGAGTCTCCTGCAACATCCACGTGGCTGACGGAATGGCGTTCGACATCGGCCCGGGACGCGGTCTTGTCAGGCTCCTCGACAGGCGCAGGCGCCCCTTTGACCAGCCTGCCGGTAAACAGCACAAGATAAAGGCCGCCCACCACCGCCATGGCCAGCCCGACCGGGGTGATCTCGAATATGCCGAACGGCGCCTGTCCGGACGAGCGCGCCATGTCGTCGACCAGCAGGTTGGTGGAAGTGCCGATCAGCGTGCAACTGCCGCCAAGCACGGCAACATAGGACAGCGGCATCAGGAAGCGTCGCGGATCGAGCCCGATGGATCTTGCCACGTCCCTGATGACGGGCGCCGCAACCACCACGATCGGCGTGTTGTTGAGGAAGGCCGAGCCGAAGCCGGACATGCCGATAAGCCCCCACAAGCCCGCCGCCCCGGTCCTGCGGCAAAGCACCACGGCTTTCTCGATGGCCTTGTCGAGCAGCCCCGAAAGCTCCATCGCATAGGCAATCACGAACAGCGATGCGAGCGTGAGAATGGCGGGGCTGGCAAAGGCGCCCTGAACCTCGCTGGGGCGCACGGCGCCTGTCACCAGCAGGATGGCAGCACCGCTCAGCGCGATGACATCGGCCCGCATCCGATCGGCAATCAGCGCGATGACGACACTGACGAGGACCACAAGGGTCAGAATTTGCTCGATCGTCATGATAACGAGGTCTTACAGATAGATGACCTTGCCGACAATCGGTGCTAGGTCTTGGCGATGATAAGGGCATGGCGCAGTACGGAATGGTCGGCCAATCAGTCGTTGGGCCTGACGCTGATGCCGCCAGCCCTGTTCGCCACCACCCTGTTCGCCCTCGCCGGGTGCCAGCAATCCGATCCGCAACCGCAGGCATCCTCTGCGCCCGATGCCGCCATCAAGGCTTTGCCGACGCCCGCGCCCAAGGCGCTTTCCACAGTGGGCCGTGCAGAAATCCTCGCCGCCGTTGCAGCAGCGGCAGACGAGGTCGCCGCCGGCAATCCCCTGCCGCAATCGAACCTTGAACTGGCAAACCGAAGCTTCGAACTGACCATGCCGATCGCCTGCGCGGACGGCACAACCGGTGCGTGGGGTTCGTGGCGGCTTGACCCGTCATCGCGCGTCCTGCGGGTCACCTTCAACCGGCAGAACTGGGCGGCAGAGCCCCTCTTCACAGCGCTGGCCAATGGCCAGACCTTCGAAACGGCCGAGGGATTCTGGATCGAACGACCATGGACGCGCTCGGAAAAGTGCCCGCAAACCGCGAAGGTCACCGACGCGCCAGACACTGCGGATGAGGCCAGCACGGCCAAGGACAAGGCCACTGCCCCGGTCGAGGCCGGACCGGAGCGCACACTGGCACTGGTGCAGTACTTCTCGTCCGACGCCCCCCGCACGCTGCTCAGGGCCAGGCGCCCCTATGCCTACACGGCAAAGCTGCCCAAGGACGAAGAGGCGGCACCCCGCGCCTTTCAGGTCAGGATCGCTGGACGGATCACCGGCTACGCCGATGGCCAGCCGGTGCATTGCACGAACAAGGTGCCGAGCCAGCCGCCCATCTGCGCACTCGCGGTCGAATTCGGCAGGATCGTCCTGGAAAACGCAACAACCGGCGAAACCCTCGCGGACTGGGACAACTGACCCCACCAATCGGCAAAGCTTGACAGGCTGCGGAAATGTGACGGACTAGCGGCCATGTCCACCATCGCCGATGTCGCCGCCAAAGCGGGCGTATCCATCAAGACAGTGTCCAAGGTGCTGAACGGCGCCGACACGGTGCGTCCACGCCTGAAGCAGCGCATCACCGAGGCGATGGAGGCCCTGGACTACCGACCGGCGCTGGCCGCGCGGCAGCTGGCAAGCGGCAAATCCTACATCGTGGCGCTGCTCATGCCTTATGCGGATGGCAGCTATTACTCCCGCACCATGCTCGCGATGAGCAAGGCCTGCGCCCGGCGCGGCTACCATGCCATCATCGAGACGCTCGATTTCGACAGCGACTTCGACAGCAACCTCGCCAGCGCAGCGGTATTGCGGCTGTCCTGCAATCCGGATGCCATCGTCGTCGCCCCGCCCTTCTCCAACAATCCCCTGCTGCTGGAAAAGCTGCACAACCTTCAGGTGCCCTTTGCGCGCATCGCGGCAAATACGGAAGGGCCGGGCATCCGCATTCCGGTGCCGGGCAGGGCTGCGGCCTGCGAGATGACCTCGCACCTGATCGCACAGGGCCACAGGCGGATCGCGATGCTTGCGCCGCCGGACGAACACCTTCCTGCCGACGACCGCCGACTGGGCTATCTTGACGCACTTTCCAGCGCTGGCATTCCGGTCGACGAACGGCTGATTGTCCGCACCAATTTCAGCTTCCCGTCCGGAGCCGTGGCAGCGCAGGCACTGCTCGCGCTGGCTGATCGACCGACCGCCATTTTCGCCGGCAACGACCTGACCGCGCTGGGCGCAATGGCCAAGGCGCAGGACCTTGGCTACCGCATTCCCCACGACCTCGCGATCGCCGGGTTCGACAACTCTGCAGACAGCAGGCTATCCTATCCCGCACTGACGACCGTGCACCAGCCGGTCGAGGAAATCGTGGCTGCTGCGGTAGATGCGGCCCTTGGCAGACCCACGGCAGAAGGCGAATTCCCCTTTCACACCGTCATTCGGGGTTCGACGGGCGGCGGCGAACTGATCTGCCTTGATGACCCGGCCGAAGGCATGTTCACCCGACACCTCAGGTAAATGGACCGCAGGTCTGACGCCGCACGGCAAAACACCAGACGCCACCAAAAATACTAGCGCTATCCTTTTTGGGTTTGACAGCGCCGCTCAGGCAGATCATCCCCGCTGCTGAACGCACCAAGGCTGATCGGTAGAGGACAAGGTATCATGACCCGCGCAAGGCAATTTCAGAAGCGCATTCTGGGCGCGGCTGCAGCGATCGTGGCCATTTCTTCCGGCTGTCCGGCTGCCTTGGCCGAGCCTGCGCCTGCAACGAAAGCTGCGGTGGACCCATCTCCTGCCCAACAGCAGCGCCCCCGAAACGTCATCTTCATCCTTGTTGACGACCTGCGCTTCGATGGCCTCGGCTTCCTGCAACCGGGCATCAAGACGCCGAACATCGACCGCCTCGCAGCAGGCGGCAGCTATTTTCCCAACACCCGCGTCACCTCGTCGCTGTGCAGCCCGAGCCGCGCCACGATCCTCACCGGGATGACCGCGCGCAACCACGGCGTGGTCGACAACAACAACTCGTCCGAGGAAGGCCTGACCTTCTTCCCCAAGTACCTCCAGGGCCAGGGCTACCAGACCGCGTTCTTCGGCAAGTGGCACATGGGCAACGACACCGCCTCGCCGCGCCCCGGCTTCGACAAGTGGCTGAGCTTCAGCGGGCAGGGCAATTATTACCCCAACACCGGCATCCCCGATGCGCAGTTCGCCAAGGGCGTGGTCCACAAGTACAACGTCGATGGTAGGCAAGTGCCGCAGAAGGGCTACATCACCGACGAACTGACCGACTATGCGATGGACTGGCTGACGAAAGAGCGCGACCCCAAGAAGCCGTTCTTCCTCTATTTCAGCCACAAGGCGGTGCATTCCGATCCGCTGCCGCCGCCGCGCTACGCGCACCAGTACGACAACTTCCAGTTCAGGCTGCCCGCCAGCGCCGCCAACACGCCCGAGAACTACAAGGGCAAGCCACGCTGGGTCTATGACCAGCGCAACACCTGGCACGGCATCGACTTCTACTACAATTCCGACATGCCGATGACCGAGTACCTCAAGTACTACTACGCCACGCTGTCGGCGGTGGACGACAGTGTCGGCCGGATCATGCAGTACCTTAAGAAGGCGGGCCTCGAGAAGGACACGCTGGTCGTGTTCACCTCGGACAACGGCTTCCAGGTGGGCGAACACGGCCTGATCGACAAGCGCAACGCCTATGAGGCTTCGGTCAAGGTGCCGCTGGTGATGTACGAGCCGGGCACCGTTCCGGCGGGCGTCGTCAACACCGGCGCCATCCGCAACCTCGATTTCGCGCCGACCTTCCTCGATCTTGCCGGCGCGCCAAAGCCCGCGCAGTTCGAAGGCAAGAGCGCGTGGCCGCTGATCACCGGCAAGGTCGCGGCAAAGGACTGGCAGGCGCCCGACTTCACCTACGAGTATTACTGGGAATGGACCTTCCCGCAGACCCCGGGCACGTTCGCGATCCAGCGCGGCAATCTGAAATACATTCAGTATTACGGCGTCTACGATATCGACGAACTCTACGATGTCGCCGCTGACCCGGAAGAGATGCACAACCTTGCCGAGGACTCCAAGTACCTCGATGCCAAGATCGCACTGCGCAAGGCGCTCTACGATCAGCTCGCCAATACTGAAGGCAAGCATGTCATCCCCTATACCCAGCGCCAGTCGATCGGCGCGGTGCGGCGCAATCGCAACGGCACAGGTGCTGCGCCCTTCCCCGACGCATGGCTTGTGGAACCCAACCGCGAGGACCGGCTCGACCCCATCGTCAACGACAGCCGCTTCAAGCAGGCCGCGCATGACCGGGGCGAGAACTTCATCCCCTCCCCCATCGTCGGCCAGGGCACCAACAGCGTCGAGCATGGCATGAAGAGCCTGCCCTCCGCGGCAAAGGGCAGGAACTGAAGATCACCGCGCCAGATAGCCTGGGGAGATGGCCTGTCCATCTCCCCGCGTTTTGACTAAGACATTCAGGATGAACAAAGAGTACCCCGGCATGCGCCTGATCGAGGGCGGGACTTTCACCATGGGGTCGGAAAGCTTCTACCCCGAAGAAGCCCCCTTGCGCCGGGCGAAGGTGGACAGCTTCCACATTGACGAGACGCCTGTAACCAACGCGCAGTTCGCCGAGTTCGTCGCCGCCACCGGATATGTCACCGTCGCCGAGATCGCGCCCGATCCCAAGGACTATCCCGGCATGCCGCCTGAAATGGCCCGCGCCGGATCGCTCGTCTTCCACAAGACTTCAGGCCCGGTGGACATGGCCGATGCTGCCAACTGGTGGCACTTCACTTTCGGCGCATGCTGGAAGCACCCCCTCGGGGCCGACAGCTCGATCGCGGGGATCGAGGACCATCCCGTCGTCCACGTCGCCTATGCCGATGCGCAAGCCTACGCCAAGTGGGCCGGCAAGGACCTGCCGACCGAGGCCGAGTTCGAATTTGCCGCGCGTGGCGGTCTGGAAGGCGCGGACTACGCCTGGGGCGATGAACTGGCGCCCGATGGGCGGATGATGGCCAACTACTGGCAGGGCCTGTTCCCTTTCGCCAACCAGTTGCTCGATGGCTGGGAGCGCACCTCGCCCGTGCGCACCTTCGCGCCCAACGGCTACGGCCTTTACGACATGATCGGCAACACCTGGGAATGGACCAGCGACTGGTGGACCGACAAGCCGTTGAAAGGCGGCAAGAAGTCCGCCTGCTGCGCCATCGGCAATCCGCGTGGCGGCAAGCTCAAGGACAGCTTCGACCCCGCCCAGCCCGGCGTGCGCATCGGCCGCAAGGTCATCAAGGGTGGCTCGCACCTCTGCGCCGCCAACTACTGCCAGCGCTATCGCCCGGCCGCACGCCACCCCGAAATGATCGACACCGCCACCACCCACATCGGCTTCAGATGCGTGGTGAGGACGCCTGCCTGACAGATGTGCAGGCGAGGGAGGCTTGGCCTGTGTCGGCCAGCCTCCCTGCCGCCCCCCTCAGAACGAACGGCGGACCGAAACCGACCAGGTCCGCGGACGGCCCGGCTGTCCCGATGCCGTGCCGGCACCGAACGCTTCCTGCAGCAGCGTCAGGAAGTAGTACTTGTTGGTCAGGTTCTGCACTTCCAGCGTGATGCCCCAGTCCTTGGCATCCGATTGCCAGCCGAGCCGGGCATTGGCGAGGAAATAGCCGTCGATCCGGTTGGACAGGCGCAGCGTGGTGATCGGCCCGCCGCCGCCGGCATTGCTGAACGGAGAAGGCGTGACCGGGCTGTTGGCCGGCACCGTGCTGCTCACCGCCAGGCTGTCGATATTGGCGGCTTCGGTGTAGATCTTCGATTGATAGGCACCATCGAGGCGCACCGTGACCATGCCCTTGAGCACGTCGGGTATGTCATACTGCACGCCGATCGCCGCCTTCCACTTCGGCGTATAGGGCGTCACGTCGTTCAGCGTCACGCCGGTGGAGAGCGTGTCGACCTTCTTGTACTGGAAATCGAGGTAGCTGAGCGAACCGTCGACCGTGAAGTTGTCGATCGGCCGGATCAGCGTCTCCACTTCAAAGCCCTTCACGTGGGCGGACCCGACGTTCGAAGGCCGCAGGCACGGCGTTGCCTGCGATGATCCCCCCGGACCCGCCGTGGCAAGGTCGAGGCAGTTCACGCTCGACAGGATGATGTTCTTGTAATCGTTGAAGAACGCCGAGACGTTGAGGCGCAGCTTGCGATCGAACAGGTCGGACTTGAACCCGGCTTCATAGGCGGTGATCGTCTCGGGCCGGAACGCGGTCGCCTGGCTCGGGAAGAACGGACGCGGGTTGACGCCGCCGGCGCGATAGCCGGTCGATACCTGTGCGTAGAACAGGAACTCGGGGCTGAAGCGATAGTCCGCAGCCACGCGCCAGTCGACGCGGTTGTCGCGGAACTTCGCGGTCAATCCGTCAAGCCCGAAGAGCAGGCAGTTGGGCTGGTTGCCGATCCCGGTCGGGCCGGCAGTGGGCGCGCCCAGGAAGAAGTTGCACGGGCCCTGGATGTTGGTTCCGTCCGGATTCTTGCGGACGTAGCCATAATCCTTCTCGTCCCATGACTGGCGGATGCCGCCGGTCAGGTTCGCAGCATCGCTCAGCGCATAGGTGAAGTTGGCGAAGATCGCCTTGTTCTTGGCCGGCGTCGGATCGGGTCCGTGGCGGAAGTCGATCCCGGCATAGTTCAGGTTGATGCGACCCGTGAAGGTGCCGCGCGTGTCAAAGTAGAAACCGCCCACGGTGAAGTCGAGCTTGTCGTCAAGCACCTTGCCCGACAGGCGCAGCTCCTGGCTCCACTGGCGGTTCTTCTGCGTCTGGTTGAGGTTGTTGTTGGCAATCGGCGAACCGTCGGAATCGTAGGACCAGTCCGCGGTGTACTGGCGCCATGACGTGATCGACTTGAGCTTGAGCTGGTCCGAAACGTCAACGTCGATGGTCAGCGCCGCGCCGTAGTTGTCCAGATCCGAATGGGGATCGGTGAACGTCGGCTTGTAGGGCATCTGGCTGTCGGGCCGCGCCGGATCGGCATACGTCGCATAGGAGATATAGCGGCGATCGTATCCGGAAATCGTGTCGCAGCTGTTCACCCCGTTGGGCACGAACATGCAGTTGAGCGGAATGCCGGCCCCGTTGGTGCCCTGCAGGAACGGGCGGCCACCGGTAAAGGTCGCATTGGGGCCATCGAACACTGCCGAGGTATTGGCATAGAGCAGCACGTTTGCGCCCGGCTCGTTGCGCTCGCGCGTGTAGTCGCCCGAAAGGTTGATATCCACCGTCTCGGTCGGCTGCCAGCGCAGCGAGACCTTGCCCGCCACCGACGACGTGCCGCCGACATTGCCCAGCACCGGGTTGGCGCCCTTGGCAAAGGTCGGGACGTTCGTGCCCGGATGGGTCAGGTTGTAGTCGAGCCGCTTGACGTAACCGTCGATGTTCTTGGTCACGCCGGCCACGCGCATGAACAGGTTTTCCGACAGCTTGAGGTCGAACAGACCGCGCACGTCGATGCGGTTGTAGCGCCCGTAGGTCGCCTCCATCGAACCGCTGTTGCTGCCTTCCGGCTTCTTCGAATAGAGCTTGATCGAACCGCCCAGCGAGTTGCGCCCGGCCAGCGTGCCCTGCGGCCCGCGCAGCACTTCCACGCGATCAAGGTCGGTCAGGTCCAGCAGTGAACCGGTCAGCGTCGGCAGGTACACGTCATCGATGTACATGCCCACGCCCGGCTCGAGCGCGAAGTTCGGGTCGGTCTGGCCGACGCCGCGGATGAAGGCGATGATGCCGGGGCCGAGTTCCTGGCCCTGCGGCTTGAGCGTGACGTTGGGCGCCTGCGCCGCGATTTCCGAAACGTTCGTCTGCCCGCGCTGCTGCAGCAGCTCGCCGCTGACAGCCGTGATCGCCAGCGGCGTATCCTGAAGGTTCTGGGCGCGGAACTGCGCGGTGACGACGATTTCGCCGACGGTCGGCGCCGTTTCCTCGGTGGCGTCCTGCGCCAGGGCGGTTCCGGTCAAAGACAGGGCAAGCAGGCTCGCGCCCGCGCGAAGCAGTTTCATCATCCTCTCCTCCCACGCCGTGCCCGGTTAAGACCTTGAGGCTTTTCACCTGTCGGCACGCTCCGATTTTTTCGGATCGCGGCCTTTCGGTCAAAGCATCGGCGATATCGGGAGTATGCCCGATTTCATGTTATGGTCAATAGCAACTTTTGGTAGAATTGATGTGACGGGTTGGTGATGCAAATCCGCCTCGGCGATGATAGGCACAAGGCATGAAACATCCGCTCGATCCCATGCTGGGCTTCCACTTAGTGCGGACAGCAAATCTGGCCCTGCGCGCCGTCAACGCCTCCTATGGCGATCTCGGCTTGCGCCATCCCGATGCCGCGGTCCTGCTGGTCATCGAGGCAAACCCCGGCATCACGCAAAGCGCCATCGGCAAGATGCTCAAGATCCAGCGCTCCAACATCG
The DNA here is from genome assembly GCF_012641315.1 of Novosphingobium sp. ERW19. Taxonomy (NCBI): domain Bacteria; kingdom Pseudomonadati; phylum Pseudomonadota; class Alphaproteobacteria; order Sphingomonadales; family Sphingomonadaceae; genus Novosphingobium; species Novosphingobium sp. ERW19. The sequence continues at coordinate 41,180 of NZ_JABAIC010000007.1, forward strand.
CGACGATGGTTTCGCGGCTTGTCGATCGCGGCTTGCTTGAACGCCGGCCCGGCAGGGGCAAGACCATCGGCATGTTCCTGTCGGGCCACGGCCTGTCGATCATGCCCCGCATCCACGCCGCCTCGCACGAAGGCGAGGCCCTGCTCACCGACGCCATCGGCGAAGACGCCTACCGCGCCGTTCTCGAAACGCTCCGCCAGGTTCGCTAGGCTACCCGCCGCAGTTCGCGCACCGGCTGGCTGTTGTGCCCCGAGAACACCGCCACTGCCGTGGCAAGCCGGCCCGATGTCGTGGCCATGCTGCGCGTTGCCGCAGCGCTCTGCTCCACCATGGCCGCGTTCTGCTGCGTGGCAAGGTCGATCTCGGTGATCGCCTGGTTGACCTTCAGGGCATAGGCGGCCTGCTCCTCGGTCAGTTGCGCGGCTTCGACCACGCCCGTGCTGATCTCGGTTACCTTGCCGATGATCGCGTTGAGCATCCCGCCCGTGCCCTTGACCAGTTCGGCGCCGCGATCCACCTGCTCCCGGCTTGCCGAAAGCAGCTTCTTGATGTTGTCCGCCGCTTCGGACGAGCGCTGCGCCAGCGCCCGCACCTCGTTGGCGACGACCGCAAAGCCGCGCCCCATTTCGCCCACGCGCGCCGCCTCGACGCCCGCGTTCAGCGCCAGCAGGTTGGTCTGGAAGGCGATGCCGTCGATGATCTCGGCAATCTGGACCACCTCCTGCGCGCTCTGCTGGGCATCGTCCATCGCGCTGATCGCCTCGCGCACCGCCTCGCGGCCCTGCGTCGCCTCGCTCTCGGTCTCGCGCGCCGATACCCTGAGGTCGGCCATCGACCGTGAGGTCTTGTTGAGGCCCCCGCTCAGCTCGTCGATGGCGCGCGCGCAATCCTGCACGTTGTTGGCCTGCCGTTCGGTGCGCGAGGCCAGGTTCTCGGTCGCCGCGCGGATTTCGTCGGTCGAAGTGGCAATGTGGTCGCTGCTGTCAGCCACGAGGCCAATGGTGGACGAAAGCCGCTCCAGCGCCCGGTTGAAATCGTCCTCGACCTGGCGGAAGCTTTCCGGAAGGTCGCTCATCCGGGTCGAAAGGTCCCCATCGGCCAGTGCGCGCAGCGATACGCCCATCTTGCCCAGCACGATGTCGCGCGTGGTCTTCTCGGCCATCTCGAAGTAGGTCGAAAGGGCGATGTCCATGTCGATCATGGAAACCTTGACCAGTGCCACCAGATCCTGCGCCATGCGCCGCCGCGCCGGGGAGAACCGCCCTGCCCCGCGCAGCACCATCGCCTCGATCATGTGCTCGAGGATCAGCGCATAGCCGCCGATGTACCACTTCGGCTCAAGCCCGATCCGGGCGTGGGTATTGCCGATGGTCAGCGCGCGCTCGTGATAGGCCTGGTCAAGCCCGTCCTCGAACACCTTGATCCAGTGGTCGGCTTGCGCATTGCGGGCATGGCGCACCCGGTCTGACGAGGAGAAGAACTTGCCCAGCGCCGGGGTGCCGCCAAGCTTGTCGTAGAACTTCTCCAGCCCGCCATCCACCGTGCGCGCCACGAAGCGCGCCAGCCGGTTGAAGCTGCCTTCGTTCCTGCCCAGTTCGTAGAAGCCGATGCGTTCCTGCAGATCCCGTGCGACGACCATGTCCATTCCTTTCCGGTGCTGGCTGCAGGCTAGTTAACCGGACTGAAATGGTCGGAAATGGCGGATTATGGGAATCCGTCTATGCACCAAGGGACAGGTCGGGTCAGCGACTCAGCTGACCGCAGCCCCCTTCGCCTTCAGCTCCGCCGCAGCCCGGAACACCGCGTGGTCGAAATAGAAGGGCTTGATTTCGCAGCACTTTCCATCGCGGAAGCGGAACATTTCGCACAGTTCCGCCGGCGGCAGCGAGGGATCGGCGAACTGGAAGGACAGGATCGTCACCGCGTGATCCTTGCCCGCCGTCGTCTCGACACGGTTAAGACCAGCAACATCCACCAGCCCCATGACCTTGATGTACAGCTCCTTGAGCGCGTTCTTGCCGCGATAGATGCCTTCCATCGGCAGGCCCGGCGCCTCGCTCACGATGAAATCGTCGGTCAGCATCGACGCCGCCTTGTCCCAATCGCCCACGCCGGTCGCGGCATAGAGGTCGTCAACGAACTGGATCATTTCCTGCGCAGTCATCGTCATGATCTTATCCTCTCGATCTGCCCGCGAAGATCACCCATGCCGACTTCTGCGGAAACCTAGCGATATGGCTAGCGATGCGTTTGCCCGCGGCGCCGCTAAGGTCGGTCCATGGAGAGGACACGTCAGATCACGCTCGCCCGCCGCCCCGTCGGTATCCCGGTCCCCGAAGACTTCGCGCTGGTCGAGGTCGATCGGCCCGTGCCCGGCCCCGGGGAAATCCTCGTGCGCATGCGCGTCGGCTCGTGCGATCCTGCGATCCGCGGCTTCCTCGATGATCGGCCCAGCTACCTGCCGCCGGTGGCGCTCGGCGCCCCGATCAACGGCATGTCGCTGGGCGAAGTGGTGGAATCGAACAACCCGGACTGGCCGGTCGGCACCCTGCTGCGCACTTTCGCGGTCTGGTCGGAATACTACGTCGTCGGCGCCGATGCGCTCGGCATCGAAAAGGTTGAACAGGCCCCCGGCGTGCCGCTGCAGCATTACATGGGCGCGCTGGGTCCTGTCGGCCTCACGGCATGGGTCGGCCTGTTCGAGATCGGCAAGGCCAGGGCCGGCGAAACCGTGGTGGTCAGCGCCGCCGCCGGGGCCACCGGCAGCACCGTGGTCCAGCTTGCCAAGGCCGCAGGGTGCCGCGTGATCGGCCTTGCCGGTGGTCCGGCCAAGGCGCAGATCGTCAAGGACCTCGGCGCGGACGTTGCCATCGATTACCGCGCGGCGGGCGATCTTGCCGAGGCGATCAAGGCCGCAGCGCCGGACGGCGTCGATGTCTATTTCGACAATGTCGGCGGCGAAACGCTCGACGCCATCCTGCCGCTGATGCGCCTGCACGGCCGCATCGCCGTCTGCGGCATGATCGCGCAATACAACGATGCCGATAATCCCCACGGCAACCGCAACTTGTGGCAGCTGGTGGTCAACCGCCTGACCATGCGCGGCTTCATCACCTACGATCACCCCGAAGTCCTCGGCGAAGCGCAGGCCATGCTCGATCGCCTCTTCGCCGAGGGCAAGCTCAAGCCGCTCGAAAACGTGCGTTCGGGCATCGAGAAGCTGCCGGAAGCCTTCATCGAACTGATGAGCGGCAAGACCACCGGCAAGACTCTTGTGCTGATCTGATGGCCGCGCTCGCCGGAAAGATCGCCTTCGTCACCGGCGGCGCATCGGGCCTGGGCGAAGCCATCGCCCGCGCCTATGCCGACGAAGGCGCGTCGGTCATCATCGCCGACATCGACGTTGCCGGTGGCGAAGCCCTCGCAGCCGAGCTCGGCGCGCGTTTCGTCCATCTCGACGTGACGCAGGAAGCCTCGTGGGCGCAAGCGCTCGCCCCGTTCGATCGCATCGACGTGCTGGTCAACAACGCCGGAATCACCACGCTCGGCTCGATCGAGGAGATCACGCTCGACCAGTTCCGCCACGAACTGGATATCGACGTGCTTGGCGTGTTCATGGGCACGCAGGCTGTCCTGCCGAAGATGAAGGCCCATGGCGGCTCGATCATCAACATGTCCTCGCTTTCGGGCGTGAAGGCCTCGTCCAACCTCGTCGCCTACAACGCGGCCAAGGCGGCGGTGACGCTGATGACCAAGTCCTGCGCCCTGCACTTTGCCGAAAAGGGCTATGGCATCCGCTGCAACTCGATCCACCCCGGCGCGATCCACACCCCGATCATCGACAAGGTGCTGGCCCAGTCCGACGATCCGAACGCGCTTTACCAGAGCTTCGTCGATGTCCACCCGGTCAAGCGCCTCGGCAAGCCGGAGGAGATCGCCGCAATGGCGGTGTTCCTCGCCAGCGATGCCAGCGCCTTTGCCACCGGCGCCGAATTCCGCGTCGATGGCGGCGCCTCGATCTGATGGGCGGGCTGCCGATCCGCCAGGTGGCGTTCTTCGTGGAAGACGTCCGCGCCGCGGCGCGCGCCCATCACGATGCCTTCGGCTCAGGCCCGTTCTTCGTGGCTGACAACATTCCCCTCGCCCGTGCCGTGCATCGCGGGGTCGATCGCGTGCTCGATCACAGCTCTGCCTATGGCCAGTGGGGCGATGTGATGGTCGAGTTCGTCGCCCAGAACAATCCCGGCCCCTCCCCTTTCCGCGATCTCTACCCGGAAGGTTCGGGCCGCTGGGGCATGCACCACGTCGCGGTGTTCGTTGACGATGTTGATGCCGAGCTTGCCCGCTTTGCCGCGCGCGGCGCAGCCTGCGCCCTGCGCGCCGAGATGACCGACGGCTTCGTCTTCGCCTTTGCCGACACCACGGCGACGATGGGCCTGTTCACCGAACTTTATGCCCCCACCAAAACGCTGGTTGATTTCTACGCCATGGTCGCGCAGGCGGCTGAGGACTATCGGGGGACTGACCCGATCCAGACCATCCGGATGACTTGAGGACCTGACGTTGAGCGAGACCTGGCACAGCCTGATTGCCGAAACCGAATTCCCCGCCGAGGGCAAGGTCGCCACGAAGATCGCGGGCTGGCACGTCCTTGTCGCGAAGACCGACGAGGGCCTGTTCGCCGTCAACGATCGCTGCACCCATCAGGCCGCGCTGATCTCCACCGGCCGCATCCGGCGCGGCGCGGTGATGTGCCCGCTGCACGGCGCGCGGTTCGAAATGGCCACGGGCCGCTGCATCGGCGGCGCCTACAAGGACCTGCGCACCTTCCCCGTCCGGGTCGAAGGCGGGCAGATCGAAGTGTGCATTCCCGATGCGGCACCCGGCATGGACGAGCTCCCGGTCGTCATCTGAACTCGCTGCCTGAATTCTCTGGCCGAACTCGCTCAAAGCGCAGGTTCACCCTGCCCGCTGGCGCGTTAGTCTCTCCCCAACCAAACCAACGGGAGAGACAGCACCATGCCCTTCACCGGCCCCGCCGAAGACCGCCTCGCCATCCGCGAACTGCTCGAAACCTATGCCGACGCCGTGACCCGCGTCGATGCCGATGACTGGGCCGCGACCTGGGCCGAGGATGCCGAATGGTCGCTGCCCGATTACCCCGAACTCGGCACGACCAAGGGCCGCGCCGCGATCAAGGCGATGTGGATCGAGGCGATGAAGAACTACCCCGGCATCATGTTCGAAGCCTGGCCGGGGTCGATCGAAGTCAGCGGCGATACCGCCACGATGCGCAGCTACACCGCCGAGGTCTATGACCAGAACGGCATCACCATGCGCGATCGCGGCGTCTATGAAGACACTTGCGTCAAGATCGATGGCAAGTGGCTGTTCAAGAGCCGCTCGTTCCGCAACATCCACCGCCAGCACGCCCCCAAGGGCTGCTGAGCGGCAGCGGGTTCAGGGTGCGCGGTTCAGGGTGCGCGGAACCACGCACCCTTGAACCACAGCGCCAGATTGACCAGCGCGATCAGCACCGGCACCTCCACCAGCGGCCCGATCACGGCCGCAAAGGCCACCGGTGAGGCAAGGCCGAACGCGGCAATCGCCACGGCAATCGCCAGCTCGAAATTGTTCGAAGCCGCCGTGAATGCCAGCGAGGCCGTGCGCTCGTAACCCGCACCGATTGCCCGGCCCGCGGCAAACGCGGCCACGAACATCACCACGAAGAACACCACCAGCGGCAGCCCCACCTTCAGCGCATCGAACGGCAGCGCCAGGATCTCCCCGCCTTTGAGGCTGAACATCGCCACGATGGTGAACAGCAGCGCCGCCAGCGTCAGCGGGCTGATCGCCGGCACGAAATGCCCCTCGTACCAGTCACGCCCCCGCGCCCCGACCAGCACCTTGCGCACCACGAAGCCTGCAAGGAACGGCACGCCGAGGTAGGTCACCACAGCCTTGGCGATCATCGCGAAGTCGATGTCCACCACCTGCCCTTCCAGGCCGAAAACCGGCGGCAGGAACGTCAGGTAGAACCAGGCATAGGGCACATAGAACAGGATCTGGAACAGCGAATTGAAGGCGACCAGCCCGGTCACGTACTCCGCGCTTCCCCCCGCCAGCTGGTTCCACACCAGCACCATGGCAATGCACGGCGCAATGCCGATCAGGATCAGCCCGGTCATGTATTCGGGATCGTTCGGCAGCAGCAGCGCGGCCAGTGCGAACATGAACGCGGGCGCAACGATCCAGCACAGCCCCAACGAAACCGCCAGAATCCTGCGATCGCGGAACACCTCTCCCAGTTCCTCGTAGCGCACCTTGGCCAGCGGCGGGAACATCATCAGGATCAGGCCGATGGCAATCGGGATGCTGGTCGAACCGACCGTCATCGCCCCCAGCGCCTGCGGCACCGCCGGCACAAAACTGCCCAGCGCAATGCCCAGCGCCATCGCGGCGAAGATCCACAGCGTAAGCCAGCGATCGAGGAACGACAGGCGCGGGCGTTCAGGCGCCATTGCTGCAATCGTCGCCATCAGGCAGCTCCTTCCATCTGCCCGATCCGGGCAAGGTCAGCCAGCAATTCGGCTGGCTCCATCGTTTCGAATGGCAGGGCCAGCAGCGCGGCCACGCGCATTTCCAGCCAGGCCCAAGTCTGCTCGAACGCGGCGTCCACTTCCGCCTCGCCACCCTTAACGTCAGCCGGATCGGGCAGGCCCCAGTGCGCCTTCAGCGGCGCGCCCATGAACACCGGGCAAGCCTCACCCGCGGCATTGCCGCAGACCGTGATGGCCAGATCAATCGGCGGCGCGTCCGGCCCGGTAAATTCGTTCCAGCTTTTCGACCGGAACGGCGCCACGTCGATGCCCTTGCGCGCCAGCAGCCGCAGCGCGCCGGGATGCGGCACGCCCTTGGGCTTGCTGCCGGCACTGTGAGAAACGATCCGCCCCGCCCCCATGGTGCCAAGCATCGCTTCCCCCAGAATCGAGCGCGCCGAATTGCCGGTGCACAGCACCAGTATCGAAAACGGACGATCGCTCATCAGCAGCACCCCGCCTTCGCTGCCGGGGCGGCAACCTTCGGGGCCCAGCACGCCGTGTCCGAGGCATGGGCCGAAGCGAGCGGCGCAAAGTCCGGGCTCTCGCCATAGACCGTGCTTTCACCTTCGGTCAGGAAAGCCTCCCAGATCACGCCATCGGGATCGGCGATCCAGCTCTTCTCCGACTTGGCGTAGCAGCAGGTCGTCGCGCCTTCCGCGATGACCGGTCCCTTGGCATTGGCCAGCCGCCCATAGACTTCGGCCAGCTCTCCGGCACTTTCCACTTGCAGGCCGATGTGTTCGATCCCCTTTGCCGCCCCGTCCTTGCACGAGATGGCAAAGTTTATGCGCGGGTCCTCCAGCATCCACTTGGCGTAATCGGCCTTGGTCACGGTCGGCTCGGCGCCGAACAGGCCGGAATAGAAAGCGATCGAGGCATCGAGGTCGGCGACGCCGACGTGAACATGGAAGCGCTTCATGCGACGTCCTTTTCGGTTGAGCTTGAAGGATGGCAATCGATGGCAGGCACGCAGGCTGCGCCGCCACAGCAGTTCTCGGTCAGAAAGCCCATGACGGCGGCCATCGCCCCATAATCGGCGGAGTAGAGGATCGACCGGCCCTGCCGCCGTTGCCCGACCAGCCCGGCATTGGCGAGCTGGGCGATATGAAAGCTGAGCGAGGACGGCGCAATGTCCAGCGCTTCGGCCAGCGCGCCTGCGGCCAGCCCGTCAGGCCCGGCCTGCACCAGCAGCCGGAACGCCGCCAGCCGATGCTCCTGCGCCAGCGCGCCAAGGGCGCGAACGACCGCTGCTGATTCCACGCGCACGCCCCTTCGATTCGATATTTCTATAATAGTCGAAACAATGCCTGCCGCAAACGAAAAGGGCGGAGCCGAAGCCCCGCCCTCTCATGGCCACGTGCGCCTGATGCGATCAGAAGCGCTTGATCACCGAGACCTGCACCGTGCGCGGCAGGTTGCCGAATCCGAGCTGGTCGGCGCGGACGCCCGCCGCCGTGCCCGTGCCGCCGCCGGTCGAAGGACCATCGACCACGCCGCTGACGAAGAAGCGATTGGTCAGGTTCTTGCCGATCACCGCGATCTGCCAGTTGTCGTCCTCGGCGCCAAAGCGGATGCCCGCATCGAGCACGGCATACTTGCCCTGGCGCGAGAACGGATTGCCGAAGCCCGAGGCGAGGTAGCTCGACGAATAGCGGGTGTCGACGTTGAGGCCGACCTTGTAGCCTTCGCCCGCTGCCGTCTCGTAACCCACGCCGAACGCACCGGTCCACTCCGGTGCCACCGAAAGCGGCGCCCCGTTCAGGTTCTGGCGCGCATCCAGCCCGCCCACCAGCGTGCAACCCTGCGCCGGAGTCTGCCCGGCATAGCACGGTGCCGAGGGGAAATCGGTGTAGCGTGCCTTGGTGTAGTTGATCGAACCGTGGACGTTCAGCCCGTCGATGCTGCGCGGCGCATATTCGAATTCCAGCTCCACGCCCTTGGTCCGCGCATCCGCCGTCAGCGTCTGGAAGGCGAAGATCGGCGAGTTGAAGAAGTCGACCTGCAGATCGTTGTAGGCATACGTGAACGCCACCAGGTTCAGGCGCAGCTGGTTGTCGGCCAGCGTCGTCTTGATCCCGGCTTCGAAGCCACGGGCCTTTTCCGGATTGAAGGTCAGGTCCGCCAGCGGATCGGACGAGAACTTCGAGTTGATGCCGCCGTTCGAGAATCCGCCCGACTTGTAGGCCGTCTTGTAGGCACCATAGACAAGGATGCCGTCCTGCGGCTTCCACGTCAGCGTCACTTCCGGCGACCAGTCGTCGAAGACCTGCTTTGCGGTCACTTCGCCCAGGCCGTCGGCATCGTTCTGGTCGCGGAAGATGCCCTGCACGCCCAGGTTGTTGTAGGGCTGCGTGAAGAAGCTGTCCTTGGTTTCATGCGTATAGCGCACGCCACCTGCCAGCTCGAGCGTGTCGATCAGCTTCCACGTCACCTGCCCGAACAGGGCCGCCGTCTCGCCATCGGTGAAGCTGGTCTTCGACGATGCCACGAAGCGGTTGGCGGCAGAGGCGGTATCGTCACGCAGCCCGGCAAACATCACGTACTGCGCAAAGTCGCGCTTGGTCTTCTGGTACAGCCCGCCCACCATCAGGTTGATCGGCCCGTCGAACGAGGTCTGCGCGCGCAGTTCCTGGCTGAACGCCTTCCACGTGCTGTTCTCGGTCGCCCAGGTGCCGTTGTTGCTGCTCTGGAAATCGCAGGCACAGGTCCAGCGGTTGTTGTTGGTGTTGTAGTTCGTCACCGAACTGATCGTGACATTGTCCAGCTCATACGAAACCGCGCCGTTGATCGCCCACGAGCGATAGCGGTTGTAAAGCTCGCCATTGTCCTTCGCGAAGGGGAAGTCCTTGGCAATGTCGGCGGGCATGTTGTTCTGGTGCGTCACGAAATCGGTGCCGCAGCGATACCCGGTCAACTGGCTCACGCCCGTGGCGAGGCCACAGTTGTAGGCCACGTAGTTCCACGAGGAATTGTTGACCTGGTTGTAGTTGTACGAACCCTTGAGAGTCATGGTCAGACGGTCGGTCGGGGTGTACTTCAGCGTCACGCGGCCGAGGAACTCGTCCTCACCCGGCGCGCGCGATGCAGCCGGCTTGGCCACCGAGCCGATGGGATTGCCGCTGCCGCCCGCCAGCAGGTTGCGGATGTCGACGGTGGTATAGGTGCGGTCGACCGAGACGTTGCGATAATAGCCGCCATCCATGATCGAACCGCGCGCGGCAAAGCGCACGCCCAGCGTATCGCTCAGCGGGATCGAGGCGATCAGCTCGCCCTGGTACTGGCGCGAACGGAACTCGTAACCGGCGCGGGCGATGAATTCGCGGCCCGGGCCGGGATCGTTGGTGGCCAGGCTGATCACGCCGGCAGTGGCGTTCTTGCCGAAGAACAGCGCCTGGGGACCTTTCAGCACTTCCACGCGCTTCAGGTCGAAGAAGCCTTCCTGAATGATGCGGCCCTGCCCGTAATAGGCACCGTCAACCACCACGGCGACCGACTGCTCGATGCCGATCGAGGTCGAGGACGAACCGATGCCGCGCATGGTCAACTGCGCGCCCGAACCGTTCGAGGCACGGCCGACGTTGAGGTTCGGCGTTGCCGCCGCGATCTTCTCGATCGAGGTGATGTCGCGCTGCTGGATGGTCTTTTCGGAAATCGCGGTGACGGCCACCGGCACGGTCTGCACCGATTCCTCGCGCTTGCGCGCGGTCACGATGATTTCCTCGAGCCCGCCGGCACTGGCGCCGTCCTGCGCAGCATCCTGCGCAAATGCCGGAACCGCCACGCCCAGCGCGCAAGTGGCGAGAAGAATTCCCTTGATGGTGCGCATGTCCGCATCCTCCCTCTTGTGATTAGACCCGCGCGTTTACGCCTCTTGGCTCGAGGCCTCGCCTCGCCAATGCATTAGCCTCACCCTTTGGCTAGGTGCCGCGCTGCCCCGGCCTCGGCACCTCTGGCGCCTGAGAGGAATTCCCATGACCGAAAACCGCTTCTGGCGCCTTGATCGTCACCCCGAAGGCTCAGACTTCGAAGCCGCACTCAGCCTGCAGACCGAAACCCTGCCGCCGCTTGGGGAAGGCGAAGTGCGGGTAAAGGTCGGCTACCTGTCGATGGACGCCGGCACGCGCATGTGGATGAGCCCGCGCACCGATGGCTATCAGCCGCCCCTGCCCTTGGGCAGCAAGATGGCAGGCCTCGTCCTCGGCCACGTCAGCGAAAGCCGCGATGCGGCCTTTCCGGTCGGCACACTGGTGCGCGGCTTCGGCCAGTGGGCAGACTACGCCACAATGGTCCCTGCCCTCGCCGGGCTCGAGATCGTCGACGACACCGTGGCCGACATCCGCCACCACTTCGGCGCGCTCGGCATGAATGCCTGGACCGCCTATGTCGGCGTCAAGGAAGTCGCCGCGGTCAAGCCCGGCGAATGGCTGGTCGTCTCCGCCGCTGCCGGAGCCACCGGATCGATGGCCTGCCAGGTCGGCCGCAACCTTGGCGCAAGGGTCATCGGCATTGCCGGCGGCCCTGAAAAGTGCCGCTACCTGACCGAAGAATTGGGCGTCGATATCGCCATCGACTACAAGAACGATGACGTCGCCGCCCGTCTCGCGGCCGTCGAAGGCGGCGTCCATGCCTATTTCGACAATGTCGGCGGGCCGCTGCTCGATGCCGTCCTGCCCAACATGGCGCATTATGGCCGCGTCGCGGTGTGCGGCATGGTCGCCGCTTATGACAACGACGCCCCCCTGCCCGGCCCGGCCCGCTTCGATCAGGTGCTGATGCGCCGCCTGCGCATCGAAGGCTTCTTCATCCCCGACTTCCTCCACCGCGGCGCCGAATTCCTGCCCACCTTGCGCGAATGGGTCGATGCCGGCACGCTCACCGTCAATCTCGATGAGACGCAAGGGCTGGAAAACACCCTCGCCGCCTATCGCCGCATGCTCTCGGGCAAGGCCATCGGCAAAGTCATCGTGAAAGTCGCCTGATGCCGATCATCAAGCACCGCGCCCCGCTCCAGTGCCTCGTCGCCGTGCGCGGCCACCCGTTCGATCGCACCGCCTTCGACGCCATGTTCCAGGCGATGGACGGCATATCGGCCACCATGGTCGATCAGCCCGCCGCCGCGCTGCTGATGAACCCTGAAGACATGCGCCAATTCGATGCGCTGGTGCTTTATGACATGCCCGGCCTTGATTTCGAAGCGCCGGAAAATGCCCCGCTCTACCGCGAACCTTCGCCCGAACTGCAGGCCGGTTTCCGCGCCCTGCTCGAACAGGGCAAGGGCGTCGTCGCGCTCCACCACGCGCTCGCCGGATGGCCGACATGGGCGGAATATCACGATTGGCTGGGCGGGCAGTTCCTCTACCATCCGGGCGAGTGGCGCGGGGAGACGGTGCCCGACAGCGGCTATTGCCACGATGTCACCCACGAAATTGCGGTCGTGGCCGATCACCCCGTCACCGCCGGCCTGCCCGCCAGCTTCACCCTGACCGACGAACTCTACCTCGGCCAGGTCAATGAAAGCGACGTCACCCCGCTCCTGCGCTCAAGCGCCACGTTTGACCGCGATCACTTCTGGTCGGCAGACCTTGCCGTGAAGGGCGAAATGTTCAGCCGCGAAGGCTGGGACCACCCGGCCGGCTCCAATCTCGTCGGCTGGACCCGGCAAGCCCTCAACAGCCGCCTCGTCTATCTCCAGCCCGGCGACGGCCCCTCGGCCTACGACAACCCGCACTACCGTCGCCTGGTCGAGAACGCGATCCGCTGGGTAGCGGAATAGCGCCTCATGCCCACCCCCAACCCCTCCCGCTTGCGGGAGGGGGGAGCCAACGCTGCGTCTTGCCCTCCCGCAAGCGGGAGGGCCGCGAGACTTATCGAGCGCAGCGAGATTAGTCGCAGGGGGGTGGGCACTCGCCACCCCGCCCGGCAGTATCAAAGCGCCGTCATCCCCCCATCGACCACCAGCTCGGTCCCCGTGACATAGCGGCTCTCGTCCGAGGCGAGGAACAGGTTCATGTTGGCGATGTCCAGCGGCGCGCCCATGTAGCCCATCGGCACCAGCGCCAGCGTCGCGTCATAGTTCGCGGCATTGTCTTCCTGCGCCACGCCCTGGATGTTGGTCAGGATCATGCCCGGATGAACCGAGTTCACGCGGATGCCGTCCTTGGCGGTTTCCACCGCAATGGTCTTGGAAAACAGCCGCACGCCGCCCTTGGCCGCGGCATAGGCGCCGCAGGCCGGCACGCCGATCAGCCCGGCGACAGACGAGATGTTGATGATCGAACCCTTCACCCCGGTCTTGCGCATCAGGATCACCGCGCGCTTGGTGCCCTGGAACACGCTGTCGAGGTTGACCGAGTTCTGCAGCGCCCAATCGGCGCTGGTCATGTCCTCGATCGGCCGCAGCACGGCGATCCCGGCATTGTTGACGCACACGTCCAGCTTGCCGTCCTCGGCCTCGATCGCGGCGAAGACCTCGTCCCACTGCGCCTCGCTGGTCACGTCATGCAGCATCGCGCGGGCCTCGCCGCCCGCGGCGCGGATGCCTTCGGCCACCTTCTCGGCGCCGGCCAGATCGCGGTCGGTCAGCCACACCTTGGCGCCTTCCTCGGCAAAGCGCTGCGCAGTGGCGCTGCCCAGGCCCGGCACCGAAGCACCACCTGTCACCAATGCGACTTTTCCGGAAAGACGGCCCATTTGAAACTCTCCCAATAAAAAACCGGAGGGACGGAAAGGAACGTCGCCTAAGCGACCCTCCCCCGCCCCCCCGGCAAGGTGGATCAGGTTATATGCGCTTGCTTCAGAACTTGAAGCCTGCGGTAACGCCGTAGGTCCGCGGTTCCAGCGCCATGCCGAACGACCACAGGCCAGCCACGGTGAATGCGTGGGTCGTGGTCTTCTCGTTCAGCAGGTTGCGGGTGAACACGCGCAGGTAGGCCTTGGCGTCGTCGATGTCGAAATTGAACGTCATCGACGCATCGACCAGATCCTGCGTGGTGGTGCGCACGCGCGGATCGTTGCCGCCCACGGTGATCAGCGTCGCCTGGCCCGAACCGTTCAGCGTCGGCGTCAGCGAAGCTGCCGAAAGCTGCTCGTCATAGGGCGAGATGTGGCGCCAGCCGACATTGGTGGTGATGTCGCCAAAGCCGGTCGGTGCGACGTATTCCGCGCCCAGCGAGGCGGTGAAGTCCGGCGCATAGATCAGGCGGTTGGCCGAGTAGTTGAACGGCACCAGCCCCGCACCGCAAGGGTTGGTCGCCACCGGCCCTGCCGCATAGGCGCCGCAGGTGACGAAGTTGCGGAAGTGCGAATCCATGATCGCGATCGAGCCGGTGATGCGGAAGTTCTCGGTCACGCGCAGCGTGCCGTCCGCCTCGATGCCCTTGATCAGCGCGCCGCCCGGAACGTTGCCGGTGATCGTCTGGTTGCCGGTGGGGCCACCCGGAACGGTCAGGTTCTGCTGCATGTCCTTGTAGTCAGACACGAAGCCGGCAAGGTTCAGCTCCAGCTTGCGGTCGAACGCCGAAAGCTTCACGCCCACTTCATAGGCGTCGACCGTTTCAGGCTGGAACGGCGTGCTGGCGGTGGCAGCGGTTGCCGCGCGCGGGCTGAACCCGCCCGAACGATAACCGCGCGACCACGAGGCATAGACCATCACGTCCTGGTTCGGGCGCCAGTCGATGCCGACCTTGGGGGTGAACTTGTTGAAGCTTGCCTTGCCCTTGCCCACCAGTGCGATCTTGCTCAGGTCGATGTTGTCGGGATCGAGCAGCGTGTTGGCCGCAAAGCCGTTGCTCAGCTCCTTCTTGTCGTGGCTGTAGCGGCCACCGAACGAAAGGCGGAAGCCCTCGGCAAAGGCCCAGTTGAAGTCGCCGAACACGGCGTAGCTCTCGGTCTTGCCTTCCACGCGCTGGGCGTTGCGGTCAAACAGGGTCGGCGGGGTGCTCGGGCTGAAGCCGAACACGCGCGACCACTGCGTCAGGTCGTATTCCGACTTGAAGTAGAAGCCGCCGACGACATAGTCGAACCCGTCGAACAGCTCGCCCGCAGCGCGCAGCTCCTGGCTCCACTGTTCGTAGTGCTGGCGGCGATCGACATAGTAGAGATCGACCGACGAACCGTCGAAGTCCTGCGTCTGCGCTTCCGTGCTCTTGCGCCAGCCGGTGATCGAGGTCAGCTTCACGCCGCCCGCGTCATAGTTCATTTCCAGCGTGGCTTCGGGCGCCTTGTAGTTGCTTGAAGCAGCATCGCCGAAGGTGGTGTAGAGATCGGTGGTGGTGTTGCGATTGCATTCGCGCGCCGGAATGAACGCGCAGAACACTTCGCTGCTGTTGGTGATGTTGCTCACCACCGGATCGAACACCTGCTCGACCTGGGCCACCGTCAGCTGCGCGTCAAAGCCCGAACCGGTCGGCTTGAACAGCAGGCTGGCGCCGTAGTTCTCGCCATTGCTCCAGCCCGCGTCGACATTGCGGGTGACGTTCTTGTAGAAGCCGTTGGTTTCGTTGTGGAAATACCACGCCTTGACGCCCCAGCTCTCCTCGTTGCCATAGTTGGCGAGCAGCTTGGTCGAGAACGTGCCGAACTTGGCAAAGGTCGCCTCGGCCTTGAGGCCCGGCTTCATCGTCGGCTTGGTGCGCTGGATGTTGATCACGCCGCCGATGGTGTTGGCGCCGAACAGCGTGCCCTGCGGCCCGCGCAGCACTTCCAGCTGGGCGATGTCGAACGCATCCTGCAGCTGGCCGGTGTTGGTGCCGATCACCACGCCGTCAACCAGCACGCCCACGGTCGGCGTCTGCGACTTCTCGATGTCGGCATAAGTCAGGCCGCGGATCGAGATGTTTGCCGCCTGCGCGCCCGAATTCTGCTGGGTGATCAGCAGGCCCGGAGCCGCGCCCTGCAGGTCGCCGATGTTCACGGCAGCCTTGCTTTCGAGGAAGGCGGTGTTGACCGCGGTGATCGCTACCGGCGTGCTCTGCAGCGTTTCCGAACGGCGGCGCGCGGTCACGATGATCGCGCCGGTATCGCCAGCGTCTGCTGCCTGTGCGCTATCGTCGGCCTGAACCGCCTGCGGCTCGTCTGCTTCGGCAGCAAGGGCCGGCAGCGAAAAGCCAAGCGCGGTGGTGGTCATGGCAACGGCAAGCATGCGCCGTGCAGCAGTGGTTCTCATGTCTATCCTCCCTCCAAGGGTAACCTCGTCCGCTCAGGGACGATGGCTCACCTTCTTCATCCACCGCTGCGCTGATCGAACCAACTGCGACTTGTTACAGGTGCATGTGCCAGTGCATCATCCATCCTTGCCGTAACGTTCGGACGAGAATCCGGGAGAGATCACCATGACCGTCAATCGCCGCTTCCTGCTGGCCCGTCGCCCCCACGGCACGCCGGTGCCAGAGGACTTTTCCCTTGTCGAACAGCCAGTTCCCTCTGCGCCCGAGGGCGGCTTCGTCGTGCGCAACTGCTATGCCTCGCTCGATCCTGCACAGCGCGGATGGATGGACGATGCGCCCAGCTACATGCCGCCGATCCCCCTGGGCGATCCGGTTCGCGCCACCACGGTCGGCGTGGTCGCCGCCTCGAACTCGCCCGATTTCGCCGTCGGAGACTGGGTCCTGGGCATGAACGGGCTCGAGGACTACTCGGTCAACGGCGCCGGCGGCTTTACCATGAAGGTCGATGTTGCCCAGGTCGATTCGCCATCGCGGTTCCTCTCGGCGATGGGCGCGGTCGGCCTCACCGCCTATTTTGGCCTGATTGATGTGGCCAAGCCCAAGCCCGGTGAAACGCTGCTGGTTTCAGGCGCCGCAGGGGCGGTTGGCTCGGCAGTCGGCCAGATCGGCAAGATTCTCGGCTGCCGGGTCATCGGCATCGCCGGCGGCGCGGAGAAGTGCCGCCGCCTGATCGAGGACTACGGCTTCGATGTCGCCATCGACTACAAGAACAAGTCGGTCGACCAGCTCGCCGCCGAGATCCGCGCTGCCGCGCCGAACGGGGCGGATGTCGTGTTCGAGAACGTCGGCGGCGACGTGTTCGATGCCGAACTGCTCAACCTCGCCAAGCATGCCCGCATCGTGCTGTGCGGCTTGATCAGCGAATACAATTCCCCCGCCAAGGTCGGCGCGCGCAACCTCTGGTCGATCCTCACCAACCAGGCCACGCTCTACGGCTACCTGATCATGGACTACGCCCCCCGCTTTGCCGAAGGCGGCGCGGTCATGGCGGAATGGATGGCGCAAGGCCGCCTGCGCATCGACGAGGACGTGCAGCACGGCCTCGAAAATGCCTACGATGCCTTCATGCGCCTGTTCAGCGGGGCCAACACCGGCAAGCTCGTGCTGAAGATTGCCGATGGCCTCTGATCGCCCCACCTCTGATCGCCTGGCGGGCCGCAAGGCCATCGTCACCGGTGCAGGCTCGGGCATCGGCGCGGCCACGGCGGCACGCCTGCGCGCCGACGGGGCGCAAGTCTTCACCGCAGATGTGCAGGGTGATATCGATTTCACGGCCGACCTCACCGCCCCCGACGCCAATGCCCGGCTTGTCGAACAGGCCGTGGCGGCGATGGGCGGGCTCGATACGCTGGTCCCCTGCGCCGGGATCAGCGCGTTCCACCCCCTCGAAGGCCATGACGACGCCTATTTCCTGCGCGTGATCGAGGTGAACCTCGTCGCCGTGTTCCGCCTCGTGCGCGATGCCGTGCCGCACCTCAAGGCCGCGGGCAATGGCCGCATCGTCACCATCGGCTCCACCACGTCGAGCCACGGCGACGAGGGCCTCAGCGCCTATTCCGCCTCCAAGCACGCCGTGCTCGGCTTTACCAAGTCGGTTGCGGCGGAACTCGGGCCGTTCGGGGTGACGGTGAACTGCGTGCAGCCCGGCGCCATCGCCACGGCAATGACCGCGCCCGCCTTTGCGCAGATGCCCGAATTCCGCACCTTCTGGGAAAACAAGGCCCCCTTGCGCCGCCTCGGCCAGCCCAAGGACATCGCCGACGTCATCGCCTTCCTGTGCAGCGACGATGCCCGCTTCATGTCCGGCCATGGCGTGTGGGTCGATGGCGGCGCCATGGTCCGGCACTAAAACCCGTTCAGGCCGTTCCTTTTCCAAAGCCGGTCAAGGGCTTGGGCCAGGGGCAGGAACGCAGTTGATGAAGGTCGCGGCATTCGATGAAGGCAGCGCGCGGGCCGATCCGCCGGCGGCCATGCGCATGGATTACTGGAAGCCCTCCCCCAGGCTCGAAGGGCTGGTGAGCGGCTACCACCTTTACGCCGTCGCGCCGCCGCAAGGGCAGGTCCACAGCGATGTGTTCCAGCCGGCTTGGTTCAACTTGCGCATTCTGCTTGATCCCCAGACCCGCTGGCATGTGCGTTACGGTGGGGGCGAAGCCGTGCGCGTGCCCGATGTCGCGCTGTTCGGCCCTTCGTCCACGGCCTGCTGGTCGCAAAGCGATGCCGGCACCGTCGTCGGCGCAGGGATCACCCCGCTGGGATGGGCGCGCCTCGGCAGCTGCTCCGCTGCCAAGATCGCCAATCGCGTCGTCCCTGCGCGCGACATGCTGGGCGAAGATGTCGAAGCTCTGGCCCGGCACCTGCGCAACGCGGCGCCCGGCGCGGTCCCTGCAATCTTCGATGCCTGGCTGATCGGCCGGATGGGCATGTCCCACCGCGACGAGGACACGATTGCCCGGATCTTTTCGGCCCTGCTCGATCCCAATCTGCGCACGGTCGGCCAGCTCTCGCACAGTCTCGGCATTGCCTCGCGCCAGCTGGAGCGCCTTTGCCTGCGGGCGTTCGGTTTTGCGCCCAAGCTGCTGCTGCGCCGCGCCCGCTTCCTGCGCTCGCTCCATGCGCTGATCCGCGGTGGGCCGGGCCGACGCGCGCTCGCCATCGACGCCGGCTACACCGATTACTCGCACTTCATCCGCGAGGCGCACGAATTTCTGGGCATGAAGCCCACGCAGTTCCTTGAAGCCTGCGGACCGATGTTCACCCGCTCGCTCCAGTTGCGCCAGGCCGTGCTCGGCGCACCGGCCCAGGCGCTCACCCGCCCGGCCGCCTAGGCCTTCATCACCGGCATCGGCGTGCTGCCGCTTTCGTCGAGGTAATAGGCGATCCACTTGTGGAAGAACTGGTTGCCCGGCTCGTTCCGGCCAAAGGTCTGGTGCGTCATCGCCCCGGATTCCAGCCCGTTCTGCACTTTCAGGCCAAGGAAGTAGTCCTCCTCCTCCACCACGTCGAAGAAAAAATCGCACATCTGGTCCAGCGCGGCGAGGCCTTCCTCCGTCTCGGGCTTCACCGGGAAGATGTAGTTCATCACCGTGGTATTCTGGTTCGCCTTCGGCCCCGGGAACAGCTGCGCCAGCTGGCCCATTTCGGGCGCAAGGAAGAAGCTCATGTTGGGGAACAGCATGCGGATGAAATCATAGCCGTTGTTCTCCTGCCGCCCCCACTCCTCGCGCGGCAGCTCGGCCAATCGGGTGATTGAATTCTGCGGAAAGCCCAGCCGGATGTGCGGCCCGAAGCCTTCGTAATTCGCCCGGTTCGAAGGGCTGCGCGTTGCCACCGTGTTGGTGTGCGCGGCCTGGAAGTGGTAGCCTTCAAGATAGCCGTCATAGGCCACCTTCCAGTTCGCGCCCTGCATCGCGCGCGCCTTGTGGAAGTACCACGTCTCCAGCTTCAATGCGGCAAAGTCCTCGTACATCCCGCCCATCCACTCGACCGCGTTGATCGGCAGGCCGCCAGAGTCCTTGGGTGTCAGGATCACGAAGATCAGCCCCGCCGCCTCGTCGCAAGGCAGCTCGGTCATGTTCAGCGTCGAGCGGTCGACATCGCCGAACGTGCTTGCCTCGGCAATGCCGATCAGCTTGCCTTCGTTGGAATAGGTCCAGCCGTGGTACTGGCAAGCAAAGGCCTTGCAATTGCCCTTGCCCTCCTGGGCCAGATGCATCGCGCGGTGCTTGCACACATTGAGGAACGCGCGCGCCTTGCCGTCACGCCCGCGCGTGATCAGCACCGGCAGGCCCATCACCTCCATCGCCTTGTAATCGTTCACGTTGGGCAGTTCGATACTCAGCGCCAGCATCAGCGGCAACCGCTTGAAGATCCGCGCGATCTCCGCCTCGAAGCGCTCCTCGCTGAGATAGTCGGCCACCGGCACGCGCATCGTCCCGCTCGCCATGTCGGTCGTCCTGGTCTCGACGAAGTGGAGCATGCGCTCCGCCGCGCGGGCGTACTTGTCGTAAAGTTCGGTCATCTGGGGCAGCCTTTCTTTATCCAATTCCGGCTCGGCTGAATGCCCACCCCGCTGCGACCAGGTTCGCTACGCTCTCCAAGTCTCGCGGCCCTCCCGCTTGCGGGAGGGCAGGAGCAGGTCTTTCATCTCCCCTCCCGCAGGCGGGAGGGGTCGGGGGTGGGCAAATCGCTCAAGCGTTCAGGTAAGTGTCGAGCGTCTGGTGGATGTGGCGGATGCGCACTTCTTGATAGTCGGCGAGTTCGACGGCCTGGTTCTTCGAAACCTTCAGCCCTTCGTGGCACAGCGCCATGTTCTCGCTGTCCTGATCGAGCACCGCGCCCAGCACGCCGAGTTCGGGCGCATCGGCCCAGATCTGGTCGTCACCCAGCATGTGCATCGGCACGCCCGCCGGCCGTTCTTGACCTTCCGGCACCCGCGCAATCACGCGCACTTCCATCAGGCACTTGTCCTGATCGGGCCACGGCCGCCAGCGATAGACGATGTTCGGCATGAACCCGCCCCACGGCGCGAAGTTGGGGAACACGTTGTAGACCAGCGCATCCAGCAGCTCGCTTTCCGAAACGCCCGAATAGTCCCCGCCGAACTGCTTTTCCGAAACCTCGCGCATCTTCGCGCCCAGCGCGGCGCGGGCGCTGCGCCCTTCCGGCACCGTGATCGCATAATTGTCCTTGTCCGCATCGTAGTTGTCGGCGCTGCGGCCGTTGTACTTGCGGAATTCATCGATGATCCGCTGCTGCGGCCAGTGCTCGGCCTGCGCCTGTGCCTCGATATGCGGGCTGACCACGCCGAACGGGGTGTAGTTCACGTTCACGTGGTCGCCCAGCACATGGTAGGCGGCATTGGCATCGCCGGTGAACGGCATCAGCTGCGGGTGCGTGACATAGGCGTGGTAGCTTTCCATGAAAGCCTCCATCGCGATCTTCCAGTTGGCGGGGATGACCTTGGCCACCCAGGCCACAGTCACGCACTCCTCGTGTTTCCAGCGCTTGAAGAACTCGGGCAGCGGGGCGAGATATTCCTCGATCGTCGGCCCTTCGGCATTGTCGCGCACGAAGATGTAGCCGCCCCACTGCGCCAGGCTCGCCTCGGGCAACTGCATCTTCGCGTCGGTCAGGTGGGCAAAGTCCCAGCGGCAGGGAATGTTGCGCAAGGACCCGTCAGGGTTCCACGAAAAGCCGTGGAACGGGCAGAGGAACTGCTCGGCACTGCCGCTATCGGTCTTGAGCTTGCGGCCGCGATGCAGGCAGACGTTGTGAAACGCCTTCACGCTGCCATCCTCCTGCCGCACGATCAGGTAGGATCGCCCGGCATTGTCGTAGGTCACATAGTCGCCGGGCTCGGGCAGGTCCTCCTCGCGCGCGGCAAACTGCCACACCGCCGGCCACATCTTCTCGCACTCGGCGCGGAAGAATTCCGGGCTGTGGTAACGCGCAGCATCGATCGGCGCAGAGCCGAGATACTGCGAACGGTCCTCGGCCATGAAGGCAGGCGGCTGCACCTCGTCCGCCGCCAAAATGTCCTCCCAGCTGGTGCCGGGGCATCGTGCGCGGTCGAAGGCGCCGGGATCGCGGTCGGCCATCGTGTTCCTCTCTCCTCTTTGGGTGAGAGAACGATGTCACGACAGCGGCCCGGCGGGTTTGACCAAGGTCAAGAAAAAGCGCCCCGAACCCCTGCGCTTTTGGCTAGTTCGCGCATGTTTCCCCGGGGAAACGAAGCTAAACATGCAGACTTGCCGGTTTTCAGTCCGGCACAATCACGCCCACGCCTTCGCGCCACACCGGGCGAATCTGCGGGTCGTCGTAGATCTCCATGATCTCGAACACGTTGCCGAAGAAATCGCGGCAATAGGTCGCGGCATAACCGCTCTTGCGCCCCTGCTCGTCCATGGTCACGCCCGCCATCGAAGGCGGCGCATGGACGCGGATGCCTGCGTCGAGCAGGCGCTGGTAGCAGGCCTGGATATCATCCACCTGCACCGCGAAGTGCGTGTAACCATGGTGGTTAACCCCGCGATTCGGGTCCTGTTGCTCCGGCGGAGGCGCTGTGTACTCGAACACCTCGATATGGGCATTGCCAAGCCGGCACATGAACTGCCGCGCCGCGCTGCCCTTCAGCCCGATCACCTCGTCGATGAAGGGATTGTCCCGCCATTCCAGTGGCGGCCCCACCTCGACCGCGCCCAGCAAGCCGAGGTAGAAATCACGCGCCTTGTCGAGATCGGGGACCGAGACCCCGATATGCTGGATCCCCTTGGCCCCGATGCTCATGGCAGGTTCCTCAGAATTGAACGCGCTTGGTAAAGCCGCCATCGACAACCAGATTGGTTCCGGTCGTATAGGACGATGCCGGGCTGGCAAGGAACACCACCGCCTTGGCCACTTCCTCCGGCCCGCCGAAACGGCCCAGCGCGAAACCGGCTTCGACCGACTTGTACAGCTCGGGCGCGGCACCTTCGATCACGTCCCAGCTGCCGCCGGTGAACTTGATCGGGCCGGGCGAGACGGTGTTGACGCGAATGCCCTTCGGCCCCAGCGCCTGGCTGAGCTGCCCCGCATAGACGATCAGCGCACCCTTCAGCGCATTGTAGCCCTGCGGCACGATGAAGGTTTCGAGCCCTGCGGTCGACGACAGGATCACCACCGAAGGCGCAGACGACTTTTCCAGGTACTGCTCCAGCACCTCGATGCCGATCACCGAACCCATGATGTCGTGGTCGAGGCCCTTCTGCCAGTCGCCGGTCTGCCCCGAACCCGAAGTCGAGATCATCGGGATGAAGATGTCGCAACCGCCCAGCTTTTCAGCGGCATCGGTCAGCCAGGCGCGATAGGCATCGTGACCCTGATCCATGTCGAAGGCCGAACCGAAGACCTTGCCGCCATGCTTGCCAAGGCTTTCCGCCGCTTCGGCGACCTGTTCGGGATTGCGCGAGCAGAACGCGATGTCCGCACCTTCGGCGGCGAGCAGTTCCGCAGTCGCCCGCCCGATGCCGCGGCTGCCGCCGGTCAGGATCACCTTCTTGCCCTTGAGTCCGAGATCCATCAGTCAGCTCCTCTATCCCGTGCAGAATCTGTTGCAGCGTTCTTGAAGGCCGTGGCAATGCCAAGCCACTCCCCTTTTGAACAGGAAATGCCGCGCGCCGTGCGGTGGTAGCCAGTCGCCAAAGCAATTGGGAGCAGTGGAAATGAAGCGTCTCGAAGGCAAGACCGCCGTGGTGCTGGGCGCCAGCAGCGAAGGCAACATGGGGCAGGTCATCGCCCGGCGCCTGCTTGACGAAGGCGCGCATGTGCTGGTTTCGGGCCGCAAGGAGGCCGTGCTGGCTGACTTCGCCGCGCAGACCGGCTGCGCATGGGCGCCGTGCGACATCACCGACGAGGCCAGCGTCAACGCCCTTGCCGATACGGCTTCGGAAAAGCTCGGCGGCATCGACATCGCGATCAATTCCACCGGCTGGGGCTTGCTCAAGCCCTTCCTTGAAGTCACCCGCGCCGAACTTGACGCGATGAGCGCGCTGCAGCTGGTTGGCCCGCACCAGTTCTTCCAGGCGATGATCCGCAAGATGGCCCGTTCCATGGGCGGGCGCGGCGGCTCGCTGATGACGATCAGCTCGGCCACGGCCACGATCATGCTCAACGATCACGCCATCTACATGGGCACCAAGGCCGGCACCGATCATATCGTGCGCTGCATCGCCCACGAATTCGGGGCGGAAGGCATCCGCGCCAACTCGATCTCGCCGGGCCTCACCGATACGCCGATGAATGCCGAGGCAAAACAGGTCCCGGGCCTGTTCGAAAGCTTCCGCAATGCCTATCCGCTCGGCCGCTGGGGCACCTCGGAAGACGTCGCCGCCGCCGCCGTGTTCCTCGCCAGCGACGAATGCTTCATGACCGGGGAAAACCTGCAGGTGAACGGCGGCCTGACCTTGCGCCGCAACCCCACGCGCGAGGAAATCAACGCCGCAGTCGCCAAGGCGATGGGCGAAGGTTGAGCGCTTTCGCCCCGTTCTTGAGATGTTTCGCTTGGCCGTTGCACGATTGAAGGAAATCGGTTAACCCATCGCCCAAACAGCTTCAAACAGGCGGGCGATGTCTGATCAGAATTCAATAGTCAGCCAGATCGGCGATCTTGCCTCAGCGGGCGAGAAGATGATCGAGCGCCTGCGCCGCAAGGCTTTCCTGCCAGACAGCCGCAAGGGACTCAACGTCCGTGTCGGCATTGCCGAGGCGGCGCAACTGCTCGGCTGCTCGACGAATCGCATCCGCATGGCCGAGGATGACGGCCGCCTCCCCCCGCCGCCTTCGGGCGAAAACGGGCGGCGGCTGGGCTATTCGATGGAAGAGCTGATGCACATGCGCGAAGTGCTGGGCGCCTCCCCTGCCCGCGCACCGCTCGACGTGCCGGCGATCATCGCGGTGCAGAACTTCAAGGGCGGTGTCGGCAAGTCGACCGTCACCACCCACCTCGCCCACTATTTCGCGGTGCAGGGTTACCGCGTGCTGGTGGTGGACTGCGACAGCCAGGCCACGACGACGACGCTGTTCGGCTTCAACCCGCACTTCAACATCACCCGCGACGAAACCCTTTATCCTTATCTTTCAATCGACCCGACCCAGACCGACCTGCTCTACGCGGTCAAGCGCACGCCCTGGCCCAATGTCGACCTGATCCCCTCGAACCTCGAACTGTTCGACGTGGAGTACGAACTTGCCGCTTCGGGGTCTGATGGCCAGTCGGTCCTCGCCGCGCGCTTCCGCAAGCTGAAGGCCGGGCTGCTGGACATGGCCCGCGATTACGACGTGGTGATCCTCGATCCGCCTCCGGCGCTGGGCACGATCTCGCTGGCGGTGATGCAGGCCGCCAATGCGCTGCTGGTGCCGCTGGCCGCGACCACGCCCGATTTCTGCTCGACCGTGCAGTTCCTCTCGATGATGGACCAGGTCATCGCCCAGCTGATCGAGGCGGGGATTGCCGTGGACTACAGCTTCGTCCGCCTGATCTGTTCCAAGTTCGATGGCGGCGATCCTTCCCACGAAATGGTCCGCACCATCATGGAGCAGACCTTCGGCCCCGCCCTGCTGCCCGTGCCGATCCTCGAAAGCGCCGAGATCAGCCACGCGGCGCTGCGCATGATGACGGTCTATGAGCTGGAAAAGCCGATCGGCACGCCGCGCACGCACAAGCGCTGCCGCGCCAATCTCGATGAAGCGATGGGCCAGATCGAACAGCTCGTCCGCGCCGGCTGGGGCCGCGTCGCTCCGGCCCGAGAGGAGGACGTGATCCATGCCTGACCGTCTTGGACCCAAGTTGGAAACACCTTTCCTACAAGCCGCCGTTCACTTTATGTTCCGCGCTTTTCGCAACGAGGTGACTTATGGCGCGTAAGCAGTCGGACTATCTCGCAAGCCTTCTGGCCGACGAGGAAGTGCTTGAAACAAAATCGGAAACTGCCGAAACTGTGCCTTCAGAGGCAGTGGCCGAATCGGCAGCCCCCTCCCCTGCCCCGGCTCGAAATGAACGTCTGCGCGGCACCACCTTGCTCGGCCGCGAAAGCGCGCTGGCGCGTGTGGCGAGCGGCGAAGTCCGCCAGGTCACGCAGCTCCTGCTCGATCCGGCGCGGGTGCGGGTGTGGAAGGGCAATGCCCGCTCCTACGAACACCTCTCGGTCGATTCCTGCCGCGAGCTGATCGATTCGATCATTGCCGAGGGTGGCCAGAAGGTCCCTGCCGTGGTCCGCCGCATCGATGGCGATCCGGACCATGACTTCGAAGTCATCGCCGGCACCCGGCGGCACTGGTCGATCTCGTGGCTGCGTTCGCACTCGTATCCCGAGATGCAGTTCGTGGCGCAAGTCGCCCAGCTTGATGACGAAGCCGCGTTTCGCCTTGCCGACCTGGAAAACCGCGCCCGCAAGGACGTTTCGGACCTTGAACGCGCCCGCAACTATGCGCAGGCGCTTTACGATCATTACGGCGCGCACCTGACGCGCATGGCCGATCGGCTCAACCTGTCAAAGGGTTGGCTGTCGAAGATGCTCAAGGTCGCCTCGCTGCCTGACGCCGTGGTCGCCGCCTTTGCCAGCCCGGCCGACGTGCAGCTGAAGCCCGCCTACCCCCTCGCCCAGCTGCTCGACAATCGCGAGCTGGCGCCGGCGATCCTGCGCGAGGCCAAGGTCCTTGCCCGCCTGCAGGAAGAGCGGCGCAAGGCTGGCGATCCGGCGATTGCCGCCAATGATGTCGTCGCCCGCCTGATGGCCGCAGGCACCGTCAAGGCCGATGGCCCACCACGCGAGATCGTGCTCGAAGGCCGGGGCGGCAGGCCCGCCATCACGGTACGTTCGATCAACCGCCAGGGCGTGACCCTGCGCTTCCACGCCGGATCGGGCATGCACCTCGACGCCCTTCTCGAACTGGCGCGCGACGCGCTCGAACAGCTCGAGGACGAGGGGCGGAGCATCCTGCTCTGATGGAAAACGGGGGGAGGACAGCGGCGACCGAAAAGTGTTTCCCCGGGGAAACACTTTTCGCACACGCGCCTTCCCTCTCGATCCGGACCAATGTTTCCCCGGGGAAACGAGGCGGAGCCGAGTTCAGCGCAGCTAAACATTTTTTGCAGAGGGTCCTTCGTCAGGCTCAGGCTGCGCGGAATTCAGGGTGGTGGCTGCAGGAACGGGCTCTTCCCACACCCGCACCGCCCCCCCTCACCGCTCATCCTGAACTGGTTGAAGGATGCCCAACGCGACCTTGCGTTCACGGTGTTTCCCCGGGGAAACATCTCAAGCACGCACCGATAGATCCCACACCACAAAAATGTTTCCCCGGGGAAACACCCGCGAAAGCCCCCTCCCCTTGAACCGCGCCAAGCCCACCCGGGCCACACCTTCGGGCGACCAGTTCGACCTGTTCCTGCCCTATGTGGCGGACATGCCGATGCGCGATCAGCGCGAGATGATGGAGCGGCCGTTCTTCAGCCTTGCCAAATCGAAGCGCGTCAAGCCGATCGACTACACCTCCCCCGATGGCAAGCTATGGGTCCACGTTTCGGCCAGCCCCGACTATGGCATGGCGACGATCTGGGACGCCGACATCCTGATCTATTGCGCCAGCGTTCTGGCCGACATGGCGCGGCGCGGCGTGAACGATGTGCCGCGCAAGCTGAACCTCATGCCCTACGACCTGCTGCGCGCCATCGGCAGGCCGACGACCGGGCGCGCTTACGAACTGCTGGGGCAAGCGCTTGACCGTCTGGTGGCGACCACGATCAAGACCAATATCCGCGCCGAAAACAGACGCGAGGCGACCTTCTCCTGGCTCGATGGCTGGACGCAGCTGGTCGATGAAAAGACCGAACGCTCGCGCGGGATGACGATCGAACTGTCCAACTGGTTCTGGGAAGGCGTGATGATGAAGGGCGGCGTGCTGTCCATCGACCGCGCCTATTTCGACATCACCGGCGGGCGCGAGCGCTGGCTCTACAAGGTGGCGCGCAAGCACGCGGGCGGGGCAGGGGAGGAGGGCTTTGCCATCTCCATGCCGACCCTGTTCGAGAAGTCCGGCGCCGAGGGCGAATACCGCCGCTTCAAGTTCGAGATCCTCAAGCTGGCCGAGAAGGACGCGCTGCCGGGCTATGGCCTCAGCGTCGAGACCGCCAAGGGCGGCGAGCCGATGCTGCGCATGCGCCGGATCGACGGGAAGGACGGCGCGGGCGAGGTGGGGCAGGGGACTGGCGGCGTGGTACGACAGCCCGAGGCAGAGCGCGCTTCGGCACCGTCCACCAGCAGCAAGTCCGCAGAACCCGCACCTGTCGGCGGTACCTCGCCCTCGGGTGTTTCCCCGGGGAAACATTCTTCTCCGACCGAAACCTTCGATGCCTCGTCCCTGATCCGCAAGGCCGTGAAGGGCCTGAGCGACAACGCCAACCGCGGGTTCATGACGGACGACACCATCGCCCACTTGCGCGAAACGTGCCCGGGCTGGGACCTTCACGCGCTCCACGCCGAGTTCGAAGGCTGGGTCAATGCCGACGCCGCGCGGCTTCCGGCCAACTGGCAGAAGGCCTTCATCGGCTTCGTCAAGCGCCACCACGAGAAGCACGGCCACACCCTGCGCCGCTGATGGCCCGCCTGTGACCACGCCGGTCACCGCGCATGCCGTTCCGAAAATGTCGTGTTCGTCAGGTGCGTCCGTTCCCGAAGTGTCGGGCATGGTAGCAGGGTGTTTCTCGCGGATTTTGCGCAAGGTCGCTTATCCACCGAATTTGAACCTCCTTGTTTGAGTTCTGTTGGAAAGTGATTCAATCCCACCACCCCACCGCACCCCTGATCCGGTCCATCGATCCATCGGGAACGCGCCTGTCCGGACTTTCGACCTATCGGGAACGCCCTTTCGATCCATCAGGAACGCAGCGCCGATCCATCGGGAACAGTTCGCCGACACTCCGGGAACGCGGGAGAGGGCGCGAATCGCGGCGAAATGGCGAGTCGGGGCAGGGCGCGGGGCGCTTAACCTGTCTAACCCAATCTAAAAGCCTCTAACCCTTGGGGAAGCTTCGCTTTGTTTGGAAGACAATGGGATGGGGTCCTGAGGCGCTGGCCTTAGTAGAGATCGGCAGCGAAGGGGGCGGCGGCGATCGGGGTGCAGGCGTAGGGCTCGAACATCCCGTTGGAGCGGGCGAGGCCGCCGCTTTCGAGCTGACGCAACAGCTTGCCCGCGCCGGCCTTGGTCATGCCGAGGGCCCGGCCGAGCTGGGCCGGGGTCAGTTCGCCCAGACTGACGAGCAATGCCCAGGCGCTGCCGAGCCGGGAGTGGGAGCGCAGCTGCGGGAACAGGCCCGCAAAACGGCGCGTGGCCTGCCAGATGCGGTCAAGATCGCGGGCGGCCTCGAGCATGGCCTTGAGCAGGCCGTCGCTGGCGGCATCGCGCCGCTTGGCTGCGGAGAGATCGGCCCGGAACAGGCGGCGGCGGGCCAGGGCGGGCAGGGGAATTGGCGGGACGCAAAGCGCGAGGGCTTCGGGACGGGTCAGGGCGAGGAGGTTGATCGCCCAGCACGGGCTGAGCGCGGTGGCGCCGAGCGCATCTTCGCCCGCGCCCAGCGAGTAGCGGTGGTGCTCGATCAACGCGAGCAGACGCTCCAGCGGGTCTGTGGGGAGGCGATCACTTGCGAGGGTGGCGATGACCGCTTCGAGCTGGGGGAGGCTCTGTGCCTCGATCGTGGCGGCCTGGCGGGCCTCTGCAGCCAATGGGGCGACGGCGATGCGCCGGACGGTGCGCACGGCCTCTGCCAGCGGCGAGGCGGGCGAGGGGAGGATGCGCGCGACGAGGCCGAGGAAAGCATCGCGCTCTGCCGCGCATTCCGCGCCGACGAGCCGGGCGCCAAGCGTGATGCCGCGATCTTCGCGATAGGCGGCCCAGGCTTGCGAGAGCTGCCGAAGCGCCAGCGATTGCTGCATTTCCGGGGTGTAAAGCCCTGCCGGGCCGAGGTGCGTGCGGACCAGCGCGTCAAGCTGTCCGCGGCGGAAGGCGAGGGTGAGGCGGGAGGGATCGTATGCCACGGCAGGGGCAAGGGTTAGCGCGGCAAATCGCAGGCGTCAACGAAAGGGATACCAAACCTGGACTTTGGTATCCTATCATGATGACCGGATTTGCCGGAAAATCAGGGGCTGACGCGCCACCCCTTGCGCTGCGCGGCCAGCTCCTCTTCGGCGCTCAACGCGGGGCCGTTCGCCATGGCCTGCGCGGCGGCAAGGACCTCGCCCGCGCTGCTGGCCTGACGGTACTGCCCGGAGGGCGCGCCGGAGCCGGCGCCGGAGTTGGTGCCGGAGTCGGTGACTGGGCTGCGGTTGCGCAATTGCCAGCCTTGTGCATCGCGGCAGGCGATGGCGGCGCCGGCGGCGCGTTCGAAGGCCCGGCAATAGGCGCCGCCTGCATCGCGGAAGCTGAGCAGGACGCGCACCGGGGCATCGGCCTGTTGCCCGGCGACGAGCTGGCTATCGAGCGCGCTGGCGAGCTGGGCGTCGGCATAGCCTGCCCGGTCTGCATCGGCAGGCGGACGCAGGGTGAGGGCAAGGACCAGCGAGGCGGCAAGCGCGGGGCCGGCGAGCCATGCCCAGCGTGGCGGGCCCTTGCGGCGGGCGCGGGCCTCGGCAAAGTTGACGACGGTGTCCTGCGGGGCCTTCAGCAGCGCGGCGAGGTGATCTGGCACCGGTTCTGCGGCAATGGGCGCGAAATGCGCGCCAAGGCGATTGGCGAGAGCGCGGTGCGCGGAAACTTGCCGTTCCAGCGCCGGGTCAGCGGCGATGGCGGCGGACACGCGGGCGTGATCGGCTCCTTCGAGTTGGCCATCGGCAAAGGCGGCGATTTCTTCGGGGGTGGGGTTCATGCCGCTTCTCCCAGCAGGGTCATCAGGGCATCGCGCCCGCGCACCAGGCGCGAATTGAGTGTGCCGACCGGGCAGCCGACGATTTCCGCCGCTTCCTTGTAGGACCAGCCTTCGACCATCACCAGCAGCACCGCCTCGCGCTGTTCATCGGGCAGGCGGGCAAGCGCGCGATCCATGTCGGCCAGTTCAACGCGGGCTTCCTGCCCGCCCGAGGCGCCGACGCCAAGGCCGGCGTCCTCGACCACGAAGGTTTCGCTGCGACGCGTGCGGGCGCGGATTTCGTCAATCCAGATATTGCGCATCATCCTGTACATCCAGCTGTCGAGCCGCGTGCCCTGCTGCCACTTGCTGCGCGAGCGCAGGGCGCGTTCGATGGTCATCTGGCAAAGATCGTCGGCCTCGCCCGTATCGCGCGACAGCCCGGCGGCAAAGCGCCGCAGACGCGGAAGCAGTGCAAGGATGCCATCGGCGAAGGGATCGGCCAGTGTCGTTACCTTTCTGATGGATAGAACGGGTGGCGTCGTTCGTTTAATCCGTGTGACAGCGATAATATGGCAATAATTCCATGAACATGAAACGCCTGACCCTTTCCCTGATCGCACTGGGTGCCGTGGCGACGCCGCTGGGCGCGCAATTGGCGCTTCCCGACATGGGGCAGGGGGCGGCGGGGCGCACGCTGGGCGGAGTTGGCGGCACGCTGGGCGATACGGTTGGCGATCTGGGGGTCCAGACAGTCGGCCAGACCGTGGGCAGCGTCACCCGGACTGTGCGGGGCTTGGCCGAGGCTCGGCTGGACCGGCTCGACAGGCTGGCGCGCGCCAACCGCAAGCTGATCGAGAAGGACGCGGCGGGCGATCTGGCCCGGCGGGGGGAACTGCTGCTGCTGGACGGCGGTGCAGATGCCATTGCCACGGCACAACGCGCAGGCTTTGTCGTGCTTTCGCGCGAGCGGCTGGACGATCTTGGGGTTGAAGTGGTGCGGCTGGCGGTGCCTTCGGGCATGGGGCTGGCACGCGCGCAGGGCGTGCTGGCGCAGGCGCTGCCGGGGGCGACGATCTCCGCCGATACGCTGCACTTTCCGGGCGGCACTGCGTCGGGCAGGGCAGGGGACGCGGCGGGGGGCGTAACAAGGGCCATGCCGCCGATTGCCACGCCCGTTGGCGTGATCGACGGGGGCGCGACCCCGGCGCTGAAACCTGCCGAAATGCGCGGCTTTGCCCGTGGTGCGCCCAAGGCCAGCGATCATGGCAGCGCGGTGACCTCGCTGCTGCAGTTCGCCGGGGTGCAGCGCGTGCTGGTGGCCGATGTCTATGGCAGTGACCCGGCGGGCGGCAACGCGCTGGCCGTGGCCAAGGGGCTGGACTGGCTGGTGGGCAAGGGCGTGAAGGTGGTATCGGTCAGCCTCGTCGGCCCGCCCAATCCGCTGCTGGCGCGGGCGGTGAAGGCGGCGCAGGGCAAGGGCGCGGTGATCGTGGCGGCGGTGGGCAACGATGGCCCGGCGGCGCCGCCTTCCTATCCCGCATCCTACCCCGGCGTGATCGCGGTGACGGCAGTGGACGGGCGCAACCGGGCGCTGATCGAGGCGGGGCGGGCGCTGCACCTCGACTATGCCGCGCCGGGGGCCGACATCGCGGCAACCAATGCAGCGGGGCGGCGGGTGAAAGTGCGCGGCACGTCGTTTGCAACGCCGCTGGTGGCATCGCGCGTGGCGCTGAAATGGGGCGCAGGCATGGGGCCGAAGCTCGATGCCGAGGCGATCGATCTGGGCGCGCGCGGCCCGGATGGCACTTATGGGCGCGGGCTGCTGTGCACGATCTGCCGGCCTGCGCGATAAAAAATCGAAAAAATGCGGGGGGCGTGAATTAAAGCGGCGAGCCCATCCGTTTTCCTCGTGAAGGGCCGTGCGAGAGGCGGCCCTGCAGAGATTGAGGAAAGGAAATCACGATGCGCAAGTTCCTGATCGCTTCGACCGCCATGCTGATCGCGCTGGCTCCTGCCGCACAGGCCCAGATCCTTGGGGGCGGGGGCATCGGCGGTGGATTGGGTGGATCGCTGGGCGGCACGCTTGGCGGCTCGATCGGTGGCAGCACCATTGGCCGGACCATGGACAGCGTCGACAGCACGACGCGCAGCACTGTCCGCAGCACCACGCGCGGCTCGGCCGATGCCACGGGACGCGCTTCGGCCAGCAAGTCGGTCGACCGCAAGAGCGGCAAGGTTGGCGCGCAGGGCAGCGCCGACGGTTCGCTGACCGGCAGCCTTGGCCAGACGCTTGGCAGCCCGGCCGGAATGACCGGCACCCGCGCTTCCGGCTCGGCAACGGGCGGGGCTTCGGGCGGGGCGAATGCGCAACTGATCGGCACCGATGCCGTGCGTTCGACCGCTGGCGACGTGGCGGGGACGGCCCGCAGCACGGCGCGCGGGGCAGTTGACGGCACCCGCAGCACAGCGGGTGCGCTGGCGACGACGGGGCGCAGCGCCGCGGGCTCTGCCGCCGGCCTGGCGAGCGGTTCGGCGAGTGGCGCGGCCAATGGCGCGCTTTCGGGCGGGGCCGGATCGCTGGCGCTGGCCGGCAGCGCGGCCTCTTCGGCGCAAGGCGCGTTCTCGCTCAGCAAGGGGATGAGCGTGCTTGGCCCCGATGGCGAAAAGATCGGCAAGATCCGCGAGGTGATCGCCGACAGCCGCGGTCAGGTCCAGTCGCTGCTGGTCAAGGTCGATGGGCAAAAGGCCCTGCTGCCCGCCGCCAACTTCAGCGGCAGCGGGAACGCCGTCGTCTCGGCCATGGGCGAGGGCCAGATCAAGCGCGTGGCGCAGCAGCAGGACGCCGCCGCGCAGGATTGATGTAAAGGCAGGCAAAACACGCTGAAGGCGCGGTCCCGGGGAAGGGCCGCGCCTTTTTTGCGTGGGGGGCGTGGCCGGATCGGTGCAAGCTGCGTTTGCTCTGGCCGGAAGGGCATGGCATCGTGGCAATCCGATGGTGGTGAGGGGGACGGCGCTTGTTGGCAATGATTTCAAGGGTTTGGCGCAAGTCAGGCGAGTGCGGCGGGCGGGTGTTCCTGCCGTTGCTGCCGTTGCTTGCGGCGGCTGGGGCGGCTCCTGCGCAGGCCAGCACTTTTACCGAGGAAGAAGTTGTCTGTCCGGTCGGCGGCGAAAAGTTCACGCGGATGGCGCTGATGTCGATCTCGACCTGGGGTGCGCTGCCGGATGGAATGCCGTTGGGTTCGGGCCGGTTTCCGGTGGAATTGCCGCAGTGCCCATCGAACGGGCTGGTGATGTATCGCGACTTCACGCCTGAGGAAGTCGCGCGGCTTGCGCCGTTCATCGCGAGCGAGGGTTACAAGGCGCTGCGCAGCGCAGGCGAGACGCCGCGCTATCTGGCCTATCGCACCGCGCAGTTTCTGGGCGACAAGGATCTGCACTGGTGGTTGCTGGAAGCAAGCTGGGAGGCGAAGAACGACGATCCGGCAGGCGAGCGGGCGCGGCGCTATAACGCGGAATTCGTCGAGGCGGCGCGGCTGGTGAAGCCGGATGCGGGGAACCTCGAAGCCATTGCTGCGCGATTCCGGCTTGCGAACGGTTTGCGCGAACTCGGCAGCTTTGATGAGGCCGAGGCGGTCCGGGCGAGCATCGTCGTTTCGCCCAAGGCTGGCGGGAAGGGCAAGGAGGCTCGGGAAAACCGGACCGCGTGGGCCGGGATGATTGCCGATCTGGCAGGACCGATCGCGCGAAAGGAGACGAGCCGCATCCCCATCGACATGCTGGGTGTGCGCGAGGCGGCGGGGTTCTGCCTGCGCAAGGAAATCGCCGCGAAGTTCGAGGAACCGTCGCCGCCACCTCTGACCGCGTTCGAGCAGGAGTATTGCGCGGGGCCGAAGCTCAGCGAGACGATCAAGGAGCGGCGCAAGTGGCTGCTTGAGGAGGAGTAGCGGGCAGGGCACGGTTTCGTATTGCCCCTCCGTCAGCGCTGCGCGCTGCCACCTCCCCGTTTGTGCTGCGCAAAAACAGGGAGGATCGAAAAGGCACTTGTCCTCCCTGTTTTCACGAAGTGCAAACGGGGAGGTGGCAGCCGTTTTAGCGGCTGACGGAGGGGTTCTTACCGCGCATCCTCGAGGATCAGTTCCGCCGCGCGTTCGGCCACGGCCATGGCGGGACCGTTGGTGTTGCCGGAGACGGGGGTGGGCATGATCGAGCAGTCGACGACGCGCAGGGAGCCGATGCCGTGGACGCGGGCGCGGGCGTCGGTGACGGAACTGGCCTCATTGGTGCCCATGGCGCATGTGCCGGTGCCGTGGAGGCCGACTTCGACCATCTTGGCCAGCTCGGCGAGGATCGCGGCCTCGTCCTGCACGTCGGGGCCGGGCATGCGCTCCTTGCCGATGTAGGGCTTGAGCGGTTCCGATGCGGCGATGGCGCGGAACAGGCGGAAGAGTTCGAGGCTCTTGGCCTTGTCTGACGGATCGGACCAGATCGCCGCATCGGCCACCGGCGCATCGCGGAAGTTGGGCGAGGTGAGGCGGATCGAGCCGCGGCTCTTGGGGCGCAGGTGGTAGCCCGAGAAGGTGAGGCCGGGATTGGGGGTGAGCGGGCTGCCGGGGCGGGCGGCCATCTCGTTCACCGTGCGCATGGCGAAGGGCGCGGCGCCGACCTGCAGATCGGGCCAGTCCTCGGGCGTGCCTTCGCTGGCGACCAGGCCGGTGATCGGCATGCCGACGCGGGCGAGGTGGCCGGTGCCGGTGAGGAAATACTGGAGGGCATTGCGATAGAGCCGCCAACCGAAGAATTCGCGGTTGGTGCCGGGGTGGTTCGCAAGGTCGAACGAGACGCCGAACTTGGTGTGATCGGACAGGTTCTGGCCGACGCGGGCCAGGTCCTTGATCACCGGGATGCCCAGGGACTGCAGCGTGGCGCCGGGGCCGACGCCCGACAGTTGGAGCAGCTGCGGCGAGCCATAGACGCCGGCGGAAAGGATCACTTCGCGCGTCGCGGTGTGGATGCGCTCTTCGCCATGGGCTTCGGTGACGACGCCGGTGGCGCGGCCGCCTTCGATGGTGATGCGCTTTACCGCCGTGTGCTGCGCAATCGTCAGGTTGTGGCGGCCGAGGATCGGCATGACGAAAGCCTTGTACGAGCTTTCGCGCACGCCCTTGCGATCGACGGTGTACTGGCTGCGGCCGACGCCCTGCTTGCCGGGCGTGGTGATATCGTCAAGCCAGGGCATGCCCTGCGTGCCGAAGCCGGCCACCAGCGCATCGAGCACCGGGGACTGGTAGGTCGACGCAGTGACCTGCAGTTCACCACCCTGGCCTCGGCCGGGATGCGCGCCGGGATCGCGATAGTCCTCAAACTTCCTGTAGCAGCGGGCGATCTCGTCCCAGCCCCAGCCCGACAGGCCGTGGTCGGTCCAGCTGTCGAAGTCCTTGGGCATGCCGGTGAGATACCAGGTGCCGTTGATGGCCGACGAGCCACCCATGCCGCGCCCGTAAGTGTGGATGCCGCCGCGCATGCCGGGGCGCGGTTCGGTCTGATAGACGCGGAAATAATCGGGGTTGCCCATCATCTTGATGAAGCCGCCGGCCATTTTGATGAAGGGGTGCTGGTTGTCGCCACCGTCCTCGATCAGCAGGACGCGGGTTTGCGGATTGGCGCTGAGGCGGTTGGCCAGAACGCAGCCTGCCGAGCCCGCGCCCACGATGATGTAATCGAATTCCGCCATGACCCTCTGGCACCTGTCCCTGAATTAGAATAGAACTGAAGTTCTCTTTTTATCTGCACAGGCCTTGACCCGCTGTCAAGCGACGATTAGAAGAACCATTCTAATTATCGGGAGAGCAATCGTGCTGCCAGTCGAACGGGTGATCGGAGAAGAAGGACTTGCCGCTACGGCAAGCGGGCTGAAGCTGGCGATGCGCCTGCCTTGGTATCGCTCGCTGCCGTTTTCGGTGGTGGAAGTGGGGCCGCTGTCGGTCGATGGCGAAGCTGTGGACCTGGCTGACGCGCTGATCGAATACAATGGCCAGCAATGGCCGCTGGCGGAGAATGGCGAGAAGGTGGACACCTTCTGGTTCATCCGCGATTCGGCGTTTCTGGTGCTGCCTTCGTTGAGCGCGGAGGTGGGTGAAACCCGCGAGGTTTCGCTGAACCTGTTCATCAGCCCGCCCTACATTCCGGGCATGCGGCGCACCAATCCGCAGACCTCCACGCTCACTGTCGAAGCTGCCTGAGAGAGGACCGGCATTATGACCACGACCGCAACCGGCCCCCAGACCGGCGTCACGCTCTATTCCTTCACCAACGAGTATCTGACCCGTCAGTTCGAACTCGATACGCTGCTGGCCGAAGTGGCCAAGCGCAACCTGGGTCCGAACATCGAGATCATCGGCTTCCAGAACTTCCGCGAGTTTCCGGATGTTTCGGACAAGTTCGCCGAAGAGTTCAAGCAGATGATTGCCGACACGGGCCTGAACCCGGTGTCCTGCGCGATCAATTCCGACCGCTTCCTCAAGCCCGGCGCGCAGCCGATCGAGGATGCCGCGCTGGTGGAATACCACAAGCGCCAGCTGCGTTCGGCCAAGAAGATGGGCTTCTCCCTTGTGCGCTATCAGTTCGCGCTGCCGGTGCACCTGCTGCCGGAAATCGCGCCCTATGCCGAAGAGCTGGACATCCGCATGGGCGTGGAAGTTCACGCGCCGATGTGGGCCGGGCACCCGGCCGTGCAGGCCTATGGCGAGATGTACGACAAGCTGGACACGCCCTACCTTGGCTGGATTCCCGACTTCGGCGGCACGGCAAGCCGCATTCCGGAATCGATGCTCGATGCCGCGCGCGCCAAGGGCGCCAAGGAAGACCTGCTCGACAAGCTGAAGGAAGTCTGGCTCGAGGACGGCATGAGCCACGAGAAGGCCGGCCGCCTGCGTGAATGGGCGCTGCCCAAGGGGCATGGCCCGCTCGAAGTTCAGGCGGCGTGCCTGGCGTTCTTCATCCTTTCGAACCACGATCCCAAGAGCTGGGCTGCGCTGGTCGACCGCACCATCCACATCCACGGCAAGTTCTATGGCGTGAGCGAGGATCTGGTCGAGGAAGCGATCGATTACGACACCATCCTGCCGCTGTTCAAGGATGGCGGGTTTACCGGCACGATGGTCTCCGAATGGGAAGGCCATGCCTATGACATGCGCGATGCCTTCGAACAGGTCCGCCGCCACCAGGCGATGGCCCGCCGCATCTGGGGGAACTGAGCCATGGCATTCGAACTCTCGGTAAACCTTGAATACGGCTTCACCGAAGCGGGTGAGAAGATCGAGGACCGCATTGCCGCAGCAGCGGCGGCGGGCTTCCGCAAGGTGGAACTGTTCCTGCTCAAGGGCCGCGATCTCGATGCGATCAAGGCGGCGCTCGATGCCCATGGCGTGCAGTTGATCAGCACGGTTGCGGACTATGTGACGCAGCTGGTCGATCCCGCCACGCACGAGGGTTTCCTCGAAGTGTTCCGCGAGGCGGCAGCGGCGGCGAAGTTCCTCGGCTGCTCGAACGTGGTGGTCACCTCCGGGCGCGGCGTGCCATGGTTGAAGCGGCCGGTGCAGCTTTCGATCTTTGCCGATGCCCTGCGCAAGATCCTGCCGATCGCCGAGGAGCTGGACGTGACGATCCTGCTCGAATCCGCCAACACCCGGCATGACCATCCCGGCGTGCTGTGTTCGACCACGCAGGACAGCGTGGTGGTGGCCGACATGGTCGACAGCCCTCGCGTCAAGGTGCTCTACGACCTCTACCATTCGGTGGTCGAGGGTGAGGACCCGGAAGCCGCGCTTTCGGCCGCGATGCATCAGGTGGTGCACGTGCAGGTGGCCGATGCGCCGGGGCGCGGCGAGCCGGGCAGCGGCAAGATCGACTGGCCGGAGGCACTCGCCCGCTTCGAGCGTCTGGGCTACAAGGGCACGATCGGGCTGGAACTGCAGCCGACCAAGCCTTCGGTCGAGGCGTTTGGCTATATCCGCGGGCTTTGCGGCTGATTTACCCCTCCGTCAGTCCTTCGGACTGCCACCTCCCCATTTGCACTTCGTGAAAATGGGGAGGATCTGGTCAGATTGGCAGCGTTCTTCCTTGATCCTCCCTGTTTTTGCGCAGCACAAACGGGGAGGTGGCATTTGCGCCAGCAAATGACGGAGGGGCGGTTTGCCGAGGCCCAGGCAGGAGCGGAACGTGGCGCTTGCTCGCACGCTGCGCTCCACGATGTCCTTGCCGGAAATCCTTCTGTGGCAAAGGCTGCAACATAGCGACGTAAAGTTTCGGCGGCAGCATCCGGTGGGCCGCTACGTGCTCGACTTCTACTGTGCCGCGGCGCGGATCTGCGTCGAGGTTGACGGGATTTCCCACGACATGGGCAACAACCCTTCACGCGATGCCGACCGCGACGCCTGGCTCAACGCGCAGGGCGTGTCGGTGCTACGGATTTGCGCCGCCGATGTGCTGCGCGATCCCGATGGTGTGGCGGATGGAATTGTGCGGGCTGTTGCGGGGGGCTGATTTACCCCTCCGTCAGCGCTTCGCGCTGCCACCTCCCCATGCGCACCTCGTGAAAATAGGGAGGATTGCCTCAGATTCTGGCCCATTTGCGCTTCGTGAAAATGGGGAGGATCAAAGGGGAAGATGCGCCCACAGATGCGGGTTGCATGCGCGAGCGATAGCGCCCAGACCTTTATCCCATGCAACCTCATGTCATCGCTGCCGTTTTGTGGGCTGTCATTCTGGGCGGGGCGGGTGGGATCCTGACCGAGATCGGGCCGTGGTATCGCAACCTCAGGAAGCCTTCGTGGCAGCCGCCCGACTGGCTGTTCGGCCCGGCGTGGACGGTGATCCTGGGGCTGGCGGCGTGGGCCGCGGTGCTGAGCTGGGATGCCGCCGCCAACGAGGCCGGGCGGATGACAGTGATCGCGCTGTTTGCGGTGAATTTCGTGTGTCACTTCCTGTGGTCGCCGCTGTTCTTTGCGCGCAAGCGGCCGGATTGGGCGCTGGTCGAGGTGGTGCCGCTGTGGCTTTCGGTGCTGGCGCTGTGCGTGATGCTGCGCGAGTTCTCGGTGCTGGCGAGCTGGCTGATCGTGCCCTACCTTGCCTGGGTGAGCTTTGCCGCCTGTCTGAACCTTGCGATCGTGCGGCTGAACCGGCCTTTCGGGGACGTGAGGGAAATCTCGTAGACTTGTGAACTGCCTCACATTTTTCTGCGACGAAGCGAGCTAATCAGCTCTTGCGACCCGAAGGGCTCTGCCAGTCAGAGTTCCTGAACTTCAAGGGGACGGCGCGAGCGATCGGGCCGTCCCCCTTTTTTTGCTGGATGCCCACCCCCAACCCCTCCCGCCTGCGGGAGGGGGGGGCAGCAAGCGTTAGTCGTAGCGGGGTGGGTTTCGCCCCCTGCACCAGTCCCGTTCTGGTCAGTACGATCCCTGCTTGCGGATCAGGGCGATCTCGGCCTCGCCAAGATCGCGGATCATCACGTTGCGCATGAACACTTCGGCGGCTTCGAATTCGAGCGCGATGCGCCCGTGGGTGAGGGGCTGGCCGTTGCGGTCTATCATGCGGAACAGGGTGTTGACGATGCGGCCGTTGACCATGTGCGCGGCCTGATCGCCGAAGACGACGAGGTCGACCGTGTTCCAGCCATCCATGCGTTCGTAAGTGCCGGCGTGGCGGTGCCACTGGCGGGCAATGCCGCCGGCCTTGACCTGTTCGGCGTATTCGGTGGGCAGGCCGGGAAAGTAGGTCGGCCATAGCGGCGTGCCGCCGAGCAGCGGGCCTTGCAGCGCGCGGGTGTTGACCATGATCGCATCGCCGATGTCGCCTTCCTCGAACTGGAATTCGACGCAATCGGGGAACAGGCGGTCAAGCTCTGGGGCCATGTGGTAAAGCAGGCCGGAATTGCGGCGCTGCCAGACGCGGGGGGCAAAGCGGCGCTCGCCGAAGCGGAAGTCCATGCGCAAGTGGTAGTTGGCGTGGAGCGAGGTGGTGGCGATGTGGCCGAAGCTGGCCTTGTCGGGTCCGGTGAAGCTGGGGCCGAGCATGTGCAGCACGCCCTTTTCGATGCGGATGGCATCGTGAGCGTCGCGGTTGCCTTCACCGTCCTGATAGATCGTCCAGCCATCGAGATTGCGGCCGTTGAACAGCGGGCGCCATGGTGATGGGGCAGGGGCGGCGCGGGCCGATGCAGGGAGGGCGCAGGTGGCGGCAGCGGCAGCGAGGCCCTGCAGCAGGGTGCGGCGGCTGGGCATGGGCGCTTCCTTCGTTTGATGAAGACCTTGCGCCCCCGCTTTCACGAGGGCGCAGGGCTTGGGATCAGGCGGCCAGCGCGAGGTCCTTGGTGTCCTTGGTGGTGGGCACGAAGGGCAGGTAGGAGACGCGGTAGCGCACGGCGAAGGTGATCTGGTGATCGCCTGCGGAAAGGCCGCCGTTCAGCACGATGATCCGGGCCTTCTCGCCGAAGTTCCAGCGATCCTCGTAGACGGTTTCCATCTCGTCGAGCGTGTAGGTGTTGCCGTGGGCCGAGAAGCGCACGGTTTCACGCGGCTGCACTGCGCCGTCGACGGTGACCTGGATGTCCTCGATCATCGAGAGGCCGAGGCCGCGGTAGTAGGGCAGGCGTCCAAGGAAGGAGAAGCCGCCGTTCTCGCTGCGGAGGCTGCCCTCGACGATCATCTTGTTGTCCATCATGGGTAGAGTCTCCTTATTCTGCGGCTTCGGCCATGGCTTCCGCATCGGCGCAAGCGGTGGGCGAGGTCTTGATCGCGGGGTCCTGCGCTTCGCCGAGAAGGCGGGCGAGCATGACCTGCTGGCGGCGGACCTGTTCGACCGAATCCGGTTCGACCGCGTCCTCGATCCAGCGGTTGCCTTCGTATTCCGAGCAGATGTAGCCGTCGTAACCGCCCTGGTTCAGCACTTCGACGATCTTGTCGTAGGGGATCGAGGGTTCCACGTAGTCCTCGGTCATCTGGTAGAACTTGCCGTGGATGTTGTGGATGCGCGGCATGAAGTCGAGCATGCGCTTGGGCTCGTAGGCGGCGTTGTGGCGCATGGTTTCGGCCATGGCGATGGCAGGGCCGGTGCCGCCCATATCCTGCACGCCAAGGATCACGTATTCCGACAGCACGCGGTCCTCGTAGGACTTGACGATGTAGTCGGCGATGTTCTGCGGCACGCCCATGCGCAGGAACTTCTCGGTCCACACCGGCGGGAAGGCGTGGAGGAAC
This sequence comes from Novosphingobium sp. ERW19, assembly GCF_012641315.1. Lineage (NCBI taxonomy): Bacteria > Pseudomonadati > Pseudomonadota > Alphaproteobacteria > Sphingomonadales > Sphingomonadaceae > Novosphingobium > Novosphingobium sp. ERW19. Next base: position 82,635 of record NZ_JABAIC010000007.1, read on the forward strand.
ATGCCCATGTCGGGCAGGAAGCCGAGCGCATCCGAACCGGACTTCTCGAAGGCTTCGGCGTGGCGGATGATCCACGGGTGATCGAAGTGCAGCGGGGCGTGGACCTCGATCAGGATCTTGATGCCCTTTTCCTCGGCGTAAGGCGCGGCAGCAACCAGCACTTCGGGCGCGATCGAGACGAGGGCGCGGATGTACTTCGCGCCAAGGCGGGCGCCGAAGTCGATGTCCTTCTTCACGCTGGCGACCTGCTCTTCCAAGGGCATCAGGCGGCCCTTGTAGCGCTTGTAATCCAGCATGAAGTCATGACAGACGGCGGTGCAATCGTACTGCGCGATCATGCGGTGCCAATTGTCGATCTCGGCATCGGCCACGCCATATTCGGGCCAGCCCCAGAACGACTGTTCGCCGATGACCTCGATGCCCTTGGCGCCGAGTTCGGCACTGGTGCGGATGCAGTCCTCGAGGGTCATCTTACCCTGGAAGGTCTCGTTCTGGTAGGAATAGAGGCTCACGCCCCTCTTGATCTTGGACACACGTCACCTCTTGGCGGGGTTGTTGCGGATAGCGGGGCGCGCACTGACACACGCGGCCTGAGTTTGAGGCGGGAAGGGGCGCGCAAGCGTGCTGGCCTTTCGCTCTCTCCAAAGGGTCTGTCGCCCTCTATTGGAATGCACATTCTACTATTTTGTGCAGGCGGTCAAGTCTCGCTTGACGGCAGTTTTAGAATCACCATACTTATTCTGAATTCACGATGCCGCGCATGAAACGGTGCTGCGCCGAAAAGACTGCAAAGGGAGATGGAGATGAACGCAAAGACGTTGCGCCGGGCCGTGATCGGCCTTCTGGCAAGTGCCGCACTGGCAGGTCCGATGATGGCAGGTCCGGCGGCTGCAAAGGACGATCTGGCCGCGATCAAGGCCGAGATGCAGGTGCTGAAGGCGCAGGTCGAAGGCGCGCGCGACCGGGCCGCGGTGGAAAACCTGTTCTCGCGCTACATGTACCTGCACAACGCTTTCCGCGATACCGACATCATCCCGCTGTGGGCGAAGAAGGGCACGCCGGGCGTGCGCTCGCAGTACAGCAACCTTGGCGTCTACACCGATTGGGACAAGATCGTGTCCTACCACCAGGGCCGTCCCGCGCCGGTCAGCAAGCTGGTGTTCCACTATGTCACGACGCCGGTGATCGAGGTGGCTGGTGATGGCCAGACCGCCAAGGGCCTGTGGATCGTCAACGGGCTGGAATCGGGCCTGGTCGATATCGAGAAGTCGAAGAACATGCCGGCGTGGATGTTCGAGAAGGACCTTGTGCAGGGCAAGAAGGTGTGGATGCACAACGTCTACCTCAAGTACGGGGTCGACTTCATCAAGCAGGACGGCCAGTGGAAGATCTGGCACTTCCACTGCTTCGAGGTGGCCCGCGCGCCCTATGGCATGGGCTGGATTCCCTTCGCCGCCGCGGCACAGGACGATGCCTTCAACGTTGACCTGATGTACGTGGGCGAGGACGGCAAGCCGGTGTTCATGCCCAAGGTCGATGGGCCCGCCACGGTGCTTTCCAACACCTACCGCACCGATACCTCGCAGAAGCTCGAGGCACGTCCGCCCGAGCCCTATCGCACCTTCAGCGAAACCTTCGAGTACTGACCGGCATGATGCGGACCGTGGGCCTGCTTGGCGCTCTGGCCCTCGGGCTGGCCGGGCAGGGAGCCTTGGCGCAGGCACTGGTGTCCACCAGTGGCGGCGATGTGCGTGGGACGGTGAAGGGGGGAGCGGAGGCTTTCCTCGGCATCCCCTATGCCGCGCCGCCGGTGGGGCCGCTGCGCTGGCGCGAGCCGCAGGGGGCGGCTGCGTGGCAAGGCGTGCGCGAGGCATCTGCGTTCGGGCCGGTGTGCCAGCAGGGCGTACCAGCGCCGTGGGGACCGTATACCGCCGAGTTCCTTGCCGCGCCGCCGATGAGCGAGGATTGCCTGACGCTCAATGTCTGGCGTCCGCAGCATGCGGTGAAGAAGCTGCCGGTGCTGGTGTTCATCCACGGCGGCGGCTTTGGCGGCGGGGCGGGCAGCCTGCCGATCTATGACGGAGCGAAGCTGGCCGCCAGGGGCGCGGTGGTCGTGACGATCAACTACCGCGTCGGCGTGTTCGGCTTCATGGCCCACCCGCAGCTGACGGCGGAATCGCCGCTGGGCTCCTCGGGCAATTATGGCCTGCTCGACCAGATTGCCGCGCTGAAATGGGTGCGGGCCAATGCGGCGGCGTTCGGCGGAGATGCCGGCAACGTGACCGTTTCGGGCGAGAGCGCAGGCGCAGCTTCGGTGGCGGACCTGATGGTATCACCCATGGCAAAGGGCCTGTTCGACAAGGCCATTGCCTTCAGCGGGGCGAGCATGGCGGTGGAAGTGCCGCCGCTGGCCAAGGCCGAGGCAGTGGGCAGCGAAATTGCGGCAAAGCTCGGCAAGGCTGCCATTGCCGACATGCGCAGCGTCCCGGCCGAGGCGCTGGTCGAGGCGACGCGCTATGTTCCGGGCGCCACGAGCGGGCCACCGCCCTTGCGGTTCGTGCCCAATGTCGATGGCAGGGTGGTGCCGTTCGATCCGGTGCGCGCCAGCGGGCCGGTCGTCAGCCCGGTGCCGCTGATCACGGGGTACAACAGCGCCGAGATGATCGACATGGCGGTGCGCACCCCGGCGCAGTTCGAGGCAGCGGTGCGGGCGCGCTATGGCGATTTTGCCGAGCGGCTGCTGGCGCTCTACCCTCATGCGACCGAGGCCGAGGCAATGGCTTCCAACACGCTTATCGCGCGCGACCGCTACATGGCCGGCCTGCTGCTGTGGTCAAAGGAGCGCACGCGCAGCGCGCAGCAGCCGGTCTATGCCTATCTTTATGACCATGCCTATCCGGTGGTGAAAGGCGGGCAATCCTGGGGGGCCTTCCACTCCTCGCAGCTGCCCTATGTCTTCGGCAACATTGGCATCGGTGATCGCGCCTGGACGGCAGCCGACGGGCGTGTGGTCAGGCAATGGCAGGACCGCCTGCTGGCCTTCATGCGGACCGGCAGGCCGGGTGCCGGCTGGACGGCGGTAGGCCGGGCCAGTGCCACGGTCATGCGGCTGGGTAACAGTGAAGCGATGCGGCCGGCCGTGTCCTCGCCCGAAAGGTTCGAGGCGTTCAAGGCCTATGCTGAAAGTGGCGGGAAGCTGGGCTTGATTTAGAGAAAGTGCTCTAGGTAACAATACGTTAGGCGGGCGACGATAGATTAGGCTCCGGGTTGTAGGAAGAACCTGAGATTTTGGTCTTGGGTTTCTTTTCAAACCACGGAGCACGCCTTGCCTACAGGACGATCCTCGCCGGGACGCTATGCGCAGATGCTTGCGCGGTCCGCTACTGCCGCGATTTGCGCAGGGCCTGACAACCTGATCCTTTCGTGGAATTCCGCGGCCGAGCAACTGTTCGGCTTCAGCGCCGCGCAGGCCATCGGCAAGCCGCTGACGATCATCATGCCCGAACGTTATCACGCCGCGCACGAGGCCGGGCTGGCCCGCGCCGTCAAGAGCGGCAAGGCGCGGCTGGCGGGCAAGGCGGTCGAGATGCTGGTGCGCCATGCCGACGGGCACGAGATCCCGGTCGACCTGTCGCTGTCGATGTGGGAGGAGAACGGTCGGCCAATGTTCGGCGCGCTGGTCCGCGACATCACCGACCGGCAGGCGGCCAAACGCCGGCTCGAGCATCTCGCCCATTGCGACACGCTGACATCCTTGCCCAACCGCAATGCCTTGAACGTGCGGCTGGAAGAAGCGATTGCCCGCGGCCCCTGTGCGCTGATGCTGCTCGACCTCGACGGGTTCAAGGACATCAACGACACGCTGGGACACAGCGTGGGCGACCTGCTGCTGGCCGATGTGGCGCGGCGGATCGAAGGCTGCGTGGGCGATGCCGACATGGTGGCGCGGTTCGGTGGCGACGAGTTTGCCATCGTCCTGTCCGATTGCAGCAATCCGCTGCGGATCGATTCGCTGTGCCGCGCGATCTTTGACAGCCTTGCCACCCCGTTCCAGATCAACGGCAAGAGCGTGTTCGTCGGCACCAGCATCGGCATTGCCTTGGCACCCCAGGATGCCTCGACGCTGGACCAGCTGCTGTCGCGCGCCGACCTTGCGCTTTATAGCGCCAAGGCCGAGCATGGCGCGCAGCGCAAGTATTACCTGCCGGCGATGCACAACCAGTCGGAACAGCGCCAGAGGCTGGGTGCGGAACTGCGCGAGGCCTTGCCGCAAGGGCAGTTCGTGCTGCACTTCCAGCCGCAGGTCTCGCTCGAGGACAAGGCGTTGCTGGGCGTGGAGGCGCTGCTGCGGTGGAAGCACCCGCAGTTCGGATTGCTGCACCCCGATGCGTTTCTTTCGGTGCTCGATGACAGCGTTGTAGCCGAGGACGTGGGCGACTGGGTGATCGACGAGGCCTGCCGCGTGGCCAGTGCCTGGCGCAGCGCAGGGCTGGGCGAAGTGCGCATGGCGGTGAACCTGTTTGCGGCGCAGCTGCGTTCGCCCCGGCTCTATGGCGTGATCGGCGAGGCCTGCCGCAAGCACCGCATCGCGCCGACGCAGCTGGAAATCGAGATCACCGAGAACATCGTGATCAAGCACAACGACGAAATTGCGACGATGCTCAAGCGCCTGAAGACGCTGGGCGTGGACATTGCCTTCGATGATTTCGGCACCGGTTATGCTTCGCTCAGCCTGCTGCAGCGCTATCCGCTCGATCGGCTCAAGATTGACCGCTGCTTCGTTGAAGCCATCCACCGTTCCGATGCCGATGCGGCGATCGTCGACGCGGTGCTGCAGATGGCGCACACGCTGGGCCTCGAAGTGATCGCAGAAGGGGTGGAAACGCGCGAGCAGGAACGCGTGCTGCGCGAACTCGGCTGCAAGGAAGCGCAAGGGTTCCTTTATGGACGGGCGGTTGCGGCGGACGAAATCGTGCGCCTGTTCGCACCCGTTCCGCAAGCGCGGGTGGCGGCTGCAAGATAGAGGGGCGGGCGCCGTTCGCACCCGCCCGCCAAGGTACAGCACCCTGCCTTGGCGTCAGGGCCTGGTGGGATAGTCCTTTGCCTCTTCCAGCACGGGCAGGGTGACCTTGCCGGTGGCGGCCCATTCGGTGCCGCGCAGGATCAGGGTCTGCAACGGCTGGAAGTGGAGCGAGACTTCATCGTGGCCCAAGGTGATCGAGAAGACGCGGCCCTTGCCATAGTCGGCAGTCCAGACTTGCGGGTGATCGGCGTCGATGCCCTTCATGGCCTTGAGCTTTTCGGGGGTGTAGGCGGCGGCGGGGTACTTGGGGCCGGTGAGCTTCGGGTCATAGGCGGCGGCGGAATCGTGGGCGGTGGCGAGGACGTGGATCTTCGCATCCGGGTCCATGCCCATGTTGGTGTACATGTCGTCGTTGTAGGTCCAGATGAATTCGCGCATGCCCGCAGTGATCGGGTGGGTGCGGTCAACCAGATGGACCGGGAAGGCACCCGGAGGGGCACGGCGGCTGGTGCCCGGTTCCATCGCGCCGCCGATCAGCTTCTTGTATTCGGGTATGTCCCGCCCCCAGGTGAAGCTGGAGTGATAGGCGACGAGACCACCGCCTTCGCGCACGTACTGGTAGAGCGCCTTGAACGCGCCGTCCGACCAGACCTTCTGCACTGGATCGGCATAGTTCCAGCGGCTGGAATAGTTGAGCAGGACGACGTCGTACTGCTTTAGCGTTTCCAGCGTGCCGTTGTCGAAATCCTCGGTCACCCGCACGTCGAAGCGCTTGCTGTCCTGCATCATGGTGCGCAGCATGTTGTTCACGCCGGTCCAGTCATGCTCGTAGGAATTGCGGCCCGAGATGATCAGCACCTTCACGCGGTTCTCGGCCGGGTTCACCGGGATGGCGACGCGCTGCACGGTTTCGGGCGGGCGGTAATCGATGGTGACGATGACCTGCGCGGCGGCAGGCACGGTGATGCAGGCCGCGAGGGTTGCGGCAAGGAGCTTTTTCATGAGGTTCTCCCTTATTCCGCCGCTGCGGCTGGCTGACGCGCGGCGATGTCGTTGCGGATGGTTTCCTGCATGCCGTCCATCGGCCACATCAGGACCACCACGGTCTGCAATGCGAGGAGGACCACGGCGCTGCCGTAGTAGGTCCAGCGGATCGCCTCGCGCGCGGTGTCGGTCACGGCATCGGGGGCATAGCCGGCTGCGCCGAGCATGAAGGCGAAGCCTGCGGTGCCGATGGCCATGCCGACCTTGGTCGAGAGGCTGATGCCGGCCGAGAGCAGGCCCTCGCGCCGGGTGCCGAACTTCCATTCGTGGTAGTCCACCGTCTCGGCGATCATGGCGAAGGCGGCGGTGATGGTGATGGACGTGGCAAGGCAGGCGGCGATGTAGAGCGCGAGGAACAGGCCCGTGTTGCCTTGCGCCAATGGCAGCACCGCGAAGATCACCGCAGCCAGTGCAAGGACGAAGGCGCTGCCCTTGCGGATGCCGGTGCGGGCAAGGATCGGCGGGGCGACGAACGAGGAGAGCAGCAGCATGCCCGAAACGGCGGGCAGCATGACCGAGATCAGCCAGGGCTGCCGCATCACGTCGATGGCGAAATAGGCGGTCGCGCTCATCATCAGGCCGAAGCGGATGAAGTAGAGCAGGCACGAGGCGAAGACGACGAGCCAGGCCTTGTTGCGCAGCATTTCCTTGACGGCGGGGCCAATGGCGAAGTCGGGCGAGGAGCCGTCCTCGAAGCGCTCCTTGCAGTTGGCGAAGAGCGCGAGCGTTGCGGCAAAGCCGATCGCGGCAAAGAGCATCGCGACGTACTGGAAGCCCTTGTTCTGGTCATCGCCGCCGAACACGCCGACCAGCGGCATGACAGCCGCCGTGCCAAGCACCACCGAGATCGATGTGCCGACGCCGCGCATGCCGGACAGCTTGAGGCGCTGCTTGGGGTCGAGCGTCATCATCGGCATCAGCGCGGTGTAGGGGATCGCCTGGACCGACATCAGGATGCCGAGGCCCTTGAAGGTGACGAAGGCATAGACGAGCTGCGCGCCGTCGCTCCAGTCAGGCACGTGGAACAGCGCCACGGTGAGCAGGGCATAGGGCAGGGCGGTGAACAGGAAATAGCCGCGCGTGCGGCCCCAGCGGCTGCGGGTCTTGTCGACCATGATGCCGACCACCGGATCGATCACCGCATCGAGCAGGCGCGCGATCAGGAACACCGTGCCCACCCCTGCCGCCGGCATGCCGACGACATTGGTGTAGTAGAACAGCAGGAACCCGCTTGCCATGTTGTAGGCAAGGCTGGTGCCCATGTCGCCCATGCCGTAGCTGAGGCGTTCGGCGAAGCTCAACTTGTTGTCTGCCACATTCCTCTCCCGGACCGCAGCGTTATGTCTTGATCAGAGCGCCAGCGTCTTGCGGGTCAGCTCGAGCGACTGGTCCATCGGCAGGGTGGGGAAATACTCCATGCCGATGCTGCCCTTGTAGCCAAGGCTTTCGAGCGTTCCCATCACATGGCCCCAGTCAACCGTGCCGGTGCCGGGTTCGTTGCGGTCGTCCATGTCGGCCACCTGGACGTGGGCGACGAGGTGGATGCGGCCTTCGAGGACTTGCGCAATGTCCTCGCCCATCACGGCGCTGTGCCACACGTCGTAGAGCAGACGGAGGTTGGGGCTGCCGACGGCTTCGACCAGATCGAGGCCGAGCGTGGTGCTGACCAGGTACATCGCCGAGAACAGGCGGGTGTTCAAAGGTTCGAGCAGCAGGGTGACGCCGGCCTGTTCGGCAAGGGCGGCGGCTTCCTTGAGCGCGGCGACGGCGTTGGCGAAGTGGTCTTCCTCGCTCATCCCTTCGACCTTGAAGCCCGAGGCGACGATCAGCGGCGGCTTGCCGAGCGGGGCTGTGGCTTCGATCGTCTCGCGTACGGCGGCGACCATTTCGGCGCGCTCTGCCGGATCGACGATCGAGCGGCGCGGATCGACGCAGATGCCGGTGAGCGTGACGCCGGTTTCGGCAAGGGCGGCGCCGATGGCCTCGACCGGCTTGTCGCGCCAGAGGTGGAACTCGACCAGATCGAAGCCCCCGGCCTTGGCGGCGCGGATACGGTCGGCAAGGTCACCGGCTTCGGCGAACTGCCATTCGATGCAGGATGAAAGCGGGTAGTCAGAAGCAGGCACGTCGATCTCCCAATCGGCGGCCCCGCACCATGCGGTGCGTTTGCCTGGCGGCAGAAAGGGCCGCTACTTTATTGGAATGCATGTTCGCATTCTCGCGGGCCTAGGTCAAGGGGGCTCCGCCGAATGCGGCAGCAACACTAAGACATAATGCAGACCGGGGTTTGACAAATAGAATCTATATTCCAGAATAAGCCTTCGCATTCCGTCGAATCGGCGGCGAACAAGTTTTGGGAGGAAAAACCAGATGAAATCGAATGGATTCAAGTTCCTGCTGCTGTGCGGCGCAGGCTGCATCGTGCCGTTTTCGGCGGCTCTGGCGCAAAGCGAAGCCGACGAGGCTGCCGACCCCAATGTCATCATCGTGACCGCGCAGAACCGTTCGCAGAACGTGCAGGACGTGCCGATCGCGATCAACGTGGTCAGCGGCGAGGCGCTCAAGGCTTCGGGCGTGACCGATCTCGTCTCGCTCCAGCGCGTGGCGCCTGTCGTCCAGATCGTGAACGATACCGTGCTGACCCGCGTCACCGTTCGCGGCATCGGTTCGAACAGCAACGACGAGGCGCAGGACCAGGCCATCGCCATCAACATCGATGGCGAATACATCAATCGCCCGACCGTGCTGAATGCCGCGCTGTTCGACCTCGATCGCGTTGAAGTGCTGCGCGGGCCGCAGGGCACGCTCTATGGCCGCAACGCCACCGGCGGCGCGGTGAATTTCATCACGCGCAAGCCCGGCAGCGAATTCGCCGCCAACGGCAGCCTGAGCTATGGCAACTTCAACCACGTGATCGCCGAGGGCGGCGTCACCGTGCCGCTGGGCGACATCGGCGGCATCCGCGCGTCGGGCATCTATTCCGACCGCGATGGCTACAACTACCACCCGAACATCGACAAGCGCAGTGGCGACGACAACACCTGGGGTGGCCGCCTGAGCCTGCGTCTCGAGCCGGTCTCGGGCCTGAAGATCAACGCAGCGGTCGAGCGGGTAGAGCAGGACATCGTCGTTCCTGCCCAGGCCTTCCTGAACTTCAACGCTGCCGGCAACTCGCCGGGAGCGGGCTGCGCCGCCAACCCCGGCTGGGTCGAGATCGCTCCGGCTGTCCCGGGTACGCAGTGCATTCCGGCGCTGACCAACAATCTCGCCAACGTGGACCGTTCGACCTACAATGCACCGGCGAGCGGCCTTGGCAGCAACAACCTGAAGTCCACCGCCGTGCGCGGCAGCATCGCCTATGATTTCGGCGCCGCCACCGTGACCTACACCGGCGGCTTCCGCGAGACCGATGCGCTTTCGGCGCTGGGCCTTTCGCCCGCCTATCGCTTCAACACCTTTGTCGGCAACACCAAGACCCACAGCCACGAACTGCGCCTCAATGGCGAGAGCGATCTGCTGGTCTGGCAGACGGGCGCGTTCTACTTCAACGAGAAGCTCGACGTGGAGCGCGGGCTCTTTCGCTTGCCGCCGCCGCCGTTCCTGCTTGGCGCCAATGGCGGATACGTGAACTACTTCTTCCGCAACGTGGAATCGCGCAGCTGGGCAGTGTTCGGCCAGACTGACGTGAAGCTTTCGGACCAGTTCACGATCGTCGCTGGCCTGCGCTATACCGATGACAAGCGCTCCGCCCGTTATCGCGACCATGGCGGTGCGATTGCCAACCCGTCCAACCCGCTGTTCAACACCGGCAACGTCCGTCCGACTAACCCCGGCACCCCGTTGCGCAACCTGACGCTGGGTTCGGAAGCGGACAAGCTGACTTGGCTGGCCGGCGTGAACTTCAAGCCCGATGCCGATACGCTGATCTATGGCAAGGTTTCGACCGGCTTCAAGGCGGGCGGCTTCGATTCGGTCGGCCAGTATGCGCCGGAAACGAACACGGCCTATGAGGCGGGGCTGAAGAAGAACTTCGGCGCATCTTCGCAGCACACCTTCAACCTTGCGGGCTTCTATTACGACTACAAGGACCTGCAGGTCGGCGTGCTGCTCGATACCACGAAGGGCAGCCAGATCTTCAATGCCGGCAAGGCGAAGATCTGGGGCGTCGAAGCCGAAGCGGTGATCAAGCTTTCGGACAACGACACGTTCTCGGCCACGGCGAATTACGTCAACGCCGAGTACCAGCAGCTCTTGACCGCAATCCCGGTGTTCTGCGTGGGCGGATCGGGTTGCCGTCCGAGCGGCGGCAACGGTGAACTGACGGTCGGCAACCTCGAGACGACGCCGGGCGTTGTCACGCAGCCCAACCTTGCCGGCAACACTCCGCCGATGACGCCGGAATGGACGATCACTCTGGCCTACGACAAGGTGATCCCGCTGGGCGACATGGGCAGCCTGACGGCCAGCGTGTTCTCCACCTTCAAGAGCGCGTACTTCGGCGACGTGTTCAACTACCGCGATTCAAAGCAGACGGCCTTTACCCAGACCGACCTGTCGCTGACCTATGCGCCCGAAAACAAGCGCTTCAGCCTGCAGGGCTTTGTCCGCAACATCGAGAACACCCGTCCGCTGACCTATGCCGGATTCACCGTGGCCGGGCCGGACGACATCTACAACTGGCAGTTCGCCGCGCCGCGCACCTATGGCGTGCGGTTGAGCGTGGACTTCTGATCCCGGTCTGACCGGCTGACGAATGCTGCCGAAAAAGGAGGCGGGCCTGCCGGGTCCGCCTCTTTTCGTGGAGCGCGATGATATTGCCAAGCAGCGGGCAGGCGTCCACAGGGGCGGGCATGACCGAGCAGGCGGGGCGCACGATGAGCGAAGATGCGGGCACGACTTTGCGGCTGGAACGCGATGGCGCAGTGGCGCGCCTGCTGATCGACCGCGCGGACAAGCGCAACGCCTTCAACATTGCCATGTGGCAGCGCCTGCCCGAATTGCTGGCCGAGGCCGACGCCGATCCGGACGTCAGGGTGCTGGTGGTGAAATCCGCCAATGGCGGCGCGTTCTGCGCGGGCGCGGATATTGCCGAACTGCTGGCCAACAAGGACGATGCGGCGTGGCGGGCCGAGAACCAGCGGGCGATCAACCGCGCGCAATACGAACTGACCCGCTTTCGCCTGCCGACGGTGGCGATGGTCGAGGGGGATTGCGTGGGTGGCGGCTGCGGCATCGCGCTGGCCTGCGACATGCGCGTGGCCGGGCCTCAGGCGCGGTTCGGGATTACCCCGGCCAAGCTGGGGCTGGTCTATCCGCTGCATGACGTGAAGCTGCTGGTCGATCTCGTCGGGCCGGGGCAGGCGCGGCGGATGCTGTTTACCGGCATGCTGCTGGGGGCCGATGAAGCGCTGTCGATCGGGCTGGTCGAGGAACTGGCCGCGAACGAAGACGCGATGGTGGCGCAACTGCTGGCGGCCTCGCCGTTTTCCACGCAGGCGATCAAGGGCTTCGTGCGCAGCGTGCTCGATGGGCAGGTTGGCGATGACGCCGAGAGCTTGCGGGTATTTGCCGCAGCGTTCGAGGGCGCGGATTTTCGCGAAGGCACCACCGCCTTTGTCGAGAAGCGCAAGCCGACGTTCTGACGACCTCCCCGGAACCAAGTCCGGCCCACGCGGTTCTGGAAGGGTTCCAAAGAGGTAATCCATGATAGGCAAGATCATTTCCGCAGTGGTCGGCAAGAAGATTGCCGACCGTACTCCCGGCATGAGCGAAGGCACCGGCGCGCTGATCGGCGTTGCCGCGGCCACGGTCATGCGGCGCATGGGGCCACTGGGCATGCTGGCAGCCGCCGGCGGCACCTGGGCCGTATCGCGCGCGATGAAGAAGAAGCAGGCCCGCCAGGCCGCGTCGGGTTCTACCCGCACGTATTGATCCCGTTCCCCTCGGACCGTCGCGCGCCTTCCCCCCTCCCGGCGTGCGGCGGTCCACCCCCGGAAACCGACTTTCCCCAGCTTCCCCGCGTGAGGGGGCGGGCGCAGCATTCTGCGCCCTGAACCCGTGCGCGCTTTCCAAGGACCTGCGCCATGGCCAAGACCGAAACCCCGAACCATTCCCCCGCTCTGGACAATGGCCTTGACGACCATCAGCCCGGTGCGGGCCAGCCCGGCTACGCCACGCAGCAGGGCAATGCCGGCGAGACGCATCAGGATGCGGATGGCAACGGTGATGCAGCGGCTTTCCTGACCGACAACTTCGGCCATCGCCTGTCCGACAACCAGAACAGCCTGAAAGCCGGGGAGCGCGGGCCGACGCTGCTCGAAGACTTCATCTTGCGCGAGAAGATCTTCCATTTCGATCACGAGCGCATTCCCGAACGCATCGTCCATGCGCGTGGCTCCGCCGCGCACGGCGTATTCGAGGTGACCAAGGCCATCCCCGAGCTGACCAAGGCCGGCCTGTTCCAGAAGAAGGGCACGACCTGCCCGGTGTTCGTGCGCTTTTCGACCGTGGCCGGTGGTGCAGGGTCGGTCGACACCCCGCGCGACGTGCGCGGCTTTGCGGTCAAGTTCTATACCGACGAAGGCAACTGGGACCTGGTCGGCAACAACATCCCGGTGTTCTTCATCCAGGACGCGATGAAGTTTCCCGACCTTGTCCACTCGGTGAAGATGGAGGCCGATCGCGGCTATCCGCAGGCGGCGAGCGCCCACGACACGTTCTGGGACTTCGTCGGCCTGATGCCCGAGACGATGCACATGATCATGTGGGCGATGAGCGACCGCGCCATTCCGCGCACGCTGCGCATGATGGAAGGCTTCGGCGTCCACACCTTCCGCTTCGTCAACGCGGCGGGCGAGGGCAAGTTCGTCAAGTTCCACTGGAAGCCGGTGCTGGGCCTGGAATCGCTGATCTGGGACGAGGCGGTGAAGATTGCCGGGGCCGATCCCGACTTCCACCGTCGTGACCTGTTCGAGAGCATCGACGCAGGCAGTTTCCCGGCGTGGGATCTGGGCGTGCAGGTGTTCGACGAGGACTTTGCCGCAGCCCAGCCCTATGACGTGCTCGACGCGACCAAGCTGATCCCGGAAGAGGACGTGCCGGTCCAGATCATCGGGCGCATGACCTTGAACCGCAATGTCGACAACTTCTTTGCCGAGACCGAACAATCGGCATTCCTGCCGAGCAACGTGCTGCCGGGCATCGACTTTTCCAACGATCCGCTTCTGCAAGGGCGCCTGTTCTCGTACCTCGACACGCAGAAATCGCGCCTGGGCACGACCAACTTCCACCAGATCCCGGTCAACGCGCCCAAGTGCCCGTTCCACAACATGCAGCGCGACGGGCTGATGCAGACGCTGGTGCCGACGGGCCGCGCCAATTACGAACCCAACTCGCTGAACGAGGCGGGCGAGGACAGCGGCCCGCGCGCCAGCCCCGACACCGGCTTCACCTCGTTCCGCGCCAATGGCGAGCGCAACGATCCGACCGAGAAGGTGCGGGTGCGGGCCGAGCTGTTTGCCGATCACTACAGCCAGGCGGCACTGTTCTATCACTCGCAGACCGAGAACGAACAGGCGCACATCGCCTCGGCGCTGGTGTTCGAGCTTTCCAAGTGCGCGATGGAGCACGTGCGGGCGCGGGTGCTTTCGCGCTTGCGCAACATCGACGAGACGCTGGCCGCGCGCGTGGCCGAAGGTCTGGCGATGGACCTGCCGGAAAAGGCGCCTGCCGCGCGTGAGCCGGTGGAGATGAAGCCTTCGGACGCGCTTTCGATCCAGAAGCAGGCCAAGATGACGTTCGAGGGCCGCAAGGTCGGCATCCTCTTTGCCGAAGGATCGGACAAGGCGACGATCGACAAGCTGAAGGCCGATGTCGAAGCGGCAGGCGGCAGCGTGTTCCTTGTTGCGCCCAAGGTTGGCGGATTGGCGGTCAAGGGTGGGACGCTGAAGGCCGATGGCAAGCTCGATGGATCGCCGTCGGTGATGTTCGATGCGGTGGCTTCGGTGCTGATGCCGGCGGAGGCCGAGAAGCTGGCGAAGCAGGGCGCGGCGGTGCAGTGGTTCATGGACGCCTATGGCCATTGCAAGACCATTGCCCACTGCAACGGCACCAAGGTGATCCTCGAGAAGGCTGGAGTCGAGCCGGACGAGGGCGTGGTGCCCAACGAAAAGCTGATGGACGTGGGGCCGGTGCGCCACTTCGCCCGTGAGCCGAAGATCCGCGATCTCGCCTGAGGAGACGACAGATGGCGACTGCTGCCAAGATGAACCCTGCTGAAGCAAAAGCCAAGGCCGTGGCGAAAGCCAAGGCCATCGCGCCCGACGTGCCGGCCCAGATCGGCCAGACCCCGGTAACCGATCTGCGCGGGCTGCCCGACATCTTCGGGCGACTCGTCGAGGACCACGACCGGCACCGTGCGCTGCTGGCCATGCTGGAGGCAACCGGTGGCAAGGGCGAGGATGCCCCAGCCTTGTTCGAGGAACTGGTCTACGAACTGAAGGGTCACGCCGCTGCCGAGGAGCAGGCGCTGTGGTCAACCGTGCTGCGCAATCCGGAGACGACCGAGTTCGCCCGTCATGCGGTGGCCGAGCACAAGGACATCGACAAGATGCTCGACGATCTTGCCGCGCGCGACATGGGCAGCAAGAAGTGGCTGGAGCGCTTTGCCGCGCTCAAGCACGAATACCTGCACCACATCCGCGAGGAAGAGCAGGAGCAGTTCGTAGAAAGCGAGAAGATCCTCACTTCTGCCGACCGCAAGCACATGCTGGCGGTGTTCGAACGGCGGAAGAAGGCGGAAAAGGCCGCGGCGGAAGTGAAGCCCCGGTTGCGGATCAACGATATCGCCTGATCAGCGCGACAGGTTCGGAAACCCTCCCCGCTGCAACTAAGGCGCACCTGCGGTCCGCCAAGTCTCGCTCCCCTCCCTCAAGGGAGGGGCTGGGGGTGGGTTTACGACGCTTGTGTCGTCCAGGACTTGCACCGCACCGCTCAGGGGAGCAGCCCTAGGGTAATAGAACCGTAGATCCGGTGGTCTTCCTCGCTTCCAGATCGCGGTGGGCCTGTGCCACCTCTTCGAGCGGGTAGGTCTGGCCGATGGTGACGGCCAGCGCGCCGCTGGCGATCATGTCCCACACCCGCGCCGATCCTGCCGCCCGTTCGGCAGGGTCGGCGTAGTAGTGGTAGAGCGTCGGGCGGGTCACGAACAGCGAGCCCTTCTGCGACAGCGTGCCGAGCGCCACCCCGCTGACTGCGCCCGAGGCATTGCCATAGCTGACGATCAGCCCGCGACGCCCGGTGGAATCGAGGCTGGCCTCCCACGTGTCCTTGCCCACGCCGTCAAAGGCGACGCGCACGCCGGCGCCGCCGGTCAATTCGCGGACGCGCGGGCCGACGGCATCGCGCGAATAGTCGATCACGTGGTCCGCCCCGGCAGCGCGCGCGGCCTCGGCCTTTTCGGGAGTGGAGACGGTGCCGATCACCGTGGCGCCGATGTGCTTGAGCCACTGCACCAGCATCAGCCCGACCCCGCCTGCTGCGGCATGGACCAGCACCGGCCAGCCCGCCTGCACCTGTGCGCAGCGCTCGACCAGGAATTCGACGGTGAAGCCCTTGAGGATGGCGGCGGCGGCGATCTCGTCGGCGATGCCATCGGGCAGCTTGAACAGCGCGCTTTCCGGATAGATCCGCGCGGTGGCATAGGCGCCCAGCTCAGGCCCGAATGTGGCGACGCGATCGCCTGCCGCAACGGCGGTGACGCCTTCGCCCACCGCAACCACGCGCCCTGCCGCTTCCACGCCAAGACCGCCGGGAATGGGAATCGGGTAGAGCCCGCCACGGTGGTAGGTGTCGATCATGTTGAGGCCGACGGCGGTATGCTCGACCAGCACTTCGTTCCGGCCGGGCGCGGGCAGGGTGACATCGGTCCAGGCGATGACTTCCGGGCCTCCGGTGGCGGTGAGGCGGACGGCTCTGGCTTGCATCGGGGGCGCTCCTGGAAAGGCGTAGAGTTTGGCCGACCCTAGCCCGCCGATGCCGCCCTTTGCAAACCGCTGACCGATGGGCGGATAGTGGCGACGCAGGCCTGCTGCGCGGCCTCGCGCATTGCCACTGTCCCCGCTTTCGAACCTTCCGGAGAAGCGTGGATGCTGCGGATCGTCCTTGCCGGCCTTGCCCTGCTGCTTGCCCCGATGCTTGCGATGCCAGCGCTGGCGCAGGAGGGCGAACTTGCGCCGATGCCGGTGTGGCCCGCAGGCGTGCCTGCCATCAAGGACTGGCCCGGCTTGGCCAAGGTGCCGGTGCGCGAAGAGCTGCGCGAGAATGGCGAGCAGGCGTGGAACGTCACCGTGCCGACACTGCAGCCGTTCCTGCCCGATCCGGCCAAGGCCACCGGCATGGCGGTGGTGATCGCACCGGGCGGCGGCTTTCGCCTGCTGGCGATCCACCACGAAGGCACGCGCGTGGCGCGCTGGCTGGCGGCGCACGGGATCGCGGCTTTCGTGCTGAAGTACCGCCTGATCCAGTCACCTCCGGGTGAGACCAACGAGGCGATGCGGCAGCGCGTGCTGGAAACGCTGGCGCCGGGCGTCGGCGGCATTCCCGGCGTCGAGGACGGGATGGAGGCGCTGCGCATCGTCCGTGCCAATGCGGCGAAGTGGAAGATCGATCCGCATCGCGTAGGCGTGATGGGCTTTTCGGCGGGCGGGCATGTGGCGGGGATGACGATGCTTGCGCCCAACCCGGCGGAGCGCCCGGATTTCGCTGCGCTTATCTATGGCATGCCGTTCGGGCCGACGCCGCCGATTCCGCCCGCGAACCTTCCTTCCGCGCATGGCACTTCAAAGGAGCCGTGGCTGCTGCCGCCGCCGACGCCGGCGCCGGGCCGCCTGCCGCCGATGTTCATGGTCATGGCGCAGGATGACATGGCCGTGGATCAGGGCTTCCGTGCCTTCTATGACCGGGTGTTTGCCGCAGGGTATCGGCCAGAGCTGCACCTCTATCAGCGGGGGGCGCACGGTTTCGGCATGGCAACGCGCGGCACGACGGCGGATCACTGGATCGACGAGTTCGGCTATTGGCTGGATGCCGAGATCATGCGCAAATGAGCCTGCGCCTGATCCTTGCCGCGATGCTCGCCGCAATTGCCGCGCCTGCGCTCGCCGAGGTGCCGGTGCCGGATTATGCGCAGGCGCAATACTGGAGCACGGTCGATCAGCTGCCGCAGGGCGTGGCGGCGTCCCATGCGCTGCGCGGCGTTGACGTGTTCTGGATCCACCCGACGACAACGCGTTCGCAGACCGACTACAACCACGATCCGCTCGATCCTGCCGTGCTGAAATGGACCGAGGAAAGTGCGGTGCAGCGGCAGGGCAGCGCGTTTTCGGCGTGCTGCCGGGTGTTCGCGCCGCGCTATCGCGCCGCCACCACCAAGGCGCTGGCCGATCCTGCCAACCGCGAGAAGGCCTTTGCGCTCGCCTATTCGGATGTCGAGCGCGCGTTTGACTGGTACATGGCGCACGAGAACAAGGGCCGGCCCTTCATCATCGCCGGGCACAGCCAGGGCGGGGCGCATACCACATCGCTGCTGGAAAAGCGGGTCAAGGGCACGAAGCTGCAGCGCCGCATGGTGGCCGCCTATGTCATCGGCATCAACCTGATGGAGGGTGACCTGTCCCCGCGGCTGGCGGGCATTCCGTTCTGCAACACACCTGCGCAGACGGGGTGCTTCGTGCAGTGGAACGCGGTGCTGGCGGGCAGCGACAACGCCCCGATGCTCAAGTCCTACCGCGACATTTTCGTGGCGCAGAATGGTGGGAAGGACGGCGGCAAGCCGCTTTGCGTGAACCCCGTCACGTTCGACACGCGCCGTCGGCTGTCGCTTTCCGCCGAGGCGAAGGGCGCCGTTGCCGGTGATCCGGGCTTCGGGCCGATGGGGCCGGTTCAGACCGGAGCCGTGGCCGCCGAGTGCCGCGACGGGCTGCTGACCGTGTGGCCCGCGCCGTCGCTGGGCCTGAAGCCGCTGCCGGGCGGTTCGATGCATTTTCACGACGTCGGCCTGTTCTGGGCCGATATTTCCGCCAATGCCGGGCTGCGCGCCAGGGCTTGGCTCAAGGCGCACGGTTCGCGTTGATCGCGCGCTGCAAACAATGGAAAAGACTGCAATGTTGAAGTTTGTTGCCCCCCTCGCTGCCGCTCTGGTTCTGGCCGCCCCCGCACAGGCGCAGGATGCCGCTGCGGGCAAGCGCGCGTTCCTCAAGTGCGTCGCGTGCCACTCGATTGCCAAGGGTGCGCCGAACAAGATCGGGCCGAACCTGTTCGGCGTGGTCGGGCGCAAGGCGGGCACGGCACCGGGCTTCCGCTATTCGGCGGCGATGAAGGCCAAGGGCGCTGCGATCGTGTGGAACCCGGCC
This sequence comes from Novosphingobium sp. ERW19, assembly GCF_012641315.1. Taxonomy (NCBI): domain Bacteria; kingdom Pseudomonadati; phylum Pseudomonadota; class Alphaproteobacteria; order Sphingomonadales; family Sphingomonadaceae; genus Novosphingobium; species Novosphingobium sp. ERW19. The sequence goes on from NZ_JABAIC010000007.1 coordinate 101,112, forward strand.
ACGCTCGACAAGTGGCTGGCGCGTCCGTCGGCGGTGATCCCCGGCACTTCGATGGCCTTTGGCGGCGTGCCCAATGCGGCCGAGCGCGCCTCCATCATCGCCTATCTCAAGAAGCCGGTACCCTGATGGCCGGATTCCCGATCGATCGGCGCGGTCTTCTGGCCGGGGCGGGGGCGCTGGTCGCCTCCACCCGGCTCGGCGCGATGGGCATGAAGCCCGTGGCCGAACGGCAGTTCACGCTGACCGGCCCGGGCGGGCGCGAGATCCGCGTGAGCGAATGGAAGCCGCGCGGGACGCCCAAGGCGCTGGTGCTGTTCAGCCACGGCGCGGCATCGTCGCCCCGGTTCTACGAGGCGGTCTTTGGCCCGTGGCTGGCGGCGGGCTTTCACATACTCGCGCCGCTGCATGTGGATTCCATCGAGCATCCGAGGGCCAAGGACTTCCCCGGCCTTGCCAGCTGGAAGGCACGGCTGGAAGACATGCGCGTGCTGTCGGCTCATGTCGGCAAGCGGCCGTGGATCGCGGCCGGGCATTCCTATGGCGGACTGGTGGCGCTGACGATGGGCGGCGCGGCGGCCGTTCCGCCCGAAGGCTGGAGCGGGCCGTTGCACGATGCCAACGCGCGTGCGGTGGTGGCGTTCAGCCCGCCTGCGCCGATCCCGGTGCTGTGCACGGCAGAAGGCTATGGCAAGGTTGCGGTCCCGGCGCTGGTCCAGACTGGCACCGCCGACCTCCTGCCCGGCATGACCGGCGAGGGCTGGCGCGGGCACCTTGTGCCCTATGAAGCCGCAGCGCCGGGCGGGAACCGTTATGGCCTCGTGCTGGAAGGGGTGGACCACTACTTCGGCGGCGCGATCTGCCGTTATGACCTGCCGGGGCCGAAGCAGCTGGACCGGCTTGCCGATGCCACGCGGATTTCCACGCTGTTTGTCGACGCTTACGGGCGGGGAGACAAGGGCGCCGTGAGGCGGCTCGATGCGCTGGTCAGCGATGTGCTGCCGGTGCGGTTGCTGCGCAAGTAGGCTCCGCGCAGGGCTTCATCACAACGTCACCCCGGATCGAGCCCGGGGTGACGGTGAAGTGATGTCGAGGATCGGCGGCGAGTGCCGTCAATCCTGCCCGCTCAGTCCTGAAGCGCGATTTCCGCGATCGTGGCGTTGAAGCCTTCTGCCGTCTGGGCCTGCGCTGCTTCGTCGGCGTCTTTCAGCTGGAGGTAGAACAGGCGGCGCAGGAAGTCCTGGCGGCGCTCCTCGCGCTCCTCCAGCGCGGCCTGATCGAGTTCGAGCGTCTCGATCCCGGCGGCAAGATCGATACCCGATGCCTTGGCCACGCGCTCGGCACTGTCCATACGGTCACGCAGGACCGAGACTTCGTTGGCCAGCACCATGACCATCGACATGACGTGATCGAGGCCGGGGGTTTCGTAGAATTCCGGGCGCTTGCCGCGGGCGTGGCGGATGACGTGGGGGCGTTCGCTTGTGGTATCGGCGGTCATGGTATCGGTTCCGGTCATGCTGCCATCTGCTTTTCGAGCGGCTTGCGTGCGATCAGCACTTCCCAGCCGCCGCCGGGGGCAAATTCGCCTGCGGTGAATTCACGCTCGGCCACGGCCTCGCTGGCTTCCTGGCTGTAGCCTTCGGCGGCCGCGGCAAATTCCATCACGGCCATCGGCGCGGTATCGAAGCGCACGTCCGCCCGGTCGAACCCGGCCTTTTCGGCAAGGGCAATCTGGTCCATGTCGCGCATCGCGCCCCAGAACGGCTCGTTGTTGTACCAGGTCTCGTTGTCGAGGATGAACTGGGTGAACGGGTCCATCAGGTCGAACGGCGGCAGGTCGGCGTGGATCATCAGCCCGCCCGGCGCGAGCACGCGGTGCGCCTCGGCAAAGATCTTCGGCATCGCCTTGCCGCTGGTTTCGTGCAGCAGGATGTGGCTGACGACGAGATCGAAGTGTGCATCGGGGAAGGTCGTTTCCTCCGCGCTCATCTGCGCGTAGTTGACCTCAAGACCGAAGCCGGCAGCGCGGGCATGGGCATAGCGCACGCATGGCCCGCCAACGTCGATGCCCCACACTTCCGCTTCGGGGAACAGCTCCTTGTAGGGCAGGGTCGAATGGCCGACCGTGCAGCCCATGTCGAGAATGCGGCGTGGTTTGAAATCGGGCATGTGGCGCTTGATGTAGTTCACCACCGAACGGCCCATGTCGTCGTTGTTGGGGCCGGTATAGCCCATCGAATAGAGATAGACGCCGCGATCGTAGAGCGCGCCGACCGACACGTCGTCCTCGCACACTTCGCTGCAATAGCCGCCGGGCATGCAGTGAATGTCGAGCGCGGTGACATAGCGCGGCGGGGTGAAGCCCTCGGGGATGACGAGCTGGGCCTTGGTCGAAGCGGACAGCGCCCTGGCCTGTTCGATCAGTTCCGGCAGCTGGCGATCGACCGAACCGTTGACCGATTCCCACAGCAGTTCCTGCGCGATGCGGTTGGCAGCGGCATAGTGCTGGAAGTAGATGTCGCCGACCATGCCATTGCGAATGTCGCGGCGGTCCTGCGGGGCGCGGCCGTGTTCCTTCTCGAACTGGCGGGCGACGCGTGTCTGGTAGATCGGGGTGAGACCGGGCAGCAGGGTGGACTGGATGAAGCCCTTGAAGCTCTTGGTGAACTCCTGCCTTGCGGCTTCGTCGGCAGTGGCCTTGGGCAGGGCGGGATGATCGGCCTGCTGGAACGTATTGAGCATCTAAGCGACTCCGCTTCGCACTTGCGCGGCGCCTGCATGGAGCCTGCCACCCATGTTGGGCAAGAGCTGCCGCGAACCGCTGACCGCGTGGCGGATAGCATCAGCTGTTGCCGTGCATGTTTACCGCTTGCCGGTCATCCTCAACCTACAGATTCGTGCAAGTTCCAAAGAACAGGAATCCTGAGCAACGCCCTCTCAACCGTTGCTCGATCCCTGCCCCCGCGCGGGAGTGATCGCGCGGGGGCCTTCTTCGTATTGTTGCCGGCCTTCGTGCCTGCCAGAAGCACGGCAGAAATCGTCATCTGAAGCGCATGAGGGAATAGCAATGGCCACAGGATTGACGCCCGCAGCCCGGAGCGAGCTGGCCCGCGGCTGGCCGCTGGTGCTTGCTGCGGCGCTGGCCATTGGCGTCGGCACGATGGGCATCGGGTTCTATTCGCTCGGCCTGTTCGTGAAGCCGCTGCAGGAGGAATTCGGCTGGAGCCGGGCCGCTGTCTCTGGCGCGGCGACATTCCAGCAGTTCGGCATCTTCCTGTCCGCCCCGCTGGTCGGCTGGCTGGCAGACCGCTGGGGCGCGCGCCCGATTGCGCTGGCCAGCTTCATCGCCACGCCGATCGCCTTGCTGGCGCTATCGCGCACGGGCAATTCGGTGATGGCATGGGACGCGCTATGGCTGGTGGTGTCGCTGGCAGGCGCGGGGACGACGCCGGCGATCTGGGCGCGGATCGTGTCGCTCAAATTCGATGCCGCGCGGGGCCTCGCCCTGGGGTTGATGCTGATGGGCACCGGCACGGCCGCGATCCTTGCGCCGGCCCTGCTCGGCCCGGTCTTCGCGACGAGCGGCTGGCGCACGGCGGTGCTGGTCATGGCGGGGGCGACACTGCTGATCGGCCTGCCGGCAAGCCTGCTGGTCGGCACGTCGGACCGCCCTGTCGAAGGCACCAAGGCGAGGGGACGGTTCGAGGTGAACCGGCAGACTCTGATGCTTCTGCTGATTGCCTTCCTTCTCGGCCTGATCGTGGCGGGGCTGATCGTGCATCTCGTGCCGATGCTGGTCGATCGCGGGATGGCGGCGGCGGACGCGGCGCAGGTTGCGGCAGGCGTGGGCGTGGCGGTGGTGGTGGCAAGGCTGGTCGTCGGCTACCTGTTCGACCGGTTCCACGCGCCCTATGTCGCGGCCCTGTTCCTGCTCTCGCCGGTGGTTGCGGCGCTGCTGCTCTATGGCGGCGGGCCGGTGTTCGTTGCCGCGCTGATGCTGGGGCTGGCCGCCGGGGCCGAGGTTGACATGCTGGCCTATTTCACCGGCCGCTATGCCGCGCTTGCGAATTATGGCGCGACCTATGGCGGCGTGCTGGGTGTGTTCTGCCTTGGCGCGGGACTGGGGCCGATGCTGTTCGGCAAGACCTATGACGCGCTGGGGAGTTATGACGCGGCGCTGCTGGGTTCGGCCGTGGTACTGGCGCTGGTGGTGGTCCTGATCGCCACGCTGGGCCGATATCGCGAGGGCTGAGCGGGCTATCCGGCCTGCGGCCAAACGCAGCGAAGCTGCCGCCATGGCCGCGCCCTGACGCATCATCGCAGCCTTCTGCCTTCCGTGTGGATGAGGATGCCCATGATCGATCGCCGCAACGTGCTTACCGGCCTTTCCGTCACTGGATCGCTGCTGGCAGCGCCGCTTGCTGCTCGTCCCACGACCACGAAGGGTGGCGGGCTGCTCGACGTGACGAGCGCCGAGGGTCGCTTTCGCAACTTCATCATGATGCGTGGCGCGCTGGACGAGGGGCTGATCACCAGCTGGGTTTCGGCGCGGTATTATGGCGTGGTGGAAGACCGGATGGACCCGCTGTTTGCCGTGGTCTCGGCGGTATGGTCGCGCTATCGGCAGGTCGCCGACGGGTTCGAGGCGGTGAACTTCGAACTCGCGTGGTTCACCGATCCTGTGACCGGCAAGGCGCTGGAGACATGGGACAATCCCTATACCGGCAAGACCTGCAAGGTGCCGACCGGGGGCATGCCGCCATCGAAGATCCGCTTCGGCAGGGACCTTTCGTTCCATATCGCCCGCGAGATCCCGGGGCTGCAGATGGAGCACGACGTGCTGCCGTTCGACGTGCGCGGCGACGATGTGTGGGTGACCGAGCGTTCGCGCACGGCGCTTGCCTTCCCCGGCGCGGCAAAGCCCTTCCGCTATTCGGAAAGCAATACGTTCCATGCCAGGCGGCATGACCTGACCCGCCCCGGCGCGACCCGCGTGACGAGCGAGGTGAGCTTTACCAACGTCTGTTCGTGGCGGCCGTGGATGGAGATGGGCGACCGTCCCGGCCACCTGACCGCCACCGGCATCGGCCGCCAGAACGCTTCGCCGGACTCGCTGCCGCCCGCCTTCGTTGCGGCGACGCGGGAGCGGCGGCCCGAGATGCTGACGAACCCCGGCGCAATCCTGCAGCCGCTGTGGGATGCGAAGGGCTGACCGACTGGCGAGGCCTGCCATGCAGCATCGATCGTAGATCGGGCGCAGATCAAACCTTGCGGACGGCCTGATGTGATCCGGACATGAAAAGAGGCGGTGCATCGCTGCACCGCCCCTTTTTGTTCGACCGGATGGCCGGATGGATCAGAACTTGTAGCTGCCGCGGAAGCCGACGGTGCGCAGTTCCGGCAAGCCGACGTTGAGGTAACCGATCGCAGCACCGGCCAGCGCGAAGGTGGGCTCAAGCAGGTTCAGCTGGTTGACCGAGATGTAGTTCTTGTCGTTAAACAGGTTGACGGCAAAGACCTCGCCGCTGAACGCACCCTTGGTGAAGCCGATGCGGGCGTTGACCTGCGTGCGGCCCTTGATCCAGGTGAGATTGGCCGGATCGACGAACTGGCGCGACTTGTAGGACATGTCGCCACGCACGAACCAGGTGCTCTCCTCGCCCAGCTTGCCAGTGTACTGCGCGCCAAGGTTGGCCGAGTACTTCGAGGTCAGCGGCAGCTGGTTGCCCTTGAAGCCCGCGCCGGTAACGCCGGTGAGGCGCGTGATCGCAGGATCGGCAAAGACTCGGATCGAACTGTCGTTGATCGCACCCGAAGCGTTGATGGTGAACCCGTCGAACGGCTCGGCATTGATGTCGAGTTCAAAACCGCGGACCTGCGTCGTGCCGGTATTGGCCACGCCGCTGACGATCGAGGGCAGTGCGTTGGGGATGGTGGTGTCGAGGAACACCACCGAGCGGTTGTTGTGCTGCTCGCTCCAGTCGGCAAGGTAAGCTGCGGCGGTGACGTAGAGCCTGCCATCGAGGAACTTGCCCTTCAGGCCAAGTTCGTAGTTCGTCAGCTTCTCGGGCTTCACGATCACGCCAAGGCCGATCGACTGTGCTGCGGCAAATTCACCGGCCGAACCTGACAGGAAGTTGGTGTTGAACGAGTTGAGCGTGACGTTGGCGGCCTTCGACCACGAGGCATAGACCATCACGTCGGGTGTGACGTCGTAGTTGACGATCACGCGCGGCATGAAGTTGTCGAACGACTTGTTGAAGAAGGTCGAAAGCGGCGCGAAGGTGCCGGCGGGCAGGCCATAGGTGCTGGCCGCAGCAGCGCCGATCGTCAGCGAACGCCCACCGACGTAAGCGTAGATCTTGTCCCGCTGCCAGCGACCTTCGGCGCTGATCGTCAGCGCATCGGTGACATCATAGCTGACGCTGCCGAACACGCCCCAGGTTTCGGCCCGTGCCGGCGGCTGGTAGGAGCTGGCTGCACGCGGTGCGCCGAACTGTTCCTCGGCAAAGACACTGACCAGATCGGACTGCGTCTTGGTTTCAAGGTAGCTGCCGCCAAGCATCGCCTTGAGCGCGCCACCCTTGTCATAGGACACGCGCAGTTCCTGCGAGAAGTCCTGGTTCTTGCGTTCGACCAGGAAGGGGAACGACCAGTAAGAGCGCAGGCCGTTCGCGACAGTGGCCAGCGGATTGCGCAGCAGGCGGCTGTCGTAGTTGTCGAGGTCGGCCAGCTCCGAATAGGATTCGTTGTTGTAGCCGGTGAGCGACGACAGCGTGACGCCGGTATCGCCGAGCTCGTAGTCGACGTTCAGGTGCAGGTGGTAGTACTGGCGGACCAGACCGTAACCCTTGACGCCCTTGCCGGGGGTGATGAAGCGGGACGCATAGTTGCCGAGGATTCCGGCGAGCAGGGCATCTTCCTGCGTATTCTGCATGGGGCCAAACCCTGCCGGCAGTGCGGGCAACGCGCCGCAAAGGAACGGGTTCGTGCCGTTCAGGGTGCAGTTGGCGCTGCTGGGCAGGATCAGCGTGCCGTTGCTGTTTCCGCTGCGCGCCGGAATGTTGATGTTGCCATTGTTGGCGCGCAGTTCGTAGCCAGACAGAATGCCCTGCGCCGACGGGCCGTCATCGTCTTCGGAGTAGAGGCCGAGCGCGCGGATCTTCAGCGAAGAGGAAGGCGTGAACTCGAGCGCGAGGGTGCCGGTGCGGGTGCGCTGGTCGCCAAGCGATTCGTCCGGGTTGGCCCCGTTGCGGTAGGAGCCGTCCTTCGAGAACTGGCGCCCGGTGATGCGGAAGCTCAGGACGTCGGCGATGATCGGACCTTCGAGGGCAATCGAAGCATCGAAGTTGTTGCGCGTGCCAGCCATGGCGGTGATCGAACCGCCAAAGTCATTGCCGGCCTTCTTGGTCACGACGTTGATCGCGCCGGCAAAGGCGTTGCGGCCGAAGTAGGCGTTCTGCGGGCCCTTGAGCAGTTCGATGCGGGCGGGATCGGTGATCGCGTTGAGCGCGGTTGCCGAAGCCACGGGCACGCCGTCGATGAAGCTGGCGGTCAGCGTCGAAGTGGTGGTCGACGGGGTCATGCCGCGCAGGGAGATCTGCTGGAACGAGCGGTCATTGCGGCCGGAGTTGTTGTTCGAGACGTTGATGCCCGGCGTGTTGAGCACGACGTCGTTGACGTTGGTGATGCCGCGCTTCTCGATGTCCTGCGCGGTCAGGGCAGAAATGGCGATCGGCGTTTCGAGGAGGCTTTCCTCGCGCTTGCGGGCGGTGACGGTGATGATGCCGAGGCCGCCCTCGTTCTCGGAAGCCTGCGGCTGTTCATCAGCGGCAAAAGCGGTGACCGGCGCGGAAAGTGCCATGCCCGAAAGTGCTATGGCCAGAACGGAAGCGGATGTCCTATTTGCAAAATTCTTCATGGTTCCCCCCATAAGAACGTTTGAATGTAACCGGCACGTCAAGAAAGTCCGCCAAAGGCGGATTGGCACACGTCTGAAGTCTTTTTGATCAACTCGTACCCTGCGGGCTCATCCTGCTGGATGGCCTGCTTTCGGATCGTGAGGCTTGCGCGTGGGGCGGTCGTTCACAACGATTGCGCTGCACAATATCCGCCACTCGGAGAATCTCGGGGGTTGCCCCGATCCTGATCGGCGGCGACGCGTCTCCGAACTGCGGCGAGGCCTATCCGACTGGTGGTGACCACCGCTCGTGCAATCGACATGGGGCCTTCGCATGTGGCGATTGGCAACGCGAAGACGCCTGTCCTATGGGTGGCGGTCAAGGGAACGTGACGATTATGACGATGGACCGGCGCACTTTTTCGCTTGCGGGCCTGGGTGGCCTCGGCCTTGCCGCGATGGGCGCGGCGCAACCCGCGCTGGCGGCGCGCAAGGCGAAGAAGGCGGCCAGCCCTGCGGTGGCGCCGAAGAAGCCCGGGCAAAGCGACGTGATCGTGCTGGGCGCAGGGGTTTCCGGCCTGCAGGCGGCGTGGATGCTCGAGCAGGAAGGCAAGAGCGTTACCGTGATCGAAGCGCGCGAGCGCGTCGGCGGGCGGATCTGGACGCTGCTCGATCAGCCGGGCTACCCGGAAATGGGCTTCAATTCGATGGCGGCCGGTTACGGTCGCGGGTTGGATGCCGCTGCCCGTGCCGGCGTAGAGATGGTCGAGGTGGGCGCACGCTGGCGCTCCGGCCCGCCGCCGCTGCTGTGGATCAACGGCAAGCCGATGACCCGCGCCGAATGGGCCGCGTTCCCCGGCAATCCCTTGCCCGAAAAACTGAAGATGCTGATGCCCGGCGAAGTCGTGGGCAAGCTGGTTTCGGACAACAACCGCCTGGCCGACTGGTCAAGCTGGCACGATCCGGCCAATGCCGCGCTCGATATCTCGCTGTACGAATACCTCAAGGCGCAGGGCCTTTCGGACGCGGCGATCCACCTGTGCAACGACATTGCGCCCTATTACGGCGTGAATGCCTGGGACGTCTCGTCCCTGATGATGGAATACAACGACGGCTTCGTGAAAGGGCAGGCGGCCGCTGGCCCTGAATCGCTCTCGGTCAAGGGCGGCAACATTCACCTGGCAACCGGCATGGCCAAGCTGCTGAAGGGTGACGTGCTGCTGGGGCGCGAGGTGGTGGCAATCACGCAGGATGGCGCGAGCGTGACCGTGCACATCGCCGATGGCTCCACCTTCAGCGCGCCGCACGTGATCTGCTCGCTGCCGTTTTCCGCCCTGCGCAACGTCAAGGTGCTGCCAGCGCTGGAAGGGTTGCAGGCGCAGGCCGTGGGCCAGCTCGGCTATCAGCCGATCTCGATGGTGTTCGTCACCGCCACCTCTCCGTTCTGGGACGAGGACAAGCTGGCGCCGGGCATGTGGACCGATGGTCCGCTGGGCAATGTCATGCCGCAGCGCTATGGCGCCGATCTTGCCGAGATCACCGGCTTCATCGTTCAGGCGCGCGGCAATCTGGCGCTTTACTGGGACCGCATGGGGGCAGACGCCGCCAAGGCGATGGTCGTGCGCCAGATCGAGACCCTGCGCCCCGCTGCCAAGGGCAAGGTCGCCGCGCACAGCTACTTCAGCTGGGCGGACGAGCGTTTCAATGGTGGTGACGTTTCGTTCTTCGGGCCGGGCCAGGTCAAATGGCTCGACGAGATGATCAAGCCCGCCGGTCGCGTCCATTTCTGTGGCGAGCATACCGCACAGGGCGCGCGCGGGCTGGAAGGTGCGCTGGAATCGGCCGAGCGCGTGGCGCTTGAAGTTCTGACCGCCTGACGCGGTCGGGTGAAGTCTTGACCGCTTGAGGCGGGTTCTGAATTCAGGGGTAAGGTACTGATGGAATACGATTACATCCCGCTGCCGCAGCGCAAGCCGCTGGTCTGGCCGAACGGTGCCCGGGTCGCGCTGATCCTGACGTTCAACCTCGAGACGTGGGACCTGACCAAGGACACCGACAAGCCTTATTATGCAGGCGGCCCGGCGATCCTGCCCGACGTGCTGCCCGGCAACACGCCCGACTTCCCGAACTTCACCTGGCGCGAATATGGCCAGCGCGTCGGCCTGTGGCGGCTGATCGACCTGTTCGACGAACTGGGTGTGAAGGCCAGCTGCACCACCAATGCCGTCACGTTCGAGCGGCGCAAGGCGATGACCGATGCCGTGCTGGAGCGCGGCTGGGAACTGCTGACCCACAACTGGGAGCAGGGCGAACTGCTTTCGAGCTTTGCGCACGAACCGGCCAAGGAGCGCGAAATCATCCTGCGCAGCCTTGACCAGTTCGAGAAGTTCACCGGGCGCAAGAGCAAGGGCTGGCTGTCGTCCTCCTTGCGCGGCACGATGCAGACGGCCGACATCCTCGCCGAATATGGCTGCACCTTCTACTGCGACATCATGAACGACGATCAGCCCTATCTGCTGCGCACGCCGCACGGGCCGATCGTTTCAGTGCCCTATTCCAACGAAATCAATGATTTCACCTTCATCACCCGCAAGAACTACACCACCAACGAATACCGCGATGCGCTGATCGAGGAACTCGACGTGCTCTATGCCGAAGGGGCGAAGACCGGGCGGATCATGAACCTCGGCCTGCACCCGCACGTTTCGGGCCGCGCCCATCGCGTGCGCGCGCTGCGTGAATTCATCGAACACGCCAAGAGCCTGCCCGGCGTGTGGTGGGCGACGCGCGAGGAGATTGCCGAGTGGTATCTCGCCAATCACGAAAGCCACATTCCGGGCCAGCTTGAAGGCGGCGCGAAGTGAGCAAGCCGGAGACCATCCTGATCGTCGGCGGCGGCGTTGCCGGCATGACCGCCTCGGCCGCGCTGGCGCAGCAGGGTTTCAAGGTAACTCTGCTCGAATCCGCGCCACAATTCGGCGAGATCGGTGCCGGGCTGACGCTGACGCCGAACGCGATGAAGGGCCTCGATTTCATCGGCATCTGCGAGGAAGCGGCAGCGGTCGCGGTCGAGCCCACCCGCCAGCGCATCCAGCACTGGCAGGATGGGCGCACGCTGGTGGCGATGGACCGTTCGACCCAGCGCGAAAAGTATGGCGCGCCCTACATTACCGTCCACCGCGCCGACCTGCATGGCGTGATGACCCGCGCGGCCGAGCGTTCGGGCGTGGAGATGGTGGCGGGAGCGCAAGTCGTCTCCAGCGAAGGCACGACGGTGACGCTGGCCGATGGCCGGCAGTTCAGCGCGGATGTGCTGATTGGCGCCGATGGCGTGAAAAGCGTGATCCGCCAGCGCTTTGGTGATGATGCACCGCACTTCACCGGGCACGTCGCCTGGCGCTGCCTGGTGCCGGTGACCGACGAAATCCAGGACCTGTCCGACTTCCCCGGCATCATCATCGGCCCCGGCGCGATGATGAACCGCTACAACGTGCGCGGGTCCAAGGTGATGAACTTCGTGTTCTTCGCGCGGCAGGATGGCTGGAACGAGGAAGGCTGGACGACGCCTGCCGATCCTGCGGAACTGCAATCGATCTACGGCCACTGGTGCGAAGATGCGCAGCGGCTGTTGAAGGCCGCCGTGGCGCAGCCGCTGTTCAAGTGGGCGATCAATGCGCGCAAGCCGATGGATACCTGGGTGCTTGACGGCAATGTCACGCTGATCGGCGATGCGGCGCACGCGATGACACCGTTCCTCGGCCATGGCGCGGCCTGCGGGATCGAGGATGCGGTGGTGCTGGCGCGTGCGCTGGCGGCATCGGATTCTGCGGCAGAGGGCCTTGCCCGCTATGAGAAGGCGCGGCACGAACGCGCGACCTTCATCCAGCAGGAATCGAACGCCAACGCCGATCGCATGCAGGGCCAGGACACCGACCTGTTCGGCCTTGGCGAGATGAAGGACGAGGAATCGCTCGGCCTGTTCACCTATGACCCGAGGACCGTCGAAGTATGAGCGTTTCGCCAGTTCCCTTTGACGGCAACCCGATCGCGCCGGAGACGGAGCGTTTCCTGAAGGAAACGCACCGCCTGCTGATCGGCGGGCAATGGGTCGAAGGTTCAGGCGAACTGGAAACACGTGATCCGGCGACGGGCCTTGTGCTGGCAAGGTTCCAGACGGGCGGCGCGGCGGAAGTGGACCGCGCAGTCAAGGCCGCGCGCGCCGCGTTCGAAGGGCCGTGGGGCCGGATGACCGTGGCCGAGCGAACGGCGCTGCTGCACAAGTTGGCGCGGGTGATGGACGCCAATGCCACGCTGCTGACCGAGCTCGACGTGATCGACAACGGCATGCCGCGCTTCATCGCCGGGCTGACCACCGCGAACTGTGTCGAGATGATCGACTACTACGCGGGCGCAGTGATGCGGATCGAAGGCACGACCATCGCCCCGCCGCGCCACATCGCCGCCGAGACCGAAGCGCTGACCTATACCCTGCGTGAGCCGGTGGGCGTGGCGGGCCAGATCGTGCCCTGGAACGTGCCGCTTTCCACCGCGATTCTCAAGCTGGCCCCCGCACTGGCTGCGGGTTGCACGGTGGTGATGAAGCCATCGGAAGAAACGCCGCTTTCGGCACTGGCGCTGGGGGGCATGATCCTTGAAGCGGGCATCCCGGCGGGCGTGGTCAACATCGTCAACGGGCTTGGTGCCGAGGCGGGGCAGGCGCTGGCCGAGCATCCCGGCGTCGACAAGATCTCGTTCACCGGATCGACCGCGACCGGCAAGCGCATCATCCAGGCGGCGCTCGGCAATCTCAAGAAGGTCAGCCTCGAACTTGGCGGCAAGAGCCCGGTCGTGGTCATGCCCGATGCCGATCTGGCGCTGGCCGTGCCCGGCGTGGCGATGGCGACGTTCTTCCTGCAGGGGCAGAACTGCATGGCCGGAACGCGCATCTTCGCGCATGCCGCAATCCATGATGCGCTGATGGAAGGCGTCACGGCGTTCTGCAAGGTGATGACGCTGGGCCACGGCCTTGACCCCGCAACCACGCAGGGACCGATGATCTCGGACGGGCACGCGGCCAAGGTCATGGGCTATATCGAGCGGGCCAAGGCCGATGGCGTGACCTTGGTTGTCGGGGGCGAAAAGCTCGACCGGCCGGGCAACTTCATCCAGCCCACGGTGTTCAGCGGCTGCGACAACGCCATGCCGCTGATGCGCGAGGAAATCTTCGGCCCGGTCATGGCCGTGCAGAAGTTCGAGAGCGACGATCTGGACGCCATTGCCGCCCTTGCCAACGACACGCCCTATGGCCTGTCGGGCAGCGTGTGGACGCGCGATCTTTCGACGGCGCACCGCCTGGTCAAGCGCATTCGCGCTGGCCAGGTCTCGATCAACTGCCACGGCGCGGTCGGCACCAACATCCCGTTCGGCGGCTATGGCCAGTCGGGCTGGGGGCGCGAGTTCGGTCAGGAGGGGCTGGACGCCTATCTTGAAACGAAGGCCGTAACGGCACGGCTCTGATTGCGCGCGGGCATGGTTGCTGTAAGGCAGCCAGATGGCCCGCAAGCATTCAAAACATGGTCGCTACGACGACTTCGATACCCCGGACGAGGAAGAGGCGCCGCCGCCGGTACCCTGCTGGCTGTGCGGACGGCCAACCGGGAGCACCATCGTCTGGCATCACCCGATCCCCAAGAGCCGGGGCGGGCGCGATACCGTGCCGATGCACGGCATCTGCCAGCAGACGCTGACGGTGAACTTCACCAATTCCGAACTGCAGCGCATCGGCATGGATGTCGAAAAGCTGCTCGACAACCCGGCGATCCGCAAGTTCGTCGACTGGGTGGCGAACAAGGACCCCGACTTCACCGCGACGATTGCCAAGAAGCAGCGGTAATGCGGGGCCTTTGAGCCTCAGGCATTCCCCATCGGCACGTTCGACAGGTCGTGGCTGATCGCTGCGGCTGTGGCCTTGAGGTCGTCGAGGTAGGTTTCGAGCGCGGTCGAGAGCTTCATGGCGGCGACGAAGAACACCATGGTCATGGCGGCTTCGAAGTGGCCGTTGCGGAAGATCGGGACGGCGATCGACGAGGTCTTGCCCGGTGTCAGGTTGAAGTGGTTGCGGCCCTGCACGGCATAGCCATCGGCGCGGATGCGTTCGACATCGAGGCTGACTTCGGCGGTGGCGAGATAGTTGAGGTCGATATCCTGCGAGACGCGCATGAAGCGCAGGATCATCTCGCGCTCTTCCGGATCGGCAAAGGCCATCGAGACCTTGCCCGACGCGCTGTCGAGGATCGGCAGGGTGAAGCCCGGGTAGTAGTGCTCGAAGGTGAGCGATGAGTTGGCGTGGGTGCTGTCACGCAGCATCATCTCGCGGCCGACGCGGATGGCGATGGAGACCGGCCAACCGGCGCGGGCGGTAAAGGCGACGATGTGCGGGCGGGCGATGCGGACCAGTTCATCGTCGTGCTGGAAGCCGGTGGCCAGCGTCTGGACGAGGGCAGTGGCGCGGTAGCGCTTGCGGGCGGGTTCCTGCTCGATCAGGCCTTCGTAAAGCAGGGTCTGCACGATGCGGCAGGCGGTGGGATAAGGCACCTCGGCGGACTTGGCGATTTCCATCATCGAGAGCGAGCCGTGGCGGTTGATTGCCTTCAGCGCGGCGATGGATCGCGTGATCGACCGGATAGGAACGCCTTTTTCCATTGTACGACTCCCCTTGGCACTCTGTGGTTGGCCGCAGAGTGACAAGAGAATGTCATTTAACCGAATTGTTCAAGGAATTATCCGCCTGTCGGATAAACCTGTCCCCAATTCGGAACAAACATCAGCACCTCACCATCCGGGAACGATGACCTGACGGACGGCCTTGCCCTGGGCAAGCTTGTCCATGAGGTCGTTGATTTCCTCCAGCGGGCTGACCGAGGTAAGGAGCTTTTCCACCGGCATCCGGCCTGCCTTCCACAAGGCGATGTAGCGCGGAATGTCGCGCGCCGGGATGGACGAGCCCATGTAGCTGCCCATCAGCGTCTTGCCCTCGGCGACGAGAGACAAAGCATTGATTTCAAGCATTTCCGTAGGGTTCGGCAGGCCGACCGTGACGATGCGCCCGCCGCGCTTGGCAGCCTTGTAGGCTTGCGCCAGCACGGCTGCCTTGCCCACGGTTTCGATTACCACGTCGGTGCCGAACAGCGGCTGCTCCTCGCCCGGAGCGACGGCGGCAGCGGCGCCGAGTTCGAGCGCGAGCGCGCGCTTTTCCGGCGAAGGATCAACCGCGACGACCGGCTGCGCCCCTGCCGCCAGCGCGCCGAGCAGCGCGGCGAGGCCGACGCCGCCGAGGCCGAAGATCAGCACCGACTCGCCGGGCCGGACTTGCGCCGTGTTCATCACGGCGCCGACGCCAGTGAGGACGGCACAGCCGAACAGGGCTGCGGTCTCGGGCGGAATGTCCTTGTCGATCTTTACCAACGAGCGGCGATCGACCACGGCCTGCGTGGCAAAGGCGGAGACGCCGAGGTGGTGATGCACGCCCACACCGTCACAGGACAGGCGCGAGCCACCCTGCATCAGTTCGCCCTTGCCGTTGGCGGCAGCGGCATTGGCGCAGAGGTAGCCCTGTCCCGAGGCGCAGGAGACGCAGTGTCCGCATGAAGGCAGGAAGACCAGCACGACGCGGTCGCCCACTGCCAGCGAACCATCGCCTTCATCGCCCAATGCCAGCACTGTAGCGGCAGCCTCATGACCCAATGCCATCGGCATCGGGCGCGGCCGATCACCGTTGATGACCGAGAGGTCGGAATGGCACAGGCCCGCTGCGTCAATCCGCACCAGCACTTCGCCGGGCTTCGGGTCGGCCAGTTCGAGAGTCTTGACCTCGAGCGGCTTGTTCACCGCATAGGGGGCAGGGTTGTTGCCGCTCTGGTTGAGGACGGCGGCGGCGATGCGGCGTGTGGTCATCAGCCGGCCTTGCCCCACTTCTTCTCGAAGGCCCACACGTCCTCGAATCCGATCAGCGAGCAGAACTCGGAGAAATCGAACAGGCCATCGGGCTGGCCGACGCCGTTGTCCTTGAGATCGCGCAGGACCTTCTCCATCGCAGCCGCAGCGGCAAGGCTGGTGAGCGAGGGGTAGATGGCATAGGCATAGCCGATCTCGGCCAGCACTTCGGCGGGCGGCACCGGCGTCTTGCCGTGGTTCGACATGTTGGCCATGCAGGGCTTGTCGAGCACGGCGCAGGCCTTGCGCATTTCCTCTTCGCTGTGGAGCGCTTCGGGGAAGAGCACGTCGGCCCCGGCCTTCGAATAGGCTTCGAGGCGGCGCAGCACGCCATCCAACCCTTCGCTTTCACGCGCATCGGTGCGGGCGATCACGACGAAGTCCTCGCTTTCCCGCGAATCCACGGCGACCTGGATCTTCTCGACCATGTCCTCGGTGGAGATCAGGCGCTTGAACGGAGTGTGGCCGCACTTCTTGGGGAATTCCTGATCCTCGATCTGGATCGCGGTAACGCCCGAGGCTTCGTAGCCTTTCACGGTGTGGTGGACGTTGAGCAGGCCACCATAGCCGGTATCGCCATCGGCAATGACCGCCGCGTTCGACGTGCGCGCCAGCGTTTCCATGCGGTTGCGCATCTCGGTGTAGGTGGCGATGCCGGCATCGGGCAGGCCCCAGGCCGAGGCGGTGAGCCAGTATCCGGTGCCATAGACGATGTCGAAGCCGACCTTGTTGGCGATCACCGCGGTGATCATGTCCTGGATGCCGGGGACGACGAAGAACTTTCCGGAGTTCAGTTTCTCGCGGAGGATGGGATTGGCCACGGGTTTGATCCTTATGCGTTGTCCATGCCCACCCCGCTGCGACTAACTCCGCCTTCGGCTCCGTAAGTCTCGCTCCCCTCCCGCAAGCGGGAGGGGTTGGGGGTGGGCTCCTGTTAAGCGTTCGCCCAGCGCGGCGCCTTGGGGGCGGGGAGGCCCGTCTCGGCAAGGCAGTTGGCGCGCAGGGTTTCGATGTCGGGACCGAAGTTGAACACGCCAAGCTCGCCGCGTTCGGCGCGCATCTTCGTGCGCAGGGCTTCGGTGGCAGCGGCATCGACTGCGCCGTCCTTCAGCACCACGCCATAGCGCAGGGCGCCCTTTTCGGTGACGAGGCCTTGCTTGAGTTCGACCGCCAGCAGTTCGGGATCGCGTTCGAGCGGGTCGCCCCAGCCGCCGCCGCCCCAGGTGATGAAGTGGAGGCGATCACCCGGTTCGACCGGATAGTCTTCCAGCTTGTTGCCGACGACGATCTCGGTGCCATCGGCCTTGACCAGCACCTTGCGCGCACGGGCGCCCGGCTCGCCGCCGTTTACGCCCCAGGGCGGCACGAACCAGCGGTCATCGTGGATGGCGATGGTGCCGGCTTCGAGGAACTTGTAGACCATGTCGATCCCGTTGCCGCCACGGTGCAGGCCCGCGCCGCCCGAATCCGGAACGGTCTCGTAGCGCTCGATCACCAGCGGGAAGTAGCGCTCGAGGAACTCGTTGGGCACGTTGGTGAAGCCGGGGAACAGCGAGTGGCCGTCGGGGCCATCGCCCAGCGGACGGCCGGGGATGCCGCCGAAGCCGATCTGAAACAGCTGGAACCACTTTCCGGCCTTGTCGGTGCCGGCGTAGAACAGGTGCGGCGACGAGGAGAAGCCGGCGGCGTTGAGAAATTCCGGCGTCTTCTGGCCGAGCAGCCCGCCGAGGATGTCGAACAGGCGGCCGAGCACGTGGGTGCGGCCCGAGAGCGCGGCGGGGAACTTCGGCTTGAGCAGCGACCCTTCGGGGATGCGCACGTCGATCAGGTCGTAGTAGCCGTCGTTGAACAGGATCTGCGGATCGAAGATCATGATCATGTAGATGCCGAAGAACATGCGCATCATGTTCTCGTTGAGCAGCATGTTGATCGAAGCCTGGCTCTGCGGATCGGTGCCGGCGAAATCGAGCACCACGCGGCCGTCCTCGCGCCACATCGTGCACTTGATCTTGTATGGGCCATAGCCCAGGCCGTCGTCGCAGATGTAGTCTTCGAAGCTGACCTTGTCTTCGCTGATCGAACTGGCGATCAGCTGCTTCATCGCACGGTGGTTGCGTTCGAGCAGCATCGACGTGGCCGAGGTGAACACGTCGTCGCCGAAACGCTCGGCCATTTCATAGACGCGGCGCGCGGCGACGCGGCACGAGGCGATCAGGGCGTTGAGGTCAGCCTTGCACCAGTCCGGCGTGCGGGTCTGGTGCATGACCAGCTTGATCAGATCCTCGTTGTATTCGCCCTTCTTCCAGATCTTGACCGGCGGGATGCGCACGCCTTCCTGGAAGATCGAGGTGGCGTGGATCGGCATCGAGCCGGGGACCATGCCGCCGATGTCGCTCTGGTGGCCGAACATCGAGGTATAGGCGATCAGGCGGCCATCCTTGAACACGGGGAGCAGCACCAGCCAGTCGTTCGAGTGGCTGATGGCGCCCTGCACCGAGTAGGGGTCGGACAGGAAGATCAGGTCGCCGTCCTCGACCGTGCCGTCATAGCCATCGAGGAACGGGCCGATGTACGATCCGAACTGGCCGACGATCATCTTGCCGGTGTGATCGGCGATGAGCGGGAAGGCGTCGCCCTGCTCGCGGATGCCGGGCGACATCGCGGTGCGGACAAGCGTTGCGTCCATCTCGATGCGCGCATTGCGCAGCGCGTTCTCGATGATGTCGAGCGTGACCGGATCGACGGCAACCGGGTTGAAGGGCGTGGTGTTGGCCTGGATGATCTGTGCGGGCATGTGCTTAGGTCCTCAGGCGAGGTTGATCAGGATGTTGCCGACATGGTCGACGCGGCCGGTGCAGCCGGCTTCGATCAGCGTGGTGGAATCCATTTCCGTCACGATGGCCGGGCCGGGGATCACGTCCCCTGCGCGCAGCTTTGAACGGTCGTAGATCACTGCCGGAACCATGGCGCCATCGGCCCACAGTTCATGGTCGCGCACCTTGGCGGCGATCGGATCGCCGTTGCCCACTTCGAGCGGCGGGGCGGGCAGGTCGAGCGCGGGGCCCATGGCGACGGCGCGCAGGTTCACCAGTTCGTGCGCCGAATCCATGTTGAAGGTGAACAGACGCTTGTGTTCGGCATCGAAGCGGTCGGTCACGCCCTTCAGGCCATCGCGGCGCAGCACTACGGCGTCGATTGACAGCGGCACTTCGAAGGCCTGGCCTTCATAGCGGATGTCGAGTTCGAACTGGCTGGTGACATCGGCGTCACTGATGCCTTCGGCGGTCAGTTCGGCGCGGGTCTGCGCGGCCATGTCATCAAGCAGGGCGAGAACTTCGGCCTCGTCGGTCTCGTCGATGCGGCGGCTGAACGAACGCGCGGTTTCGGTGCGCATGCGCGTGGTGGCATCGCCCAGGGCGCAGAGCACGCCGGGGCTGACCGGGGAGACGGCAGGCCACGAGCCCATCAGCTTGGCCACGGCGTTCACATGGAGCGGGCCGGCGCCGCCGAAGCCCATCACCGCGAAGTCGCGCGGGTCATAGCCCTGCTGCACCGAGATCATGCGCAGCGCGCCGAACATGTTCTCGTTGACGATGTCGATGATGCCGCGCGCGGCTTCCATCAGGCCGATGCCCAGCGCGTCGGCGATGGTCTGCACCGCCTTCTTGGCGCCTTCGCGGTCAAGCTTGAAGGTGCCGCCGAGCAGGTTCTCAGGGAGATAGCCAAGCACGACGTTGGCGTCCGTCACGGTCGGCAGGGTGCCGCCCTTGCTGTAGGCGACAGGGCCGGGAACGGCGCCCGCCGACTGCGGGCCGACGCGCAGTGCGCCGGTGAGTTCCGGCACATAGGCGATCGAACCGCCGCCTGCGCCAACCGTCTTCACGTCAAGCGCCGAGGCGCGGACCGAGAGGTGGCCGACTTCGGTGGTGCGCTGACGGCGCGCCTCAAGGTTCTCGATCAGGGCAACGTCGGTCGATGTGCCGCCAACGTCCAGCGTCAGGATGTTCTTGATGCCCGAATTGCGACCAACCCAGATCGCGCCGGTGACGCCGCCTGCAGGACCCGACATGAGCAGCGAGACGGGATGCTCTTCCGACTTTTCCGAGGACATCAACCCGCCGTCCGAACGCAGCAGCGAGAGCGATCCGGCCATGCCGGCGCCGCGCAGGCTATCGCGCAGGTTGTGGATGTACTTGCGCATCACCGGGCGCACCGCGGCGTTGGCAACGGTCGTCAGCGTGCGTTCGTATTCCTGCATTTCGGGCAGGACTTCGTGGGAGAGCGACATCGGGATGCCGGGCATGATCTCTGCCGCGAGTTCGCCGATGCGCTTTTCATGCGCGCCGTTGAGGTAGGCGTTGACGAGGCTGACGGTCAGCGCTTCCACGCCGCTGTCGCGCAGGGCGACGAGGGCTTCGCGCACTTGCGCTTCGTCGAGCGGTTCCAGTTCATTGCCTTGCGCATCCATGCGGCCGCGCACTTCGACAGTGTCCTGCAGCGCGGCCAGCGGCACCGGCTTTGGCCAGACGATCCATCCGGCAAGCCCGCCCGGCACGAACGAGCGGGCGATCTGCATGACCTGGCGATAGCCATCGGTGGTGACAAGGCCGACACGGGCGCCCTTGCCTTCGAGCACGGCGTTGGTCGCCACGGTGGTCCCGTGGAGGAAAAATTCGACGTCGGACGGGCTGATGCCGGCCTTCTCGCAGATGGCGGTCACGCCGTTCAGAATGCCTTCCGAACTGTCATGCGGGGTCGACGGCGTCTTGTTGCGCCAGAATTCGCCAGTGCTCTGGTTGAACAGCAGGAGGTCGGTGAACGTGCCACCCACGTCCACGCCCAGTCGATAGGTCATGTCTACCCCGATCGCTATTGTCTTGCGGCGGAATCGCCGTCCGTTTGCAGTGGAGCGAGTGCTATTCATATCCTTCGCGCCGGGGGGATTTTCGGACAGAGTTATCCGCCAAGCGGCTTTTCAGCCCGGGAAACGGAGGTCCGGCGAACCGAAAAAATCCGCTGTTCGGATAAGGTTGCTGCTGTCCTGTTCGCTTGCCGCCGCGCGGTGTCGACTGCGCTCCAAACACATTTCGTGGAAGGATTTTGCAATGGCCGCATGGCTGGTGGTGACGGCTAAGCTCAAGGACCGCGATGCTTTCATGGCCTGCGGCTATTCACAGAAGGCGGCGGCCATCCTTGAGCAGCATGGTGGGCGCTATGTGATCCGCGCGCCGGGTGCGACGGTGCTGGAAGGCGAAGGGGCCGAAGGCGCATCGGTGGTCGTTTCGGAATGGCCGAGCCGGGAGGCCGCGCTCGGTTTCTACAACTCGCCCGAATATACCGAGGCCAAGAATCTGCGCGAAGGGCTGGCGGAGATCAACGTGACGCTGGTTGGCGCATGATGATCGGGCGCACGGGCCTGCTTGCGGTAAGCCTGCTGGCGCTGTGCGGCGTTGCAGCCGAAGCCAGGCCGGGCAAGCGCTTCAACGATTGCGGCAGGGATTGCCCCGACATGATCGCGATTGCGCCGGGCACGTTCAGCATGGGCGCGGATGCGGGCGAGGAAGGTCGTCCGGAGGGACCGGTGCGGCAGGTCACGATCACGCGACCGTTCGCGCTTGGCGTCACCGAGGTGACCAACGCACAGTATTCGCGCTTCATCGCCGCAACCGGGCGCACGCCGTCCAGGGGCTGCCGCTCGATCGTGGATGGCAAGGTCGAGATCGTGCCGGAGGGCGACTATCTGAACCCCGGGACCGGCGCGGGTGCCGGCGCGCCGGACAAGCCGGTGGTCTGCGTCTCGTGGCGCGATGCCACGGCCTATGCCGCGTGGCTTTCGGAGAAGACCGGGCAGAACTATCGCCTGCCTTCGGAAGCGGAATGGGAATATGCCGCGCGCGCCGGAAAGCCCGGCGACTATTACTGGGGCCAGTCCATCGACGCCGGATGCACCGAAGCCAACGTCTATGACAAGGACGGGGCAGCAGGTGGTGCCGTGCCGGTGTTCTCGACCGCCGAAGGTGCGGTTGCGGTGCCGCATGCGCAGTGCAGCGATGGCCATGCCGAGGTAGCGCCGGTGGGCAGCTACCGCGCCAATGCCTTCGGCCTGCATGACATGACCGGCAATGTCTGGGAGTGGGTGCAGGACTGCTATTTCGCGCCCTATTCCGCCGATGCGCCGACCGATGGCAGGCCTTACGAAGTCAGCGGCGATTGTCCGCGACGGGCGGTGCGCGGCGGCAGCTGGATGAGCTCGCCCTTCCGCAACCGCACATCGTGGCGCGGGCGCGATCCCGAAGATCTGGTGACGTGGATATTCGGCTTCCGCGTGGCGCGCGATCTGCCAGCGAAGGGCAGGAAATGACGCAGCCGTCCGGCTCGTTGGTCAATCTCAGTCGCCGGCATGTCCTGGCTGGTCTGGGTGTGGGTGCAGGTGGGCTGCTGCTCGGCAGCGCTGGTGCGGCCTGGGCCGCGACGGTCGGGGATGGCACGGACCCTGTGCAGTTCGGGCCGATGCTGGCCATCGCGCCGGACGGGGCGGTGAGGGTGGTCGTGCCGACCTCGGAAATGGGGCAGGGCACGCAGGAGGCTCTGGCGCGCATCGTTGCAGAAGAGCTCGACTGTGACTTCGCGCGGCTTGTGGTGCAGCTGCCGTGGGCGGATCCGGCCTTTTCCAATCCTTTCGCGCGCCGCCAGCTAACCGCCAATTCGATGAGCGTGACCGGCTATTACGGGGCCTTGCGCAAGCTGGGCGCGGGCGCTCGGGCAATGTTGCTGCAGGCGGCGGCGGCACGGCTGGCAGTTTCGGTGGAGAGCCTTTCTGCCAGAGCAGGCAGGATTACGGGCGGCGCCCGCGAACTGACCTTCGGCGAGGTGGCTGCCGATGCGGCGAGGCTGCCGGTTCCGACCGAGCCAAAGCTCAAGGACCCGGCCAGCTTCGGCGTGATCGGCGGCAAGACCCCGCGCAAGGACCTACGCGCCAAGGTGACCGGAACCGCGACGTTCGGGATCGACGTGGCCGAACCCGGGATGCTGGTCGCCGCGCTGGTGCTCGCGCCCCATCCCGAAGCACGCTTCACGGCCAAGGGGCTGGACGATGCGCGCAAGCTGCCGGGGGTGTTTGCTGCCGCGCCGGTCAAGGGTGGCGTGGCCATTCTGGCAGACCGCTTCTGGCGCGCGCACAAGGCGGCGCAGGGCGTATCGCTCGAGGTCAGCGCCAGCTCGATTGCCGGGCTTTCCGACGAAAGCCTGCGCGCCGGGATGCAGGCGGCGTTCGACGCGGTGGAGCCCGCGCCGTTTCCGAACATCGAAGCCGCGGGCTTTCCGCCCAAGCTGCAGCGCGCGGACAAGCCGCAAGTGCTTGCCACTCTGGCCGCAGCGCCGCGCAAGGTGGAAGCGACTTATGAAGTGCCGCATCTGGCCCATGCGACGATGGAGCCGATCTGCTGCTCTGCCAAGCTGACCGAAGATGGCCTGCTGATCCGTGGTCCGTTGCAGGATCCGGCGCTCAGCCGCGAACTGGGCGCCAAGCTGACCGGCCTGCCGCTCGACAAGGTGCGTGTCGAGGTGACGTTCCTTGGCGGCGGTTTCGGGCGCAAGTGGGGTACGGACTTCGTCGGCATCGCGGTGCAGGCAGCGCAAGCCGCGCCGGGGCGCCTGGTCAAGACGGTGTGGACGCGCGAACAGGACTTCGCGATGGACCAGTTTCGTCCTGCCTTTGCCGTTCGCTCGGTGGCTGGGCTGGACGACAAGGGCCGACCGGTGGCGATCCACAGCCGCATCGCCGGTGAATCCATCGCCGCCTATCATCGCAAGCCCGCAATTCCGGGCTTCGAAGGCATGGCCGATGCCAATTCGGCGGCGCAGCTGATCTATGGCGCCTATGCCGTGCCGCAGAAGCTGATCGAATACCACAAGACCGATCTGGACCTGCCGGTCGGCTTCTGGCGCTCGGTCACGATGTCGCAGAATGCGTTCTTTGCCGAATCCTTCGTGGACGAGCTGGCCTTTGCCGCGGGGCACGACCAGCTGGCGTTCCGGCTTGCGATGCTCGAAGGCCAGCCCCGCGTCCGTGCCGTGCTGGAAAAGGCGGCGGCGATGATCGGGTGGCAGGCGCGCAAGCCCGGTGCGGGCAAGAAAGCCGGAAAAGGGCGCGGCATTGCCTTCAGCTATTCCGACAACAGCTTCTGCGCGATTGCGGCAGAAGTGACGGTGAAGGGCAAGGCGCTGACGATAGACCGGATGGCCTGCGCCTTCGATTGCGGGCTGATGATCGATCCGGTCAGCACCGAGGGGCAGATTTCGGGCGGCATCGTGTTCGGCCTGCAGGCGGCGCTGTGGGGGGAAGTGCACTTCGAGGGCGGCCGCCCGACGGCCGAGAACTTCGGCGATTACCGCATGCCGCTGCTGGCCGACATTCCGCCGATCGACGTGGCGCTGATCCCCGGCGGCACGCGGCCGGGGCCGGTGGGCGAGGCGTCGACGCCGGTGGTCGCGCCCGCGCTGTGCAATGCCATCGCCGACGCCGGGGGGCCGCGCATCCGCGCCCTGCCCATCGCGCGCACGCTGGAAATCTGAGGGGCATCGGCATGGTCAAACTCACCGTAAACGGCGCGGAGCGCGATTGCCCGGCCGATCCCGATACCCCGCTGCTCTGGGCCCTGCGCGAGGATCTGGGGCTGACCGGCACCAAGTTCGGCTGCGGCGTGGGTGCCTGCGGGGCCTGCACGGTGCACGTCGATGGGGAGGCTGTGCGCAGTTGCCAGATGCCGATCTCCGAGGTTGGCGCTGGCAGCAAGGTGACGACCATTGAGGCATTGAGCCCGGCGCAGGCGGACAAGCTGCATCCCGTGCAGCAGGCCTGGGTCGAGGCGCAGGTGCCGCAATGCGGCTATTGCCAGCCCGGGATGATCATGGCGGTGGCGGCGCTGCTCGCCCGCGATCCCGATCCCAGTGAAGCGACGATCCGCGAACAGATTACCAATATCTGCCGTTGCGGCACATATCCGCGTATAGTTGCCGCGGTGCGGCAGGCTGCCGCCGCGGCGCGCGCATGAATACAGGAAGCATCATGAACTCTCGCAAACCCCTGCCGAGAACGCCCAACCGGCTCGACCCGATCGATGGCGCGCGGCCGATGGACGAACAGCTGCTGGCGATGATCGTCGGCCTGACCTCGGAAGTGACGATCCTGCGCGCGCGCCTTGACGCGGCGGAGCGGCTGCTGGAAGCGGCAGGCGCGCTCGCGCCCGGTGCGATTGACGGGTACGAGCCCGATGCCGCCGCCGAAGCTGCGCGCGAGAGCTATCGCAAGGCCACGCTCGACAAGGTTTTCCGCCCCTTGCGCGAGGCGGCGCTGTCCGAACTTGCCGCCACCACGACCATGGGAGATGCAGCATGACGAGGCAACTGTCCGAAGACCGCGCCGGCCTTGCTCATCCGCTGATCGCGGTGCCGAGCCATGACGAACTGGCCGAACAGCTGTTCGTGCGCGATCTCAAGCTTTACGTCATGCAGCAGATCGAGCCGGTGCAGGGCCAGATTGCCGCGCGCGAGGCTGCGGCGCTGAAGGGCGCAGAAGGCAACGGCACCGCCGCGCTGCGCAAGCGCATGGCCGAGCATGAAAGCTTCGGCACCTGGCTCGCCATGAAGCGCGAGAGCCAGCGCCAGCTGTGGCACGGCGTGGCGCGCAGCGTCGAACGTCAGGCCGAAGAGCTTGAGGAACTGGCGCGGATCGAAAACCCGAAAGGGTCGGTGCGGACCGATCCGGACTTCGTCGAGCCGGACTATATCGCGCGTGGCGACATTCACCTGATGCCCGGCGGCAATGCCCATGATGATGGCTCGTTGCTGCAGGGCGCGGTGATGGACCGGGGCGGCGCGGTCTACATGCTCGGCCGCAACGGCGGGATGCTCAACGACCTGCGCGGGCAGACGGCGATGGCCCACGTGCTGACCCGCTTCCCCGATTTCGCGCCACAGCGCATTCTCGACATGGGTTGCGGCATCGGCACCAGCACCGTGCCCGCCGCGCTGTGCTTCCCCGAAGCGGAAGTGCATGGCATCGACGTTGGCGCTTCGATCCTGCGCTATGCCCACGCGCGGGCCGAACATCTTGGCGCTGCCGTCCACTTCTCGCAGCAGAGCGCGGAAAGGACCGACTTTGCCGATGGCAGCTTCGATCTCGTGTTCTCCTGCGTGGTGTTCCACGAAACCTCGCAGGCGGCGAGCATGGCGATCGTGGCGGAAAGCCGCCGCCTGCTGCGGCCCGGCGGGCTGGCGGTGCACCTTGAGGTCCCGCTGCTGCACGACAATTCCGATCCGTGGGTAGAGCTTTCGGGCGAGCTGGAAGCGCAGTTCAACAACGAGCCCAACTGGCGCGGCGCGCTGACGACCGATTACCGCGCGCTGTTTGAGGCCTCGGGCTTCAAGGACGTGGAGATCGGCTATCAGGCGACCAGCCCGGCTGCGCGCAGCGGGCCATTCCGCTTCAGGCCAGAGAGCGAGGGCGTGTTCCGTTCGTGGTTCGTGGCCTCGGGCGTGGCCTGAGGCCGGCTTCAGGGCGCCTTGAGGTAATCGGCAATCGCGCTGATTTCAGCAGCCTCAAGGCCCTCGGCCATGGCCTGCATCTTGCCGCTGGTCAGCGCCGTGACGATGCAGGCGCGGTCCATCGCGGCGAGCACGGTGCGGGCGGGCGCTCCGGTGCCTCCCTGCTCATGGCAACTGGCACAGCGTGCGGCGAACAGGGCGAGGCCCGCCGAGGTGGTGGCCTTGACCGGCTGGTAGTCGGCAAAGGACCGCGCCGATCCGCCACGCAGCCCGAAGGCCTGCAACCGGTCGGTGCCGACGATGACCATGCCCTGCACCACCGCCGGTTCGTTGTACTTGCCCGTGGGATGAAGCGCCTGACCGCTGCTCCACAAGGGCTTGAGCGTCAGCGCATCGAAGGCGCGGAGCAGGGCGCCCGGCGCATCGGGCAGGAACACGTTGGCGCTGCGCGGCATGTTGACATCGAGCACCCAGACGATGCCATTGCGTCCTCCGTTGCTCGAGACGACCGGGGAGCCGGGGTTCTGGAAGGTGACGGTCGTCTCCTGCGCATCGCGCACCAGCCACGCCGGTTTGCCCGGTGTCAGCGCGATGGCGAGCCTGACGAGGCCGGGCGGCACGTTGGTGCCGAAATCGGCGCCGGTCTTGGAACTGCCTGCGAAGTACAGGAACTCGCGTCCGTCGGCGGCGCTGAAACGGGCGGGCGTGGCGCGGCTCTTGGCCGAATTCACCATGCCGATGCTGTCGGAATAGGGGCCGAAGACCACGACCGGCCCGCGTGACCCGAGTTCAGCTTGCGGGCCGGGCGCCAGCAGCGAACCGTCGCTGGCGGGATCGGTGCTGCACGCATGGCGGCGCTTGGTGTTGCCGGGCAAGTGATTGCGGTCGAGCAGGTAGGCGACGCCCTGCTTGCCCGAGCCCTGCGCCAGCAGATGCGGCGTGGCGGTGCGGCGCGGATCAAGCTCCATCGCCACGGCTCCGCCCGAGGCTATGTCGATATCGGCCGCGGCGGTCTGGCAATAGTTGAAGGGGGAATAGGTGCCGGTCAGCTTCAGGCCGGTGCGCGGATCGTCGGCGAACTGGAGGATCGACTGCCCCCAGGCGCCGTCGCTTTCGGGATAGACGCCGGGAATGCCGCGCTTGGCGAGCGCCGAGGCGAAGCTGGCCCCGGTGACGACATGGATGCGCCCTTGCGCGTCGATCGTCGCGCCGCTCGCGCCCCACATGCCGCCTTGCTGCATGTCGCTGCGCGGCATCGAGGAGAAGGCGCTGGCAATCGCGGGTTTGCGGGTGTTGACCGAGACGAGGAAGCCCTGCTGATCCGGGCCGAAGGTGATGTAAATCTGCGCGCCATCGGCAGAGAGGTTGAGCGCGCCGCGCTGGAAATAGATCTGGCCGGGCTCGAAGCGGGTGGTGCCGTTGCGGTTCACGCTGGCGGGCACGGTGCGGTGGCTGATCTCCAGCGGCCAGCCTTGCGCCTCTTCGCCGGTCGCAAGATCCAGCGCGTGGACGTCCCATGCCCAGTCATCGCGGCATGAGGTGACGTAGATGCGCCCCGCAGCCCTGTCGATGACCGGGGTGGAGATGCTGCCCATCTCGCCATTCTGGCAGGGGTTGGCCGTCAACTGCCTGCGCCACAGGATCGTCCCGGCAGAGAGGCTGCCCCGGTCGGCGGCTAGGACGGCATAGGCAAAGCCGGTGGAGGCAACGGCATAAGCCACTGGCACTGATTGCCCGGCAAGAGGGCCACTGCGCAGCTTCACGCCGGCAAGGTAAAGCGGCGAGGCGAACAGGCGGGGCGGGGCATTGCCTGCGGAATCGAACACCGGCGATTGCCAGATCTGGCCGAAGGCGCCCCCGGCAACCGTTTCGGGCGTCAGCACCGTTTCGGCCCGGTTCCAGCCTTCGCGCGCGGCGTTGCCGTGGAAGGTCGTCTTGTCGCCAAGCGCGGTCTTCTGGCCCGCAAGGGTCGGCGCGGCAAGGGTGAGGGTTGCAGTGAGCAGGAGGGGGATCTTGCGCATGGTCATAGTCTGTCCCGAGCCTGCGAAGTCTGCGCATCCAAGCGCCGCTTCGCCGACTGGCGGATAGGTGTGCCGCGTGCGGTGATCCGCGCGAGCAAGCGCGCAGGATCGCGCCCATGATAAGCAGGCGCGATCTTGGCATTCTGACGGGCAGCGCAATGGCGCTGGCGGCCTCGGCAAAGGGTGCTGCGGCAACCCCGGGTCTCGGCAACGCTATCCGTCCCGGCAGTTTCCCCGGTTTCTGGGACGCCGAAGGAGACGTGCGCCGCGCCGGTGGCATGCTGCACTGGCGCTCCGCTGGCAGCGCGTCGCGGCGTCCGCCCCTTGTCCTGCTCCACATGCTCGGCGGATGGAGCGACGATTGGCGCATGGTGGCAAGGCCGCTCGCCGCCGAGCGCCGCGTGATCGCGTTCGATCTTCCGGGGCATGGCCTTTCGGCATGGCAAGGCGTGCCGCCCGAAGTGCAGACGGTAGAGGAAACGGCGGCCCTGATTGCCGGGGCGATGACAGAACTGGGCCTCGGGCAGGTCGATCTGGCCGGAACCTCGCTCGGCGGGTGCGTGGCCGTGGCTCTGGCGGCAGGCATGCCCGAACGGGTGCGGCGGCTTGTCCTGCCGTCCTGTGCCCTGGGCAAGGGGCGCACTTGGGTCGACGTTCGCGCCAAGGAAGCGGACCAGTTGCGCGGCGGCATGTTCAACGCTGCGGGCGATCCCCTGCCGGGTAGGCCGGAAGCGCTGGTCAAGGTCTTCGGCGTGCGCGATGCCGCGCGCATTTCGGCAGAGCAGAACGCCAGCCGCCAGCAAGCCGGGCGCTGGATCAGGCCGCAGGAGCGAGGGGTTGCGCTGACCGACTTTCCCCGCCTGATGACCCGAATCACCGCGCCGACGCTGCTGCTCTACGGCGAGAACGACACGTTCTTTCCGTCCTATCGTCCCATCGCCGAGGCAGCCTTGCGCCATTCGCAGACGGTGGTTCTGCCGCAAGCCAGCGGTCTGCCGGTACTTGACGATCCGGTCGCAACTGCCGGAGCGATCCGGCAATTCCTCGACGCCTGACGCTGGCTGAATTTATTGTCCTATCATTGATACAAATCAAGCCGTCACGACGGCGCCCGTGTCAGGTTCCGAATCGTCGAGGCCGCGAGAGCGCATCGCTCAGCCGCCAGACGCACCGCAACCGAGGAGGGCTTATGAAGGACAAGATACCGCCACCCTATACCGCCTTGCAGCGTCATCCGATGATGCCGCAAGCCAGCCATGACGAGGCTGCGCGGTTCAACTTCCTCACGCTGTTCAATCGCTATCTTTCGGGCGAGATCGGACGCGGCAATCGCATTGCCTATGAAACGCGCGTCCTGCCGGCGTTCAAGGTCATCCACGGGCGTGAACCGGAGAACCGCGAGGAGATCCGCATCGCGATGAACCAGGACCCGTTCCACCGCATGTGGTCTGCGCTCAAGCGCAATTCGATGGAAATGCGCCAGCAGAACGGGCGCCAGATCGTGCTGCGCCAGCTCGACGAGCTGGATGCCAAGGCCAAGGCCTTCAACGAAGCGTCGGGCCTGCTGGAACTGGACCCGAGCGTGGAACAGCCGATCTACGCCACCTGCGTCGATATTCATTGCCAGCCCGGTGGCTATCACGGTGGCGAGCGCGAAGGCGACGTGACCGTGGGCGCCAACTATGACGTCGGCCTGTTCGCCACGACCGGCGGCGCGCTCGGCAGCCTCAACAATGGCGGTGGCCGGGCCGTGGTCGGCTGGGTCAAGGCCAACCGCCCCGACTGGCAACCGAAGCGCATTCTCGATGTGGGCTGCACCGTTGGCCACAACGCGGTGCCCTTTGCCGAGGGCTTTCCCGACGCCGAAGTGATCGCGATCGACACCGCGGCGGCATCGCTGCGCTATGGCGCGGCGCGCGCGGCGGGGCTGGGCGTGAAGAACATCCGCTTCGTGCAGGCCAGTGGCGAGGACCTTTCGCGGTTCCCCGACAACCATTTCGACTGGGTGCAGACGACGATGTTCCTGCACGAGCTTTCGGCGGAATCGATGCCGAAGATCCTGGCCGAATGCCGTCGCGTGCTCAAGCCGGGTGGGTTGCTGCTCCATGTCGAACAGCCGCAGTACGGTCCGGATATGCCGCTTTACGAGCAGTTCATCCGCGACTGGGACGCCTACAACAACAACGAACCGTTCTGGTCGGCCATGCATGGCGTCGATCTGAAAGCGGTGATGGAAGAGGCCGGATTCCCCATGGACCACCAGTTTGTAACCGGTGTGCGAGCAGTTCCCGACAAATCCCTGTTCCCGGCATCGCCCGATGGGGAAGAGGAAGATTACGGACGCGCTGCCATCTGGAATGCCTACGGGGCCTGGAAGCCTCAAGTAACCAGCGGAGCAGAAAAGGAGATTTCGGCATGACGCAGGAAATCGACTGGATCGCGCGTTCGGGCGCTCGCGCCAAGGGCGGAAGGCCGGCCTTCTTCGACGAGATGGCCCTCGACCGCCTTTACTCGCTGGCGTTGTCGCTGACGGCTGAACTGGCCGCCACGCGGGAGCGTCTTGATACTGTTGAACGGCTGCTGGAGGCGCAAGGCTCCCTCAGCCGGGATGCCATCGAAAACTTCAAGCCGGACATGGGTGCCGGCGAGGAACGAGGCATCGCCATGAGGGCATATATTGCCCGCGTCATGCGCGGCTTCCAGCAGGAAGTCGAAGCCATGGAGAACCCCGATCCGCCGGTCACCGACTGGGTGGAGCGGCTCTCCCGAGGCTGACGCGCAGTGGCTTAGTGGCGGCTTCCACATTCAAGGGGAAAGTCGTTGATCGAAGAAGTACTGGTACTGCGCTGGGTCCACATCGTCTCCATGGTCTATTGGCTGGGCGGCGAATGGGGTGTCTTCCAGACAAGCTTTAACATCATCAATCGCAAGCTCTCGATGGAGGAGCGCCGGCGGCACATGGAAACCGCCTATCGCATCGACATCCTGGCGCGCACCGGTATCATCATGCTGCTGCCGCTGGGGCTGCATATGGGCAATATCTATGGCCTGCAGCCGTACGGCGGCAGCTTCCTCACGGCGATGTGGGTGTTCGTGGCGGGCTGGCTTGCTCTCTGCTGGTCGGCCTTCATCTACCGCGAGACCGATCGCGGCGTGATGCTCACCAAGCTTGACGAGAAGATCCGCTGGGTGCTGATCCCGACGATCTTCGTGGTCGGCATCTCCTCGCTGCTGGGCCATGGCCCGCTCGAGGCCGGCGAAGGCTCGCGCTGGTACGCCACGAAGCTGACGCTCTATGGCTTCACCCTGTGCATCGGCCTTGGCCTGCGCTGGATCATGCGCCTGTGGACGGTCCGCTTCCGTCGTCTGGCCGAAGGTCCGAACCCGGCCGAGGAAGCCGCGCTGGAGCGTGAGTTCCTGTACGGCCGCCTGATGGCCTACGTGTACTGGATCACGATCTCGGGCATCTGCTTCCTGGGAACGGTCAAGCCGTTCTGATCGCAGCGGATACTGGAAAAAGGGAAGGGCGGCCTGATCGGGCCGCCCTTTCTATTTGGGCGCGGCGTCCTCGCGTGCCAGCTGGCCGTCGAGCAGCGCAGCGTACTTGTCGGCCATGGCCCTGCAGGCATCCGGCGCGCGCATCGGATCGGGCATGGTGCCAGCCCGCCGTGCCGCCGCGCGCAGATCGGCGCCGGAATGTTCGGCATGGTTGGACAGGAGCACATCGCAAGGCTCGTTGCGGAGCATCGCAATGCTGCGGCGGAACGCGCCCACAAGGTCCGGATGGTCCCGATAGCGATAGGTCCCGGCGGTCAATGAATTGAGGCTCGCCGCAAAGAACACGCGCGCGCAGTCATTCCCGGACAGGCAAGCCTGCCAAGACCACCCCATCGATCCCGGCGTATGGCCCGGCATGGCGCGGGCGATGATGGTGACGTTGCCGAAGCGCAGGCGGTGGCCGTCCCTGACCGTCGTGACGCGCTTGACCGGCGCATAGGCAATCAGGCTTGCCCGCTGCGGGTCTTCATCGCCGCTGATGCCGTGGCGCAGCGCCGCGGCGGCAGAGGCGGAGGCATAGACCTGCGCGCCGCTTTCGCGCACCACCGCGGCGATGGCCCCGGCGTGGTCGTAATGCGGCTCTGTCACCAGCAGCCATTTCACCTGATCGATCCGGTAGCCAAGTTCGGCCAGATGGGCGCGCAGCACCGGCAAGCCTTCCGGCAGTCCGGCGTCGATCAGGACGAGGCCCTTGCCGGTATCGATCACCGCCTGCTTGACGCGCTTCGGCCCGACATAGCCAAGCCCTGGAAAAACGCGCAGCGGCACGTCCGGCTCAAGCCAGCGCGCCGCGTCGGGGCCGGTGATGGGCCGTGTCAGCGGATCGTCCCCGCCTGTCGCCCCAATCAGGAGCCCAGCGGCGAGGATGAGCGCTGCGCGTCGCATCAGTTGCGGTATTCTTCCTGCTTCAAGGTCAGCAATTTGCGCGGATCACGCGCGCCTTCGGGATTGACGCGGGCCAGCATCGCCACCCAGTCCTTGGGCATGTTGGCGTAATTGGTTTCCTTGCGGCCAACGCTGCGCAGGCACTGCGTGCCCATGCCTGCGGGCATCTTCCACCAGCGCGCATAATCCGAAAGGTCGGTGCCATAACCCGTAGCGCTGGCGCAGTGGACACGCGGATCGAGCGCTTCCTTTGCCGGGCTGGTGATCATCGTCATGTCGTTGAGGCGGCGCGGCGAAAGGCCCGGCGTCTCGGTATCGGCGGCGGTGTGCTGCTGGAAGGTGATCTGGTCACCCATGTGGTAGAACAGTTCGGGCACGTGCTCGGCCTTGAGCGTGGTGTTGCCGATCTTGCCATCGAAGATCAGGTCGTTGGCCGCGCTGTAGCGCACCGTGGTCGGGCCGACCGGCACGAACGGTACGTCGACCATCTCGCCCGTCAGCGGATTGCGCAACTGGTCCGAACGCTCGTTGGTGCCGGGCGCGGTACGGAAGCCCAATTCGTAGGACGTCAGCTCCATGCTGCCGTCTGCCAGCGGATTGACCTTCATCACCGCGCCGAACACCAGTTCGCACAACGGGGTCAGCTTCGCGCCCTGCTGGGCGTAGTTGCGGCCACGGAACCACCAGTAGACGATGCCGGGATCGGTGCGCAGGCGCATGCGGCGGATCATGGCGATGCGCGCGGCCGGGTCGGTGGGGATGCCTTCCTCGCGGATCAGCGACGCGCCAAGCGCGGGGGCTGCGCCAAGCAGGCCCGAACCCGCCAGAGCCACGCCGGTCAGCCCGGCCCCGCCCAGCATGGTGCGGCGGCTGAGGAGGAAAGTCTCGTCGCTGCTGTCAAAATCGGTCATCGGCTTGTTCCCCACGTTAGCCTTGTGTCAGGCGGTTTCCTGTCAGGCGGTTTCTACGGCACCCTGGCCGATCAGCTCGTCGATGCGCTGCGCCGGGTAGCCAAGCTCGGCCAGGATTGCCTGCGCATCGGCTCCGGCCTTGGGCAGCGCCACGCTGCCGCCGGGGCGCTTTCCGTCCATTTCCAGCGGGATCGTTGGCAGGCGGGTCTGCTTGCCGCTGTCGAGCGTAACGTCCTCCAGCCCGCCCGAGGCCAGTTGCGGATCGTCGAACATGTCTTCGGGCCGCCCGATCGGCGCGAACGGCAGGCCGGTGCCTTCCAGCTTGGCCACGATTTCGGCCCGGGTCATCGACGCCATCAGGGCGCGGATCTGCGGCAGGATGCGGTCACGGGCGAGGACGCGCTCGTTGTTGGTACGGATCGCCTCGTCCGCCCAGAGGTCATCGAGTGCGAACAGCGCGCAGAACTTCTCCCACAGGCTGTCGGAGACGACGCCGATGAAGACCGGCTCGTCTTTCGTCTCGAACACATCGTAGATCGCCCAGGCCGAGATGCGCGCAGGCATCGGCGCGGCGGCCTTTCCGGTGACGGCGAACTGCGCCATGTGCTGGCCGACGAGGTAGACCGTGGTTTCGAACAGGCTGGCGACGACCTTCTGGCCCTTGCCGGTGCGGTGGCGTTCTTCCAGCGCGGCGAGGATGCCGATCACGCCGAACATGCCGCCGGTCACGTCGACCACGCTCGATCCTGCGCGCAAGGGGCGCCCCGGAGGGCCGGTCATGTAGGCAAGGCCGCCCATCATCTGCGCCACTTCATCCAGCGCGGTGCGGTCCTCGTAAGGGCCGGGCAGGAAACCCTTTTCGGAACAGTAGATCAGGCGCGGATTGATGGCGGAAAGCGCTTCGAAGGAAAGGCCGAGCCGGTCCAGTGCGCCGGGGCGGAAATTCTCCACCAGCACATCGGCGCTTGCGCAAAGGTCACGCGCCACCGCTTTGCCCTCGGCAGACTTGAGATCGAGGCAGATCGAACGCTTGCCGCGATTGTACATCGGGAAATAGCCCGCGCCCGAACCCAGCAGGCGGCGCGTGCGGTCCCCGCCGATGGGCTCGATGCGGATCACTTCTGCGCCGAGCCCGGCAAGGATGTGGCCCACCGTCGGACCCATGACCATGTGGGTGAATTCGATCACCTTGATCCCCGCCAACGGGGTCGGGCCGGTCTGTTGGCTACCAGTATATTTAGGCGCGGCGGTCAACGGGCAATCCTTTCGGCGTAATCGAGCATCGGGCCAGCATCGGGAGTGAAGCCGTAGAGCGGCTCATTGGGCAGCGCCTCGGCCAGAATGCTCCGCACAGCGAGCAGCTTTTCAAGGTCGATGCCGGTCTCCAGCCCCATGGAATTGAGCATCAGCACGAGGTCTTCGGTCACGAGATTGCCCGAAGCGCCCGGCGCATAAGGACAGCCGCCAAGCCCGCCCAGCGAGGAATCGAGCGTGGTGATGCCCTCATCCAGACCCGCCAGCGCATTGGCGAGGCCCAGCCCGCGGGTGTTGTGGAGGTGGAGCGTGGTCAGCTTGTCGGAGCCCACCGCTGCCTTGACCTTGCGCACCAGGCGGCGGACCTGCGCCGGATCGGCATAGCCGGTCGTGTCCGAAAGGCTGAATTCCTGCGCACCCGCTTCGGCAGCGGCAACGGCAAGGCGGACAACCTGATCCTCGCTCACCGCGCCTTCGATGGTGCAGCCGAACGCGGTGGAAAGGCCCACGGCAAAGTGCACGCCGCCTTCGCGGGCAATCCGGGCAACTTCGGCGATCTCGGCCAGCATTGCGGGATGATCCTTGCGGACGTTGCGCTGCGAATGGGTCTCGCTCATCGAGAACGGGATCGACATGCCGTGGACGCCTGCCTCAACTGCCCGCACTGCACCCTTGGCGTTGGGGACGAGCGCCACGACGTTCAGCCCTGCGATCCCGCGCGCGAAGGCGACGATCTCTGCCGTGTCGGCCATCTGCGGCAGCAGGCTCGGCGGCACGAAGCTGCCCACCTCGATCTCGCGCACCCCGGCGGCGGCTTCGGCGGCGATCCACGCCTTCTTGGCCGCGGTCGGCAGCACAGCCTTGATCGATTGCAGCCCATCACGCGGGCCGACTTCGGAAACGAGTATCTGGGTCATGCAGCTTTTCCGGCGTAGATCCATGGACGGCAGGCGCGGTCGGCAGCGGTCCATGCGTCGATTTCGGGGAGAGACTTGAGCGTCAGCGCGATGGCGTCGAGCCCTTCGAGCAGCATCTGGCGCGGCTCTTCCTCGATCGTGAAGGCGTGGGGCTTGCCATCAGCCGTCACGGTCTGCGTCATCAGGTCCACATCGACCGTCTGCCAGCCCAAGCTATCGACCACGGCGCGGTCCAGCGTGACCGGCAGGATGCCGTTGCGGATGCAGTTGCCGCGGAAGATCGGCGCGAAGCTTTCCGCGATCACGCAGCGGATGCCATATTCGACAAGCGCCCACACGGCGTGTTCGCGGCTAGATCCGCAGCCGAAGTTCGCCCCGCCGAGCAGGATCTGCGCCCCATTTGCCTGCGGCTGGTTGAGCGGGAAGGCGGGATCGGGCGTGCGCGCCACAGCGTCGGTGTAGCGCCACGGCGCAAACAGGCCATCGGCAAGGCCGGTGCGCCCGGTGCTCTTCATCTCGCGGCTGGGGATGATCGCATCGGTATCGACATTGTCGCGCAGCAGCGGGACGGCGACTGACGAAAGCGTTGTGAACGGAGTCATCGTGCCAGCTCCCGGGGATCGGCAATCGCGCCGGCAATCGCACTGGCGGCCACGGTTTCCGGGCTGGCGATGTGGGTGCGGATGCCGGGGCCCTGGCGGCCTTCGAAATTGCGGTTGGTGCTGCTGATCGTGCGGCTGCCTTCGGGGAAGCTCTCGCCGCCCGCATAGAAGCACAGCGAACAGCCGCTGGCGCGCCATTCGAAGCCTGCCGCGGTGAATACCTTGTCCAGCCCTTCGGCTTCGGCCGCGCGCTTGACGGCAGAACTGCCGGGGACGACCAGCGCCTTCCTGATGCCGGGCGCGATGTGCTTGCCGCGCAGCAGTTCTGCCGCCCGCCGCAAGTCTGAAAGGCGCGCGTTGGTGCAAGATCCGATGAACGCCGCATCAATCGGTGTGCCGAGCAGGGCCTGGCCCGCCTCCAGCCCGATATAGGCATGGGCGCGGTCCGGTCCCTTGGGCACGGTGCCGGTCACTGGCATGCTGTGCTCGGGGCTGGTGCCCCAGCTGATCATTGGCGCAATCGTCGCAGCGTCGATCACGATCTCGCGATCGAACGTCGCGCCTTCGTCCGTGGTCAGCGTGGCCCAGTATGGCGCATCGAAGCTGGCGGGGGCGTGGCGGCGACCGGCAAGGTAGGCGTAAGTCTTGGCGTCGGGAGCAATGATCGCGGTCATGGCCGAGAACTCGGTCGCCATGTTGCACAAGGTCATGCGGCCTTCGATGTCGAGCGCGGTGACGGCCTCGCCAGCGAACTCCACCACGTGGCCCGCGCCGCCGCCTGCGCCGTAAGCCGCCAGCAGATGCAGCGCCATGTCCTTGGGCGTGACGCCGGGGGCGAGCGCGCCGCTGAAGGTGACGCGCATGGTGCGGGGCCGGTCGAGCCGAAGCACGCCCGTCGCCATTGCATGCTCGGCCTCGGACGAACCGATGCCCCAGGCGAAGGCACCAAGCGCGCCTTGCGTGCAGGTATGGCTATCGGGCGCAACCAGCGTCGCACCCGGAAGGACGATGCCAAGTTCGGGCGAGATGACGTGGGTTATGCCCTGATCCGGGTCGTTCACGTCAAACAGGGTAATGCCCGCCGCCTGCGCCGCTGCGCGGGTCTCGGTGATGAAGGCGCTGCCGCCGGGCATGAGGGTATCGTCACCCCGGCCGATGCGGGTATCGACGATGTGATCCATCACCGCGAATACCCGCGCCGGATCGCGCACCACGCGCCCGCTCGCCGCCATCGATTTCAAGGCCGAGGCGCCGGTGCGCTCGTGCAGGAACACGCGGTCAATCGCGATCAGGTGCGCAGCCCCGGCGGTCTGCGCCACATGGTGCGCATCCCAGATCTTCTCGAACAGGGTCTTGTGAGCGGCGGTCATTGCTCTGCCAGATCGACCACGACCTTGCCCATCGACTTGCCTGAAAGCAGCCGCTCGATACCGTCGTAGATGCCCTCGACGCCAAGGTTGCGCTGGCTGTCGAAGGTCACGCGCAGCAAGCCGCGCGCGTAAAGGTCGAACAACCGCTTGCGGGCATCGTCCCAGTAGGGCGTGAGCAACCCGTTCATGAAGCCGCGCACCGATGCGCCCTTGTAGTAGATGGCGTGGGCAATGCGCGGGGCGGTGACGATCTCGGGCTTGCCCTCGAGGTCCGCCGCCGCGCCGCCGACGACGAGACGGCCATGGTTGGCAAGGTTGGCAAGGAAGGCATCGAAGATCGTGCCGCTGACGGTATCGACGGCAACGTCGATCCCGCGCGGGTATTCCGCAGCCAGCACGGCGCCGACGTCTTCCGAACGGTAGTCGATCACGCGCTCGGCCCCGAGAGAGGACACGAACGCGCACTTTTCCGGCCCGCCCGCCACGCCGATCACGCGGCAGCCTTTCAGCACGGCAAGCTGCACCAGCAAGTGGCCAAGGCCGCCCGCCGCCGCCGAAATCGCCACCGTCTCGCCAGTCTTCACTTCGCCGATCTGCTCAAGCGCGACCATTGCCGAAACGCCGGTGGAGGCCAGCGCCAGATGCTCGCGCGTCGCTGCCGGGGCCGGCGCAAAGCTGGTGACCGGGCCGGTGTTCTGTTCGCGATAGCCGCCGGTGAAGCGCACGGTCACGGCAGCATCGCCCACGGCATAGGCCGTCACGCCTTCACCCACCGCCTCGACCACGCCGATGGCTTCGACGCCGGTGAAGGTCGGCAGGGCGATCTTGACGTAGTCGACCGCGTTGCGGGCAATCTGGGTGTCGAAGATCGCGTTGACGCCGCAGTGCAGGTTGCGCACCCGGATCTCTCCGCGCGAAGGCGCCGCAACCGGAAGCTCGACGATGTCCGCGCCTTCGCGGAAGGACGGCGCGATCCGTTCGAGCCGGATCGCGCGATAGGTCTGCTCAGCCATCGGCTCAGTTCCGGCCTTCCCGGATCGGGAAACCGAGGCAGCCCGGATTGAACACGCCGCGCGGATCGACCACGGCCTTCACCGCATCGAGCACGTCCTTGAACGCCTCGTCGCGGCTTTCGCGATAGGCGGTGTAGGCGCGGCCGATCTGGAAGTGGGCAGCGCCATACTTCTTGCAGATCCCCTTCACATGCTCGCGCGCCTCGGCGACGATGGCGGTCGCCTCGGCATTGGGACCAAGCTGCTTGAGGTTCTTGAGGTGCGCCGGTTCGACCATTGATTCATGGATCGGGCGGTAGCCTTCGGGCCAGAAGAACACCGGCTCGATCACCAGCGCGGTGGTGGACAGCGAGGAGAACAGGAAGCCGTTGTGGATGCCGTGCTTGTCGAAGGTGTCCTTCATCGAATCGAAGTAGGCGCGAATTTCGGCAAACATCGGCGCGGCGGTGGACAGCGATGCCTGGCCATGGACCGGTGCCCAGCTTTCGCCCTCTGGCCCGAGGATCGAGTTCGGCGCGGGGAAGGGCATGGCGCGGATGACCTTGGCGATCGAGTTCTCGATCTCCACGCCTTCGAAGCGGGCCGCGATCTCGCGCGCGGTGGCGATATCGGCAGCGACTGCTTCCTTGCAGCGGCCCTCTGCCGTGATGTGCAGCGGGTATTCTTCCTCGGGAATGAAGTTGCGTCCGCCGATGGCGATCTTGGCCGCAGCCAGCAGGCCCTTTCCGAAGGACTTTTCCTTGGCGATGACCTTGCCCAGCGTCTTCACGTCGCTGGCCATCGACATGCGCTTCATGCGCACCTTGGTGAGGCCGGGATCGAAGCCGCAGGTCTCGGACGCTATCCCTGCGCGGGTCATCTCGGCCAGTGCTTCCAGCATGATCTCGCCGGTCTTGAACGAGAACGAGACCGAGTCCTCGAACGCCGGGTTGCGGATCAGGCGCAGCGTGATCTCGGCCTTGATGCCCAGCGTGCCGGAATCGCCCATGAACAGTCCGGCAAGGTCAGGCCCGTAGTGGCGATAGTGCGGCGTATCGCCATCGGGGCCGCGCGCACCGGTGCGCAGCGTGCGGCCATCGGCCAGCACCATGGTGATCGCCACCACGCTCTCGCTCGACGTGCCATAGTGTCCGGCGCCGAACATCGCGTTGAGCTGCGAAAGACCGCCGCCGATGGTCGAATAGATGCCCGACATCGGACCCCAGAACGGCGTGCGCAGCCCGTGCGGCTTGAGCGCTTCGTTGAGCGCAAGCCAGGTGCAGCCAGCCTCGACCGTGACGGTCATGTCTTCCGGGCTGACGCGCAGCACCCGGTCCATGCGGCGCATGTCGAGCGTGATCGTGCTGTCGGTGGCAGGGGTATAGCTGCTGGTATAGCTCATGCCCGCGCCGCGCGGCGCAATGTCCACGCCCGCATCGTTGGCAGCGGAAACCACCGCGGCCAGCTCTGCCGTGTTGGCAGGCGCGACCGAGAGCATCACGACGTGATCGGCGCGCGCCCAGATGTCCTCGCTGAACAGGCGCAGCGTCGCCTCGTCCGAAGTGACGTGGTCGGCACCGACGATCCCTTCAAGGCGTGCACGCAGGTCGGCAGGGGCGGTGGCAATGCGGCTGAGGGTCATGCTGTCTGACATCGTTGGTCTTCCGCTGTTGGTCTGAGGCACGGTCTGCCAGTGCCGCGATCAATTGTTATTGAAATATGTCAAATGGGGCCTGCCCGATGCCAGACGGCGCATTGGCTATCCGACTGTCGGGCATAATGTTCACGCATCGGTCAATTGCCGGGCCAGCGCGGCGGCGCCCAAGCCCGCAAGACGTCCGAAGGTCACCGCCGTGGCAAGCCCCATCGCCGGGAGATACCCCCAGTGCGCCGGGCCGGAGACCGACCGCGCCGCGCCGCCGCCTGCGAACAGG
Source organism: Novosphingobium sp. ERW19 (assembly GCF_012641315.1). Classification (NCBI taxonomy): domain Bacteria; kingdom Pseudomonadati; phylum Pseudomonadota; class Alphaproteobacteria; order Sphingomonadales; family Sphingomonadaceae; genus Novosphingobium; species Novosphingobium sp. ERW19. Next base: position 141,990 of record NZ_JABAIC010000007.1, read on the forward strand.
TTGGGCAGGGTAGAACCGTCGGCGCGCAGCACGCGGGCCTGCCCGTCGATCTGTAGCCCGCCCTGCGTGTGATAGATCGCCCCCACCACCTTGAGCGCGCGATAGGAGCCGGTCGGGGGCAGGTCGTCGCCCCAGACGCGGCCCTGTTCATCGGCCCGCCCGCTTGCCTGCGCGGCATGGGCTTCTTCCAGCGTGGCGCGCAAGGCATCGGCAGGAACACCGATCAGGGCCGCCAGCTCTTCGGCACTGTCCGCCTTGCGCGAGGCGTTCAGCGCGTTGAGTTGCTGGGTCTCCGGCACGTAGGCCACGGTCTCTTCAATGCGTTCGTCGAAGATCACCCAGACATGATTGCCCGGCTGGGCGAGCACGGGATGAACCATCCCGGCGATGTCCTCCACCTCGTCGGTAAAGCGGCGGCCTTCGACGTTGACGAGAATGCCACCGGCGATCGGCACACCGGGCGGCACCGAAATGCCCTGCGGATCGGTGAGCATGGCATAGCCCTGATAGGAACCCATGTCGCCGAACGCGGCGCCGAGCTGTTCGCCTACGACAATGCCGGTGCCCTGGCTGCCCTCGTGCCCGTTGTTCCGCGCGTGCGATACGTCCGGCATGTGCCGGGCCACCATCGCGTGGTTTGCGGCAAAGCCCCCGCAGGCAAGGATCAGCGTTTCGCAGCCGACCAGTTCCTGCGCGCCATCCGGCCGTTCCAGCGTCACGCCATGGACGCGACCGGTCTCGTCGGCGTGAACCTCGACCAGCCTTGCGCCAAGCAGCACGTCCACCCCGGCGTCGTCCAGCCTGCGGTGGAGCAGGTCGACCATGTCCTGCCCGCCGTGCCCGCGCCAGCCATGGACGCGGAAGGTGGAATTGCCATAGGCGGGGCGGAAGCCGGTATCGAGCTCCCATGGCAGGTCGAGCGTCTCGACCATCCAGTCCACCGTCGGCCCGGCGTGGTCGGCAATGGCGCGGGCCAGCACGGGATCGGTCAGGCCCTGGGTCTTGGCCATGATGTCGGCGAAATAGGTGTCCGCGCTGTCCTCGATGCCAAGGGCGGCCTGCGCTTTCGTTCCGGCGGCGCAGATCAGGCCCTGGCTCATGCCGGTGCTGCCCATCGGGCGCTCGTCCTGCTCCACCAGCAGCACCTGCGCTCCGGCGTGATGGGCCGAAAGCGCGGCGATGCAGCCGCACGCCCCGCCACCGATGACCAGCACCGGGATGACGTATTCGAAGTCGGGAATCATGCCTCGCGCGCCAGTTCTTCGCCGACATCGCCCGAGGCGACTTCGGCACCGGTCGTCACCGCCTCGTTCTCCTGCTGCACGATGCGCAGGATGCGGGCGATGAACTCCTGGTTCCACATCTGGCGTTCGGCCGATGCGGCGCGATCGGGCACGAAGGCGTCGATCTCGCCCGGCGTCAGCACGCCCTTTTCCAGCAGCAGGCGCTCCAGCGTATCGCTGCGCTGGCGGGCCACGGCCAGTTCCTGCGCCATGGCCATGGTGATGGCGAGGACGCGCTCGACCTGCGGATCAAGGAAGTAGGGGCGCTTGCCCGCAGGCTTGGCCCCTGCTCCGGCGAGGGCTTCGGCAAAGCTCATGCCACGGCTCCGATCACATGCCATGCGGCCTTGCGGCCATAGTCTTCGGTGTCATCCTCTTCCGCATCGGGGAAGAGTTCGCGATCGACCACGCCGGTCACCCCGCCGTGGATCAGCTTGTCACGCTCGAACCCGGCGGCGACCATCTCGGCGTCGAGGTCCATCTCGTGCATCCGGCTCCAGAACGGCTCGTTGTTGTAGAACGCGTCCCAATCGCGCATCGCCTGTTCGAACAGCGGCATTTCCGGGGCGTATTGCGGCTGCTCCACATGCAGCACGATGCCGCCGGGCTTCAGCAACCGGCGCGTCTCGGCAAAGATCGCGCGCAGGGCCTTGGTCGAAAGCTCGTGCAGGAACATCGTCGTCTGGATCCAGTCGAAGCTGGCGTCCGGATAGATCGACAGGTCCTCGCCGCTGGCCTGGACGAAGCTGATGTTGTCGACGCCCAGGGACTTGGCGCGGGCCAGGCCATAACGCAGCACCGGCGCGCCAAGATCGACCACGGTCATCTCCGCTTCCGGAAAGGCCTGCGCCAGCGGCAGCGAGGAATGGCCGACCGTGCCGCCGATCTCGAGGATCTTCTTCGGTTTGAAGTCCGGCAGGTTGCGCCTGACCCACTTGACCACGGCATGGCCGCCGCCATCGGAATACTTGCCGAGCAAGCCCCCGGTGGTGACGAACCCGGCGTGATCGTAGTTCGCGCCGTTCACCGCATCATCGGGGAAATATTCGGTGTGGTAGCTGCCGGGCATGCAGTGATGATCCACCGCCGAGACATAGCGCGGGATCGGCAGCGCAGGATCGAGCGACAGGCGCGGATCGCCTTCGGTCAGCTCTGTCGTCACAGCGTTCAGCCGCTCACGCTGGCGCAGCGCGGTCCAGCGCCCGGCCTGCTGGCGCTGTTCCATCGTCATGCGGCGCAGGGCCGACCATGTCTGGAAGGCCGGGTCTTCGAGCAGCGCGCGGCGTGCCTCGTGCCGGTCCGCCATGGGGCGGCCATGCTGCGCCTCGAACGCGGGCACGACGCGGGCATCGAATGCCGCCTTGACCCCCGGCACCACGCGCGCGGCAAGGTGGCGGTTCATCTGCGCGAGGAAGTTGATCCGCTCGATCTCGTCATGGCTGGTCTGCGGGAAAACCGCGTGGCGGCCAATGACGCGATAATCGGGAGGCCCGTCGTAACCGGCGCTAGGGTCGTTCGGGACGGGAGCGGAGGGTTTTTCTGAAGAACTCACGGCCTTCCTCATTTGTTATATTCATATGCTATATTGACGTAAGCGCCGTTGCAAGGTTCATGAAGGGAACTGACCGGCAGGCGACAAAGCGAGGACCGACGATGCACATTTTTGCCGTTTTCAACCTGAAGCCGGGCGTTTCCGAAGAGGACTACCTGGCCTGGGCGCGCAGCACCGATCTGCCCACGGTCAACGCCCTGCCTTCGATCGCCAGCTTCCGCGTGTTCCGCACCACCGGCGTGATGGGCAGCGATGCCAAGCCGCCGTTCGGCTATATCGAAGTGCTTGAAATTGCTGACATGGCCCAGTTCGAAAAGGACGTCTCGACCGCCGCGATGGGCGAGGTTGCCGCCGCGTTCAACAACATGGTCGAAGTCACTTTCCTCACCACCGAAGAGGTCACGGCGTGAAGTTCGCAGGCAAGGTTGCGGTCATCACCGGATCGGGCCGCAAGCAGGGCCTCGGTGAAGCCATCGCCCGCCGCCTGTCCGAGGAAGGCGCCACCGTGGTCATCGCCGACATCGGCGGATCGCGCGATTCGGCCACACCCGATGCGATGATCGGCGCCGAGGCCGAAATGCGCGAAGTGGCCGAATCGATGCCGGGTGCCGCCTCGACATTCTCGTGCGATGTGCGCGATCCCGATCAGGTGCGCGCGCTCGCCGCCCATGCCGTGGCCGCGCATGGCTCGCTCGATATCTGGGTGAACAACGCCGGCATCGGCTACATCATGAAGCCGCTGGGCGATGTCTCTGCAGACGAGTGGCGCGCGGTGATCGATGTGAACCTGACCGGCGCATGGTTCGGCCTGCAGGCCGCAGCAGAGATCATGATTGCGCAAGGGAAGGGCGGGCGCATCGTCAACATCGCCAGCCAGGCGGCGAAGTCCGGCTTCATGCACGCGCAGGCCTATACGGCATCCAAGCACGGTCTGGTCGGGCTGGTGCGCTCGGCCTCGATCGAGCTGGGCGCGCATGGCATCACCGTCAACAACGTCTGCCCGAACCATGTGACGACCGGCCTCGGCAAGTGGCAGAACGAACACTTCGCCGCCGTGCAGGGCATCAGCGTCGAACAGTACCTCAAGAACATGGCCGCGCGCATTCCGCTGGGCCGTCTCGGCCTGCCCGAGGACACCGCCAATGCCGTCGCTTTCCTGTGCTCGGCAGAAGCCTCGTACATCACCGGTGAAAGCATGAACGTGTCCGGCGGCGAGGAGCCGCACTGATATGCCAGAAACTGACCGGGCGGCCGCCAATCCGGCGCATGTCCTGATCGATCACGCGCTGTCGCTGCGGTGGGAGGACCTGCCAGAAGCGACGCGCAGCCGCGCCAGGACTTTCCTGCACGATTCGCTCGCTGTCGGTGTGGCGGGGCGCAATGCCGCGCATGCCGATGCCGTGCTAGCGATGGTGCAGGGCTGGGGCGCGGGCGAGGTGGCAGGCGTGCTGGGCCGACCGGGCCTGCGCCTGCCAGCGCCTTCGGCGGCCTTCGTCAATGCCTTCCAGATCCACGGACAAGAGTACGACTGCGTCCACGAACCAGCGGTGCTGCACCCGATGGCCACGGTCCTCGCCGCGCTGCTGGCAGAGCTGGCGCGCGGTGAAGCGGTCGACGGCGAACGCTTCCTGACCGCGATAGTCGCAGGTGTGGACGTTGCCGTAACGCTCGGCCTTGCCGCGCCCGATGCGCTGAAGTTTTTCCGCCCCGCCACCGCAGGCATCTTCGGTTGCGTTGCAGCGATTGCCTTACTGCGCCAGATGCCGCGCGAACAGGCGCTCGATGCTTTCGGGCACGCGCTGGCGCTGGTTTCGGGGACGATGCAGGCGCATCTCGAAGGCAAGCCCGCCTTGCCGGTGCAGGTTGCCAATGCCGCGCGCGGCAGTCTTGTCGCCATCGACCTTGCCCGCGGCGGGATGCCCGGTGTGACGCGGCCCATCGATGGCCCCTTCGGCTACTTCGCGCTGCTGGAAGTGCGCGAGGCCCTGTCACCCGCGCTTGAGCGTTTGGGCAAAGGCCACCGCATCACCGAAGTCAGCTGGAAGCCGTTCCCCACCGGGCGTGCCGGCCACGGCGGCATCGTCGCGGTGCAGCAGCTGTGTGAGCGGCAGGGACTGTCCGCCGCCAATCTCGAAGCCCTCGAATATCACGCACCGCCGCTGATCCATCGCCTCGTCGGTCGCCCGGCGCATGAAGGCATGGAGCCCGGTTATGCGCGGCTGTGCATGCAGTATCTCATGGCCGTCACGCTCCTGCGCGGAACGGTGACTTTGGCTGATTTCAGCCGCGAGGGGCTGGATGACGCTGAAGTGCTGGCACTGGCAAGGCGCATCACCGTGATCAACGATGGCAACCCGGATCTTGCTGCCTTCGTGCCTGCGCGCGCTGTCGCCCGCACCATTGACGGGCAGGAGCTGACCCACGCCGTTGCCGCGCAGCTCGGCTCCCCGGAATGGCCGCTGACCGAGCAGCAGCATTCGGCCAAGGCGCTGGGATGCCTTGATTTTGCAAGTCTTGGCGATGCGCACGAGGCGCTGGCGCAAGTCGTAGCCGGGCTTGAGCGTGAGAGCGATGCCCTGTCTGCGATCATCCGCAGCGGCGTGCTGTCATAAGCGCTTGCAAATGTATTATATCTATATCAATTAAATCGCACGCAGCGGGGAATCACCATGACCTTATTGAAGTGCGCCACGCACGTTGTCGGCAATCTCGATGATGCCATCGCCCGCTATGAACAGTGGATGGAATACCGCACGGTCGAACAAGGCGAAGTGTCTGCCGATCTTGCCGCAGCGTGGGCAGCGCCGGCCAGTGCAGGCAAGCGCTATGCCGTGCTGCAACCGGCTTCGGGCACGCAAGTGTTCCTGCGCTTCGTCGAAGGCGATCCGGTGCCGGATTACCTGCCGATCCGCACGTATGGCTGGGCGGCCATCGAACTGTGCGTCACCGATGTCGAAGCGGTGAACGAAAGGATGCTGCAAAGCCCGTTCGAGGTCATCGGCCCGCCCAAGCCCTTGGACGGCTTCGCCACGGTCAAGCCGATGCAGGTGCGCGGTGCAGACCTTGAAACCGTCTACCTCACGGAAATCCTGCAGCCCGGCGAAGGCACCGGCCTGCCGCAGCCGCAGTCGCTGGTCGACCGGCCCTTCATCATGGTGCTCGCCTGCCCCGATCTGCGCAAGACCGCGCAGTGGGTGAAGGACGTGCTCGGCCTGCCGATGATCGATCCGGTGGCGATCCGCTATTCGATGATCGAAAAGGCGTTCGGCCTGCCCGAAACCGCCAGGACCGAACTGACCACCGCGCGCGGCAACGGCCAGGTGTTCCTCGAACTCGATCAGTACCCCGAAGCGGCGACCGTGCGCCCGCGCCACGAAGGCGCGCTGCCGCCGGGCGTGGCGATCACCACCATGCTCTATCCCGATTTCGACCGCCTCGAAGGCCACTGGGCCAGCGCCCCGGTCGCGCGTGAAGGCGCCGTCTATGGCGGCAAGCGCAGCGGCGTGCTGGTAACCCCGGAAGGCGCGCTGCTCGAGATCGTCGAAGGCGGAGAGATCTGATGGCTGCAACGCCGATCAAGCGCGGGTTCGTTGACGTTCCGCATGGCCAGTTGCACTACCGTTACGCGGGCGACAGTGGCGAGCCGCTGCTGATCCTCCATGCCTCGCCCGGCAGCTCGCGCCAGCAGGTCCGCATTATCGAGGACTTTGCCGGAGAAGCGCGCGTCTTTGCCCCCGATACGCCCGGCAATGGTGACAGCGATGCGCTGTCGGACCGGGAGCCGACCATCCCCGAACTCGCCGCTGCGGCGCTGGCGTTTATCGATGCCATCGGGCTTGAGAAAGTGCGCGTCTATGGTTCGCATACCGGCGCGGCCATCGGCACCGAACTCGCCATCCTTGCGCCGGATCGCGTCTCCGCCCTCGTCCTCGACGGCGTCAGCCTGATGCAGGGCGAGGAACTGGCCGACGTGCTCGCGCGCTACGCCTTCCCCTTCGAACCGGATCTTGAAGGCGCCTACCTGATGCGCCTGTTCCAGTTCTGCCGTGACCAGTACATGTTCTTTCCGTGGTACAACCGTACCCGCGCCGGAAGGCGCGATGGCGGCCTTGGCAGCGCGGCCGACCTCCACGCCTGGATCACCGAAGTGATGAAGGCGGCCACCACCTACCACCTCAATTACCGCGCCGCGTTCAAGTGGCCTGCGGACAAGCGGATGCCGCTGCTGCAATGCCCGACGCTGGTCACGGCAGCCGTCAACGACCCGCTCTATGATTCCAGCGTCGCACTGGAAAAGCTGCTGAAGGACGGCAGCTTCGCAGAGCTGCCGCGCCTTGATGCGGCAGAGTTCCGCAGCGCGCGCAAGGCCGCGATGGACAGCTTCTTCGGCAAGAGGGCCTGAACCCATGGACATCGGCCTTTCCCTGCTGACGCTGCTGCACCTGCTGATCCCGATCTACTGGCTCGGCGGCGATCTTGGCGCGTTCTACGGCTCGCGCTTCATGATCGATCCGGCGCGTTCGGTGCCCGAGCGCATGATGGCGCTGAAGATCCTCAACAACATCGACATGGCCCCGCGCACCACGCTGATCCTCGCTTTCCCGACCGGGTTCGGGCTGGCCGTGGCCAAGGGCTGGATCGACGTGCCTGGCTCTGCCGCCATCCTTGTGTGGGTGCTCGGCCTTGCCTGGCTGGCCCTGGCGTGGACCGTCCACCTCAAGCATGGGCCTGCGGGTGCGGGATACAAGCGCGTCGACATCGCGGTGCGCTATGTCGTGCTGGCGGGCCTGATCGGCAGCGGCGTCGCCGGGCTGGCCGGGGCGATCACATTGCCGCTGTTCATCTCGCTCAAGCTGCTGGCGCTCGCCACGTGCATTTCCATCGGCCTGCTGGTCCGCCGCCAGCTGGTGCCGCTGTTCCCGGCGATCATTGCCCTGCGCGAGAACGGCCCGACGCCCGAGGGGGATCGCACCATCAAGGGCGTCATCGCCATCACCCAGCCAACCGTGATGGTGCTGTGGGTCGTGGTGCTGATCGCCTGCTTCCTCGGCATCGCCACGCCGGTCTGACCGGGCCACTCAATTCAAAGGGAGACTTCCATTGCAAAAGCATCGGACCATTTCCGGCAAGATCCAGTACACATCGCGCAAACCGGGCCGCGAAGGCGAAGAGCGCGGGCGCGAGGAGTTCACCTGGACGCATCACAGCGATGGCAAGCGCACCCTGCGCGCCCGCTGCGAGATCGACGAGCCGGCGCCGACCGTTCACCGCGATATCGTCTACAGCCTTGATGAGAACGACCGCCCGATGGACTGCTTCGTCCGCCTGGTGATCGGCGACGAATTCATGGGCGCAGGCCTGTTCATCATCAACAAGGACACGGTCGAGTGCGAAAGCTATGGCCCGTCCATCGGCCGCATTTCGCAGACCGTGCAGATCGATGCGCCGTTCGACGGCTTCGGCACACACCCGATCGTGGCTGACGCCTACATCACCCGCAAGATGGATCGCAGCAAGGGCCCGCACAAGCGCAAGTTCCCGTGCTTCCTGCCTTCGCCCGACCATCGCGGCGCCACCCCGCCGCTGATTTCCCGCACGGCCATCAACCTCGCCTATGTCGGCGACGAGACGGTGACGGTCTCTGCCGGCACCTTCGACTGCCACGTCTTCGAATTCTCGGACGAGGACGCCAGCATGATCTCCATCGGCGGTGAGGCGCACCCCGCCTATCGCATGTGGGTGACGGCCGACGATGACTCGATCTTCGTCCAGGGCGGCGTCGGTGGCTACATGCAGACCTGGTACGAACTGGTCGAACTGAAGCGCTAGAAAGTGATCTAACCTCCCTGTCGGAACCGGTCACCCGGCCGGTCCCGGCCTTGCGGCACCTGCATCTCACGATGCGGGTGCCGCCTTTTATTTGCGGCTGTTACCAGGCGTCCTGCGGCTTCAGCGCACGCGCCCATGCGGTGGGCGTCCCTTCCGGCAGTACCGGCGCATAAGCAGCACCGATGGGGAGCGGGCGCAGCTCATCGCTCCACTTGGTGACGATGGCATTGGCGCCGGGTGAGCGCATGATCTGCACGAAGCCCGTTTCGGAAACATGCGGGCCATGCAGGATGCCGGGCGGGCGATAGAAGTAGGCGCCGGTGCCCATCTGCCCTTCCGGCGCCCACATCGCGCCTTGCAGCATGAACATCTCCTCGGCGTGGTCGTGCGTTTCCGCCGGGAGCATCGTGGCTTGGGCGGGCACGCCGTGGGCCATGCCGGTCAGCAGGAACGTCCGCCCGCTGTCGTTGGGGCCAAGGCGCAGAACCTTGCGCGCCAGCCGCAGGTGGGCAAGCTTCGGGTCATAAGTCGATACGTCCCACGGCATCGCCGGGGTATCGAGCGCAATCGTGTCGGCGCTGCCCGCCATGCCGTTCGGATCGCCTGAAGCATGGCGGAACACCAGCAGCACCGCGCCGTCACACGTCGAACGCGCGCCCAGCCGCGCGCCTTGCGGCAGGAAGCCATAAGCGTGATAGCCGCGCTCCATCCCGTCGATGGTGATTGCGCCGTCGAGCACGAAGAACTCTTCCGCCCCGGCCTCGTCGGGATTGGCCCCGGCGGAAAAACCCGCCGGATAGCGCACGATCAGCGTCGCCTCGTCGCTCAGCGGGTCGGCATTGAGAACCTTTTCTTCGGCACCGTCAGCCCGCCTCGACCACCCGACGTTCTGGGCGTGGATGAATTCGATGTGGGGCCGGGCCATCGTCTCAGCCGGCTTCGTGGGCGGCGGCCGCGGCGCGGAAGCTGCGGCGGCTGGCCAGGAGGATCAGGAACGCCGCCAGCCCGCAGCCGAAGAACACGCTGCCCAATGACCACGAGATCCCGGCGGGCGAGGTGAACACCGTGTCGGACAGGAAACCGACGATGAAGTTGCCCGCCGTCAGCGCGACCAGCCCCGAAGCGATCGTCTGCAGCGCCATCATCTGCGCGCGCAAGGCGTTGGGCGTGATCTGCGCAAAGCCGCTGTAGACTGCAGAAGTGTTCCAGTTGAGGAACAGCGCGTTCAGCCCATAGCCGAGCAGGGCGAGGTTGCCGGTGGGGGCGACGCAGGCCAGCGTCCCGAACACCACCAGCGAAGCCGAACAGCCCATCGCGCACAGGATCGGCGCATCGGCATGGCCCCGCGCTTTGAGCCAGGCAATGACCCAGCCGCTGTTGACCGCCGCGAAGATCGAGAGCGGCAGCCCGACAGCCCCGAGAATCTTGCCCGTCTCTGCCGCGGTCCAGCCGTGGGCGCGGATGAACAGGGCAGGGAACCAGCCGACGATGGCATAGACGCAGACGAGGTTCAGCACCGATCCGAGCATGAACAGGCCGAACGCGCCGGGCCGGTCGATGAACAGGCGGAACAGCGGCTTGAGGCTGAGCGAGGGGATTGCCGTCGTGCCGCCCTGGCGCGCCGGTTCACGCGCCGTCAGCAGGAGGACGAGCGCCAGCAGCAGGCCCGGCGCGCCGCACAGCACGAACACCACCTGCCACGGCTGCATCGCCCCGAACAGGCCCGGAAATCCGCCGATCAGCCCGTCGGCCCAATCGAGAAACAACCCGCCCAGCGCCATTGCCGCTGCCGTGCCGAGCGAGCTGCCGGTGACGAACACGCCATAGGCCTTGGGGCGAATGTCGGGCTCGAAATAGTCGGCGATCAGCGAGGTGGCGACCGGGACCAGTGCCGCTTCGCCCACGCCAACCAGCATTCGCGCGATGAACAGTTCGTGGAAGTTGCTGGCGAGCGAGCAGCCGATGGTTGCCGCGCTCCACAGCATCAACCCGCCGAACAGCAGCGTCACGCGCCGCCGCCGGTCCGACAGCATGCCCAGCGGCAGGCCCAGCACCGAATAGACCACGCTGAACGCCATGCCCTGCAGCAGGCCGAATTGCGTATCGTTGATCGCCAGCGCGGCCTTGAGAGGCTCGATCAGCAGGGCGATCGAAACCCGGTCAAGAATCGCCAGCGCATAGGCCAGCGTCAGCAGCGAAAGGACGTACGAGGCGTAGGACCGTTTCGGCCACGGGGCAGGTGCGGGAAACGGGGCCGTGGTCGCATCGGACATCAAGTCTTCGCCTTTAGCTTCGCGTTTCTGCCCGCCTCTTCGAGAGCGCGGTTGAGCGCTTCGGGAACCCGGACAGGGTCTTGCGGGACCATGAAGGCCGTCGCTTGGGCCAGCAGCGCGATCAAGGAAGCAGAGGTTGCCATCGCTGGATCATTTCCCACGGCCACGACCGCCGGCACCTCCACGCGCTGCCAATCGTCAGGCTGGTTGGCCGCCATGGCAGCGGCAATCGCCTGTCCGTAGTTTGTCCGCTGATTGAGCAAACCGGTAAGCGCACGGTGCAGATCGTCGGCATCCGGAATTGCCGCGTCGCGTGCGGCGGAGGGTCGGGCATCGTGCCATGGCCATTGCACGGCGCCATCACGCAGCATGTGCCAGAACTGGTGGAGGTGCGATCCGGCCAGCGGGTCGAATGCGATTGCGGGAGCGAGCGCCGGGTCTTGCGACGAAAGCGCGGGCGCGCCCCAGATGACGAGTGACGCCACCAGATCAGGGCGCCGCGCTGAAAGGCGTGCCGCGATGGGCGAGGCAAGGCCGAGCGCCATCACGTCGCAACCAGCGCCCGCACCGTCAGCGATGAGCGCGGCCAGGGCATCGGCGATGGCATCGGCATCGGCTGCGTTATCGGGCAGGGGATCGGAGTCACCGAAGCCGGGCAGGTCCGGGACCAGTACCGCCCGTGAAGGCGCCATGACGCTTGCCCAGTGGTGCGCCTCGAGCGTCGAGGGTGCCGAAAGGATCACCAGCGGCCTTTGGTGTCCGGGGCCGGAATGCCGGGTCCAGTGCAACTGGCGGTGGTCCAGATCGAGGTATCCCCGCGAACCCTCAGCCGCACCGGCACCCGGCTGCCGCTCGCCCTTGGCGCATCCCTCCAGCGTCGAGGCGATCCATTCGGCCCAGTCCGTCCGGTCTGCGCCAAGGCGCTGGATCGAGAGCGCGGGATTGCGGTCTGTCGGCACCTTGTCGAGATGGGGGTAGAGCACGTCATCGCTGCGCGCGCCCACCAGCGTCGGCACCTGCACCGCAAGCAAGTCCTCCAGCGGGCTCCAGCGCATTGCCGCGGTATAGGCGTCGGCATAGTGCGGCCCGGCGCTGAACAGGTCTATGCCATAGTCTTCCAGCCATTCGGGCGAAGGCGGCTCCATCGGAATGCGGTGTCCGGCATCGACCGCGAACCACGGAAACCAGCGCAGCATGTCGCGGGTGCGGCTCCATTCCGCCGCCAGCCAGGCGCCGGTCGGTTCGGGGGCGAAGGGGCGCATGTAGGCGGTGATGAAGGCGTCATCGGCGGGCTGATCGGGGATCGACAACCCATCAAGCACCAGTTGCGGCATCCTGCCGCCGCGAACCGCCAGCGCCAGCGCGATCTTGGCGCTGGTGTGGGTGGCGTAGATCGGCGCTTGCGCAAGGCCCATGGCGTCGAGCGTCGCCCCGAGAGCTTCGGCAAAGTTGGGTATGGTTGGGTTGGCGAAAGGCAGCGGATCGGAGTTGCCATAGCCCGGCGTATCCAGCGCGAAGACGGAAAACCGGCTGGCGAGCAGCTTCATCAGTGGCATGTGCAGCCGCGACGAGCGTGGGGAATCATGCAGCAGGACCACTGCGGGACCAGCCCCGGTGGCCCGATAGTGGACCATCAGATGTTTCCCCGGGGAAACAGCAACGCTGACATAGCCCCGCCGGATGGTCACGTTTTCGCCTGCAGCCAAAGTGCTCACCGATCCCACCTAATTGATATATGAATATGACTATTGATGTGCCATCATCCGATTCTTGTCCAGCCTTCTGAACAACCGCCACACAGGAACCGCGATGGCCGCCGCAACTGACCGCCAGATGATTGCCCAAGCCATGGCGCCGCTGCCGCCAAGGGACACCGCGGCGGGCTGGGTGGTCGTCGCGGCGTCGATGGTCGGCCTGGCGATGGGGCTCAGCCCCTTGCCGTTCTACACCATCGGCATGTTCGCGCCCGAACTGCAGCGCGAATTCGGCTGGAGCTTTGCGGCGCTGATGGGCTCGATCACTGTGCAATCGGTGGTGGTCATGGGCACGGGGCCAGTCGCGGGATTTGCGGTCGATCGCTACGGGGCAAAGCCGGTGGCGCTGATCTCGCTGCTGCTGTTCGGGCTGACATACATGAGCCTGGGGCTGAGCGGCGGGAACATCTGGGTCTATTATGGCCAGTGGGTGCTGATGTCGACGCTGGGGGCGGGGACGCTCACCGCCACCTGGATGCACACCGTCAACGGCTGGTTCGAAAAGCAGCGCGGCCTCGCCATCGGCATTGCCAGCACCGGCACGGGCATCACCGGCTTCCTGATCAAGCCCTTCTCGGCGTGGTTGATCGGCAATTACGGCTGGCGCACGGCGTTTTTCGTGATCGGCGCGCTGCCGATCGTGATCGGTCTGCCGATAGTGGCCATGTTCTTCCGGGAGCGGCTGGACGCCGCCCGCAAGGACACGGGGCTCGCCGCCGAACCCGTCGTCGAAGCGGGGCTGACCTTGCGAGAGGCGCTGCGCGACCGGCGGTTCTGGATCATGACCTTCGCGTTCCTGCTGATCGCCTTTGCGCTGACGGCACCGACGCCGAACCTCGAAAATATCCTGAGGACGCAGAAGTTTACCCTGTCGCAGATCGGCACCATCACCGCGGGCTTCGGCCTTTCGGTGATTGCCGGGCGCATCGTTGGCGGCTTCCTGCTCGATCGGTTCTGGGCACCGGCCTGCGCGCTGGCGATCCTGGTCATGCCGATGATCGGCAGCTTCATGCTGTCACGGCCCGAACTGGATTCCGGCCATGCCGCGGTTGCCGTGATTACGCTGGGGTTGGGTGCAGGCTTCGAGTTCGACCTGCTGGCCTATCTCATCGCCCGCTATTTCGGACGGCGCGCCTATGGCCTGATCTACGGCACGTTCTTCACGGTCATCGCGTTCGGCGGGGGGATGGGGCCGATCGTCTATGGCCGCGTGTTCGATGCGACCGGGCGGTACGACATGGCGCTGCTTTCGGGCGTCGGCTGCCTGATCGTGGGCAGCCTCGCTCTGCTGGCGCTGGGCCGATACCCCGATTGGGCGCGGGAGGCAGCGTGAGCAAGCTGATCGAGTCCGCAGGGATCGGTTATGTTCTGGGCGAGGCGGACATTGCCAGCGACTTGACTAAGCGGGGGCGACCTCCGAAGAGCGGTTTATCCGACCAACGGACAGTCGCCTTCGCGACGCGTGCCGCCAGCGGGGGAGGGATAGTGCTCGATCGCCAAGGCGCAGTGCCGCTCTACCACCAGATCTACCTGAGCCTGCGCGACGAGATCCTTTCCGGTCAGCGGCCCTTTGGCAGCGTCCTGCCCACCGAGCAGGAATTGTCGGCCCATTACGACGTATCGCGCATCACCGCGCGGCGTGTGCTCAATGATCTGGCCGACCAGCACTATGTCGAGCGGCGGCGGCGGCTGGGCACGCGGGTAATCTTCAAGTCACCGGCCAAGCCGCTTGAAGCCAACATCGATCAGGCGGTCGACAGCCTGATGGCGCTGGGCGAGGGAACGACGGTCAACGTCGTCTCGGTCGAGCGCCGCGCCGCCACTGACATCATCGCCAATGCGCTGAAGATCGAGGAAGGCGCCGAAGTGATCCGCGCCGTGCGCGTGCGCTGCCTCGAAGGTATCCCCATCGGCTATATCGTCAGCTACGTGCGGGGCGAACTGGCCGATGTGATTTCGGAAAAGACCCTGCCGCGCGCGCCGCTGCTCAAGCTGCTGGACGAGGCGGGATTCCATGCCGAGCGTGCCGAGCAGACCATCGGCGCGATGCTGGCCGATCCGTCGCTGGTGGAAACGCTCCACGTCGAGCCGATGTCGGCGATCCTGCGGATTACCCGCACGGTCTATGATCGCAACAACGTGCCGTTCCTGCGCACTTACGCGCATTACCGCTCGGACCGGTTCCACATCCGGATGGACTTGCACAATCCTACAGCGGCGTGAGGCCTACAGCGGCGTGAGGCCTACAGCGGCGTGAGGCCTGCTGCGGCGTGAAATTCGGGGCCGCGCTGAGGCGGCCCCTTTTACCGATCAGCGTTGCCCGATCAGCTGACCTTGATCAGCACCTTGCCAAGGTGTGCGCCGGACTTGAGGTACTGGCAGGCGGCAACCGCTTCATCGAAGCTGAACACGCGGTCGACCACGGGCGCAAAGCCGGTGGCTTCCATCGCGCGGACCATGCGGGCGAGCATGGCGCGGCTGCCTTCGGCAATGCCCTTGAGCGTGATGTTCTTGCCGATGATGCCGCCGTAGTTGGGCAGCGGGCCATCGGCAGACCCCACGCCGATGATGACGATGCGAGCGTTGACCGCGCAGGCGTTGATCGACTGGGGCAAGGTGTTCTGGCCGCCGGTTTCCACGACGATGTCCGCGCCGCGCCCGCCGGTCTGGCGCTGCAGTTCGGCGGCCCAATCGGGGTGGGTGGCGTAGTTTACGGTGTAGTCCGCGCCGAGCTTGCGCGCCTGCTCCAGCTTTTCATCGCTGGACGAGGTGATCGCAACGAAGGCACCGTTGGCCTTGGCGATCTGCAGCGCGGCCATGGCCACGCCGCCAGTGCCGAGCGCGACGACGAGATCCCCGGCGCGAACCTGGCCGACTTCGACGACCGCATGCCAGGCGGTGAGCGAGGCTGCGGCGAGGGGCGCGGCGGCTTCGTCGCTCAGGCTGTCAGGCACCTTGACCAGCGCGGCGGCGGGGACCTTCACATATTCGGCCATCCAGCCATCGAGATTGGTGCCAAGATCTGCGCCGAAGTAGCGCATCTCGAACGGACCATCGATCCACGAGACGAAGTGGGCGAGGATCGCGCGGTCACCCACGGCGATGCCGGCAGCGCCTTCGCCGAGCGAGACGACTTCGCCGACGCCTTCGGAGAAGGGAATGCGGTCTTCGGCCTTCTTCGGGCCATAACGGCCTTCGAGGATCTGCAGATCGCGGTTGTTGAGGCAGACGTACTTGACCTTGAGTACCGCCTCGCCGGGGCCGGCGACGGGCATGTCGCGCTCGGCAAGGGTCAGCGATTCAAGGCCGGTCTGGCCTCCGAGTTGATAGGCTTTCAAGACTGGTTCCTCCAGGAATCGAGAATGTCTGCGCCCCGTGCAAACCATGTGGCGGGGCGGGCTTTGAGATCGGCCAGCAGGCGCTCGAAGGCGTCCATGCGATAGGGCAGGCCGATGATGTAGGGCGTGAGGTGCAGCGGCAGCAGGCGTCCGCCGCCGCCGGGGCCACTGACTGCAGCTTCACCGGCCAGCCAGTCATGCGCGTCGAGGATCTGTTCGGCATAGCTGTCGACCGACTGCTGCTGCACGTTGATGATCTGCCGGTCGGACAGTTCGTGGTTGAGCGGCAGGTTGACGAGGCCATTGCCAAAGGCCCACGGCACTTCATCATTGGCCCAGTCAACGCAGTATTCGATGCCCGCTTCGACCAGCAGGTCGGTGGTGGCAAAGCTTTGCGAGCGGGCGATGGAGTGCCACCCGCGCGGAGCCACTCCGGCAACGTCCGCCAAGGCGGCGATGCTGTCACGGATGAGGGCGCGCTCGGCGTCGACCGGCAGGGTCGAGGCGATGGTGCCGTTCATGTCGGTGGAGTGGGCGATGATCTCGTGGCCGGCATCGACGATGTCGCGGATCACCGAGGGGTAGCGCTGCGCGATGGCACCGTTCGCCGCGACCGAGACCTGCACGCCCGCCTTCGCAAAGGCATCGAGCAGGCGATAGAAGCCGATGCGCGTGCCGTATTCGCGGGCGGTGTAGTGGCGGTAGTCCGGGTAGGCCGTCTGCATGTGCCCCGGTGCGCGGAACGGGGTGTCCGAGGGCGTGATCGGGAACCATTCGAGGCTGACGACGATCCACGTCGCCACGCCCTTGCCGCCGGGCCAGGTGATCGGCTTGCGGGTGGGCATCGCCGAATAGGAATAGAGATCGTGATCGTAGCCGGTGCGGCGGCGCGGGTATTCGAGGTAGGTGGGATCGAGGCTCATGCGGCTTCTCCCGTTTGCACGGCACGCCAGGCATCGGCGATATCGCCCGAGCGGGTGATCCAGGCGCGGCCATCGGCAGCGATGTGGCGCAGCACTTCCTCGAACGCGCCGATGCGGTGCGGCTGGCCGATCAGGTACGAATGGAGCGGGATGCACATGACCGTGCCCGAAGGCTCGTCGGCCAGACGTTCGAACTGGCGGATCAGCGTGCGGGCGTATTCGCGCGGGCTCATGTTGTAGATGAAGAAGCCGTAGTGGTCGTTGACCTCGAGGCTGTAGGGCATCGAAATGAGGTCACCGCTGGCGGTCTTCACCCGCTGCGGCTGATCGTCGTGATAGAGGTCGCAGGTGTAATCCAGCCCGTACTCGGCGATCAGGTCAAGCGTGCGCGGGGTGTGGGTGAGGGCGGGGGCGAGCCAGCCGCGGATCGTCTGCCCGGTGGCTTCGCGCACGGTGCGGATCGAATCCTCGATGATCGCGCGCTCCTGCGCTTCGTCCATGCCGTAGGAATAGCGGGTGTTGTAGATGCCGTGGCTGAAGAACTCCCACCCGCGCGCATTGGCATCGGCGACCACATCGGGGTGGTGCTGGCACAGCGCGACCGACAGGCTGACCGAGCCGGGGAAGCCGTGCTTGCTCATCACCTCGGCCATGCGCCAGTGGCCGACGCGGTTGGCGTGATCGCGGTGGGCATAGCCGACCACGTCAGGGTGAGGCTTGGCCCACGACTTCCGGTGCGGGTTCGCGGGCGGATCGATCTCGTAGTATTCGAGGTTGGGCGAGACCCAGACGGCGACCTTCTTGTCGCCCGGCCAGGCAAATGGCTTCCGCCCGCGATAGGGCGAGAAATCATAGAGGCCGGGGTCGGCAGCGCCTTCGAGCATCAGCGCGCCTCCAGCCAGTCGATCACGGTCTGCACCGGTTCGACATCGGCATACTTCAGCTGCAGATCGGTGAGGTTGGCGAAGTGGTAGGACTCGTGCTTGTCGGCGCAAGTCTCGATCGGCACGATCGTGCGATAGCCGCGGCTGAGGCTGTCGACCGCCGTGGCGCGCACGCAGCCCGAAGTGGAGCCGCCGGTGACGACGACGGTATCGACCTTGTGCCACACCAGCAGGCTCTGCAGCGGCGTCTCGAAGAAGGCGGATGGCATGCGCTTGGTGTAGATCATGTCGGCAGGGTCGATTTCGCAACGCTCGTCAAAGGCGTGGCGGTCGGAATCGTACTTGATGTTCTGCAGGCTGTCGGGCGTGTTGGTGCGCGTGCCCCAGACGCCTGCGTCGCTGGCGTCCTCGGCATAGGCGACGTGCGTCCAGATCACCGGCATGCCCTTGGCGCGGGCAAGGCGCGAGATCATGTTGGTGTGCTCGATCTGGCGCGGATCGGTTTCGTAGGCGGTCTTGTAGCGGTCAATCCGGGTGTAGGCGTTCTGGAAATCGACGTTCACGATGGCCAGCTTCTCGCCAAAGCCGAACTTGGTGCGGGCCGGGTTGGCCATGACTTCTTCGAAGATCTGCCGTGCGGTCTTGCTTTCGCAGACCATCTTCGTGCCGATGATGCTCATCTTGCCGTGTTCACCTGTGCTGCGCTGCCGCCAAAGCCCGCATCCGCCGGGATGGCGAATGCGGGCGATTGGTCCGGGTATTCCATGCAGCGTGTCTGACGCGGTCAGCTACGCTGCGCCTGTCCGCTGGACGGTCAGATCTTCACGCGGAGACGACCGGTGAAGCGGCGCGGATCGCCGGGGAACAGCGAGAGGAAGTTCGCCGTGACGGTGCGCTGGTCGGTCAGGTTCGAGACCTCGAACGAAACGCGATAGCGGTCGTCGTCGGTGGTGAAGCTGATAGCTGCGTCGACGAAGTTCTCGGTCGTGGTCCGCGTGGTGTTGAGGACTGCCACCCAGTACGGCGAATTGTGGCGCCACGTGGCGCTGCCGGTGAAATAGCCGCCGAGGTTCGACACCGGAATGTCGTACGACGCGCCGCTGCTGAACTGGAAGGTGGGGACGCGAACCGGGGTCAGCTGCGTGCTGAGCGTGGTTGCCAGCGGCGAGATATAGACGTAGCGGCCATGCATGTACGACGGGTTGGCGAAGAGGCTGAGGTTGCCGAACTTCGCCGTCGCCTCGACTTCGATGCCGTAGACATCGAGCGTACCGGCGTTGAACGGAAGCGATGCGATCACGCCGAGCGAGTTGGCAACGCCAGCGGTGACCTGAAGGTCCCGCGTGCGGGCGTAGTACCCGGTCAGGTTGAAGCGCAGCTTGCGATCGAACAGCTCCGACTTGACGCCGGCTTCATAAGACCAGGTCTTCTCCGGCCGGAAGGTTACGGCGTTCTGCGGAAGCGAGGCGGTGCCGTTCCAGCCGCCCGACTTGAAGCCGTTGGTGACCGAGGCGAACAGCATCACATCGGGGTTTACCTTGTAGTCCACGGCAAAGCGCGGGGTAAAGCGCTTGATCGTCTGCTTCAGGGGAATGCCGAACGCGGTTACCGCCGAGCTGTCGTAGGACAGGGTCGGGAACTGCGTCGACTTGATCAGCTTGAGGTTCTTCTCTTCCCACGTGTAGCGGCCACCAAGCGTCAGCGTCAGCTGCTCGGTGGCGTGGAAATCGGCCTGGGCGTAGTACGCGGCGGTTTCGACCTGATGCTTGTAGAGCGCATCCTGGATGGGGCGGAACGCAGTGGTGCCGCCCGAGAAGCTGGTCTGGCGATCGTCCGAGGTTTCCTTGAGGTAGAACAGGCCGGTGACGAGGTCGATCGTGTCACCCAGCGAATAGTTCAGCTTCAGTTCGTGGCTGTGCTGTTCGTGGATGGCGTTGTCGACGAGGATGTAGCCAGCGTACTTGTTGACCGCCGAGGCGTTGTATTCGTTGATGTATCCCTGATCGAGATGGCGGTAGCCGAAGATGTAGGTCAACGAACCGTTTTCGAGATCGTAGTTTACGTTGCCACCGATCGCGAAAGTCTCGGACAGGTTGCAGTTGCCCTTTTCGAGGGTGAGCAGCGTGTTGACGTTGTTCTTGCTGCAGCCCGTTTGCGACAGGCCGGCGGCGCTTTCGTAGAAGACCGGCTGGGTGACCGCCGTTTTCACGTAGGGGTTCTTGCCGGGGATGTTGCGCAGGCCGGTGTAGGTGCTGGAATTGCTGGTGAATTCGGCCGAGACGTCGATGGTCAGCGCATCGGTCGGCAAAAAGCGCACGTCGCCGCGCACGCCGTAGCTCTTCTCGCCGTTCAGCCAGTCACCGGTGGTGATGTTCTTGAGGTAGCCGCGATCCTGCACGACGAAGCCCGAAAGTTTGGTGCGCACGGTTTCGCTCACCGGCAGGTCGACGCTCGCCTTCATGGTGTAGCGTTGATAGGAGCCTGCGGTGACTTCCATCTTGAGCCCGGCCTCGTCCGAAGGCTTGCGCATGATCACCGCGATGGCGCCGCCGGTGGTATTGCGACCGAACAGGGTGCCCTGCGGTCCGCGCAGCACTTCGACGCGCTCGGTATCGAAGAAGGCGTAGTTGTTGGCGTTCTGGCGGGCGATGTAGACGTCGTCCACGTAAGTGGTGACCGGCGCATCGAACGTCGCGGTCGATTGCGAGTTGCCAAGGCCGCGCAGGTAGAACGTGTTGGCCGAGGCCAGGCCGGCGTTGTGGTTCGAGATCATGCCTGGCACGAACTTCGAGGTGCTGATGGTGTCCGACACTGCCAGACGCTCGAGCATCTTTTCGTTGAAGGCCGACACGGTGACCGGGACCGACTGCAGCTTTTCGGCGCGACGCTGCGAGGTGACGACGATTTCTTCCAGGCCCTTCGATTCAGGGATGGCTTCGGCGTCTGCCTGGGGCGTGGACGCGGGCGCGCTTTGGGCGTGGGCGGTGCCGGCTGCAAGGGCAAGCGGCGCAAGCATCGAGGTAAGCAGGAAACGGTGGCTGGTCATGTCGGATCCCTCACGATCGGCGACGCGTGGAGCGCGTCAAACCAGCCCATATTGTTATATTGATATATCCATATGTCAAATGGCAGACTCGCCTTTGTTGCTGGGCGTAAGTTGCGGATATCGCCCGAGAAACAGGAAGCCTGCCGCGCAAAGTGGAAGAATAATCGCCGACGCCATCAAGGCCGGTGCGAAGTCCTGCGTGCGATCGCGAATCATGCCGAACACCAGCGGAGCAAACCCTGCGCCGGTGGAGAAGCAGACATAGAACATGCTGTAGATCGCGGCGTAGGCGCGCAGGCCGAAGAAGCGCGAAGTGAGGTAGGCGACGACATCGTATTCTATGCCGAGGGCGAAGCCGATCAGAATGATGGCAAAGCGCGCCATGCCGGGATCGAGCTGGCCGTTCGCCAGGATCAGGCATGAAACCGCCGGCATTCCCAGCAGGACGAACGCCACGCCCGGCGCCCAGAAGCGATCGAGCAGCCAGCCGCCGATCAGCCGTCCTCCGATGGAGGAGAGGCCGACAAGCGGGGTAAGCGTCAGGATTGTGGCCGCATCGATGCCGCGATCGAGCAGGATCGGCTCGAGGTTGGGGACTGCCCCTGCCAGGGCGAAGGAAATCGGCACGAGGATCACGGCAATGAGCCAGAAGCGCCAGTGTCGCAGCGCCTCTCCGCGCGTGAAGCCGGGCAGTTCGGCAGATTGATCGACCCGGGCGACGGCCGCCACGGCATTTGCCGGCTTGCCGGCCTGTTCGCGGAAAAGCAGAAGGACCATCGGGATGGCAACAAGCAGGGGCAGCATCCCGAGCGCCACATAGCCCCCACGCCAGCCGTAAAGCCCGATGACCCACGCCAGGAGCGGCTTGCACACCACGCCGAACAGGCCGGTGCCGGTCATGGCGAGGCCCAGCGCCAGCCCGCGATGGTGGTCGAACCACTGGTTGACGGTCCGCGTGAAGGTGATCGGCAAGGTGCCCGCGCCGAGCGCTGCGGCGATCATCCATGTGGCGTAGAACCGGATCAGCGAATTGCCGAGCGTTGCCAGCGACAGGTAAGCGAGGCCGAAACAGGCGAGCGAGGCAACGGCAACCGGCCGCGTGCCATAGCGGTCGCACAGGATGCCCGCCACGGGCGCGGCGACGATCACGGTCACGGTGGTGATGGTGAGACCGGCCATGATTTCGCCCAGCGACCAGCCAAACTCGCGCGCAAGGTGCGGGGCAAAGACGCCAGCCGTGTAGAATGGCATGGCGGCAAGGCCGCAGCCGATGCCCAGGAGCGATGCCAGCAGGATCGGCCAGCCGCGCCGGAACTCACCCTTGCCTTCGCCCAGGCTGCGTCCGGATCGTGTGCTGTCCATGTCCTGCAATCAACCTCCCGCCCATGAAAGCTGGAGAGGAACAGGTTGCAGCCGGGTTTGACAGTTGGCCTGCCATGCCATCCGCCCTTCGGATAGCGCGAGATGGCAACAGCTGCTCCCAGATGATAGAAGCGGGATGTTTCGGCGATATGGCAATGGTGCAGGGGTGGCATCGTGCTATCCGCACAGCGAACAGCGCTCTGCACTGCCGTGCGAAAGACTCGCGGAACAGGTCAAGCTGCCTGCGGACAGATGCAGCGTGGGGCGTGTCTGGACGACAGAGAACCTTCAACACCCGTATTGGATGAAGACTAGATGGATGATGTGAAAATCACCCGCCGCGGCAGCCTTGGCCTTGCCGGCCTTGCAGCTGGCATGGCCATGTCGCCCGCTGTTGCCGCTGCTGCCAAGGGCTCGCAGGGGCCGAGCAAGCTCACGCCTGCCTTCAAGACCAAGATCGATTTCAAGGACCCCGAGTGGAACCGCGACACTTACGTCCGCATCGACGCCGACATCGATCCGACGAAGGAGAAGTGCGGCTGGCTCAAGGGCAAGGCTTATGGCGTGCGCCCGAACGAGCCGATCCGCGCGCTGTTCGGGGTCGAAGGTTTCAGCTTCACCCGTACCAAGCGTCTGGAAGACGGCTCCTATCGCCGCATGCTGCGCGAGGTCGTGTTCTATCGCGATCTGCAGTCGGGCGAGATCCTCAAGACCTGGCACAATCCCTACACCGACGAGACGGTGAAGGTGGTGCCGATCGCCAATGATCCGTTCAACTTCACGATCAGCCAGTGGATGCCGGAACCGCCGTCCTACGGCGGCATGAACAAGGACAAGCCGCCGCGGCAGCCGTTCCTGCAGGATTGGGAATTCGGCCCCGAGGGCACGATGATCCTGCGCACCGACATCGACATGCAGTACCCGAACGCGCTGAATCCCGAAAAGTGGGTGCGCGAATCGTCGGGTCCGATGAACCGCGTGTCGGAACACTTCATCTTCACCGTTCTGCGCAAGGACGTGGAGAACCCGAGGCTGACGCATATCCCGCACATTGGCGCATGGACGCGCACGACGCCGTGGCTGCCATGGATGCTGATGGGGCAGGCCGAAGGCCACGTGAACTACTTCACCCACTTCCAGACCATCCCCGAAGGCGAGAAGGGCCTGCCGGCAGATCTGGTCGCCGCTGCTCGCGCGATGGACGAGAAGTGGCTTCATGCGCCGACCGAGGATTATGGTCCTTCGCTGTCGAGCCTTGAAAACTATGCCCGCGAACAGACGCCGGCCCCGGTCCCGGCCGGTTGGTCGCCCCCCAAGCCGCCGGCAGTGGCCAAGGCGCTGCAGCGCGGCGGCGAGTAAGCGCTGCTCGCACAATGGAATGGCCCGCTGGAACAAGTTTCCGGCGGGCTTTTTCGTGAGCGGCGCGTGGGCATCGGCTTGGCTCCGACAGGCGGTCAGGGTTGTGAGGCGGCTTCGTCAGCGAGAGGCAGTGCATAGACTTCGCACCATTCCGGAAACTGGGCCGAAAGCTGGGAGCGCGCGATGCCTGTCGAGATCAATGGACTGATAAACCACAACATATCGAGCGAGATCGCGCCGCTGCCGTTCGAGACGTTCGATCCCGAAGGCATCGTCAAGATGGCGCGGCTGCATGACGCGTGGGGCTATGACAAGGTGCTCGTCGCCAATGCGGCGGTGATGCCGGACAACTTCACCATTGCCGCGACGATTGCCGCCAATACGACGCGGCTGGGCGTCATGCTTGCCCATCGTCCCGGCTTCATTCCGCCGACGATGGCCGCGCGCATGCTGGCGACGCTCGACCGGCTGATGCCGGGCCGTCTTGGCGTGCACATCATCACGGCGGCGAGCGACGAGGAAACGCAGGCCGATGGCGACTACCTGACCAAGGTCGAACGCTATGACCGGGCCAAGGAATACATCGAGATCCTGCGCGCGATGTGGACCAGCGAGGCGCCGATCACGCACGAGGGCAAGTGGTTCAAGTTCACCGGCGGCTTCGCGGCGATCAAGCCGGCCAACCGCGACGTGCCGGTCTATTTCGGCGGCATGAGCCCCGCTGCGCTCGAGGTGGCAGGCCAGTACTGCGATACCTTCGCCACCCTGTCCGACACGGTTGCGGGCATGACCGAAGTGGTCGGCAAGGTACGTGAAGCGGCGGCACCCTTCGGCCGCAAGCCCGATTTCCTGTGCTCCATCCGCGTGGTGCTGGGCGAGACCGAGGAGGCCGCGTGGGCGCGAGCCGACGCTATCCGCGAGACAGTCGCCGCAAATCTCGGCAAGCTCGACAAGAACACCGCGGCGGTGAAGGCCGATGGCTTCAAGCGAACGGCTGAGCTTGCGGCGCGTGGGGACCGTCTGGAAAAGTGCTTCTGGAACGGCATCAACCAGTTGCGCGGCGGGCAGAGCAATTCGGGCGCGCTGGTGGGCACGCCCGCGCAAGTGGCCGATGCGCTGATGGACTACTACGATGCCGGTGTGAACAAGTTCATCCTGCGCGGCTTCGATCCGGTGGGCGACGTGATCGGCATTGGCCGCGACCTGATCCCGCTGGTGCGCGCAGGGGTCGCGGCGCGGGACGCTGTGGCCTGACGCTGCGGGCGGGGCGGTTTTACCGCCCCGTCACCCGATCAAGGAAAGGCAGCATGCGCGCGGCGCTCTGCACCGGGCAGTCGAGCGGCATCATGTGGCTGCAGCCGGGGATCAGCTCCAGCGTCTTGTCCTTGGCGACCGACATCGCAAAGCCCGGAATGCCGTGCGTTTCCAGCGGCGTTTCATGCTCGTCGCGGCCCCAGACGAACAGCGTGGGCGTGGCGATGTGCTTGAGATCCTCGCCCGAGCTGGCGAAGGAGAACTTCGTCTCGCGGATGGCGCGCATGGATTCGGCATCGCGCAAGGCTCGGTTGTTGAGCACGGTCCATTGTTCGACCAGTTCGGGGGTAACCTGGCTGTCGTCGGTGATGTTGGCGAGCAGGATCTGGCGCCAGAACTCCGGGCGGTGGAAGGTGGGGTGCGTGCGGTCTTCTGCCACGGCGTCCAGCAGCGCCTTGGGCATGGTGCTGAAATCGAGAGCAAAATCGGCAACGGCGATATTGGCGAGAATGAGCCCGTTGAGCCGGCTCTCGCGAGCCGCTGCATAGGCGGTGGCCAGAACGCCGGAGCTGGACGTGCCGAGCAGCACGAATTTCTGCACGCCGAGCTTGTCCATCAGCCCGTCGATCACGGCGATGCGCTGCGTGGTTGAATAGTCGCCGCGCGGGTTGCCACCGGAAAGGCCGCCGGGGGACTGGTCGAAGCGGATCACACGATACTTGCGGGAAAGCACCTTGGCCCAGCCATCGAGCTGGCGCACGTTGGCGAAGGAGCCGTGCAGCAGCAGGATTGCAGGCCCCTTGCCTTCGTCGACGTAGTGAATGTCCTCGTCCGCGATCCTGGCGAAGTGCGAACCGGGCAAGGCGTAGCGTTGGCGCAGGACGGTGTCGGATGGCACCACTGGCGCTGGTTCTGCGGTCTGGGCCTGGGCAAGGGTTGCCCAGCCCAGTGCCAGCGCTGCTGTCAGCAGGCGAGCCGTCTGGCGGAAAGTTGCATGACGACGTAGCGGCCGTTGTAATTGCATGATGAGCCCTCAGCGGTCTGGAGGTCGGGGGCGAAGGTCAGCTGCGACAGGCCGAAGAACTGGCCGGGCGCGGTGCCCTCGTGCGCGCCATCGGCTTCATAGCCATAGCGCAAGTGCCAGCCGCCTTCGGGCAGCGGCGTGAGCTTTTCGGCAAAGCTGACCGAGCGCGAGGATTTGAAGCCGCTCGTCTCGATCGCCACCGCAATGCCATCGGCGGACTGCTGGATGGCAAGGTCGGCGTCCCATTCATAGAGGATGCCGCCGTCCGGTCCCATCGTGATGCCGTGCAGGGCCCAGGCTCCGGCGAGATCGGGCGCGGTCACTTCGCGGGCCCTGTTGCGGCCGGGGCCAGCGTCTTGTCGAACCATGCGCGCAAGTCCTTCGCGGTTTCCTGCGGCAGTTCGAGCATGGGGTAGTGGCCGAGATCGGGGTAGCGGATCAGATCGACCTTGGTGCCGGAGAACTGCTTGACCGCATCGTCGGCGAGATAGGCGGGCAGGACCGGGTCGGCATCGCCCCATTGCAGCAGCACCGGCACCTTGACCCGCGCCGCATCATCGCCTGCGCCCTTTGACCAGACGGCCTTGAGGTTGGCCTGATAGTATTGGCGCACCTTTTCGAAGCCGCCGGGAATGTTGTTGGTCAGGTAGTACCATTCGACCGTCTCGTCGGTCAGGCGTTCCGGGCGGCCATAGAGTTCGGCCAGCGCGCGGCGGTAGTAGAAGCGGGGGTAGTAGTTGGGCACGAGGTTTTCGTGCGTCCATACCATCGCCATCATCACGCGGCTGAAGTCGCTGGGAGGCGGCGCCTTGAGTGGCAGGGTGGAAAGTGCGAGCGCCGTGACCTTCTCCGGATGGGCCGAGGCATAGAGCGTGGCGACAGTCGCGCCGCTGGAGGTGCCGACGATGGCGAAACGCTCAACCTTCTTGGCCTCGACGATGGCCTCGAGCAGTTTCACGACGCCGGGCATGCCGGTGGAGGGCGCGCTGTCGGTCGACAGGCCATAGGGCGGCCAATCGAAGCGGATCACGCGGTAGCGGTCCTTCAGCGCGTCGGTCCAGACGTCCCATTCGCGCAGGTTGGTCATCGAGGAGTGAAGCATGACGATGACCGGACCATCGCGCGGGCCTTCATCGCGAATGTGGATGCGGGCCGTGCCGTAAGTCTCGAAGGTGGACGGTGCGCCGGCCTGTGCCTTCAGGACGCTTTCATACGAGGGGTTCCACCAGCCCGCACGCATGGTCAGCAGGATCAGGGCAAGAAGGCCCAGCCCCACAGCCACCATGAAGCCGAACATTCGCAAGATCTTCATGTTGAGGAACTCCCGTTTGAGGTGGTCAGGCGCGCGCTTGTGCCTCGGCGGCCAGGAGGCGGGCGCATTCGGTCTCGCCCGAGGCGAGGGCGGCGCGCATGCGGCTTCGGGCAAGGGCGTAGAGCACGCTCGCCACGGCAAGGCAGGGCAGGCAGACCATGGCGATGGCCCAGCCGACCTGGGCATCGTCACCCAGCACGCGCTGGGTCAGGCTGGCGACCAGCAGCGGGCCAAGGGCCGCGCCAAGCAGGGTGTTCATCACCAGCGTCAAGGACACGGCGCTGCCGCGCATGTGCGGCGGCACCACCGATTGCAGGGTGGCAAGCATGACCGTGCCGACGACCGAGAACACGGCCGCAGACGAGGCGACGAGGAACGCGGCCACATGAACCTCGCCCGCCATGACCGCCAGCACGGAAGGAATCGCAAAGAGCGGCGTGAAGGTGAGAATGGCAAAACGGGCCATCGGCCTGCCGCCTTTCATCGAGCGGTCGAGCATCGTGCCGCCGATCAGCGGGCCGATTGCGGAAAAGGCCATGGCCATTGGCCCCAGCCACGCGGCGAGGAATGCGGGCGAGACGCCGTATCCGCGCATCAGCATCGTCGGTGCCCAGGCCGAGGCTCCATAGGCCACGGTGAAGCAGATCGCGAAGCCGAAGTAGAGCGGCAGGAGGACGGTGCGATTGCGCCAGAAGCAGCGTATCTCCTCTGTGCCCGGCGCGCGGCGGGGGCCGGTTTGCACCCTGCCGCGTGCCGGTTCGCGCGCCAGTATCAGCAGCAGGGCCGCCACGATCAGGCCTGCCGATCCGAACAGAAGGAACGCCAGACGCCACGCGGCAAGCCCGCCGATCACCGGCAGGCCTGCGAAGGCACCGGCTGCCGCAGCGGTAAGGATCACGCCGGTGACCGAGATGGCAATGCCGTTGGCAAGGCCCTGGCCGGTCATGAACACGGCAATCGGACGTCCGCGTCGTTCGGGCAGGAACAGGTCTGCGATCAGGGAAATGGCGGCAGGGCTGAGCGCCGCTTCGCCAAAACCGACCAGCAGGCGTGCGGCAAACAGCTCACCGAAGGATTGTGCAAGGCCGCTGCCGATCGTTGCCAGGCTCCACACCGTGATGCCGAAGGCAATGAGGTTGCGGCGCGAGAAGCGGTCTGCCGCCATGCCCATGGGAATGCCCATGCAGGCATAGAACAGGCCGAAAGCGAGGCCCTGCAGCAGGCCGATCTGTTCATCGGTGATGCCAAGATCGGCCTTGAGCGGATCGACCAGCAGGTTGATCGCCGACCTGTCGATGATCGACAGGATACCGGCAAGGAACAGGATGCCGACGGTCAGCCATGCCCGCTGCGCCAGAGGCGCGGGGCGCGCCATGCCGTCGGCTACTGTTGCCACGATCAGATCAGGCCGCAGGCGCGGGCGCGCGTCTTGATGTAGTCGCCCAGCCAATCGAGGTTGCGGAAGCGCAGCGTGCCACGGCCCACCGCGGTCGAGCTTTCCGCCATGCCGGCAACAAGGCGGAAGGCCTTGGCCATCAGGAACAGCTCGCGGTTGTCCTTTTCGGCCTGGGTGAAGGGGCGGACGCTTTCGTAGCCTGCTTCGAAGGCCTCGCCGATGGCGGGATCGAAGCCGTAGAACAGGTTGCCCCACACGAAGTTCTGGACGTCCTGCATGAGGAAATCCTCACCCGCCGCGTCGAAATCGAGGAAGGTGATCGCGCCATCCTCGGCCACGTGGACATTGCTGGGGTGGAAATCGCGGTGGCATACGCCGAGCGGAACCTCACCGCTGGCGGCCAGTTCGTCGAGCCGCCGGTCGAGCGCGGCGGCGATCTGCGGATAGTCGCGCAGGTCTTCGGGCCGGTCGTTCACGAAGGCGACGAGCGCCGGCATGCAGATGTTGTAGTCCTTGGCCGTCTTGGTCGAGAACCTGTGCGCCTCGCCGGCCCACTTGAAGCCGTGGAGGTGCATTTCGGCCATGGCCGCACCAATGCGAAACGCGGTTTCGTTGGACAGCCGCTCGCCAAACTTCACGCCTGGCGCCCAATCATACATGGCCAGCGCCCGCTCGCCCTCGGGCGAGGAGACCTTGAAATAGAGGCGCCCATCGTGCTGCGGCACGGCAACGGAGGCCGGGAAGGCGTTGTCCTGTAGGTAGGCGAGGAAATCGAGTTCGTAGGCAACGTCATCGACATCGCGATAGGTCTTGCGCCAGACGCGCAGGGCGTACTTGGTGGTCTCGTCCTCGACCAGATAGACGTCGTTCATGCCGCGATAGAGCAGGAAGCAGGTGATCTCACCCTTCATCGGATAGCGGCGGGCAACCTCGCGCGCGATGAAGGCGGGGTGAAGGACCGAGTGCGAGACCTGCGCGATGGGCAGGTCAGGCGTGATCGAAGAAACTGCGGAGGTCATTGGCAATCCGTTCAGGAGCTACGTCAAAGATGTCGCGATCGAGATCGAGCATTTCGACAATGGAACAGTGCGGCATCAGCGCGGCGGCTGCCTTGGACATTTCGAGAAGGTCTTCAGCAGGTTGGAGCAGAAGTGCCGGTTGGGCAACAAGGCCGAGCCGGGAGTAATCCCAGCTCCAGACGCCCTGATAGGCCCAGGTGAAGCGATCAAGCACGCGCGCCTTGTCGGCGAAATTGAACACGGCCTTTTGCAGCGGCACCGCCGGATCGCGTGAGGTCACGACGTAGTTCCAGAGATTGCGCAGCAGGGTCAGCGTGGATTCGCCGCTTTCTTCGGGCGCGGGGTAGTTCAGCGCCTCGTCCAGTTTCTTGGCCGACACGTCGGCCGGAAACATGGGGATGCCCGTGAGGACCAGGCGGCGTACGCGGTCGGGCCGTGCGATGGCCAGTTCGCTGCACAGGAGCGTGCCGGTGTGGAAGCCGTAAAGATCGATCGGGCCAGCAAGCAGGCCATCTACCTCGAGCGCATCGAGTGCATCGGAAAAGTCGGCGGCGTACCCTGCCATGCCGGGAGGCGAGGGCGGTGCATCGGACATGCCGTAACCCGGCGTGTCGAAGGCGAAGACGCGGCGATCGGAGGCCAAAGCGTCGATCAGGGCTTCGTATTCGTATCCCGACGACGGGTTCTGGTGGAGCAGAAGCACCGGCACTTTTGCAGCATCGGCCGGGCCTGCCACGCGGTAGTGCATCTGCCCGTGACGGCAGCGCGTGTAGGCGCGCGTGATGGAAGGATATGTCGGCATGGCTGTACTATGTTCCGGCTCTTGAGGGTTCCGATTGAAATTGCCCGATTGTCCGCCCTTCGGTGATACGTCAGGCAGGCAATACGGCGGCGCGGGTGGCTTCCATCTTGTCTTCGTCAAGATCGTAGAACCACAGGAACAGGCCGTTGATCGCGAACATCGCCGCAGGAATCACGGCAAAGCCCAGTTTCAGGGCAAGGATCGCGCTTGGCGGCTGTTGGATGATGGCGCCGCCGGTGGTCGGCACATAGTTCAGCCAGCGCAGAAACACGCCCAGCACGGCAACGCCCAGCGCGAAGCTGACCTTTTCGACCACGGCGATGGCGCTCGACAGCAGGCCTTCGCGCGCCTCTCCGGTCAGCAGGCGGTCATAGGCCTGGGTATCGCCGAGCATCGAGATCGACATCAGGATGAGCGCGCCCGAACCAAGGCCGCTGACAAAGCCGCGCGAGACGATACCGATAGTGCCGATGGACGAGTCGGCCAGCAGCCAGCTGAGCGCAGCAGCGCAGAACAGGACCACGCCGATCAGGTAGGTGCGGCGCTTGCCGATGCGCTTGCCGGTCCACACCCACAGCGGCATGGCGAGCGCCGTGACGAGGTTCTGCGTCATCGCCAGCACGATCTGCCCGTCATAGCCGATGCCCACCACGTTCAGCATGAACAGCAGCATGGTCGAGGCGACCGAGGCGAAGGACAGGAACTGGAAGACCTTGGCGCCAAGCAGCATCATGAACGGACGATTGCGTCCGATCGCGCGCAGTTGGGACAGGGTCGGCATGTGAGAGGCGGCGCGCTGCATGCCCTCGGGGGCATGACGGACAGGGATGGACAGTGCCGTCGCGGTCATCGCGCCGCCGATGATCAGGGCCATGACGAGGCCCATCGTGGCGTAGCCGCCGCGTCCTGCGCCGCCGCTTTGCACCAGCGCAGCCGTCCCGGCGAGTGCCAGCACCTGACCGATCGAGACGAACACGGTGCGGAAGGAGATCAGCCGCGTGCGTTCGTGAAACCCGTCGGTCAGTTCCGAAGGCAGCGCCATGTAGGGCACGTTGAACAGCGAATAGGCGGTGGAATAGATCAGCAAGGCCGCGATCATCCACGCCATCAGTGCGCCCTGGCCCAGGACCGGCGGAGCGAACAGCATCAGGAACGACACGGCCGAAAGCAGGGCGCCTGCCAGCAGGAACGGCTTGCGCCGGCCCCAGCGGGTGCGGGCGTTGTCGGACATCGAGCCGACCACGACGTCGATCACCGCGTCAGCCAGTTTGGAGATCATCAGCAGGTAGCCGGCAATCTCTGGCGACTGGCCGAGGACTGTCGACATGAAGGCGGGATAGAAGCTCGTCACCGTATTGAGCATAATCGACACGCCAACCGTGCCGACGCTGAAGCCAAGGCATACGCCGATCGAGAGGCGGGCGTCCTTTGCGGTTGCGCTCATGCCGCGTTCTCCGCAAGGAAGGCGGCAATGACGGCGGCCTTTGTTGCAGCGTCGCCCGGGGTCGCGGCAGAGTGGCCGTTGGCAAGCCGTTCGAGCGCGGTGGCGACTGAGGCGTTGAGCAGGGCCAGCTCGCTCTCGGGCTTGAGCAGCAGGGTGGGGGCCTTGACCTGCTCCATGCGCTCGAAGCTGCGATAGCGGAAGGCGGCGATGTAAGGCTTGTGGTAGGTGTCGAGCGCCTTCAGCACATCGAGCGTGATGCGATGGAGGACTTGCGGCGGCGGCATCGGCACGGCCAGGCGGCGGTCCGGCACTTTCATGAAGTGCGGGAAGAACAGCGCCTGATCGCGGCAGAAATTGAAGGCCCAGATCAGGTGGCGGCCATATTCGTCCGGTTCGACCGAGGGCGCATAGTTGGCAATCACGGCTTCGCGCAGTTCGTCGTCGTATTCGGTAATGCCGTCGAGGATCACGGCGCGCACGCGCTCCGGGTGGGCAGCGGCCAATTCGCAGGCAATGCGCGCGCCGGTGTGCGTGCCATAGACGTCGACACGGGAAAGGCCCAGTGCGACGCACAGCCTGTCCATCGATCCGGCAAAGTAGCCGATCTCCGGATCAGCTTCAGCAGGCGCAACCGAATCGCCATTGCCCAGGGTGTCCGGCGCGATGATTTCCCCCATGCACCCTGCCGCGCGCAGGGCCATCATGAAGTCCTGCATGAACCAGGACGAGGCGGGCGAGGCGTGCAGCAGCAGCATCGGCGTTGCGCTGGCATCGGCAGCGGGGAGCCTTCGCAAATGCAGCTGGCCTTCCGCGAGCGTCACGAAAGCACGCTCGATGGCGTGGGAGGGGGTCTGGGTCATGGTGGCGGAGCGTATATCGCTGTTACGCCTGCCCTAATCCCCCTTGGGCAATGACCGTCAGGCGGAGAGGTGGTCACACTGGTATTCGGGAACCCCGAAGCAGGATCATGTTGAGGGGCATGGACTGGCGAATGCTCCCTTCCGATGACGATCTGCTGGCCGCGCTGGAGCGCGGCGGGCCGATGAACATGGCGCGCGCGGTCGAGGTCATGGAGCGGCACGGGCTTGAAGGGCTGGTGCTGGGCGATCCGCTCAATGTCTATCATCTGCTTGGCCATTGGCCCCAGATTGCGCGGACCCGTCCGGGGCAGCCGCCGGGAACTTTCGCGCTGATGGCACGGGCAAGGCCCGAAGTGCCGGCGCTGGTGACGAGCCGCTTCCTGCATCACTACAGCTGGGCCGATGGCCGGGATCGGGCCGATGTGGGCGTGTGGCTCTACAACGATCTGGGCGACAGTGGGGACGAGGCCGTCGGGCCGGTTCCTGACGGTCCGGTGCTGCCGACCGGCTCCTCAATGCCGCTGACGGCTGCGGAACATCACCGGGCGCAGGCCTCTGCGGCATTGGCTGGGGCAGAGCGCATGGCGCGCGATGCCGGTGGTGCGATCGTTGCAGCCATGCGCGACCTTGGTTTGTGGCAAGGCCGGATCGGGTTCGACAATCCGGTGGTCGCCGAAGTGGCAACGCGGCACCAGCATCCCGGCGCCATGGTCCCGGCCGACAACATCCTGCGCGAGATTCGCTTGATCAAATCTCCGCTGGAACAGGCGCTGATGGCAAGGGCTGCCCGCGCCAACGTGGATGCCCTGAACGCTGTGGGTCATGCCATCCGGGCTGGTGCCACGCATCACGAACTGCAAGGCCTCTATCGCCAGGAATGCGCAGCGCGGGGCAACACTTCGGTGTTTCTGAACGTGGATCGGGTTTCGTCCGACCTGTCGCGCGTGAAGGTGGCCGACGGGCAGACCCTGATGCTCGACGGCGTCAGCTCGTTCCTTGGCTATCATGGCGATTTTGCCCGCACCGTCTTCGTCGGGGAACCGACACGCGCCGCGCGGCGGGCGGCAGAGGCCAGCGCCTTTGCGTGGGGGGCGGTGCGCGAGCAATTGCGCCCCGGTTTGCGCTTTTCCGAGATCGTCGCGCTGGGCAGCGAAGCGGTGCGCAAGGCGGGTTACGAGGCGGTGATCGGCTTCGGCCCGCACAGTGTCGGCCTTGCCCATACCGACGAGCCGGGCGAAGTGCATGGCGGGTTCTGGCGCAAGCCAGACTTCATGCTCGAACCTGGCATGATCATTTCGGTCGATTGCCCGACGCTCGATACGGGCATCGGCGGATCGGCCCATTGCGAGGACCTTGTCCTCATAACCGAGACGGGCGCTGAGCCCATCCACCCCCTTCATGAACCGGTGATAGTGGTATGACCCGAAGCTTCATTGTTTCGGCATCCGTGATGGATGCCGATCTTGCCGTGCCTGAACTGGCGCGCCCCGTCATCGCTGCGGCGGAACAGGCGGGACTGGACCTGCTCGTGCTGGGCCGGGCGATCAACCGTCCGTTCGATGCGCAGGTGATCGCGGCATGGGCCGCGCCGCTCACTTCGCGGACCGGCATCGTTGCCACCGTCCCGGCAACCAATGCACACCCCTTCCATGTTGCCCGTGCCCTGTCTGCCGTCGACTATCTTGCCGGTGGCCTGAGCGGGTGGTCCGTGGTTTCGGAAGGCGGAGAACCGGGCATGGCCGCCGACATGGTGCGCGCGGCGCGCGCACTATGGGATGGCTGGGGCGCCGATACGCTGGTGATCGACAAGGACAGCGGGCTTTACCTGAATCCCGATCAGGTCATCCGGCCAGACTATCGCGGTCCGTTCTTCGACACCGCCGGGCCGGTCAACGCCATGCGGCCGTTGCAGGGGCAGCCGGTGCTGGTGCTGGATGAAGCCGAGAACGTCGGCATCGCTGATGCCGACATCGTGCTGGTCGATGCGCCGGGAACAGCTGCAGGTGGCAGCCGCCGCTTGTTGAAAGTGGGCGCTGGGTCCGATCTTGATATGGCGGCGATGACGGCGGCGTTCGAGGCGGGCGAGATCGACGGGGTGCATTTCATCCTGCTGGAACAGGCGGCGGCCCTGCCGGCCGCAATCTCGGCCATTGGCGGTCTGCTGGGCAATCGTCCCGGTGCCAGCCCGGCAGCCAGCGGAACGCTGCGCGAGCGGCTTGGCCTGACGATTCCGTCCAGCGCCTCCACCCAATCCAAGCCTACGCACGTGCCGGAGTATGTCGCATGAGCAAGCAGATCCACCTCTGGGCCTTCCTGCAAGGCATCGGCTTCTTCCCGACCGGCTGGCGCCACCCCCGCGCCGCGCCGGAAGGCGTGTTCTCGATGGACTATTACGCGCGCGTCGCAAAGATGGTCGATGACGCGCGCTTCGATGCCATCGTCTTTGGCGATCAGCTGCAATCGCGCGGTGCGGGCGGGCGGACGCCGGCGCGGCTGGCGATGCCGACGCTCGATCCTGTCAGCCTGCTGATGGCCATGGCCGCAGTGACGGAGCACGTCGGGCTCGTTGCCACCGTCTCTACCACCTACAACACGCCAGAGATGCTGGCCGAACGCTTTGCCGCGATGGACCGCATCAGCGGCGGGCGCGCGGGCTGGAACATCGTGACGACCGCCCACCCCGAAACCGCGCCGAACTTTGGCGAAGCACAGCTGCCGCCCAAGGATCAGCGCTATCGCCATGCCGTCGATGTCGTGGCCAAGGCCTGCGAATTGTGGGCGGCGATGGACAAGGCAGGGCCGGCGCTGCCGCAGGGACGGCCGGTGCTGGTGCAGGCCGGGCAATCTCCCGAGGGCCGCGACTTTGCCGCGCGCACTGCCGAGGCGATCTTCTGCCCCGCAGCGAACATCGATGCGGGGATCGATTTCCGCAACGACATGCGCAACCGCATCGCCGCCGTCGGACGCAATCCCGATGGCGTGCGGGTGATGCCGGGGCTGTCCTGCGTGCTGGGGGGGACCGAGGAAGAGGCTCGCGCGAACCACGCAGCCATCCTCGACATGGGCGATGTGCCGCTGGCGATCGAATATCTCTCGGAATCGCTGTGCTGTGATCTGACGCCGTTCGATCCCGACGCGGCGATCCCGGTCGATGCGATCCTTGCCAATACGCTGCTGCCGAAGGCCGACGTGGCCAAATCGGTCCAACCGGCTGCGGAAAAGGGAACGAAGCTGGGTGATTTCGCGGCCAACTTCATGCGCCATCCGCGTGGCCACAACGTGTTCATCGGCACGGGTGAGCAGATGGCTGACATGATGATCGAGTGGCGCGACAGCGGGGCCTGCGACGGCTTTACTCTGCAGCCGAGCTATATGCCTGGCGGGCTTGAGGACTTTGTCGAGCAGGTCGTGCCGGTGCTGCAGCAGCGCGGACGGCTGCGCAGGGAGTATCCGGGCAGCACCTTGCGCGAGACGCTAGGCCTTTCCGCCCGCATGCGCGAAGCCGCATGAAGCGGGGTCGGCTCGCGCTCGGCATTATCGGCGCGCTAGCGCTTGGCCTTGGTGGCAGCGTTGTTGCGCTGCGCGCCGGGGCAGGGGAGACTGACCGCGCCGAGTTGGAGAAGCGTTGGGCCGATGCGCCTTCGCGCTTCGTGACCGTGGATGGCGTGCGCATGCACGTGCGCGAGGAAGGTCCGGCGAACGGTCCGGTCGTCGTGCTGCTGCATGGTTCGATCGTGAACCTGCACGAGTGGGATGACGTCGTGCCGCTGCTGGCCGACAAGTACCGTGTCGTCCGGTTTGACTGGTCCCCTTATGGGCTGACCGGCCCTGACCCGAGCGGCTTCTATTCGACGCCGCGTTCGGCGCAGCTCATGGACGGGCTGATGAAGGCGCTGGGGCATGACAAGTTCGCGATGGTCGCCACGTCCAACGGTGCGAATGTCGGGCTCGAATTCAACCGTGCCTATCCGGGCCATGTCACGGCGATGGCGTTTTCAATGCTGCCGCTGGAACGGCCAAGCCAGACACGCAAGGTCGATTGGCGCCTGAAATGGATGCTGGAGGCGCACAAGGCCGTGCTTCCCAACTGGCGCCATCGTGAATTCTGGCGGCTGATGCTGGAGGATACGACACCGCCCGAGTTCACGCCGACCGATCGCATGGTCGATCAGATCACCGAGATGAACAACCTGCCCGGTGCACTCGATCGGCAGGCGCAGTACATCCAGGCCAACGTCAGGGCTTTCCAGTCCAGCGATGTCGGCGCGGTGGCGGAAGCGGTGCGGGTGCCGGTGCTGCTGCAGTGGTGTTCGTTCGATGACGTGATCTCGCAAAGCGCGGATGCTTCGGTGAAGCGTTTTACCAACACCAAGGTGGACGTGATCAATTACCCCGATCTCGGTCACTTCCCGATGTGGGAGAAGCCCGAGAAGTTCACCCGCGACTTGCGCAACTGGCTTGATCGCCAACCGCCTGCGCCTGCGGGCTGAACCTTCGGGACGCGCGTCTCTCCGATGGGCGGACAGTGAAGATAACGGTGCAGCGCCAAGCGTTTGCTGCGGCACCTTCGCTTCAAGAATGCAAGGGGCGTGGGGCCTCGCAGCCGGGAGAACGCCGTGTCGGGACCAGCCGTCGGTATCAGTCAAGCCGCAAGCCAAACAGGCAACGCCTCGCGCTGGGCGATCCGCCTGGGATCGGCGCTGATCCCGCTGGCGCATGCGGCGGGCCAGAACCTCGTCACGGTTCTTGGCTTGCGCTTCATGACCGACAGCCTTGCCATCTCGGCCGGCGCGGCAGGTGCCATCTTCG
This sequence comes from Novosphingobium sp. ERW19, assembly GCF_012641315.1. Taxonomy (NCBI): domain Bacteria; kingdom Pseudomonadati; phylum Pseudomonadota; class Alphaproteobacteria; order Sphingomonadales; family Sphingomonadaceae; genus Novosphingobium; species Novosphingobium sp. ERW19. Next base: position 179,513 of record NZ_JABAIC010000007.1, read on the forward strand.
CCTTCGTGAAGATCTACGACGGCTTTGCCGATCCGGCCGTGGGTGCGTGGAGCGACCGCGCGAAGACACCCTGGGGGAGGCGCCTGCCGTTCCTTTTTGCAGGTGGCGTCGCCATGCCGCTGGGACTCGCTCTGCTGTTCGGTGCGCCGTCGTTCGGTTCGATCCTGCTGGCACAACTGTTCGTGACGATTGCCCTGGTCATCCACGCCACGGGGTACACGCTGCTGACCATCCCGGGTTTTGCCATGCTGGTCGAAAGTTCGGCCGATCCGCGTGAACGCACCCGGCTGATGGGCTGGCGGACCTATGGCAATGCTGTCGGCACGATGCTCGGCTCAACTTTGCCGACCTGGATCCTGAGCCAGACTGGCCCGACCCGCAGCGGACACCTGCTGATCGCGCTGATCGTGAGTGCCGTGGTCTTTGTCGCGACCGCTCTGGCGGTGCGTCTTCTGGCCAAGGCGCCGCGCACGGCACCGCCGGAACGTACCGGTGTGGTGCGCGTGAACCCGTTTGTGGCGCTATGGCGGCAGGTCCTGCTGGCGTGGAAGAACGTGCCGTTCCGCATCCTGGCGATTGCCCACGTCTTCCTTTTGTTCGGTACGGCAATCGGCTCTGCGGCGCTGGCCTTTTTCACGCGGATTGGTCTGGAGCAGAAGGACAATGTCCTTGGCACCTATTTCATGCTGGCCACGGCTGCGATGCTGGTCAGCATGACGGGCTGGGTGTGGCTATCCAACCGTGTGGGCAAGAAGGCCTGCTACATTGGTGCGCTGGCGCTCTATGCCATTGTGCAGGCGAGCTGGCTGCTTGCGGGCCCCGGTGAGGCGATGCTGCTCATCTCGGCACGCGGTGCGTTGAGCGGGCTGGCGGGGGCCGGCATGATCCTTTGCGCCTATTCGCTGCTGTCCGATGCGGTGCGCTATGACTACGTGACCAGCGGGGAGCGGCGCGAAGGCGCATTCGCCGGCTTCACCACGCTGTTCGACAAGCTTTCTTCGGCTGCTGCGCTGGCCGTGATGGGCGCGTTCCTTTCCGCGATGGGTTACGTGCCTTCGGCCAGCGGGCAGGCGGCCGAGCAAGGTGCGGATGCGAAACTTGCGGTGCTGCTGTGCGTGTCGGTCATTCCTGCGGCGGCGATGATCGCTGCCATCGTGACCATGCTGTTCTACCGGCTCGACGCGGCGACCGTCGAGGCGGCGGAAAAGCAGCAGGCCCTTTCGGAGTAATGCTGTTGGAACGACACCCAATCGAGCTGGTGGGCCTGATCTCGCCCTATCGCACCAGCGAGACGAGCGAGACGCCGGGACCATACGATCCGGCCTTCGTCGCCGAAATCGCCCGCGCTTACGAGGCTGCCGGGTATGACCGCGTGCTGGTGGGGCAGAACGCCAAGTCGGCCGACAGCCTGGTCACCGCGACCTGGGTTGCGGCGGCAACGACGCGCCTGAAGCTGATGGTGGCGCATCGGCCCGGCTTCATTGCGCCGACCATGGCCGCGCGGGCGTTTGCCACGCTCGACCAGTTCTCGGGCGGCCGGGCGGGGGTACACGTCATCACCGCGTTCTCGGACATCGAAACGCGCTGCGATGGCGATTACCTGACCAAGGACGAGCGTTACCGGCGCAGCAACGAATACGTCCGGATCATGCGCCGGATCTGGGCCGGGGAAAGTCCGTGCGATCATCAGGGCGACTGGTATCGGTTCGAGAACGCAGGGTCGGAAGTGCGTCCGGTGGCAGGCAGCGTGCCGGTGTTCTGGGCGGGGACGTCCGAGCTGGCTCTGCAGTTCGGGGCTGAATTGGCCGACGTCTATGCCTTCGGGCCCGGTAGCGTGGACCAGATTGCGGCACAGGTCGCGACGGTAAGAGCCGAGGCTGACAAGCATGGACGCAACCCCCGCTTCTCGATGTCGATGCGGCTGGTCGTGGCCGATAGCGACGAGGCGGCGTGGGCGCGGGCCGACGCCCTGCTGCAAGGCGTCATCGCGCGGCAGGCAAAGCACGGTGCGCTGGGACGCGATCTGGGCAAGGCCGCCGAGACCGTTGCCGCGAATGCCGCGCAAGCCGATGATGCCGCTGCCGACCCTTGCCTCTGGACGGGCCTTACCAAGGCGACGCAGGGCCGCCTTCAGGTGATGTGCCTGGTCGGATCGCCCGACACGCTGGTGCAGGCGCTGCTGCGCTATCGCGCGGCGGGGATCGACAATTTCCTCGTCACCGGCTTCGACTGGCTGGCCGATACGCATCGCATCGGCACAGAGATCGGCCCGGAACTGCGCCGCCTAGGAAACGGCCCGACCTAGCCGCCGGGCCGCAGGGCGCGCTCCTCAGAAGCCGAGAGCGCCCGGATTCATCAGACCCTTGGGATCGAGCTGCGTCTTGATCGCTCCCAGCAGGGCCTTCTGCTGTTCCGACAGCCGCGGCTGATAAGGGTAGGCGCGGCCGAGCTGGAAATGAGCGGCCTCGTGGCTTTGCATGAGGTCGATCATTTCGCCCTTCAGCTTGTCGACGAACGCACGTGCCTCGGGGTTTGCCGCAAAGCTCGGCTGGCCTGCGAGGTATTCCTCGCCCAGCGTGGTCACGTGATACGAGGTGCGCGCATCGGGCCAGTAGGCAGCGATTTCATAGAGGAACCCGGCGGACCCGACCGGCGAGAACATCGTGCCGAGCCAGACGCCGTGGCGGTCCATTTCGGCCTGGCGCGATGCGATCAGCGCCTTGAACGCCGTGTCGAACGGGACGACCTGATCGTGCGGGAAGACGCCATGGATCGGCACCCAGCGTTCGCCGCCAGGGCCGAGCACGTTGTAGAGCGGCGCGAACGGCATCGACTGCACGAAAGTCGGGATCGAGTTGGCGATCTCGCGGCCAAGTCCGTCGAGCAGCTTGCGCAGCAGGCGGGCCTTGTGGGCGGCTTCTTCCTGATCGAAGCCTTCGATGATGAAGTGGCACATGTAGGCGCCAGCGCGCATCGCGCTTTCGCCGGCGATGGCCATCTGCACCAGTTGGGCCACGCCCTTGAGCTTGTTCGGTGCGCGCTTCAGCACGTCGGCAGCGATCTTGAGGCGAGCGCCCATGCCGTCCTGCCGGCCGATCTGCCCTTGCGACAGGGCGAGGTCGAGGCCGAAGTGGCTCTCCTCCAGCTTGGCCATGGCCGCCTTGCGCGAGGCGGCGTGGTAGTCGGCAAAGCTGTCAAACGCGAAGCTGACGCATTCGAAGCGCGGCAGGATCGGCAGCAGCGGCAGGCGGATGCGCGCCTTGATGCCGAAAATGCCGCAGTCGCCGGTGAACAGGCCGGTCAGGTCCGGGCCATAGAAGCGCATGGCGCGTGACGAGGAGGTATTGAGGATTTCGCCACTGGCGAGGACCACGTCCATCGACAGGGCAGACTGTGCGGAAATGCCGTGGGCAGTGCCGCCGTGGCTGACGCTGTTCTGGCTCATGCTGCCGCCGACAGTGGCGGCGATGCCCGAGAACGGGCCCCAGAACGGCGTGCGCAGGCCCTTGGCGTTGAGCGCCGCCTTCAGCGCGGCCCAGGTGACGCCCGCGCCGCAGGTAACGACGGCGCCGAATTCATCGATTTCGATCGTATCGAGCGCACCGGTGTCGAACAGGACATGGCCCGCCTTTTCGGAAAGATAGGCGTCGGTATAGGACGCGCCGCCACCGCGCGGGACCATGGCGACGTTGGCCTCGGCACAGAGGCGAACCGCCGCCTGCAATTGCTCGACCGAAGCCGGGCGGATAACGGCCAGCGGCAAGGCGCCGCCGCGATAGACGTCGTTCGAGAAGTAATCGAGTGCTTCGGCCGAAGTCTGCACTCCGGCTTCGCCAAGCGCGCTGCGCAAGCGTGCAAGAACCGTATCTTCCTTTGCCATCGTGGCCATGCTTGAACTCGTTCCTGAAGGTCTGGCGAAAGGCTGATGTGTGGGCATCGGGCCGCCCGGTTTCGATAGCGCAGCGCCCGTTATCCGGCCAGTGACCATTGGCGCCCCGACGCTATGAGGCGATGCGCGTTGCGGCAGATTGCCTCGCATGACGCAGCAGAACTTCGCTACCGCTCCCCAAGGTTGGACCCGCCCGGCCCGCTGGTTGCACTGGGGTACGGCCCTCGCGATCCTCGTCGAGGTTCCTGCGGGCTTTGCGATGGCGTGGACATATCTGGAGGGATCACGCGGGGGGCCGCTGGCGTGGCTGCATCTGCGCGCCAGCCAGGTTCACCACACGCTGGGCATGATCCTCCTTCTGGCGGTAATCCTACGGCTGTTCTGGCGCTGGCGCCATCGCGCCCCGGAACTGCCTGCGGGCACTGGCGCTGGTGGGCGCTTCGCTGCAAGATCGGTTCAGGCCCTGCTTTACGCGCTGCTGCTGCTGCTGCCATTGACCGGCTGGGCGGCGCTGTCAGCGCTCGGGGCAGGGGCTGGATACCCCGCGCCGCAGATGTGGTTCTTCACGCACGACGGGTTCGGCCCCGGCGGACTGATCCCGCATATCGTGACCCCACGTCCGTGGAACGCGCCGGGGCTGATCGGCTACAGTCTCTTTGCCAAATCGCACGTCTATATGGTCTGGGCCGGTGGAGCGCTGCTGTTGCTGCACATCGGCGGCGCGCTGAAGCACCATTTCATCGATAGGGATGGCGTGCTCCTGCACATGCTCGGCAAAGACCCGAAGCGCTGACCGGCTGGCGGATAGGTTTGTTCAGGGATTCCTTCCCCGCGATGGTTGCGCCACCTTGCTGTAAATGACAGGCAATCCCCGGACAGCGGGATGCCGACGGGGAAATCGCATGACCACAGCCGAGGCGGCTCCGCCTGCAAGGATCGCCACTTCGATCAAGGCCGGATACGGCATAGGCCAGATCGCGGGACAGCTGTTCCGCGATACGCCTTCGCTGCTGCTGTTGTTCTTCCTGACCAACGTGATGGGCATTTCGCCCGCGCTTGCCGGGACGGCGATCTTCATTCCCAAGGTGGTGCTGGGAGCGCTGTTCGACCTGGGCATTGGCGCAATGTCCGACCAGATCGCCGGCCGCTTTCCCCGTCGTAACTGGTTTGTCGTAGCTGCCCTTGCTTCGCCTGTCGCGATGCTTGGCATCTTTGCCGTGCCGCATGCATCGGTCGGATTCCAGATCGCCTGGGTCATGGTGACTTTCAGCTTCTACATGGCCGTCTATTCGAGCTTTTCGGTGCCGTACCTCGCCATGCTGGCCGATATGACATCCAACCCGCGCGAGCGGACCGAGTTGATGGGATGGAAGCACAGCTTCGGCGGGATCGGATTGCTGCTCAGCTCGTCGGTGGCGCCGATGGCGGTAAGCGCGCTGGGGACCGACCAGCGCGCGCACCTGATCGTGATGGGCACTGTCGGCATCTCGTGCCTGGTCTTCATGCTGATCGCATGGAAGGTGGCGGGGCGGATCGTGCCGGTGGCGAAAGTTGCAGGCGATGGGGCAGCGGGCCGTTCGGCGCTCGGCGGTCTGGCCCGCGCGTTTCGCGACAGGCGTTTCGTCATCCTCAGCCTTTCGGCGGTGGTCATGACCATTTCGGCAGGCATCGGCTACGCCAGCTTTCCGTTCTTCGTCAAATACTCGATGGCACGGGCCGAACCGTTGCACGACCTTGGCATCATGGCCGCGATCATGGGCGTCGCGGTCATTTTCGGATCGCCTTTGTGGGTGATGGTGGCAGGCCGCATCGGCAAGGTTCCGGCCTATGTCCTGGCCGCTGCGGGACATGGCGTGGTCGTGTTCGTCTGGGGGCTGGTGCCGCGCGCGCCAGTCGAAATCGCCTATCTGCTTTCGGCCTTGCTGGCAGTCTGCAACGCCGGCTGGGGTACGATCGTCTTGTCACTGCTTTCGGACTGCATAGCGCAGGCGCGCGAAGAATTCGGCGAGAACCGGGCTGGGTCCTATTCGGCGATCTGGTCTGCGATCGAGAAGGCCGGGATCGCCCTTGGCGGCACCTTGATCGTCGGCGTGCTGCTTTCGTGGTTCGGCTTTGATTCCGGCGCTGCAAAGGCAGGGCTGCCGCAATCCGATTCCGCGATGTTCGGAATCCTGTTCTGCTATTCGTTCCTGCCGGGCGTCGCCAAGGTTGTCGCTGCGGGGATGATCTGGAAATTCGTGCGCGAACCGCGCCTGCCATAACCTTGAGGCTGACTCCCAACATGAATGATATTGCATCGCGTCCCCTCAATATCGCGATGGTCGGCTGTGGCCGCATCTCGCTGTCCCACCTCGATGCCATCGCGGCGCGACCGCAGGATGCGCGATTGGTGGCCGTAGCCGACCGGGATCTGGAGCTTGCGCGGCAAGTGGGCGAACGCTTTGGCGCGCCAGCTTACGCGACGCTTGAGGACATGCTCGATCTGGCCGAGGTCGATGCAGTACTGCTTGCCACGCCGAACCACCTGCATGCCGTTCAGGCCATGGCTGCACTGAAGGCGGGCAAGCACGTGCTGGTCGAAAAGCCGGCTGCCGAGACTGGCGAGGATGCCTTGGCGTTGGCCCGCGAAGCCGAGGCGCGCGGGCTGGTCCTGGCAGTGGGGCACACCTTCCGGCATAATGAAGCCGTCCGCCAGGTCGAGGCCCGGATGCCCTCGCTCGGCCGCCTGCTGTCTCTGGAAGTTTCGATGTGCGTGCGGTGGGATGGACCGCAGGCGCCGTGGTGGGCCGAGCGCAAGGCACAGGACGGTCTGATCCTGTCGCTGTTTGCGCCGCATGCGCTCGATTTCGTGCAGCTTGTCATGGGGGCGGACGATCCTGTCCGCGTCTACGCCGAAGCCGCGCGCCTGCAATCGGGCTGGCAGGGAGAGGACGAGGCAATGATCGTCATGGCCTATCCCGGCCGCCGCATGGCGAGCGTCCACATATCCTACAACCAGCCCACCGTGCAGGACCGCAAGACGCTGTATTTCGAGACCGGCATCCTCGAGATCGAGCACGGCGAAATCCTGCGCTGGAACGACGAGGTGATCGTGATGCCGCCGACGGGCGTGCTGGGTGACCCGCGCAAGCTGGGGGGACGAAGCCTCACGCATTACTTCGAAGGCCAGATCGAAGAATTTGCCAAGGCGGTGCGTGGGCGGCCGCACCGCATGCCGACCGGTTATGATGCGGCAAGGCTTATTGCGCTGATCGATCGGGTGCGCGCCTCGGCGCGGGCCAATTCGGCTGCAGATTCCATCGACCCGCCCCTCTGACCGGTCCGCCCGCGATAATACTGCACAAAAGCGAAAGGCCGGGCGATTGCCCGGCCTTTGCCATTTCAGACTTGGGTCACCTTCAGAAGGAGACCGAACCCTTGATGCCGAAGGTCCGCAGTTCGGGCAGACCGACGATCAGGTAGTTGAACGCGCGGGTTGCCAGCGTGCCATTCGGCGAAGCAGGCGTTTGCACCGTATTCTGCTGAATCGAGGTGTACTGCTTGTTGTTGAGCAGGTTGGTTGCGAACACTTCGATGCCGATGTTGTCCAGCTTCACGCCGACGCGACCGTTGACCACGGTGCGCGAACCGATCCAGGTGAGGTTGCCCGCATCGAGGAACTGGCGCGACTTGTAGTTCACGTCGCTGCGGATGAACCAGGTGGCATTGTCACGACCCGGGATATCGCCCGAGAACTCAGGAGTGATCGCAAACGAGTACTTCGAGGTCAGCGGAAGGCTGTTGCCCTTGAAGCCGTCGCCGATGATGCCGGTCACGCGGGTGATCGAAGGATCGGTGAACGAACGGATGTCGGTGTCGTTGTAGGCGCCCGAGAACGTGAACGACATGCCTTCCATGGGAAGGATTGTCGTATCCAATTCGATCCCCTTGAGGTTGGTCTTGCCCGAGTTCGCGATTCCGGTCACAGTCGACGTCAGCGGCGGATTGAGCGTGGTGTCGGTGAAGAACACGCTGCGCGAGTTATACTGGTCCTTCCATTCGGCATAATAGGCCGCAAGAGCGAAGATCAGCTTGTTGTCGAACGCCTTGCCCTTCAGGCCGATTTCGTAGTTCGTAACCTTTTCCGGCTTGGTAATGCCACGCAGGCCCAGCGACTGGGATGCTGCGATTTCACCTGCCGAGCCCGAGAACAGGCGGGCGTTGAACGACGCGATGCTGACGTTCGCGGCCTTTGCCCACGAGGCGTAGGCCATGATGTCGGGCGTGATCTTGTAGTTCACGATCACGCGCGGCATGAAGTTGTTGTAATTCTTCGAGAAGAACTGCGTCAGCGGCGCGTAGTCGCCAGCCGGGACGCCATATTCAGCACCGGAAGCAGCCGTGATCTTGGCACCCAGACCACCGGTGTAGCCGAACACCTTGTCCTGTTGATAACGGCCTTCAAGGCTGATTTCGAGAGCGTCGGCAGGCTTGATGTTGACGCTGCCGAAGATGCCCTTGGTTTCCACCCGCTGCGGTGCGGACGCAGTGCCTGCACTGCGCGGCAGGCCGAGAACGGCTTCAGCAAAGACGTTGAGCAGGTCACGCTTGACCTTGGTGTCCATGTAATTGAGGCCGATCATCCCGGAGATCATGCCGCCGTTGTCGAAGGATGCGCGCAGTTCCTGCGAGAAGTCCTTGTTGTGGCGTTCGATCGCAAACGGGAAGTTGTAGTACGGCAGCAGCCCGTTCGTGGGCGTGGCGGCCGTGTTGATGAGCGACGAGCTGTCGTAGTTGTCGAGCTCGGCCATCTGCGACCACTTTTCGTCGTTGATGCCGGTCAGCGACGAAAGGGTGATGCCCGTGTCGCCCAGTTCGTAATCGATGTTCGCATGGGCATGGATGTACTTGCGCTTGAGGCCGTAGCCCTGAACGCCATCTTCCGGCGAAACCGGACGGAAGCGACCATCGGCAAGGACGGCAGCGGTCTTGGCATCGATATAGGTGTTCTGCGCAGGCGAGAAGGCGCTCGGGAGCGAAGGCGCCTGACCGCAGATGAACGGGTTTGCGCCGGCGAGCACGCAGTTCGACAGGCCCGGAACGATGACCTTGCCGTTGGTATTGCCGCTGAGTGCCGGGATGTTGGGGATGCCGTTGTTCGAACGCACTTCGTAGGCCGAGAGCATGCCTTGTGCCGAGGCACCGTCATTGTCGCGGCTGTAGAGGCCGAAGACCTTCATGGTCAGCTGGCTCGAAGGCGTGAACAACAGCATGCCAGTGATGGTGCGGGTGCGCTGGTCGCCAAGGCGCTCATTGGGGTTGGCGCGGTTGCGATAGGAACCACCACGCTCAAGAGCGCGGCCCGAAATGCGGAAGCTCAGGAGGTCACGAACGATCGGGCCTTCAAGCGAACCTTGCACGTCGTAACCGTCACGGCTGAACACCGAGGCGTTCATGCTGCCGCCGAAATCACTCTTCGGCGTCTTGTTGACGACGTTGACTGCGCCGGCAAATGCGTTGCGGCCGAAGTAGGCGTTCTGCGGGCCCTTGAGGATTTCCACGCGCGCAGGATCGGAGATGGAGTTCATCGCCGATGCCGACGAAACGGGTACGCCGTCGATGAAGGTCGCGGTCAGCGTCGAGTCCGTGGTCGAAGGGGTGAAGCCACGGAGCGAGATCTGCTGGAACGAACGGTCGTTGCGGCCCGAGTTGTTGCCGGTGACGTTGATGCCGGGCGTTGCGTCGATCAGGTCGGTCAGCGAGATGATGCCGCGCTGGCCGATTTCCTCCGACGGCATTGCCGCAATCGCGATCGGGGTGGTGAGCAGGGTTTCTTCGCGCTTGCGCGCGGTCACGACGATATCGCCAGTGGGGGCGGCCTCTTCGGCCTGGGCTGCTTCCTGCGCGAATGCCGGTGCTGCCTGCACGAGAGAGCAGGCGATGGCGATCGTAGAGATCGGAAACAGTTTAAGAACTCGGGTCGTCTTCATCTTATAAACCCCTCACTTTAGTCAGCCGAATGGCGGGATTACTACGTTCCCTAGGAAAATGGCTTCATGACGCACCAGCAATTGCGCAAGGCGTTCAGCTATCCCGGATCCTGCGATACGGCTTGTTTTGATTTACCTGTCCGAAAGCCGATATTCGGCAGGCCAATATTGATCGAGATCATGGACCGAGCGCTTGCTCTATGCCCTGACCCCATCGAACAATGGCAAAGTTGCGTTGCCGCGACGTCGCGAATCTGTCGCGTGTCCGTCTGTCGGATGGAAGTGCGGTTTCGCAGATGCGAGTGCGGGATGCTGCAGGAGCAGTACTGCACACCGGAGGCAAAGCAAGCGCCTGTCCGCTCTGTGGTTTTTTGCCACTCGTGATCCCCGCCGTGGGAGATGCATGTTATCCCTGCCTGCATGATCGCACTGGATAATGGTTTTCAGGAAGTCGTCGGCATCGTCGCAGACGCCGACGAAGCAGGCCGGCGCCTGGCTCCGGCGTTGGGCTACAAAGCCTTGTACGCTGGCGACCTCGCAGCCCCGCTCGGCGCTACGTGGGGTGCGGGTCCGGCCGCTCGTGCTCGCGAGGTTCTGCTCGTCCATCCCGACAAGGCGCGGGGCGCCATCCGCTTGTTGTCCTTTGGCGAAGAGCCGCGCGCCCTGATGCGCGACGGCGCGCAGCCATGGGATACGGGCGGCATATTCGACATCAATATCCGCGCCTTGGATGATATCGAGACTTTGCATCATGCCTTGGGCCGGGCCGGACATCGCGCATTTGCGCCGATAACCAACTGGCAATTTGGCGCATTGGCTGTCCGCGAAGTCGTTGAGAATGACGCCGATGGTCTTTGCATTGCCCTGATGCAACGAGTGAGTCCGCCCCTGCAAGGGTACGAGGGCGTTGGTGGCAATGCCTCGTGGGTGTTCAACTCCACGCAGGTGGTCACTGATTTCGCGCAGGCGCGCGCGCTTTTCGTTGACCATCTGGGCTGGGTGCCGGTGCAGGAAACCGAAGGCTTCGCTGGCAACGAAGGCGGGATCAATTGCATGGGCCTTCCGCTTTCCCTTGCAGAACAGATCCCGATGCAGATCGGGATCTACCAGGCGCAGGGCCGCATGGAAGGTTCGGTCGAGATCATCAGCTTTGGCTGCAGTGGCCACGACTTCTCGCAAAGCCGCCCGCCGATGCGGGGATGGGCCGCCCTGCGCTTTCCGGTTACCGATATCGACGGATTTGCCAGAGCAATGGTCGCCGGTGGGTGCGAGATCGTTGAAGCTGGCCGCGTCGAGTGGGCGCCCTATGGCAGCGCCGAGCTCCTCGCGGCGGTTACGCCCTGGGGAGCCCGGCTCGAAGGTCTTCGGTTAGGCTGAAGGCCGCAGGGTTTCCAGAAACGCGATCGTCTCCGCTTCGCTGACCACGTCGGCATACTTTGCGTTCATGTCGAACAGGTTCGCTTCATGCGGCCCTGCGTGACGATCGCCGCAGGCCTCGGCAACGACGGCGGTCTTGAAGCCATGGCTCATCGCGTCGACACAGCTCGCGCGGACACAGCCCGATGTCGTCAGGCCGGTCAGGATCACGCTGTCAATGCCGGCGGCCGTGAGCGTCGAGGCGAGCGAGGTGCCGAAGAATGCGCTCGGATACTGCTTGGAAACGACCAATTCCGTTTCCAGCGGTTCAAGGCCCGGTCCCCAGGCGGCCATCGCATTGCCTTGCGTGAAATTGCGCAGCGGCATGGCCTTTTCGAAGAAGCGACCGCCGTTGAACCCGCTGGGGTGGTAGACAACATTGGTCAGGATAACCGGCACCCCGGCCGCATGCGCGACAGAGCGGATGCGCAGTGCGGATGCCAGCGCTTCATCGACCTCGGCATAGAGGGCGTTGCCCTTTTCGAAATAGGCCTGGCAGAAATCGATCAGCAGCAATGCCGGCCTTGTGCCGAAACCAACCCGGTTGTCATAGGCCTTCTTGTAGTTGGCCAGCAGGTCTTCTTCGGTGCTCACGCGGCAAACTCCCTGGTGTAGAGCCATGGCTGGCTCTGGCGCTGCCGGACCTCAAAGGCCTCGATCTCGCCACTGTACTGATTAACGATCTGATCGGTTTCGTCCCAGCCATTCAAAAGGGCAAGACGGCGTTCGGGCGGAATCGAGAACGAGATGGGTGCAAGGCCTTCTGCGCCAAGTTCCTGTCGCTCAAGGTCAACCGAGAACATGGCGCCTGATTCTGCCAGATCCATCAGCGCAGCAACCTGAGCTTCTGGCAGGACGATCGGCACGATGCCGTTGCGCATGCAGTTGGACTGGAAAATCTCGCCGAAGCTGGAAGAGATCACGGCCCGTACGCCGAGCCCGAGGAGAGCCCAGACCGCCTGTTCGCGGCTTGAGCCGGAGCCGAAGTTTGCGCCGGCAATGATCACCGGGGCATCGGCAAAGCGCGGATCGTTGAGAACGTAGCCTTCGACCTTATGGCCGTCGCTGGCAAAGCGGCGGTCATGGAAGGCATATTCACCGAGGCCCGCCTTCGCCGTGATCAGCAGGAAACGCGCGGGGAAGATGATATCGGTATCGATATTGTCCTCGCGCATCGCTGCGGCGCGGCCTGATACGGTGGTGAACGGCTGGGCAGGCATCAGGCAAGGCTCCTTGCATCGACGAGATGACCGGTCACGGCAGCGGCAGCAGCCATGGCCGGGCTGACCAGGTGGGTGCGACCGCCCGGACCTTGCCGTCCTTCGAAGTTGCGGTTTGACGTGCTGGCACAGCGTTGGCCGGCAGAAAGGCGATCGTCGTTCATCGCCACGCACATCGAGCACCCGGCAAAGCGCCATTCGAACCCGGCCTCGAGGAAAACGCGGTCAAGCCCTTCGGCCTCGGCCTGCGCCCGAGTGGCGGCGCTGCCTGGGACCACGATGGCCTTGACGCCCGGCGCGACCTTGCGTCCGCCAGCAATGGCCGCCGCTGCGCGCAGGTCTTCGATCCTGCCGTTGGTGCACGATCCGATGAACACGTGATCGATGGCGATATCGGCGAGGCTCTGTCCCGGAACGAGGCCCATGTAGGCCAGCGCCTTCTCGGTTTCGCGGCGCTCTATGGGATCGGCAATACTCGCAGGATCCGGCACGGCCGAGCCGATCGGCAGGGTCTGGTTCGGGCTGGTGCCCCAGCTGACCTGCGGGGCAATGTCTTCAAGATCGAGAGTGACGACCTTGTCATAGATTGCGCCATCGTCCGCCGGCAGCGTGCGCCACGATTCAAGCGCGAGCTCCCACATCGGGCCAACAGGGGCCAGACGGCGGCCCTTGATGAAGGCAAATGTCGTCTCGTCCGGAGCGACGAGGCCGATACGGCTGCCGGCTTCGATAGTCATGTTGCACAGCGTCATGCGCTGCGCCATCGACATCGCCGATACGGCAGCGCCGGTATATTCCACGGCATAGCCGACTGCGCCGTGCGCGCCGATCTTCGCGATCAGGGCCAGCGCCACGTCCTTGGCATCGACCCCCGCGCCAAGGCGTCCGACGAGTTCGACCTTCATCGTCCGCGCCCGGGTTTGCGGGAGAACCTGGGCAGCCATGACGGTGCCTTGCTCGCTCGCGCCGATGCCGAACGCCAGTGCGCCGAACGCACCGTGGGTGGTGGTGTGGCTGTCACCGCAGACGATCGTCGTGCCCGGCAGGGTGAAGCCCGTCTCTGGCCCGATCACGTGGACGATCCCCTGCTCAGCCCCGTCGAGTGGCGCATAGGGAATGCCGAACTCATGGACGTTGGCTTCAAGTTCGGCAACCTGGCTGCGTGCCAGCGGATCGGCAATCTCGCCCTGTCGCGCGCGGGTCGGCACTGCGTGGTCAGCCACGGCCAGGTGAGTCTCCGGGCGCCGGAGCTTTCGCCCGGCCTCTCGCATGGCGACGAAGGCCTGCGGACTGCTGACCTCGTGCAGGATCTGGCGATCGATGTAGAGCAGCGACGCGCCACCGGGCAATTCGGCGACGACGTGACTGTCCCAGAGCTTGTCGTAAAGGGTGCGGGGCTTGGTCATGTCCATGCACTATGTGAGGGCACCGCAGCTTTGGCTGCTGCGGGCTGATTTAACCGAAGCGCGAACAGGCGTAATCAGGGCGCGGTGGTATCAGCAGGCACGTTCGGCGTCGCTGCCTCGATATAGGCAGCAATCAACTGGGCAATGCGTTCGGGAACCTCCAGCGGAGGATAGTGACCGACATCCGGCATCGACACCCGGGAAATCTGGGCGTTGGAGAGATACCGGCCGATCGCGTTCAACGCGGATTCCGGCAGCAAGGGATCGGCCGTTCCCCAGAGCAGCAGGACCGGCTTGCGCACCTTTGCCATCTCGATGGTTGCCTGCTTGCCATCGCCGATGCGCGCGATCAGGCCGATCAGGTTCTTTTCCGGTACGCGGCGGTAGAAATCGTAATATTCCCTCTGCGTTTGCGCCGAAATGCGCGCGGGATCGCCTGCGAAGAAGGTCAGGAAGTTGCTCCAGAACTCCTGATCGCGAAAGCCCGTTTGCTGGGCGCGATCCATCGCTGCCTTGAGCCCCGTGCTGAGCTTGAGATGGCTCGTGTCCACCGGGTCCGAAGGGGTATTCGAAAGGATCAGGCGTTCGATCATGTCTGGCCGGCGCGCGGCCATGTACATGCCCATCGTGCCGCCGCTGGAAACGCCGGCAAACGTCACCTTGCGGACCTGCAGATGGTCGAGCAGGGCAATCGGAACATCGGTGGGCACGAGAGTCTTGAGAGATTCGTCAGTCGGGCCATCGGACAGGCCATAGCCCGGCAGGTCGAGGCGAATGATGCGGTAGCGGGTCTTCAGCTTGGTGGCGATGACGTCCCATGTGCGCAAAGAACTTTCCGAGCCATGTACCATGAGCAAGGCGGGACCCTTGCGCGGACCTTCGTCCTTGTAGTGGATCTTCAGCCCGCCCACCGTGAAGAAGCGGCTGTTCTTGTCGGCATAGATCCGGCGGAGCTGGTCAACGGTCAGGTAGGGCTTGGACGCAGCAGGTTGCGTCGGGGCTGGGGAAGGCTGCGCAACCGCCACTTGCGGCGCGACCAGGCCGGCCAGCATGGCGAGCGCGAAGGCCGAACGCCGGCTCGCTCCGGTTATCGACTTAAGCAAAGAATGCTGCAAAATCATGCTTCGGCTGTCCTTCCGGCGATAACGCTTAGGCCATTGGCATAAGCATTCCCATCATGCTCCATGCTATTCTCCTCGTTTCAACTGCCGGGGTTTTCGGACAATCTTATCCGCCAAGCGGCTTTTGGCGTATGGCGCTATGGCTGATGCGGGGTCCACGAGGCAGTCAGATCGCATCCAAAGGAGCATCCCAGAGTCATGGCTTTCGATCTCGCGAATCTTCGCCCCGGCAACGTCGAATTTCTTGCGCGCCGTGCGCGTGGTGAAGGACTGCTGATTGGTGGCGAGTGGCGCAAGGCTGAAGGCGGCGCCGATTTTGCCACGCTCGATCCGGCGACCGGTGCCGAGACCGGGCGCATCGCTGCGGCCAGCCCGGCTGATGTCGATGCCGCCGTGGAAGCAGCTCGCGGCGCCTTGGCCGTGTGGAAGGCAACGGTTCCGGTGGAAAGGGCCCGCATCCTGTGGAAGGTCGCAGACCTGATCGAGGCTCATATCGACGACCTTGCAGAGCTTGAGACACTCGACCAGGGCAAGCCGCTGTTCGTGGGACGGTGGGCAGAGATCCCGGGGGCGGTCAACCAGTTCCGCTTCTTCGCCGGACAGGCCATGGCGATCGAAGGCCACAGCCTTGAAAGCTCGATCAATTATCAGCCCGCCGGCCGGCAGATGCGTACCTGGACAGTACGTGAACCCGTCGGCGTGGTAGCGGCGATCGTGCCGTGGAATTCCCCGCTGGTGCTGACCGCGATGAAACTCGCGCCCGCCCTGGCAGCGGGCTGCACCGTCGTGCTCAAGCCGGCCGAAGATACCTCGCTCACCGCAATCCGCCTTGGCGAACTGATGGTCGAGGCTGGCGTGCCCGCCGGTGTGCTCAACGTCGTCACCGGCCTCGGCGGACAGACCGGGGCGACGCTTGCTGCGCATCCCCATGTCGACAAGATCGCCTTCACCGGATCGACCGCGACGGGACGCGCCGTGCTCGATGCGGCCAAGACGAACTTCAAGCGCGTCACGCTGGAGCTTGGTGGCAAGTCGCCTTCGATCGTGTTTCCCGATGCCGACATGGCCATCACCGTGCCGGGCGTGGCCAATGCGATCTTCTTCAACGGTGGGCAGGTGTGCATCGCCGGGTCGCGGCTATACGTTCACCGCTCGGTCCACGATCAGGTTGTCGAGGGCGTCGCGGCATATGCCAAGGGGCTGAAGATCGGCCATGGCCTGCTGCAGGACACGCAGATGGGACCGGTTGTCTCGGCCCGCCATGCCGAGCGCGTCGAGGGCTTTCTCCAGCGCGCGAAGGGCGAAGGCGCGACCATGCTGACCGGCGGCGAGCGCACTGGCGATGCCGGCACGTTCATCACCCCGACCGTTGTGGTTGACGTGAAGCCCGACATGGAAATCGTGCGCGAGGAAGTGTTCGGACCGGTTCTTGTCGTCCAGTCGTTCGATGACGAGGAAGAAGTCATCGCCGCCGCCAATGCCAGCGATTATGGCCTTGCTGCCAGCGTCTGGACCGAGAGCCTCTCTACCGCGCACCGCATGTCTGCCGACATCCGTGCCGGCACGGTCTGGATCAATTGCCACGCCATGTATGATGCCTCGCTTGCCATTGGCGGGGTGAAGCAATCGGGCTGGGGCCGTGACAGCGGGCGGCAGGCGATGGACAACTACCTCGAATGGAAGACGGTCTGCGCCTGCGTCTGACGCTTCGTCCTGTCCCAAGAACACCCGGATCCCAGCCATGAACGCCAGCCTCGCCGCAAATTCCACCATGCCCGACGAGGTGCCGACGGGCGTCGTCCTGCGCTATGGCGTCGGCCAGTTGGGCGCGCAGGTGTTCCGCGATACGCCAGCGGTGCTGCTGCCGCTGTTCATGACGACCATGCTGGGCGTGCCGGCGTGGCTTGCGGGACTTGTGGTGCTGCTGCCCAAGCTCTGGCTGATCGTCTGCGATCCGTTGGTCGGGGCCTGGTCGGACCGGATGAAGACGGCAATTGGCCGCACGCCCTTTCTGATCGCCGGAGCGGTCGGCACGACGCTGGGCTTCATCGCGCTCTTCGCCTTCACTGAATACCCAAGCCCGTATATCGCCGCCGCAGCGATCTGCGCCCTGTTCTTCCTCGCCTCGACAGCGTTCAGCGTCTACTCTGTGCCTTACCTGGCCATTGCAGCAGAGCTTTCCAGCGATCCGCACCAGCGCAACCGCATCATGGTGCTGCGCATGTTCTTCGCAACGATCGGAGTGCTCGTCGGCGTGGGCCTTGCCCAGCCGGTGATCGAGCATTTCGGCGGCGGCGCGGCCGGTTGGCATGCGATGAGCTGGATCTTCGGGGGCCTGTGCCTCGTGTCCATGCTCACCACGGCGAGCGGCCTGCGCCGGGTGCCGCTGATCAATGCAGGTGCCGTGCCCGGATCACTGCTTGACCAGTTGCGCACTGTTGCCGCCAACAAACCCTATCTCGTTCTCCTTGCCACGACCTTCGTTTCGAACACCGGGCAGGCGGCGAGCTACACCGTCATCGGGTTCGTGTTTCTCTACGTGGTTCAGGCGATCTGGCTGATCCCGATCTTCATCCTGTGCATGTCTGCCGCCAGTCTTGCTTCGCAGCCGCTGTGGCTGTGGTTGCCAAAGCGCATCGGCAAGCCGCGCGCATATGTTCTTGCCGCTGCAATCTGGGCAGCGGTGACGATCACCTGGCTTTGGGTCGGCAAGGGCGGGGTCGATGTTGCCACGCTACCGGGCGGGCAGCCGGTCAACACTCAGCATCTGCTGATCCTGCTGCGCGCGGTGATCATTGGCGCGTTCAACGGCGGGTTCATCCTGCTTGCCCTGTCGATGATGACCGATACGGTCGACTATCAGCGCCGCATGCAAGGGGTGGCAAACGAGGGCGTCTTTGCCGGGCTGTTCTCCGCCATGGAAAAGCTGGCGTTTGCCCTTGGCCCGGTCATCGCCGGGATCGTGATGAGCGCGTTCGGTTTCGTCTCGTCCACGGGTGGTGCTGCCGCGCAGAGTGAGAGCGCGCTTACCGGCATCATCCTGCTTTACAGTGCAATCCCGGCCACCTTGCAGGTGATCGCCCTGTTGATCTTCAGCCGCTACCGCTTGCCCGAAGCCTGACAAAACAGGGGGCCGGGCCATGTCGTTCCGGGAGGGTGTGGAACGGCATGGCCCGGTCTGCGCGGCGGCGTGTGGTGGGTAGGTCCGCCGCGCGAGGGAAGATGGATCAGAAGCGGAAGCGGACCCCAGCGCGATAGATCCGGCCAAGCCCGTCGTAGAGCGCGGGGTTGGAGAAGATGTTGGTCCTCGCCGGGGCATTGTCGAACACGTTGTCGACCTTGGCGTAGGCGACGATCTCCTTGGTGATGTTCACGCTGCCACCGATGTCGAGGTAGAATGCGCCCGGCAGGAAGTTCTGGTCGATCGTCGGACGCTGCGAGGTGGAAGCCGGGCAGGTGCCCGCCGAGCAGACCACGTACTGGTTGCCGATCACGCCGTCGCTGAACCAGCGCTCCTGCACCAGAAGCGAGAACTTGTCGTTCTCGTAGCTTTGGATCAGCAGGAACTTCCAGTCCGGCGTCGCGCCATTGTTGTTGCCTGCCGTGTCAACCGGCAGCGTGCCCGGAAGGCCGGTGTCGGTGATGAACTTGATCACGTGCGTGGCAAGGCCGCGGAAGGTGAAGCTGCCTGGCAGGCCAAGCGGCTGCTGCCACCGGTACGACGCTTCGATGTCAAACCCGCTGGTGTTGATCGAGGCGAGGTTGAACGCCTGCACGTTGATGAAGTTCGGACCGTTGGTGTTGCTCAGGTTGAACGCGCTGCAGGTGGAAAGCAGCACCTTCTGGAAGCAGAGCTGGACGATGTCGTTGGCGCCGAGGCTCGAGATCACGTCCTTGATCTTGATCTGATACCAGTCGAAGGAGACGTTGAGGCCCGGCAGCCATGAAGGATTGGCCAGTGCGATGCCCGCAGTATTGTTCCGGGCAAACTCCGGCGTCAGCGCGGTGTTGCCGATGGTGTTCTGGATCGCCAGCACGTTCGAATTGGTGAACGGATCGAAGAAGTTGGGCAGCGTGGTGGTGACGGGCGCCGCGAACAGTTCCGACAGGTTGGGCGCACGCACATCGCGCGACATCACGCCGCGAACGCGCAGGCCATCAACAGGCAGGTCCCAGGTGCCGCCAACCTTCCATGCCCAGACAGTGCCTGAGGTGCTGTAGTCCGTCACGCGGCCGGCGGCGTTGATGTTGAGCTTGCCGGTACCGTCAGAATTGAGGATCGGCACGTCAACTTCGAGGTAGGCCTCCTTGACGGTATAGGTGCCGTTGCCGTTCTTGTAGTTGCCGGCGTACCAGTTGTTGCCGCCCTGGATCAGCAGCGGATCAGCAGGGTAGTCACCACCGGCAGGCGTGTTGGCAAAACCGGCGCCATAGGGGTCGGCAGTCACGCGGTAATGCTCGCGCCGCCATTCGCCACCGAAGGCGACCGAAAGCGGGCCGGCCCAGAGTTCGACCGGCGAGCCCGAGAAGTTGATGCTGGCCACGTCCTGTGTCTGGCGCGTGCGCTGGTAGGGCCCGGCTTCGGGCATGATGTAGTTCCGGGCGGCTTCCGAAGCCTTGTCTCCGAAAATGTTCAGCGGTACGCAGCCGTTGGCACGGGCTACGGCGCTGCGGCAGACGATCACGCCGTTATCTAGGACCGCATCGATCGCGTTGTTGAAGCGGTTGCTCAACAGGATGTTGTCGACGTCGATGCGGGTATGGTTGACGCCGTGCTCGTAATAGGTGTCGTAAGTCCACTCGGTGCCGCCGATTTCGGCAGCACCCTTGGCGCCAATCACCGCACGCACTTGCTCGCGATCGGTATGGACCTGTGTATTGCCGAGCGAGGCATTGCTGGTGCCGAAGCGGAAGCTGGTGATTCCGGCATTAGCACAGGCCGTGGCAATGCTTCCCGGAAGATAGGGGTTTGAGCACTGGATCGTCAGGCCGGGCCGGTTCTGGCCGTTGACCGGCTGGTTCTGGGTCTTCACCCGGCCATAGTTGAATGTCGCATAGACCTCGCTGCCCGGCGTGAATTCGAAGCCGACACGGCCATAACCGTTGTAGCGGTCGATCCGTGACTTGAGCGAGCGGCCCGCATCGACGTTGCCAGTCAGGTCACCGCCAAGGCAGAAGCCGGGGAAGCAGCCGGTGATCGTGCCTGCGGCGTTCTTGTCGGGAACACCGTTCGAACCGTACTGGAACTGGAAGGGGTTGCCCGCAGCGTCGAACGCGATGCCCTGCAGCGGACCTGCGGTGATCAGGCCGTACTTGGTGAATGTGGTTGACTGGGCAAAGTCGCGCAGGAGAAACTGGGGCGAACCATCATTGAGCACGCCGCGGTTGATCAGCGTGGTCTGCTTGAACCAGTCGCGCCCGTTGGCAAGGCCGATGCCCCACTCGCCACCACCGACGCCGCCTTCGTGTGAATATTCGACGTTACCGATCACGCGCAAGCGGTCATCCGCAAAGGCAGTACCGAAGGCGAGCTGGGCCACGGCCTGCTCGTCATCGCC
Source organism: Novosphingobium sp. ERW19 (assembly GCF_012641315.1). Taxonomy (NCBI): domain Bacteria; kingdom Pseudomonadati; phylum Pseudomonadota; class Alphaproteobacteria; order Sphingomonadales; family Sphingomonadaceae; genus Novosphingobium; species Novosphingobium sp. ERW19. The sequence goes on from NZ_JABAIC010000007.1 coordinate 200,092, forward strand.
ATAGTTGGTGATGCCGCCCTGGATGTTGCCCTTGATCCCCTTGAAGCGGGTATCGGTGATGAAGTTGACCACGCCGCCAACAGCATCGGAGCCATAAGACGCCGAGGCACCACCATTCACCACGTCGACACGCTGCGTGAGCAGCTGCGGGAACAGGCTGATGTCGGGAACGCCCGTCACGTTGGCGCCGACGACGCGCTGGCCATCAAGCAGCGTCAGCGTGCGGATCGTGCCGACGCCGCGCAGCGAGAAGGAGCTCAGGCCCTGCGCGCCGCTCGAGGTGCTGAAGGTGTTGACCTGCGTGCCGCTTGATCCCTGCAGCGACGGCAGCTGGGAGATCGTGGTGAAGATATTGGGCTGGGCGTTCGCGGCGATCTGTTCGCTGCCGATCACCGTAGTCGGCGTCGGAGCGGTAAAACCGCTGGTATTGATGCGCGATCCGGTGACGATGATCTCCGCCGCGCTCGGCCTGTCGTCAGCCTGATCCGCATCCTGGGCGGCGACAGTGGGCGTAGCCGCATCCTGTGCGCTGGCAGCGATCGGTGTGAGTGCGGCAATCGCCACGACCCCAAGCGATGCGCCTTGCAGCAGCAGGCGACGACAATTCGGCAAGTTCAACAACATCCCACTCCTCCACATAGAATTTCGTGTGCGCCGCATCGCATCGCGCGGCGTTTTTCACTGACAAGTAGGATCGGGAAGGGTTTTCGCCGGTGTCTGCCGTACGCCGCGCCGAGTTTCTGAAAGCTTCAACCCTGCGAGTCGATGGCTTGGCGTATCCTCCCCGATCCTTGGTATTCCGGGGCTTTACTAAGCGACTTTCCCCGATTAGTGGTAACGTTAACGCATTTTCCTCTAGGTCGCGATTCCACTCTTGTCAATAGTCTGACAAATTGGCATTGCGTTCGAGGGAGCAAAGATGCCTGCTGGTGCCCGATCGGCATCGCTAGGCAGAAAATCGTGGTTTGGGAGATACTTGGTTGCCAGGCTTGAGGATGACCCGAATCCGGTGGACGATCATTGCGCTTTTCGTTGGCGCGATGGTTCTCAACTATCTGGCGCGCTCGGTCCTGGGCGTCGCTGCGCCTGTCGTGCTGGAAGAGCAGGGCATAACCAGCGAACAATATGGCTGGATCACCGGCGCCTTCCAGCTTGGCATCATGCTGCAGCCGCTGGCCGGATATTTCCTCGACAGCGTCGGCCTGCGCGTCGGCTTCGCGATCTGCGCAGCGGCGTGGTCGCTCATCACGATGGCCCACGTCTTCGCCTCCGGTTGGCTGAGCTTCGCGGCGTTGCGCGGTTTGCTTGGCCTTGCCGAAGGATCGGCGCAGCCGGCAGGGCAGAAGCTCGTCGCCACCTGGTTCCCGGCGCGTGAACGGGGCACGGCCGGTGGCATCTACAACATCGGTGCATCGTTCGGTGCCGTCTTCGCCCCGCCGCTGGTCGCCTGGGCCGTACTGGCGTACTCCTGGCGCGCGGCTTTCGTTGTGGCCGGCGGCCTTGGCCTGCTGTGGGTCATGCTCTGGCTGTTCTGGTATCAGAGCCCGGACCGGCACCGTCGCATCGACGCGGATGAGCGGGAACTGATCGCCAAGGGGCAGGAAGCGCATCTCGCCGCCACAGGGGAGCGCCCCTCGATCCCGGAGATCCTGCGCCGCCGCAACCTGTGGGGCATCGCCCTGCCGCGGCTGCTGGCCGATCCTGTCTGGGGCATGCTGTCGTTCTGGATGCCGCTCTATCTCGCGCGGGTTCACCATTTCGACCTGACGCAGATCGCCATCTTTGCATGGCTGCCATTTCTCGCTGCCGATCTTGGCTGCCTGTTCGGCCCAGCGGTAGCGTCAGCGCTCAACCGGCGCGGCGTCGACCTTGTCGATGCTCGGCGATTCGCGTTCACGTTGGGCGCAGTGATGATGACCGGCATGGCCTTCGTCGGCATGGTCAGCAGCCCCTACGTTGCCATCGCACTGCTTTGTCTTGGCGGATTTGCCCACCAGACGCTGTCGGTCACCATCATCACCATGGCGTCCGACCTGTTCCGCCGTAATGAGGTGGCCACCGCCGCCAGCCTGGCCGGCCTTGCCGCCAATCTCGGCGTCCTGATCTTCTCGCTCCTGCTTGGCGGGCTGGTCGACCGCGTCGGCTACGAACCCTTCTTCATCGTTCTGGGCTTGCTCGACCTTATCGGCGCGGCCCTCCTCTGGACCTTGGTGCGAAAGCCCGCATGACCCATTTCGCCAATCCCGTTCTCCGTGGCTTCAACCCGGATCCGTCCATCGTCAGGGTCGGTGACGACTTCTACATCGCGACGTCGACCTTCGAATGGTTTCCGGGGGTGCAGATCCACCACAGCCGCGATCTCGTCCACTGGAGAACTGCCGCCCGCCCGTTGCGCCGCGCCAGCCAGCTCGACATGCGGGGCGATCCCGATTCCTGTGGCGTATGGGCGCCTGACCTCACCTACGCGCATGGCCGGTTCTGGCTGATGTTCACCGATGTGAAGCGCTATGGCCAGACCACCGTCAACGGCGCTACGGGCGCGTCGCTTCGAGACTTTCACAACTACCTTGTCGCCGCGACCGAGATCGATGGCGAGTGGTCCGATCCGGTTCACCTCAACAGCAGCGGGTTCGATCCCTCGTTGTTTCACGATGACGACGGACGGACGTGGCTGGTAAACCTGCTGTGGGATCATCGCCCTGGCCGCAGCCGGTTCGGCGGCATCATGGTGCAGGAGCTCGATCGCCAGACGATGCGTCTTGTGGGCAAGCGCCGCGTTGTCTTTGGTGGGACCGAGCGCGGCTTTACCGAAGCTCCTCATATCTACAAGCGCGACGGCTGGTACCATATCCTCGTGGCCGAGGGTGGGACGGGTTGGGACCATGCTGTGGTCATGGCACGGTCGCGCGATCTTTTCGGGCCTTACGAAGTCCATCCCGATGGTGCCGTGCTGACTTCGGCCGGTCGCCGGGAGGGGAATCTGACGCGCGCGGGCCATGGCGATCTTGTCGATCTGCCCGACGGCAGCACCTGGATTGCCTATCTCTGCGGCCGACCATTGCCGGGCCTGGAGCGCTGCGTTCTCGGGCGTGAGACTGCGGTTCAGCCGATGGTCTGGTGTGACGATGGCTGGCTGCGGACCGCGGCGGGCGACGGCGCGCCTGACCCCTCGCCACCGCTCCCGCCGCTGAAGGCAGCCCCGGAGATTGCCGATCCGGATTGGGATGGCTCATTTGAGGCAGGTGATCTGCCGCTCCCTCTGCAGTGGCTCCGTTCCCCCCGGCCTGAGCGCCTGTTCAGCCTTTCAGCGCGGCCGGGCTGGCTGCGGCTCTATGGTCGCGAGACGGTCGGAAGCTTTTTCGAACAGGCGCTCGTCGCACGCCGACAGGAGCATTTCGCATTTGAAGCCAGCACGTTGCTCGAGTTCGATCCACAGGATTTCCAGCAGTCCGCGGGGCTCGTCTGCTATTACAACAGCACCAAGTTTCACTACCTCAATGTTACCGTCGAAGGGGAGCGCCGCCAGTTGCAGGTGCTTTCCGCGGTGCCGAACGAGGAGACGGCTGCGCACGTCGTCGCCGAAGAGCTGCCCGATGGCCCGGTCGAGCTGCGCGTCGAGGTTTCGGGGCCTGATCTTCGCTTCAGCTGGCGTTGCGGTGATGATGGGTGGATCGCGTGGCCGCATGTTCTCGATGCCAGTGTGCTGTCGGACGAGGTATCGCTGCCAGGCCTGCCCAACTTTACAGGAACGTTTGTCGGCATTGCTGCGCAGGATTTGTCGGGCGACGGCGCCCATGCCGACTTCCACTTCCTGCGATACCGCCGGAACGACTTTTCCTGACCAAAGCATTTGCCAGGTATCGTTATCGCCAACCTGTGTTAACGTACAACCACGTTCGAACAAGGATATGTCTGATTTAATATGAAGCAGGGCAGAGGGCGGGGCCGGGACCAGAGTGGCGATAGCGAACGCCAGCAGCGCGGCGCCACCGTGATCGATGTGGCCGCACGCGCCGGTGTCTCGGCGATGACCGTGTCGCGCGTCATCAACGGGCAGGGCAGGGTAAAGGCCGAAACGCGCGAGGCGGTGGAGAGAGCGATCGCTGAACTCGCCTATGTTCCAAATGTTGCCGCCCGCAGCCTCGTCAGGTCGACAGAACTGCGCATCGGCGTAGTCTATTCCAACCCCAGTGCCACTTTCATGAGCGATTTCCTCACAGGGGTTTATGAAGAGGCATCGGCGCGGGGGGCGCGGCTTATCCTCGTCAAAGGCGAGGGCGGCCAACCGCCATCCGAGGAAGCGCTGCGCGAACTGGTCCGGTCTGGCGTGCTTGGTGTGCTGGTTACCCCTCCGCTGGGCGAATCGCCCCGCGTCCTGCGCATCCTTGGTGAGGCAGGACTGCCTATCGCCGCGGTGGGTGCCTATGGCACGACCGGCGTGATCCGCGTTCGCATTGACGACCGCAAGGCCGCCTGCGAAATCACCCGCCTGCTGATCGGCCTCGGCCATCGCCGCATCGGCTTCGTCCTCGGCAACCCTGACCAGTCAGCCAGCGCCGAGCGCATGGCCGGATTCCACGACGCCGTGCGCGAGGTCGAAGGCGTGGAAACGATGGTGGTTGCCGGCGACTACCGCTACGAATCCGGCCTTGTCGCCGGCGAACAATTGCTCGGCAGCGACACCCCACCCACTGCGATCTTCGCAAGCAACGACGAGATGGCCGCCGCTGTGGTTTCTGTCGCGCACCGCCGCCAATTGCACGTGCCGGATGAACTCACCGTCGTCGGCTTTGACGATACCACGGCAGCTGTCATGCTGTGGCCGCCGCTTACCACCGTGCATCAGCCCGTCCATCGCCTCGCCAAGGAGGCGCTGAGCCTGCTGGTGCAGGAGATTGCCTCGGGCACACCTGCGTCGGCCAACGGGCGCGACGTCATCCTCGATCACGAGATCGTCGTGCGCCAGTCCAGCGCGCCACCAGCCTAGCGCCGGGTCAACCCGCGGATCAGCGTGTTTGGCAGAAACGCATTGTCCCATTCCGCGCTGCCGTTTTTGGGTGCAGGAGGCGTCGGCCCGACCCGTAGGGTGATCAGCCGATGCTTCGGGCTGATCGCCACGATCTGGTTGGAGTTGCCATCGAACAGGTACAGGTCCGGATCGAGATAGGGTTCGGAATGAAGCACTTGCGGCCCCAATGTACCCGGAGCGCCAAAGCCACGACGCTGGTGGTAAGGTTCACCGATCCAGATGCCGAGGCCGAAGTTGGGATTCTGGGCCGTGCCCTTGCGCATTTCGGCGACATAACCCTTTGGTAGCAAACGCTTGTTTTGCCACTTGCCATCATCCAGCAGCAGCACGGCCATGCGCAGGTAGGTATCTGCCGGCAGAAAGGTGCAGCAGCCGGAATGGGCAAGGCCGCCCGGTTTGCCGACCCAGATCCTGCCGCCTTGCGCGCCTAGCGGAGCAAGCACTTCGCGGCTGAGAAAGTCGCCATAGCGCTGCCCGGTCGCGCCTTCGATGACCATCCCGACAAGGTCGCTCGGCGCATTGGCATAGGAATAGCGCGTGCCCGGCTCATAAGGCATCGGATAGCTCTCGATGATCCGCTGGCCGAATTCGGTGTCGAGCAGAGCAGAATTGTAGGGATGCGCAGGGTCGGGGCTGAACCCTTGGTCGAGCATGCCTGATCGCATGTCGAGCAGGTAGCGGATGGTGATCTTCGCTTTCGGCGTACCTTTTGCCGAAGGGATGAAATCGGCAATGGACTGGTCGAGGGAGCGGATCTTGCCCAATGCCATCGCCCGGCCGACTGCAATGGCGGTCAGCGGCTTCGACAGCGACTTGGAGACCAGAGGCGTTCGGGCATCCACCCCCTTGCCGTACCATTCGTTTTCAATCCGGCCATCGCGCCAGACGATGAAGGCGCTGCTGTTCATCGCTTGCGCATAGGCGCGCGCCTTCTCGAGAGCCTCGGGCGCAATGCCGCTCTGTTTCGCGCTTGCCTTCGGCAACGGTTTCCAGCGGCTGGTACCGGCGAGAGGTTCCATGGGGGCATAGGGAAAGTTGCCCGGGTCCTTGATGAAGATGGCAAGGCGCTCGTCAAAGACGGCGCGCGAGTCGGACCAGTCGGGCTGTGCCACCGCATTTGTGCCCATTATGGCAACAAAGAGACCAGTTTGCGCAATTCTACGTGCGATACGAGTCGTCTTCATGGCCATTCCCCATTCTGCGGCCTGATCCCGACGTTTCTGCGCCAGCGGCCGTGTCTGCAGTTGTCCGAATTTCTGCGTGATTGCGCGCGATCTCCGTCGCTTGCCCGGCTTTATCACCGCAAGGCGGATAGTTTGGTGGCTTTCGCAACCTCCCGCAGCGGCCCGGTCCATACCCCGTACCAGAAGTTAGATTGGAGTCCGCTGGATATGACAGGGGTTGAACGGTGCCAGGTGGCGATTGTCGGAGCTGGTCCCGTAGGGACGGTTCTGGCCACGCTGCTGGCCCAGGCGGGGGTTGATGTGGTCGTGCTCGAATCGGGCGAGGACTGTGCGCAGGATCTGCGCGCGTCCACGTTCCACCCGCCGACGCTCGAAATGCTCGATACCATCGGCATCACGCCGATGTTGCTGGAAAAGGGCCTGAAGGCGCCGGTCTATCACTGGCGTGATCGCACCACTGGCGAAGTGATCGATTTCGACCTCAGCGAGATCGACGACGTCACCCGCTATCCTTTCCGCATCCAGTGCGAACAGTATCATCTGTCTCGCGCGCTGGCTGGCGGCCTGGAAAAATACTCGAACGCCAAGATGCATTTCAGCACGCGCTTGCTGACCTTCAAGCAGGATGAAAGCGGCGTCGATCTGTGGGCTGAAACGCCCTATGGCATCAATCGCCTGCGTGCCGAATTCCTGATCGGGGCTGACGGCGCCAATTCGATCGTGCGCAAGTGGCTCGGCATCGAGTTCGACGGGTTCACTTACCCGGAACGCTTCCTGTGCCTGTCGACCGACCTTGAGCTGGCCGATCACCTGCCGAACCTGGCCTACGTGAATTACGTGTCCGATCCCAAGGAATGGCTGGTTCTGCTGCGCGTGCCATCGCTGTGGCGCGTGCTGGTGCCGACCGATGGCTCGCTCAGCGATGAAGAGTTGCGGTCCGACAAGATCAAGAACGGCATTTTCGATCGTCTCGTTGGCGATGGCGCTTCGGTAAAGACTGAGCACCGCACGCTCTATCGCGTGCACCAGCGCGTGGCCAAGTCGTTCCGCGAAGGCCGCGTCATGCTCGTCGGCGATGCCGCGCACCTCAACAATCCGCTGGGCGGCTTCGGCATGAACTCGGGCGTCCACGATGCCTTCAACCTGTTCGAAAAGCTCGAGCCGGTGCTGAAGGGCAAGGCTGCGATGGAGCCAAGCCTTGCACTCTATGATCGCCAGCGCCGCGAGGTGACGCACAGCTTCACCCAGATGCAGACCAAGGAAAACATGGCCTTCATCAAGGGCGGACAGGACGGGGCACATGAAGCGCGCCGGGCCAAGATGCTGGAAATCAAGAACAACGACGAAACCCGCCGCAACTATCTGATGCGGCAAGCCATGTTCGACAGCCTCGCCCAGGCGGCTGCGATCGTTTGATGCGAAGCAGCGTCGCGGTGGTGGGACTGCGGCGCGGCTTTTTCCGGAGACAAATCCAATGGTTGACGTCCAGGGTTACCGCGCCTGTCTCGGCGTGATTGCCCCTTCCACCAACACCACCGTCCAGCCCGACATGGAGCGCATGCGCCCTGCCGGCGTGACCAATCACTTCTCCCGCATTTTCGTGGAAGACCCGGTCGCCCTCTCGAACGAGGATTTCATCGCCGGCACGACGGCGATTGCCGAAAACACGATGGACGCGGTGCGTTCCGTGATGACCCTGCGGCCGGAATATCTGGTGCTCGGCATGTCCGCGATCACGTTCTACGGCGGTGTCGAGGGCGGCAAGAAGTTCAAGGCCGAGGTCGAGGAACTGGCAGGCGTTGGCGCCTCGACCGGATCGGAATCGGTGGCGGCAGCGCTTCATGCCTATGGTAACGTCAAGACGGTCAGCTTCGTCTCGCCCTATTACCCCGTAGCGAACGCTGAAGTGCGCCGCTTCCTTGAGGAATCCGGTTTCTCGGTGGTGCGGGACGTGCCCCTGCAGTGCAAGCGGTGGACCGACATCGCCAAGGTAACGCCGCAGCGTCTGCGCGAGGTGATCGACCATCTCAACGGTAGCGACGTCGACGCAATCGTGCAGGTCGGCACGAACCTCTCGATGGTCAGCCTTGCGGCGGAGTACGAACGCAAGCTCGACAAGCCGGTGATCGCGATCAACACCGCGACTTACTGGCACGCCCTGCGTACCCTGGGCATCACCGACCGGATCGAAGGCCTCGGAAGACTCCTCTCGGAGTTCTGAGGCCAAGGGTGCGCGCACGGTTCTCCATCCGCAGACGCGCACCCAACCCGGTCTTCAGCGATTGACCTTCACAGAAATCGGCTGTCGCAGCGCGTCGAGGGCAACGACAAGATCGGGCCGCGTCGGCATTTCTTCGAGAATGTGGCGCGTGATCCGTTCGTAGAACATCACGAAACGTTCAACCGCCCTCCGGTCCATAAGGCCCGAAACGTCACGGCCTTCGCTGGTCAGTGCGCGGCGCAAGGTTTCCTCCTGCTCCAGACGCCACTCGGCCACGACATCAAAGCCCGGGGCCTGCAGCAGCACCAGCATGTCGAACTTCGCGAAGAACGCCTGATACTGCCCGGCCAGGCAGGCGTTCACGTGATTTCGCCAGATCGCATCAGGGTCTTCGTCCCGTTCCAGCGCGTTGACGGGCGCCGCGAGCAGACTGGCATGCTGCGGCCGCGCGCCGACGCACCAGCCTTCGAACAGGACGATGTCGACGGGGGTGTCGACCTTGCGCCAGTCCGACTGAGCCACCGGTTCGTCCTTCGCCTTGTCAAAAGCCGGCAAGGCCACGCATCCTGCCTCGCCCAGCGCATCGATGATGCGAATGCCTGCGGCAATGTCATGCGTGCCCGGAACACCGCGCACGGCAAAGAGCGGATGGACATTCCTGGCCAGGAGCTGCCGGTCAGCCCTGGTCAGGTAAAGATCGTCAAGTGACAGTGTCACCGTGCGCAGGCCGAGATGCTCCATGCGCTCGGCCAGCAGGCGGGTGGTCCACGTCTTGCCGGAACCTTGCGCGCCGCAGATGCCGACCACGAAGGGACCGTGGCGGTCCGGCGGAAGTCGATCGACAATGTCTTCGGACAGAATTTCGACGGTGGTTTTCATGCGGTGTCCTTGCCGTGAACACCGATTATCAGGCGCGCGGGATGGCGCCGCAACCTAGAACCGCAGGATCGGCTTTACCACGCGTCCCGTTTCTGCAGCCGCAAACGCCTCGGATATTTCGTCGAAGCCAAACCATTCGACAAGGCGGTCGAACGGGAAGCGGCCGGCGCGATAGTGTTCGATCAGTTCTGGGATGAAGCTTTGCGGATCGGCGCTGCCTTCGACAACGCCGCGGATCACGCGGCCCGCGCTCATGACGTGGGTGGTATCGGCGCGAACCTCGGTGCCGGGCGCATAGGCACCGACCAGCGCGATCTCGCCCCGCGGTGCGAGGGCAAGGATCGCGGCATTGACCAGCGATGCGATGCCGGTCGTATCGATGATATAGTCGAACCCCGTCGGGCAGCCCGCTTCTGTTGCCAGTGCCACAAAATCTTCCCTGCTGCGCAAGGCGTGGGTTGCGCCAAGGTCGATGGCAAGGTCTAGCCGCGTCGGATTGACGTCTATCGCGGCAATCGTTCCTGCGCCGGCGATGCGCGCCGCCATCACCGCAGACAGGCCCACCGCGCCCACTCCGATTACCGCAACGCTCGATCCGGCGCGCACGCGGCAAGCGTTGAGCACCGCGCCCGCGCCGGTCTGGATGCCGCAGCCCAGGGGGCCGAGCAGTTCGATCGGCAAATTCTTCGCCACCTTCACAGCATTGCGCCGGTTGACCACGGCGTAGGTTGCAAACGACGATTGGCCGAAGACATGGCTGTGCACCGCAGCGCCGCCTGTGTCCCTCAGTGCGGTTGAGCCATCGGCGCGCGCGCCGAAGAAATTCAGTGGTACCCATGAGTGGCAATAGGCAGGTGCCTGTTCATCGCAGCTAGGGCAGTGGCTGCACGACATGAAGCTCAGCACCAAGTGATCGCCCACTGCCAGATCGGTCACCTCGGTGCCGACCGCTCGGACGACGCCCGAACCTTCGTGACCCAGCACTACGGGAAGCGGCACCGGCAAGTGCCCGTCGCGCATCACCATGTCCGTGTGACAGATGCCGACGCCGCGCATCTCCACGAGCACTTCGTCGGCGCGCGGAGCGTCGATTGTGACAGTCTCGATCCGTGGTGCTGCGCCCGCTGTGCGCAGGACGGCGGCCTTGGCGGTGGTCATGGCAGATTTCCTGTGAATGACAGAAGCGATGGCGGCGGGGCCCCACCCATGAGTAACAATCTGGGCGGGGCTCCGGACGATCAGAACTTGAAGCCGACGCGGGCGTACCATTCGCGGGGCCGGTTATAGCTGCCGAAGTAAACCCCGGCTGCATCGTTCGCGCCTGCCGAAACGAGGTAGCGCTCGTCGGTCAGGTTCGTGCCGCCCACGGTCAGGTCCCACTTGCCGCCCGGTTCGCGATAGGTGAGGCTGGCGTTGACGATGTCGATCGATTGGCGGCGCAGTGGCAGGTAGCGCGCCACATCATTCCACACCGCGCTCTTGTGCGTCCAGTCCGCCAGAAACACCAGCGATCCGCCGTTGCCAAGGCCAAGCTCGTAGCGAGGCGCAAGGTTGGTCGACCACTTCGCGGTCTTGGGCAGCTGTCCGCCGACCACGGCCCCTTCGCGCAGGCCAGGGATCGGCCCTGCCACGTCAGGCCGCAGGACGCTGGCCGAAAGCGCTGTGAAATAGGCATCGAGATAGCCGACCGAAGCGTTGATCGTCAGACCCTTGACCGGAGCGACGATGGCTTCGATTTCAACGCCCTTGATCCGCGCCGTACCGGCGTTGTCGATGGTGGGCGAAGTGCCGACCTGCTGGTTAAGCTGGACGTTCTTGTAATTGGTGGTGAAGGCCGCGACGTTGACCTGCAGGCGCCGGTCGAGCCAGGTGGACTTCACGCCCACTTCGTAGGTCTCGGCAAGTTCCTCGTCGAAATCGGGCGCGACGTTGCCCTGCGGGTTGGTCAGGCGGGTGGTCCAGCCGCCGGTCTTGTAGCCTTCCGAATAGCTGCCATAGACCATCACGTCGTCGCTGGGGTGCAGTTGCACGCCGATCTTGGGCGCGAAGTTCGAGAAGGTCTTGCGGTTGACGCCGGGCACATAGACCCGAACCGGATTGGCCGGATCAGGGAACGACAGGGCGGCAAAGCAAGGCGGGCCGCCTGCAGCCTGGGGCGGGGCCAGCGGGAAATCACCGAACGGGAAGATCGTGCCCGCAGCATTCGCGCAGCCGAAGAACTTGTAGTTGCCGCCGTTCAGGTCCTGCTGCCCGCCTTCGAACAGCTTCGTTTCCTTGGTGTAACGTCCGCCCAGCGTAATGCCGATCCAGTCGTTCACGCGAAAATCGACCTGGCCGAAGAACGCATAGTTCTTGGTATCGAAGCTGTTCGGGCCATCGACCTGCAGGAGGCCTTCGTCGAAGGTCACGTAATCGTGCAAGTCCCCGTCTTCCTTGAAGTAGTAGGCGCCGGCCACGAAGTTCAGCTTGCCGTCGAGCAGGTTGGACCCGAGCAACTGCACTTCCTGGCTGAACTGCTGCTGGTTCTGGCTGAAGGTCAGCTCCAGCATCGAAAGCGGCGAACCGTCGAGGTCAGATCCCGCCTTCCAGTTGGTCTTGCGGTAGCTGGTGATCGAACGGACCATCAGGCCGTCGGCAAGGTCATACTCCAGATTGCCGGCAAAACCCCACGCGCGCAGCTTGTTGAGCGTGGGACCGGTGGCATAGGTCTTGTCAGGATCGCCGGTGATGAAGCGCCCATCCCACGGCAGGCGGTTGTTGGTCGGGTCGGCGTCGGTGTTGACGCCTGCCAGCGAACCGAGGAGACGACCGGGGTTGACGCTGGTGCCTCGCGCTCCGCAAATCGCGCTGGCGCCGCGTGCGGCGATTTCCGCCTGCGTCGAACCGATGCAGAAGTTGTAGAGCCCGGCGAAGAGGAAGCCGCCTGCCGGATTGATCGGGTTGATGCCGGTTCCGGGCAAGGGGTTGGTCGGCGCAAACGGTCCCGGCGGGAAGGACACGCCCAGCAGCGAGTTGTTCTGCCCAGAGGAATCCTGGTTGGTGTAGTCACCCGAAAGTGTTGCGCGGAAGGCACCGCCATCGTCCCACCGCAGCTTGCCGCGCAGGCTCATGTTGTTGTCCGCGCTCTGACGGCTGGAGGTCGAATAGTCGGCGTTGTTGAATGACGTGAAGGGATCGGAATTGGCAATCGCGCGCATTTCCGCGGCTGTGCCGACATAGGGAATGCGCTTCTGGAAGCCGCTGCGGCTGGTGACCGCGCCGGTGAGCGAAGCCGCAAGGCTCTCCGTCAGCGGCAGGTCGATGGTGGCGCGGGCGCGCAGCAGGTCGAAGCTGCCGGTGGTGAGGTCACCGGTCAGGCGGAACTCCCTGCCCGGATTGTGCGTGACGATCGAGATCGCCCCGCCGATGGTGTTGCGGCCGAACAGCGTGCCTTGCGGGCCTTTCAGAACCTCGATCCGCTCGACATCCGGCAGGTCCTGATTGGCGCCAACGGTACGGGCCAGGAACACCCCGTCGAGGTAGATGCCGACGCCCGGATCGATGTTGAACGCAAAATCGTCCGAGCCGATGCCGCGGATCGTCGCCGAAAGCACTGCGGACGAGCCCGAGAACGGCGTGCCGCCATCAAGGTTGACGTTGGGCGCGATGCCGCTGAGCGCCGAGATGTCGGCCACGGCGCGCTCCTTCAGGGCGGTGCCCCCGAAAGCCGAAATGGCAATCGGCACGTCCTGCACGTTCTCGACCCGCTTCTGGGCGGTGACGACGATCTCCTCGATGCCACCGTCATCATTGGCCTGCGCAGTTTCCTGCGCAAATGCTGGCACAGCGAGAATGGATGCAGCAAGCGCAACGACGCTAGCCGAGGTGAATCGAGCCTTCATGCGGAACCTCCCATGTTTATGGGATCGGTCTAGCTGTCCGGTTCAAAACTGCCTGTCCGGGCGCGCAGAAAACCGGACGGAAGCGCAAGGACCATCAGTTCATGCGGCGATAGTGGCTGGGCGTGGTGCCGAAATGCTGCTGGAACCGGCGGGCGAAGTGGGCGGAATCGGCAAAGCCGCACTCGATGGCAATTGTGGTGACGCTCGTACCGGGCTCGCCCACGAGCCTTTTTGCTGCGCGGAGCAGACGGCGGCGCATGATCAGGGCGCTTGGCGTGGTTCCGGCACTGGCCGCAGCGGCTTGCAGCGTGCGCAAGGGAACTCCGAGGCTGGTTGCCAGAGCCGATGCGTTGAACTCAGTATCGCCGATCCGTTCCAGAATGATGGCTTCGGCACGCGTCACCAGGCCATTGGTTGGCGCCTCCATCACTTTGCCGCTGCCTTCGATGCACGAAGCGATCATTTCGCCGACGATTCCGGCATGCATTTGCCAATGCGCATCGGGCAGAACTTCGGGGGCTTCCTGCCACAACGAAGACATGTAGCGATGAGCAAGTCGGGTCGAGGGCAATTGCCCGGAAATGCGCCGTGCAACGAAATCGTCGATATGGGGCAGGCGCTCGGCCAGCGTTTGCCGGTCGAACTCCACCACCATCATCTCGTGCGTCGTGCTGGTGTCGAAGCGATAGAACTCCTCAGCCGCGCACAGCACCATGTCGCCTTCCGTCAGATCGACGGTCCGGCCACGCTGCTCGAGCCTGACGTCGCCCCGAGTGAGGAAGTGAGCAACCAGGGATTGATCGGTCGGACGCGTCGAACGCTCAGCATGGCGCGAGATCACCGCAGCGCGTGAATAGGGCCGAACCATGCGCAGCGTCCCCATCTGCCACACCGTCAGCCGCGCATCGAAGCGATCGCGCGGAGCATCGACCACCATGCCGGTGTAGGTCGAGGAAATCAGATCGTTCCAGTAATCGAGCCTCTCGACCGGAGCGAGTGTGCGGGTGCTGAGAACTTCGAGCATGGTTTTACCGCCGGTTTCAGGACTCTCCGGCGGCATTGTTATAGACTATAGCAACGTCTGCCAAGCTTGCGCTTGTCAGCCCAGCTTGCGCAGCGGTTCCGAGCCGTCCCAGTCCTTCCCGGCATCCTTGATCATCTGGAAGATGCCATCGGCGCCGGTCATGTTCTGGAGCAGTTCGATCACGTGGCCGGGGCCTTTCCCGGGATCGACGTAGATCACTTCGCCATCGGCGCCGACCTTGCCCTCGACCAGTATCGTTGCGCCCGCCTCGGCGCAGGCCGCGCGGGCTTCCTCGATGGAATCGACGAAGATGCAGATGTGGTGGAGGCTGTCGGTCACCGCATATTCGCCTGTGTAGATCGACGGTTCGCCGTTCTCGGGACGGATCAGCTCGATCTGCACATCGCCCCAATAGGCGATGGCGATGGAGAAGACGGCGCCGGTGGGCACGCCCTTGTATTTGCAGTCCCCGAGCGCGACGTTCTCCATAAGGTAGAACGGGCCGACGCCCATCGTCTCGGTCCAGTACCTGACCGCCGCATCGAAATCCTGCGGCAGGTAGGCGAGCTGGCCGACGGGGCCGAGCTTTGTGATTGCGCGGGTCATTGGAACAGCCCTTCCGGTGCTTCAAGCAGGCCTTTCAGCGTCTGCAGGAACTGTGCGCCCGCCGCGCCGTCGATGGCGCGGTGGTCGACCGACATGGTCAGCTGGATGCGGGTTTCGAAGACGATGTCGCCGTTGTCCGCCTCCACCGCCACGCGGTTCGCGCCGCCGACGGCAAGAATCGCGCCCTGCGGCGGGTTGATGATCGCATCGAACTGCTCGATCCCGAACATGCCGAGGTTTGAGACGGAGAAGGTGCCCCCGTCCATGTCATCGTAGCCGAGCTTGCCGGCCTGCGCCTTGTCGATCAGGGCGCGGGTGGTTGCCGCGATCTGTGCGATGTGCATGCGGTCTGCTTGCCGCACGATCGGGGTAACGAGGCCCTTGGGGCTGGCCACCGCGATGGCCACGTCGGCGTGCGGGAACGAATGGACGCTATCGCCATGGACCTGCACGTTGACGTCCGGATGCCTGACCAGCGCCAGCGCCACGGCCTTGACGATGTAGTCGTTGATCGACGCCTTCGTGCCGAGTACGAGGTTTGCCGTCTTGCGCAGGGCCATCAGCTCATCGACCGTCGCCGAGACGCGCAGGTAGAAGTGCGGGATGGTCTGCTTGGCTTCGGTCAGGCGGCGGGCGACGACCTTGCGCACCTTGTCGAACGGCTGGACCTGCGGCTGATTGCTGACCAGCTCGAACGGCGCACCGAACACCGGCGCGGCAGCGGTGGTCGGCTTGACCAGCGCGAGCACGTCGGCCTTGGAGATGCGGCCGCGCGCGCCGGTGCCCTTGATCCCCGCAAGCGCGATCCCGTGCTGCGCGGCGATGCGGCGGGCGAGCGGCGAGGCGAACGCCTCGGGGCTGTCCTCGACCAGTTGCGCGCTGCCCTTGAAGGACAGGGCCCGTTCCGGGCGCAGGGCCTGAACCACATCCTGATAGGTGATGCGCCCGTTGCGCCCCGAACCTTCTATCGGTTCGATGTCGACGCCTTCGGCCTCAGCCAGCTTCAGCGCCTCTGGGCTGATCGCGCGATTGGTGACGATCTTCTTTGGCTCACGCGCCGGGGCCGGAGCCGCTGCGGCAGGGGTTGCCGTTGCCGCAGCTGGCGCAGAACCACCGCCCTTGGCCGCGACAGAGGTCTCGGCGGGCTTGAACCCGGCGATGAACTCTTCAATTTCGGCGTCCGAGGTGTCGGCGTCGGCGAACACCGCCAGAAGCGCGCCCACCGGATGCGCGTCATCGCTGGCAGGCGTCAGCAGGCGCTTGAGCACCGCGTCGTATTCGGCTTCGACCTCATTGGTGATCTTGGCGGTTTCGATCAGGCACAGGACCTGGCCCTTGGAAAAGGCCTCGCCTTCCTTGACCATCCATTCGGCGATCGTGCCCTCGGTCATCTCGATGCCCCATTTGGGCATGCAGAACGGGCGGATATTGGCCATGTCGCGTCTCCAGCCTCTAACGGTAGCCCAGAACCTTGCGCACCGCCGCCTCGATCTTGTCGACCGAGGGGAGGTAGGCAGATTCCAGCTCGCGCGCGAACGGGATGGGGGTGTGCGGCGGGTTGACCGACAGCGGCGGGGCCTTGAGGCTGGCAAAGGCTTTCTCGGCGACCAGCGCGCAGATATCGGCGCCAAGGCTGCAACGCGGCGGCGCTTCGTCGACGACGACGAGGCGACCGGTCACTTCGACCGAGTCGAGGATGGTCTCTTCATCGAGCGGGCTGGTGGTGCGCAGGTCGATCACGTCGCAGCCGATGCCTTCGGCAGCAAGCTTGTCGGCCACCGCCTCGCAAAAGCCGAGCAGCAGGCCGGTCGATACGATGGTCACGTCCTGCCCCGCGCGCGACAGGCGGGCGTGGCCGAACGGGATCATGTAGTCCGGATCGTCGGGCACTTCGCCGGAAACGCCGTAGAGTGCCTTGTGCTCGAGGAAGATCACTGGATCGTCGTCACGGATGGCGGTGCGCAGCAGGCCCTTCACGTCGGCAGGCGTGGTCGGCATCACGACCTTGAGGCCGGGCATGCCGGTGAGGATCTGGTGGACCGCCTGGCTGTGCTGCGCGGCGGCATTGTAGCCCGCGCCATAGGCCATGCGGATCACCGCCGGGCACTTGGTCTTGCCGCCGAACATGTAGCGGAACTTGGCGATCTGGTTCCAGATCTGGTCAAGCGAGACGCCGATGAAGTCTGCAAACATCAGCTCGGCAATCGGGCGCTTGCCGGAAAGCGCAAGGCCGGCTGCCGCACCCATGATCGCGCTTTCCGAGATCGGGGTGTCGATCACGCGGTCAGCGCCGAACTTCCCGAACAGCCCGGTCGAAGTCGACCAGATGCCGCCGATGGCTTCGGGGCCGCCCGGCGTACCCATGCCGCCGACAATGTCTTCGCCCAGGCACACGACGTTCTCGTCGCGCTCCATTTCCTCTGCGATCGTCGAGACGACGGCGTCGCGGTACATCATTTTTGCCATTGGTCCGCTCCCTCGTCTCAGTACGAAATGTAGACGTCGGTCAGGACGTCTTCGGCGGTGGGACGATCGGCGGCCTTGGCCTGCCGGACGGACTCCTCGATCGCTTCGAGCACTTCGGCATCGAGCGCGTCGAGATCGGCGTGCTCCAGAAGCCCTGCGTCGGTCACCGACTTGCGGAAGTTCTTCAGGCAATCGCGCATCTCGCGGATGCGGTCGAGTTCGCCCGGCCCGCGATAGCGCTGCGGGTCGCCCTCGAAGTGGCCGAAGAAGCGCTCGGTATCGAACTCCACTGCTGCCGGGCCATTGCCGGGAACGCGCACGTAGTCGAGCACTTCGCGCATCGTCTCGTAGACCGAGAAGAAATCGGTCCCGTCACCGCGCCACACCTTCATGCCGAAGGCTTCGGCGCGGCTGGCGATGTCGCCGCTGGTGCCGACTGCGTACTGGTAGCCGG
Organism: Novosphingobium sp. ERW19; assembly: GCF_012641315.1. NCBI lineage: Bacteria > Pseudomonadati > Pseudomonadota > Alphaproteobacteria > Sphingomonadales > Sphingomonadaceae > Novosphingobium > Novosphingobium sp. ERW19. The sequence goes on from NZ_JABAIC010000007.1 coordinate 217,836, forward strand.
TGTGCTCGGAATAGTGGTTGTTCTCGAACACGAAGATGGTCGCGGCCTTGGTCACCACGGCCATGTTCATCGCTTCGAAGGTGGTGCCCTGGTTGCACGCGCCGTCGCCCGAGAAAGTGATGGCGACCTTGCCCTTGCCGTCGATCTTGGCGGCGATCCCTGCGCCCACCGCGATCGGAGCGCCCGCGCCGACGATGCCGTTGGCGCCGAGCATGCCCTTGTCGACGTCGGCAATGTGCATCGAGCCGCCCTTGCCCTTGCACAGACCGTCGCGGCTGCCCCAGATTTCCTTCATCATCCCGTTCACATCACAGCCCTTGGCAAGGCAGTGGCCATGGCCGCGATGGGTGGAGACGATCTTGTCGTCGTTGTCGAGATGCTCGCACACGCCCACTGCAACAGCTTCCTGCCCGCAGTAGAGGTGGGTGAAGCCGGCGATCTCGCCGGTCTGGATATCGACGTGGAGGCGTTCCTCGAATTCGCGGATCACCTTCATCTGGCGATAGGCGCGCAATAGCGCCTCACGGCTCAGCTGCATCCTCTTCTTCCTTTAAAGTCCGAGCACAGTGCGCGCGATGATGCCCGCCTGCACTTCGTTGGTTCCGCCGAAAATGGTCCAGGCACGGCTGTTGAGATAGCGTGCCGAGGCGACTTGCGCGCCCTCTGCGTGAATGGGCGCCGGGGCATTGTCGCCATAGAGCGGCCGCGCGAAATCAAGCTGGAGCCCGGCCGGGCCATAGAGATCCACTGCCAGAAGATCGACATCCTGCCGCAGGTTGGACGCCAGCAGCTTGCACAGCGAGGTCTGCGGCCCCGGCGGGCGGCCCTTGGCGATCTCCGAAAGGATCTTCAGCTCGATCATCTCGAGGCTCTGGATGCCCAGCCGCACCTTCGCGACGCGGCGCTTCCAGTCGGTATCGTCAGCCAACTTGCCGCCGCGACCGTCAGGCTCATCCGCCGCGGCCTGTTCGATCTGGGCAAGGTCGTATTCCAGCTTTGGCGAATGGCACGAACCGCCGCGCTCGTTCTCGAGCAGGAACTTGGCGAGCTTCCAACCGTCGCCCTCCTCGCCCACCCGGTCTTCCACCGGGACGATGGCGTCTTCGAGGAACACCTGGTTGACCTCGTGGTCCCCTGCCAGCGTCAACAGTGGGCGCACCGAGACGCCGGGCTGGTTCATGTCGACCAGCAGGAACGAGATGCCCGCCTGCTTCTTCACGTTGGCATCGGTGCGGACCAATGCGAACATCCTGTTTGCCCAGTGCGCGTGTGTGGTCCAGATCTTCGAGCCGTTGAGCTTGTAGTGCGTGCCATCTTCCGAAAGCGTGGCGCGGCACTGCAGGCTGGCAAGGTCAGAGCCGGAGCCGGGTTCGGAGAAGCCCTGGCACCAGTAGTCCTCGCCCGAAAGGATCTTGGGCAGGTACTTGGCCTTCTGTTCGGGCGTGCCGAAAGTGTAGATCACCGGGGCAACAAGCTTGAGCCCCAGCACGGTGAGGTTCGGCGCCCCCGCCAGTGCACATTCCTTCTCGAAGATATAGCGCTGCGTCGGCGTCCAACCGGTGCCGCCGACTTCCTTAGGCCACTGGTAGGCGAGCCAGCCTTGCTCGTTCAGCACCGCGTTCCAGCGCTGGCCGATGTCGGGCTCCACGAAGACCGTGGGCGACATTGCCGCGCCATGTTTCACCTCTTCGGGCAGCCTCTCGGCCAGAAAGGCGCGCACTTCGTCACGGAAGGCCAGTTCTTCGGGGGAAAGATCGATGTCCATTGTGTTCAACGCTCGAGAATGGTGACGGCAGAGACGCCGGGGGCGCCATAGACATGACTGTATGCGGTCTTGGGGTCGCCGGGAACCTGCCGTCCGCCGCCGTCACCGCGCAACTGGATGACGTTTTCATAGACCTGACGCAGGCCGGACGCACCGATCGGTTCGCCACAGGCAAGGCAGCCGCCATCGGTGTTCACCGGAAGGCTCCCGCCGATCTCGGTTTTTCCTTGCGCCAGCCACGCTTCCTGCTCGCCGTCCTTGCAGAAGCCGTTTTCGGCCATGTGCATGATTTCGGCGCCGCATTCGGTATCCTGCAACTGGGCGAGGGCGATGTCCTCCGGCCCGATCCCGGCCATGCGGAAGGCATCGGCGCTGGCGATCTGCGTGGCCGTGGCCTTGCCGCCGCCGATGTCGATCGAAGGCGCGAAGACCTCGAAGCTCTTGGGCGGGCGGGTGCGCATCGTCGCGGCCTTGAGGCGTACCAGCGGCTTGCCCAGCTCGCGCGCCTTCTTCTCGCTGGCGAGGATCAGCGCGACGCCGCCTTCTGCGGGCGAGCAGAACATGTACTTGGTATAGGGATCGGACACGAGCGGCGCTTCGAGGATCGTCTCCATGTCCACCGGCTCGCGCCGCCAGGCATGGGGAGCGTGGACAGCATTGCGGAAGGCCTTGTTGGCCACGCGCGCAAGGCTGGTCTGGCTGATGCGGTGCTCGTGCATGTAGCGCATGATCTTGGCCGCGAAGAACTGCGTGGTGATCATGTAGCCGGCATCGCCGTACCATTCCGGCAGGTTGTATTCCGAAGGCAGGGCGTTGAACGCGCCGCGCGGGTGCTTGTCGAAGCCGACGGCGAGGCCGATATCGAACTCGCCCGACTTGATCGCCATCTGCGCCGAGAACAGCGCCGACCCGCCAGCGGCACAGCCATTGCGCACGTTGATGAATTGCACGCCGGTCAGGCCCAGGCGCTCGACCATGGTATCGGGATTGCCCGCCGCGTCCGAGCTGCCATAGGCGAACTGGATCTGCGGCCAGTCGATCCCGGCATCGGCCAGCGCCTCGCGCACGGCGAAGACGCCCTGTTCAAGGCCCGACAGTCCATCGGTGCGGCCGAACGGGTGGATGCCCACGCCGACGATGCAGACGTCGCCGCTCATGCTGCTGCTCCTGCGGGACGGAAAGCGGGGATCATCACGGAGTCCTCAGAATCCGGATCGAGCGGTATCATGGTCAGTTCCAGCGGCATGCCGATGCGGATGTCCTCGAATGCGATATCGGTCAGGCGCGATTCGACGATCACTTCGCCGGGCAGTTCGACATAGGCGACAGCCCAGGGCCGGAAGGCCTCGGGGCCCTTGTAGGGTGGCGATTTCGGGCGATAGCGCTGGATGGTGTAGGACCACAGCGTGCCGGTGCGTGACAGCGCGACTTGATCGTACCGGTCACCAGTGGGACAGGGAAACACCACGCGGCCCGTATCACGCTCGCGCCCGCCGATCAGGTGCGGCGGGTTGTCCTCGGTAATGAGCCCTTGGGCGATAACGTGCATTCCACTCCCGTCCGTGCAAGTCCGGAGGCCTGATTCCGGTTTCCTGCACTAGACCCGTCGAAGCAGCATTTGCCGACTCTGCAAAACGCTAGGGTGGGCAAAACGCTAGGGTGGGCAAAACGCTAGGGTTGTCCCTTTTGCCAGTGTGCCAGAACGATCTGCGAGAGAGGGATGCACAATGGCACAAGTCTGGGATTACATCGTCGTGGGCGCAGGCTCATCCGGCTGCGTCGTTGCCGAGCGGTTGAGCGCGAACCCGCGCAACAAGGTGCTGGTGCTCGAAGCTGGCGGCGAGAACGACGGGTTCTGGGTGACCCTGCCCAAGGGCGTGGCCAAGCTTGTGACCAACCCGGAACACATCTGGGCCTACCCCGTCAGGCAGTCCCGCGCCGAAGGCATGCCGGCCAACGAGGTGTGGATCAGGGGCAAGGGCGTCGGCGGATCATCTGCCGTCAACGGCATGATCTGGAGCCGGGGCGAACCTGCCGACTATGACGCGTGGGAAGCGGCCGGCGCTACCGGATGGAATGGCGCGGCGATGACCGAGGCGTTTCTCGCACTCGAGGATCATGCCGCCGGGCCGGGGCCGATGCGTGGCGCGGGCGGGCTCGTTCACGTCGATCCGGCGATCTTCTCCTATCCGCTCGCCGAACGCATGATCGCGGCGGGCGAGGCGATGGGGATGGCGCGCGTCGAGGACCTCAACGAACGAGGCGGCGAGCGCGTCGGCCTCTACAGCCACAACATCCGCAAGGGACGGCGCCAGAGTTCAGGCCGGACCTTCCTGGCCGCGGCGCGTAAACGCGCCAATGTCTCGGTCGTGACCGGCGCGATTGCCGAGCGTGTCGTGATCGAGCAGGGTCGCGCCATCGCGGTCGAGGCGCGCGCCAATGGCGTGTTGCGCCGCTTCCCTTGCGCGGGCGAAGTGATCGTCAGCGGTGGCGCGATGGAAAGCCCGCTGCTGCTCCAGCGTTCCGGCATCGGTGATGGCGCGCGGCTGAAAGCTGCTGGCATCGTGCCGCTGGTCGAATCGCCTGACGTGGGCGAACGCATGGTGGAACACCTCGGCTTCTCGATGCCCCACCGCTTGCGTGGCGAACGGGGTACGGGCGGCAGCTTGCGCGGGCCGGGGCTGCTGGCGGCAATGGCGCGCTACCTTGTGACCGGCGGCGGGATCATGGCGACGGGTCCGTTCGAGGTTGGCGCCTTCTGCAACGTCGCGCATCCTGATGGGCGGGTCGATGCCCAGCTCTATCTCGGTGGCTACACCTTCGAGGTAGCCGACGACGGCAACCCGGTCCCGCTCGACAAAATCTCGCGCGAGCCGGGGATGACGATCTATGGCCAGCTCCTGCGCCTGACCAGCGAGGCCTCGGTCCGCATCGCCGGGCCCGATGCGGCAACCCTGCCGACAATCCTGCCCAACTGGCTTTCGACCGAGCACGACCGCAAGTCTGCTATCGCGATGGTGCGCAAGATGCGCGCCTTCGTGCGATCCGGTCCGCTGGCCGATGTGGTCGGCGACGAGCTGATCCCCGGTGCGAGCGTGGAAAGTGACGAGGCGGTTCTCGATAGCTTTCGCCGCATCGCCAGCTGCGGCCTTCACGCCATCGGCTCGTGCCGGATGGGCTCTGACGAGCGCGCCGTCGTTGATCCGCGCCTCAGGGTGCACGGCGTTTCCGGGCTGCGCGTGGTCGATTGCTCGGTCATGCCCGGCCATGTCACCGGCAACACCAACGCCCCTGCTATGGCTCTGGGCTATCGCGCCGGCGCAATGATCCTTGAAGACGCTCGCAACTAACCGAGGCTAAGCGCTTCCAGCAGGCGCGGGATTTCGGATTTGAGGTTGAAGAACCCCTTGCCGCAGTGGGGCCAGCACAACCGGTCCCATTCGCGCTGGTGTTCGGCAAGGACAATGCCTTTCGCCGCAAGCTGCGCCCGCAGGCTCTCAAGTGCAATGGCTACCGGGCCGACGGGAGCAAAGGCGGTCACGACCTGTCGGCAACCGTGCTGCGTGGCGATCGTGGCAATGTCTCCCGCGCCGGAAGGGCATTGCCAATAGGCCGCGGCACGCGCGCCAGCGTCCTCAAGCGCAGTGCGGTCCCAACCGTTGCGGGCAAGATCGTCGGCCACGGCCACGGCCCGTACATCAAGGTCGGGCAGCACAGTTTCCAGCGAGCAGTCTTCGGGCGTCACCAGAACCAGCGTCGGTAGCCGGGAGTCCGGGGCAACCGCCGTGCGCACCGGTGAGCGCGGGGGGTGGCTGAAGTTCTGCGAATTCCGCGCGCTCGAGGCCAGGCCATCGGGCCGGAACCTGCCGCCGGTCATCGCCGCGATCCGATCGGCATCGGCCAGATAGGTCTTGCCCGGCGTGTGCAGCCCGGCCACCCAGCGCCAGCTCAGCGTGTTTGAAGCCGGGTCGGCATCGACCAGCTTGTCGAAGAACCACTGCGCTCCTAGCTGCCAAGGCAGGCCGAGCGTGAAGACCCAGATCGATGCAACCTGCATCCGCGCCCAATTGTGGAGGTAGCCGGTCGCGGCCAGCTCGCGTGCCCAATGGTCGAAAGCATCGATGCCGGTGCGGCCTGCCATCGCCTCAGCAATCGTCGTGCCGGGATGGAACGCGCCGACATCGGCGAGGTATGCGCTCCACACGCCTGGGCGCTGTTCCAGCCACCCCTTCCAGTAGGTCCGCCAGAACACCTCGGCTATGAACTTCTCCGCCTTTTCCAGCCGATGCTGCGCCAGAACGCTTCGCACAACTTCGTCCTCGCCAATGAGGCGGCGACGCAGCGCGGCTGAAAGCCGGGACACGTTGGCGTGATCGCCGCTGGCATCGACCAGATTGCGCCGCGCGGCATAGGCGCTGCCGGCGCGGGGAACGAAACGTTCGAGCCGTTCGAGCGCGGCGGAGCGGGTAAGGGGGAACCTGTCCATGCCCACGGCCTAGACCTGCTGGCACCAAGGCTCGACGTGGCAACAGGGCCGTGTTGCGACAGGCTGGGCGCAGGGCCAGAGCAGGCGCATGCTGAAGGAGTCTGCCCGCGTGTCCCGATCCACCCTGCCTCCTGCCGTCACTGTGCTGGGCCTTGCCGGCTGGCTGCCACAGGCGCTGTGCATATGGGCAGTCGTTGACAAGGGCCCGTACCAGTGGACCGCCAAGGCGGCTGGCTGCTTTTACGCCGCGCTTATCCTGTCGTTCCTTGGCGGGCTATGGTGGATGGCCGGCCTGCTTGGCGGCGTGCGCAAATCGGGGCTCTACGTCGTCGCCGTGCTGCCCAGCCTGGCAGCATGGGCCGCTCTGCTACCGTGGAGCGAAGGCTGGCACTGGCCGGGGCCGTCGCTGGTCGCGCTGGGCCTGTTGCTGCTGGCAAGCCCGCTGGTTGACCGCAAGCTTTCGGGCGACGTCTCCTTGCCGCAAGGCTGGCTGCGCCTGCGCATGTGGATGGCGGGCGGCCTCGGCATCTTGACTTTGGCTCTGGCAGCACTCGGCTGATCTCTCGCACGCGCGTTTCGCTTGGTGGAACGCGCGAGAAGACCGCCGATGGCAGGCGCGCCGTCTCCACGATAACTCTTCGGTGAAGCGGAGATCACGCCGCACCGGAGGGGACATATGCCGGAAAAGACCACCGCTCTTGCCATTGCAGGGGCAACGCTGCTTGCGCTCGCCGCGCCTGCCATCGCCGGGCAGAAGCTGGGCGAGGTGCAGGGCATCCGCGCGCCTGAAACCATCTATGCCAAGACTTGCGGCTACTGCCATGGCCGCAACGTCGGCCCGATCATCCTCGGGCGCGCTCTGCCTGCGGGATCGGTCAAGTACATCGTCCGCCACGGCCAGAACGGCATGCCCGCCTTCCGCCCGACCGAGGTGAAGCCGGAAGAACTCGAAGCCCTCGCAGCGTGGGTCGAGAAGAGTGCAGCGCGCAAGGGGGAGCACGGGCAATGACCGACATCAACATGGACCGTCGCGGCCTACTCGGCGCAGGGATCATCGGCGCGGCCAGCCTTGGTCTTGGCACCGGCGCCAGCGCGAAGAACCCCGCGCCACTTGCCCCGCACATGACCAAGGCGGACTTCGCCGGCGCGATGAAGGCCTTCCGCGCCGTCGTCGGCAATGATTGGGTGTTCGGTGACGAGGACTCCGTCGCCCCCTACACCAAGGTCTATGTGCCCGACCCGGCGAACCGCCATGTCCCGGTTGGTGCCGTCTGCCCCGAAACGGTCGAGCAGGTGCAGGAAATCGTCCGCATCGCCAACACCTACAAGCAGCCGTTGTGGACCGTCTCGACCGGCAAGAACATGGGCTATGGCATGACCGCGCCGGCAACACCGGGCCAGGTCGTGCTCGATCTCAAGCGGATGAACCGCATCCTCGAAGTCGATGCCGATCTCGGCACCTGCCTGCTTGAGCCGGGCGTCACTTACCAGCAGCTCAAGGACTATCTGGTAGAGAACAACATTCCGCTGTGGATCGACGTGCCCACGGTCGGCCCGATTGCCTCGCCGGTCGGCAATACGCTGGACCGCGGGGTGGGCTACACCCCCTATGGCGAGCACTTCATGTTTCAGTGCGGCATGGAAGTGGTGCTGGCCGATGGGCAGGTCATGCGCACCGGCATGGGCTCGATCAAGGGCAGCACCGCGTGGCAGGCGTTCAAGTGGGGCTACGGGCCGTACGTCGACGGGCTGTTCACCCAGTCGAACTTCGGCGTCGTCACCAAGATGGGCCTGTGGCTCATGCCCAAGCCGCCGGTCTACAAGCCGTTCATGGTGCGCCACGCCGAAATGGCCGACGTGCCGCGCATCATCGAGGCGATGCGCCCGCTTCGCGTCTCGAACCTCGTTGCCAACTGCAACCTGATGATGAGCGCGTCCTACCAGCTCGCCATGTTCAAGCGCCGCAACGAGATCGTGCCCGATGGCATGCCGCTGGATGAAGCCTCACTCAAGAAGGCAGCCAAGGCCAATGGCCTGGGCATGTGGAACACCTACTTCGCGCTCTACGGCACCGAACAGACCGTGGCGGGCGTAGAGCCAATTATCCGCGCGAGCCTGACGGCCAGCGGCGGCGAAGTGCTGACCGCCGCCGAGATGGGCGACAATCCGTGGTTCCATCACCACTCCACGCTGATGGAAGGTGGCCTCAATCTCGACGAGATCGGCCTGTTGCGCTGGCGCGGGGCTGGCGGAGGCCTTGCCTGGTTCGCGCCGGTTGCCGCCGCGCGCGGCATGGAGGCAGAGCGGCAGACTGTGCTTGCCAAGGAAATCGTCGAGAAGTGGGGTTTCGATTACACCGCCGCCTACGCCATCGGCTGGCGCGACCTGCACCACATCATCGCGCTGCTGTTCGACAAGTCAGATGCCGAGCAGGAGAAGAAGGCCGATGCCTGTTACCGCGAACTGGTTACCCGTTTCGGGGCGCAGGGCTGGGCCAGCTACCGCACCGGGGTCAATTCCATGGACCTCGTTGCGCAGCAATACGGCGCGGTAAACCGCGAATTCAATGCGAAAATAAAGCACGCGCTAGACCCCAACGGCATTCTTGCCCCCGGCAAATCAGGGATCATTTAAGATGATGCGCTTCGAAGGAAAGGCCGTCCTCGTGACGGGCGCCGCCACTGGCATTGGCCTTGCTACCGCGCTGGCATTCGCGCGTGAGGGCGCTTCGGTGATGATCGGCGACATCGATGACCGCGCCGATGAAACCGTGGCAATGATTCTTGCGGAGGGAGGCCGTGCCGCCTTCCGCAAGACCGACGTGCGCAAGGCCGCCGATCTCGATGCACTGGTCGCGCAGTGCATCGAACGCTTCGGGCGGATGGATGCAGCGTTCAACAACGCCGGTGTCCTGCCCCCGCAGCGCCCGATCCATGAAGTGACCGAGGACGAACTCGACCTCGCCATCGATGTCGATTTCAAGGGTGTGTTCTTCGCCATGCAGGCCGAAATCCGCCACTTCCTGAAGGTAGGCAGCGGGGCAATCGTCAACACCGCCAGCGTCGGCGCGCTGATCGCGGACCCGAACATGAGCGCCTATTGCGCGATGAAGCACGCTGTCTCCGGCCTGACCAAGGCTGCTGCGGTGGAATATGCGCAAAGCAACATCCGCGTGAACGCCATAGCGCCCGGCTTCGTCGTCACCCCGATGACCCAGCACTGGGCCGACAGCAACGAGTTCACCCAGATGTTCTTCGCCCAGAACATCTCGGGCCGCGCCGCGCGCCCCGAGGAGATTGCCCCCACCGTGCTGCACCTGTGCTCGGACGGGGCCAGCTTCATCAACGGCGCCACGTTTACAATCGACGGCGGCCAGACCGCCCACTGAAGGGAGACGAACTATGCGCAAGATCCTCGCACTGCTCGCAGTGTCGGCGCTTTCCATCGGTGTCGCTCACGCAAAGCCGCTCGACTACAAGGTCATCACCACCAGCCCCGGCAGCCTCGTGGCCAACGTCACACTTGTCACGGGCGAGAAGGACGCGGTCCTGGTGGACGTGCCCTTCACCCGGGCCGATGCCATGCGCGTGGCAGCAGATGTGCTCGACAGCGGCAAGACGCTGAAGGCCATCGTCATCACTCACGACCACCCCGATCACTTCTTCGGGCTGGACGTGCTGCAGGATGCTTTCCCGGATGCGAAGATCCTCGCCAATCCGGTAGCGGCGAAGGACATGGCCCGCTCGATCCCGATCAAGTTCAAGCGCTGGGCCGCACAGCTTGGCACCAATGCGCCGCGCCGCGGGGTCCAGCCCGAGGCGATGAGCGGAGACAGCATCGACCTCGAAGGCCACAAGCTGCAGGTCATCGGCCCGATGCAGGGCGATCACCTGCATTCCACCGTCGTCTGGGATGCCGAGACACGCACCCTGATCGCGGGCGACATCCTCTACAACGGCGTTTATGTCTGGCTCGGCGAACATGGCCCCGCGCAATACGACGCATGGCTCAAGACTCTCGACCAGCTTGAGGCCATGAACCCGGCGCGCATCGTGGCGGGCCATCGCCAACCGGGCCTGCCGGACGACAACATGTCCATCGCCTGGACCCGCGCCTACATCACGGCCTTTGCCGCCGAAGCCAGGACCGCAAAGACCTCCGCAGAGCTCGCCTCCCGCATGGCGCAGCGTTATCCCAACGCCACCGAGGTGCTGGGCGGCTTCCTGCTCGGCATTTCCAGCAAGGTCGGCGCGGGCGAGATCCCGCCTTGGGACGAGTAAGCGCGGCCTCAGGTCGCCAGCGAGATATAGCCCAGCTGCGCGGCCTTGAACACGGTCTGGCTGCGGTTCACCGCGTTCAGCTTCATCGAGGCGTTATGGATGTGGAAGCGCACCGTGGCGCGGCTGCGGCCCATGATCATGCTGATTTCAAGGTCGGTCTTGCCGATCGCTGCCCAGCGCAGGCACTCCACTTCACGCTTTGAAAGTCGCGAGCCCGAGGGCAGGGCCTGCGCCGATCCCATCGCGTGGACATAGCTGGCGATGAAAGTGCGGGCATAGATGCCGAAGGCGTCGCCGTTCTCGAGAAACACGTCGTCCAGCTCGGTCTGCGCCGGATCAAGCGGGTTGAAGCTGACTGCACCGATCTGCCCGAACGGCAGGTGCACCGGCACGACGATGGCAGCGCGGGTCATCGCGCGGGCTTCGAAGTTGGTCAGGTCGATCGCGGTCAGGTAATGATTGGGCTGGCGGGTGTGAAAGCCATTGGCGTTCACCCAGAACGGCTCGCTTTCGAACCGGCAGGCCGACGTCAGGGGCGAATCGAGCGCGATCCGCGAATTGCGCCACCACACCTTCTCATCGTTCCAGCCGAACACGTCTCGGGCGAGGATGTTGCCATCGGCATCGACCGGCGTGCGCTTGTCGGCGATGTCCTGCGCAGGCGCGGCGCGCATGCCGGCGGCCGTGGCGATCTGGTGCAGGGCCTCCGCCGCGCGGCGCACGTCCTGCGGATTGCTGATCCTGACCGAGTCGATCGACTCCACCGAAAGCTGCACTGACCTCTCCTGTACTTATGGACATGGGTCATACCGGCCAAGTGCTTTGGAAACAACGACGGTCTTGGTCCAAACGCCTAGTCATTTGCGCAGCATGGCGAGCCGTGCGAACTTGTTACAGGTCGTCTCCTTGAGGAGAGGGACGTGAATTTCGACCTGAATGAAGACGAGGAAATGCTCAAGGCCCTGGCCGAGCGCTTCGTTGATGACAACTACGACCTCGATCGCCGCCGTGTCTATCTCGGCGGGGCCAATGGCTTTTCGCCGCAGATGTGGTCCCTGCTTGCCGAACTCGGCCTTGTCGCGGCGCCGCTGTCTTTCGAAAGCGGCGGGCTGGCGCTCGATGCCACGGCGATTGCTACGGTGTTCCAGGCGCTGGGCAAGGGTCTGGTCGTCGAACCCCTGATCGAGAACGTGATGGTCGCAGCGCGGCTGTTCGAACGCGTCGCTCCCCCGGAAATCGCGCGCGACTGGATGGAGCCCCTCGCCATGGGCACCCGCCGCCTGGCGCTGGCCCATGCCGAACAGGGCGCGCGCGGTGGTCGCACTTTTATTGAGACCAGCGTGGGCGCCAATGGCACGCTGTCGGGCGCCAAGTCCTGCGTGCCCGCAGGCGCCGGGGTCGATGGCTATATCGTGACGGCACGCGATAGCGGCGCACCGGGCGATGACGCGGGCGTTGGCCTCTATCTTGTTGCCGCCAATGCACCTGGCCTGACAATCACGCCGTGGCGCATGGTCGATGGCTCGCTGGCGGTGAGCCTTGGGCTGGCCGACGTTGCTGCCACGCGGCTCGGCGGCTCGCTGGCCGATGTCGCCGATGTGGGCGTACTCGCCTCGCTGGCGCGATCTGCCGAAGCGCTGGGCATTATGCAGCGCCTGTTCGATGCCACGCTCGATTACCTGCGCACGCGCCAGCAGTTCGGCACGGCCCTGGGCTCGTTCCAGGCGATCCAGCACCGCATGGTTGCGCAATATGCTGCGATCGAGCAGGGCAGGGCACTGCTCGATCTTGCCATTGTCAGCCAGGGATCTAACGGGTTCGCCGCCGCCGTCGATGGCCTGCGCGCCTTTGTCGCGCCGGCTTCGGTGGAACTTGGGCATGAGATGATCCAGTTCCACGGCGGCATGGGCGTGACAGACGAACTGTTCATCGGCCACGGTCACAAGCGCCTGCTCGCCTTGTCGCGCTGGCCCGACGATGGCCTTGCCGCGCTTGACCGGTTTGCCGCTGCCTGATGCGATGACGGCCCCGAACCGATAACGGTTCAGGGCCATCCTGCTTCAGAATTCCGACCAGTCTTCGGCAAGGGCAAGGGTGCCGCTGGTCTGCGTGCGAACGGCCGGCTTCGCCACCGCCGGAACCGCAGGAGCAGGCGGCGCCGCTGGAACATGGCGCGGGATCATCGGCTGAACGCCCATCCCTTCCTTGATCTGGAACGTGCCGACTCCGGCGGACAAGGCATTGGCCTGTTCCGACAGGCTGCGGGCCGCCGCTGCCGATTGCTCGACCATCGCGGCATTCTGCTGCGTCATCTGGTCCATCTCGGCCACGTCGGTGTTCACGCCGGCAAGGTTGCGGACCTGCTTTGCGGTATGCGAGGCGACCTCGGTAATGAAGCTGCTGATCTCGTCGATCAGGCCGGTCAATTCGCCCAAGACCGAGCGCGTCCGCTCGACAGTGGTGACGCCTCTGGCAACCGTGCTGGTACTGCTATCGACCAGCCCCTTGATATCCCGCGCAGCTTCGGCGCAACGCTGGGCAAGCGCGCGTACCTCGGTGGCGACAACGGCAAACCCCTTGCCTGCCTCCCCTGCGCGCGCCGCTTCCACGCCAGCGTTGAGCGCCAGCAGGTTGGTCTGAAAAGCGATGCCATCGATCAGGCCGACAATCCGGCCGATTTCCTGTGACGACTTCTCGATCTCGTGCATCGAATCCATGGCCGATGCGGCAACGTCGTGGCCTTCTGCGGCCTTCGCGGCAACGCTGGCGACGGAGCGGTGGGCGGTATCGGCGCGTTCGGCGGTCTGGCCAAGCGCAGTGGTCACTTCGTTCATCGCCGTCGCCGCGCGCTGCAGGTTGGCCGCCTGCCGTTCGTTGCGGCGGGCAAGATCGGCTGAAGCGGCGTCGATCTCCTCCGATCCGGTCAGGACCGTTCCGGCAAGGCCGCGAATGTTGGCCAGCGCGGCCGAGATGCTGGTCAGCCCAGCGTTGAAGTTGCGGCGCATTTCCTCGTACTCGCCGGGGAACGCCTCGTTGACTTCTGCCGTGAGGTCATTGGCGGCCAACCGCGCGAGCGAGCTGTTCATGCGGTCGATGATGCGGCGCTGCGTCTCGAGATCGGTAGAGGCCCGGATGCTGACGCGGAACTTGTCCATCGCCTTGGTCATGCGCCCAACGCAATCCGCGTGGTGGGTATAGCGGATCGGGCTTTCGGTATCGCCGTCGGCCAGTGCCTCCATGCGCACCACCGTATCGACATAGGGCCTGCAGATGCGTTCGGAGGCAAGGCGCAGAATCGTGAAGGTCAGGACCAGCGAGATGACGGCGACGACGGAAACGAGCGCAAGGCTGTGTTCCGGAAGCAGCAGCAGGACCGGAATGTCGAACAGGTTCAAAGCCGCAGCGCCGACCAGTGTCAGCGTCAGCACGCGCATTTTCTCGCGGATCGGCGCCTGTGTTTCGAACCAGTCCAGCATGCAGCGGCACTCCTTCTTCCTTCGGCGCCCGGGTTGCTGCGGTCGGCGCTGAATTGCGAGCAATGTCGCGCACCGTGTTAGCGTTCGACCGTGAACACGCGACCACATGCCCGCCTGTTGCAATTCCTGATGTCCATTGGTGCAGGTTTTGGCTCAGGCGGGCGGTCCGCGCAGCATCCTTCCAAGGTACAATTGGCCTCGTCCCGGCTTGGGCGCACACTGCCGCCAGATCTCGAAAACAAGTTTCTGGAGGACCGGAGGATGTTGCAGCAGGCCCTTAGCCAGTTCACTGGCGTTTCACTCATTCGTGACAAGTTCGACAACTTCATCGGCGGCAAATGGGTTGCCCCGGTCAAGGGTGCGTACTTCGACAATATCTCGCCGGTGACGGGCCAAGTGGTGTGCCAGGTGGCGCGCGGCACGGCCGAGGACATCGAGCTGGCGCTTGACGCTGCCCACGCCGCCAAGGATGCGTGGGGGCGGATGTCGACAACCGAGCGATCGAACATCCTGCTCAAGGTGGCCGACAAGATGGAGGCCAACCTTGATCTCCTCGCCATGGCCGAGACCATCGACAACGGCAAGCCGATCCGCGAGACGACCGCCGCCGACATTCCGCTCGCCATCGACCACTTCCGCTACTTCGCCGCATGCGTGCGGGCGCAGGAAGGCTCGATCGCCGAGATCGACCACGACACCGTCGCCTACCACTTCCACGAACCGCTGGGCGTTGTCGGCCAGATCATCCCGTGGAACTTCCCGATCCTGATGGCGGCATGGAAGCTTGCACCGGCGCTGGCCGCAGGCAACTGCGTGGTGCTCAAGCCCGCCGAGCAGACCCCGATGTCGATCCTCGTCCTCGCCGAACTGATCGCCGACATCCTGCCCGCCGGCACGCTCAACATCGTCAACGGCTTCGGCATCGAAGCCGGCAAGCCACTCGCCACCAACAAGCGCATCGCCAAGATCGCGTTTACCGGCGAGACCACCACCGGCCGCCTGATCATGCAGTATGCGTCCGAGAACCTCATCCCCTGCACGCTGGAGCTGGGCGGCAAGAGCCCGAACATCTTCTTTGCCGACGTGATGGATCACGACGACGACTTCCTCGACAAGGCGCTGGAAGGCTTCACCATGTTCGCGCTCAACCAGGGCGAGGTCTGCACCTGCCCGAGCCGCGCGCTGGTGCATGAATCGATCTATGACCGCTTCATCGAAAAAGCGATTGCCCGCGTTGAGGCGATCAAGCTCGGCAGCCCGCTCGATGGCTCGACCATGATCGGCGCGCAGGCCTCGAACGATCAGATGGAGAAGATCCTCTCCTACATCCAGATCGGCCGTGACGAGGGTGCCAAGGTCCTCACCGGCGGCGAGCGTGCGATGCACGAGGGCGATCTGGCCAACGGCTACTACGTCCAGCCGACCGTGCTCGAAGGCCACAACAAGATGCGCGTGTTCCAGGAGGAGATCTTCGGCCCGGTCCTTGCCGTGACCAAGTTCTCTACCGACGAGGAAGCGCTCGAGATCGCCAACGACACGCTCTACGGCCTCGGCGCCGGGGTGTGGACGCGCGACGGAACCCGCGCCTATCGCTTCGGCCGCGGCATCCAGGCCGGTCGCGTCTGGACCAACTGCTACCACGCCTACCCCGCCCACGCGGCCTTCGGCGGCTACAAGCAGTCGGGCATCGGGCGCGAAACCCACAAGATGATGCTCGATCACTACCAGCAGACGAAGAACCTGCTGGTCAGCTACAGCCCCAAGAAGCTCGGCTTCTTCTGAGGCTGACATGAAACCCCGAATGGTTCTGGCCTGACAGCTGGAGGGAGACGGCGCGGCAGGGGAGGAAGGTCCCCGTCGCGCCGTCACCATTTGTGATCTGCCCTTTGCACTTCGGCCGCAAGAGCGCGAAGGTGAAGCGATAAACAAGAGAGGATGAACCGATGGCTCAAGTCGTCGTCAACGTATTCTACAACGCCCCTGCCGATCCGGAAGCGTTCGAATCCTATTATCACGAAACCCACATGCCGATCGCGGATCAGATCCCGGGGCTGGAAAAGGCTGTCCTGCTCAAGGGCTTGCCCGGTCCCGATGGCAGTGCGCCCGCCTATTACCGCCTGACCCAGCTGTGGTTTGCCGATGCCGATGCCATGGCTGCGGGGATGTCCTCGCCTCAGGCCCAGGCCGCCAGCGCCGATATCGCCAACTTCGCAATCGGCGGTGCCAGCATCATGATCTCCGCAGTCGGATGAGTAACCTGCCGCCCCGCGTTCTCAATTCGCCTGAAGCCGGGGAGTGGATTTCCCGGCTGACGGCCATTCACGGGCCGCTGATGTTCCACCAGTCCGGCGGATGCTGTGATGGCTCCGCACCGATGTGCTTCGTGGCTGGCGAGTTCCGGGTCGGTGGGCAGGACGTGCTGCTGGGCCACGTTGCCGAGGGCACGCCGGTGTGGATCGGGGCGGCGCAGTTCGAGTACTGGCGGCACACCCAGGTCACCATCGACGTCGTTCCGGGGCGCGGCTCGGGGATGAGCCTCGAGGCGCCCGAAGGCGTGCGTTTCATCGTGCGCAGCCGGGTGTTCACCGATGAGGAGAGCGCCGCGCTCCAGGCCGCAGGCGAGCCGCTGCGCGGTGACAGCGTGGCGCTTGGCGAAGCGACCGCTTCGCCCTAAGCTGCGCGGCAGGCAGGAGAACCCGCAAGAGGTCAGGCCATGGAGGATGCGGTGATGGAAACGGCGACAGCAGTCGGCCCTGACGTGGATGGCGCGCGCATGATTGCGTGCACTTCCCGCGCCGCCGATCCCCGCGCCGCCGTTGCCGAACTGGC
Source organism: Novosphingobium sp. ERW19 (assembly GCF_012641315.1). Classification (NCBI taxonomy): domain Bacteria; kingdom Pseudomonadati; phylum Pseudomonadota; class Alphaproteobacteria; order Sphingomonadales; family Sphingomonadaceae; genus Novosphingobium; species Novosphingobium sp. ERW19. The sequence continues at coordinate 234,672 of NZ_JABAIC010000007.1, forward strand.
CGAGTGCATCGAAGGCCGCAAGCTGGCCGGCGCGTTGCTGTTCTGCTCCAACGCCTATCCCCGCGATGCCCTCCAGGCCGAACTGGCCAAGGCCCTGCCCGATGTGCGCCTGTTCGGCTGCACCAGTGCCGGTGAATTGAATGACCAGGGATACGACACGCACTCGGTCGTGCTGATCGGCTTCCCCGAAGGCCCGTTCTCGATGGCCTCCCTGCGCTTCGACGATCTCGACCATTTCGATCCGCAGGCCGCGCAAGCCTCGATCCGCCAGCTGGTTGCTCACTCGCGGCGCGAACATGGCGAGGGTCTGCACCATGTCGCGCTGTTCTTTGTCGATGGCCTGTCCCACCGCGAGGAACTGCTGACGATGACCGCGCAGCATGCGCTGGGCGATATCCAGCTGATCGGCGGGTCGAGCGGCGATGGCCTTTCTTTCCGCGACACCGCGATTTTCCACGAAGGGGCGTTCCACAAGGACGCGGCGGTGATCGTCCTGCTCACCAGCCGCCGCCCGCTGCACGTCTTCTGCAAGAGCTTCTATCGTCCCGGCCCGGCCAAGATGGTCATCACCGAGGCCGATGCCGAATCCCGCGTCGTCACTGAAATCAACGCTGCGCCCGCCGCCGAGGAATACCGCCGCCTTGCCGGAAGTCCGCCCTGCGAACTCAACGCCCAGTTCTTTGCTGCCTATCCGCCGATCGTGCGCACCGGCGGCCAGTTCCACGTCCGCTCGATCCAGACGGCCAACGACGATGGCTCGCTGACGTTCTATTGCGCCATCGACACCGGCGTTGTCCTTTCCATCGGCGAACCGGTTGATCGCATTGCCGAAATGAACGCTCTGTTCGACGAGATCGGCCGCAAGGTGGGCGAGATCGATCACGTCGTCGGCTTCGATTGCGTGCTCAATCGCCTCGATGCCGAAGATCGCCAGCAGGCCGGCGTTGTCTCGCGCATGTACGTTGCCAACCGCGTCTTCGGCTTCAACACTTATGGCGAGCAGTTCCGCGCCGCGCACATGAACCAGACCTTCACCGGTCTCGCCGTCGGCCGATGAGCGGCGCCAATCTCACCGGCATTCTCGCCCCCGCCATGGTCAACGGCGAGGACGAGGTGACTGCCCTGCGCGCCCGCGTGCGCCAGCTCGAAAAGATCAATGCCGCGCTGATGGACCGGGTCGAACGCTCGGTCGATATGGAGGGCGGCGCGTTCTCGATGTTCGAAACCGCCATTGCGCTTGAATCCGTGGTGCGTGATCGCACCAGCGCGCTCGAAGCCGCCATGGCCGAACTCGCCGCAGCCAACGAGGATGCCACCGCAGCCCGCGTCCTGCTGCGCGATGCGATCGAATCCCTCAGCGATGGCTTTGCCCTGTTCGATGCCGACGACCGCCTGATCCTGTGCAACCGCGCCTTCCTCAAGATCTTTCCCGCCGTCGAACCGATTTCCGGAGACAGCCCTGAGTTTGCCGAGATGGCCAGCCGCGTCGCGCTGACCGGCTCCACTCTTGGCGCGGCAACCGGTCCCGACCGCTGGCTCAGCGACCGGGTCGACTGGCACCGCCGCGCCGAGGGGGCGCATGTTCAGGCGCTGGGCGACGGGCGCTGGATCCAGATCAACGAACTGCGCACCAGCGATGGCGGCATCGTCGGCATCTACACCGACATCACCTCGGTCAAGGCCGAGGACGCCCGCCAGCGCGCCCTTGAACTCGCCGAACGCAACCTGGCCCTGCAGGCAACGCTCGACACCCTGTCCGAAGGCGTCTGCCTGTTCGATGCACAGCGCCGGATGCAGGCCTGGAACGAGGGGCTGGTGCGCGTGCTCGGCCTTTCCGGCAATGACCTGCTGCGCCATGTCGAGAGCCATGCCCAGCTGGTCCAGTGGTGCAGCTGGCGTCTTGGCCTCGAATGCGCCGACAGTCTCGCCTGGCGCGAAGGCGACAAGCGCCAGCTTTCCGCCGATTGTCTGATGGACGGGCGGCACTTCGTGATCCGCTCGGTCCCCTTGGGCAACGGCGGCATGGTCTTCACCTTTGATGACGTGACCGACCACGTCAGCCTGCAACGCTCGCTGACCGAGACAGCCGAACTGCTGGAACGCCGGGTGCAGGAACGCACCGCCGAACTGGTCGAGGTCAACCGCCAGCTGGTCGAGGCCAAGAACGAGGCCGAGACCGCCAACCGCTCGAAAACCAGCTTCCTCGCCGCGGCCAGCCACGATCTGCTCCAGCCGCTCAACGCCGCGCGCCTGTTCGTCTCCGCAATGGACGGCCTCAAGCTACCCGAACGCCCCCGCGCGCTGGTCAGCCAGGCGTCGACGGCCTTGGACTCGGTCGAAGACCTGCTCGAAGCCCTCTTCGAGATTTCGCGCCTCGATGCAGGGGCAATCCAGCCGGAATTGGGGGATCACTCGCTCGGCGCAATCCTCAATGCCTTGCGCGTCGAATTCGCGCCGCTCGCCGCTGCCGGAAAGCTCGAATTCGACGTGGTCGAAACCCATGCCTGGGTGCGCTCCGACGCGCGCCTGCTGCGCCGCGTGCTGCAGAACTTCGTGTCGAACGCGATCCGCTACACCGAGGCTGGCCGGGTGGCCGTCGAAGTGGACGAGATCCAGGGCATGGTCCGCGTCACCGTCCGCGATACCGGCCCCGGCATCGCCGCGTCAGATCGCGAGGAAATCTTCGGCGAGTTCCGCCGCGTCGGCAAGACCCAGAAGATCCCCGGCAAGGGCCTTGGCCTTGCTATCGTCCGCCGCGTCTCGACCATGCTCGATCACCCGATCGGCCTCGATTCCGTCCCCGGCCTCGGCTCGGCCTTCTCGATCCTGCTCCCCCGCGTGGAGCCGCTGGCTGCGCCCAAGCCGATCGAGCAGCCCCCGGTCGTGCCGACCGGCAACGGGGGGCTCGTGCTTGTGATCGACAATGACCCCGCCATCCTTTCCGGCATGGAAGCCCTGCTCGAAAACTGGGGCCTCGAAGTTGTCACTGCCCGCGACCCTGCGGAGCCATGCGTCGCCGCTGCCCTCGCGCGCAAACCGGCCATGGCTATCGTCGACTACCAGCTGGATGATGGCCTGACCGGCGAGGCAGCGATCGCCGCCTTGCGCGCACGCGCCGACTATGACCTGCCCGCGATGGTCATCACGGCCGACCGCAGCGAGGAAACCAAGGCGCGCCTCGGCGCGCTCTCGCTCCCGATCCTCAACAAGCCGGTAAAGCCCGCCCAACTGCGCGCCCTGCTCCGGCAAAGGGATGTGCTTTAGGAGTTTGGACCCTAACGCGCCCGCCGCGCCTTCATCCACGCTTTCGCCTGGCTCTGCACCTGCAAGAGCGAGGAGAACACCGATTTGCCCGGATCAGGCTTGCCCGTCCGCCCGATCGCGTCGATCTGGGCATAGTACCACATCTGTACGCCGAAGCCGGCGATGGTGCGCACCGCGTCGAACTTCTCCAGCCAGCGCAGGGCAGGGGGCAGCAGGCGCAGGCTCGTCTCGAAGCGCGGCAGGTCGGCGCGGTCGGCAAGCAAGTCGCGGCAGGCGTCAGGCGCGCCACACAACGGCCGCCCGATACCGATCAGGTCCGCCGCGCCCGTCTCCAGCGCATGCTGCATCGCCGCGCGGCTGCGGAAACCGCCCGTCACCATCAGCGGCATCCTCGTCAGGCTCGCCTTCATTGCCTTGGCGAAATCGACGAAATAGGCCTCGCGGGCCGCAGTCGAAGCCGGAACATCAGGCCGCTCGAAAGGATCTAGCCCCTCCATGTCCATCATCGCCGGCTGTTCATACGATCCGCCGGAAACCTCCAGCAGGTCAACGCCCGCCTCCTCCAGCCAGCGCGCCACCTGCAGGCTGTCCTCGAAGGCAAAGCCGCCGCGCTGGAAATCGGCCGAGTTGAGCTTCACCGAAATGCCGAACCCCGCACCCACGGCGTCACGCACCGCGCGCACCGTCTCCATCAGGAACCGCGCCCGGTTTTCCAGCGATCCACCCCACCGGTCGGTGCGCTGGTTGCTGCGGGGGCTGAGGAACTGCGAGAGGAGGTAACCATGCGCGGCGTGGATCTGCACTCCGCCAAAGCCCGCCTCCTGCGCGGCCTTCGCACAAGTGGCAAATCGGCCGATCAGCTCGACGATCTCCGCTTCCTCAAGCGGCACCGGTTCGCCGAACTGCCCGCCCGGAAGCCCGAGCTTGACCGCCGATGGCGCCTTGGGATGCGGGTTCACCACGCTCTGCGTCTGCCGCCCGGCGTGGCTGATCTGCATCCACAACTGGTTGCCGGCGCGCGTCCCCGCCTTGGCCCACTGCGCCAGCGCCGCCTTCATCGCCGCATCGGGCGCGCGATCCACGATGACGTTGCCGGGCCGCTCGAGATGGTCGCCATCGATCTGCACGTTGCCGGTAATCAGCAGCCCCGCGCCGCCATCGGCCCAGACGCCATAGAGCCGGTCAAGCTCAGGCGTCGGCTTGCCCGATGGATCGGCCAGCCCCTCGGTCATCGCACCCTTGGCAAGGCGGTTCGGTATCACGATGCCGCACGGCAGCGTCAGCGGTGTCTCGATCAGCATGGCATTCTCCCCCGCGCCAACCTGCCAGACCGGACGCAGAGCGCAATTGCCCGATCGTGACCGTTTACCCCTTGAACCCCACCTTGCCGGCCATGATCACCGCCTGCGTGCGCGAGAACACGTTCATCTTCTGCAGGATCGCGGAAACATGGGCCTTAACCGTCGTCATCGAGACGTCGAGTTCATAGGCGATCTGCTTGTTCAGCCGCCCGGCGACGAGGTGCCCCAGCACCACGCGCTGCTGGGGGGTCAGGCTGTCGATCCGGCTGCGGATCGCGTCCTCTTCGGCGGCGGCCGAATCATCGCCTTCCAGTTCCGGCATGTAGATCTCGCCCGAAAGCACCTGGTTCAGCGCGTCGAGGATTGCCGCGCGCTTCAGGCTCTTGGGTACGAAACCCGCCGCGCCCGCCGCCAACGCATCGCGCACAACCTTGCGGTCGGTCACGCCCGAGACCATCACCACCGGCGTCGCCGGGAAGCGGTCGCGCAGGGCTTCGAGGCCGGAAAGGTGCGAAACGTCGGGAATGTTGAGGTCGAGCAGGACGAGGTCGACGTCGCCCTCCTGCGCCAGTGCGCTAAGCGCGGCTTCGAGGCTGTCGGCCTCAAGGATCGTGCAATCAGGAAAGGCATCGTCGAAGATCGAGCGCAGCCCGTCGCGCACCAGTGAATGATCGTCCACGATCAAGACGCGATCTGGCGATCCGTTTTCTGCCATGGCAGCGCTCCCCCTATCGGCTGCGATTGCTGTAAGTGCGACGGTGTTGCTCATAGTCATCTACCCGGGGAGGGGATGGAGCGCCAGACCCACAAAAAGGGTCCGGCGCTCCGGGGAAACATTACTTCGGCAGCTTGAACACCCAGAGCGAACCGCCCTGGCTGATTTCCTTGAAGGTCTTGGCAACCTCGCCGCCCCACAGCGGCACCGCGCCGCCCCAGCCGGACATGACGGCGACGTACTGTTCGCCGTCCTGCTCCCAGGTCACCGGCGATCCGACCACGCCCGAACCAGTCTGGAACTTCCACAGTTCCTGTCCGGTCTTGGCGTCGAAGGCCTTGAGGTAGCCCTCGGGCGTTCCGGTGAACACCAGATTGCCGCGCGTGGCCAGAACGCCGCCCCACAGCGGAGCCTTGTTCTTGTATTCCCACACGATCTTGCCGGTGGCCGGGTCCATCGCGCGCAGGGCACCGATATGATCTTCGGCAATCGGCTTGATGGTGAAGCCGGCGCCAAGATAGGCCGCACCCTTCTTGTAGGCGATGGGTTCGTTCCAGATGTCCATGCCCCAGTCGTTCGAAGGCACATAGAACAGGCCGGTATCCTTGGAATAGGCCATCGGCATCCAGTTCTTGCCGCCGAGGAACGAAGGGCTGGCGAACACGGTCGTGCCCTTTTCCGCGCCGTTCGGCGCACCCGGACGGTTGGCCGGGATGAAGTTCGGGCGGCCCGTCTTCAGGTTGATGCCATCGGCCCAGGTCGTCTGCATCACGAACTTGTTGGCGCTGATCAGCTTGCCGTTGGTCCGGTCGAGGACATAGAAATAGCCGTTGCGGTCAGCCTTGGCGCCGAGCTTCATCGGCTTGCCTTTCACCGTGGCGTCGAACGGAATGAACTCGTTCACGCCATCGAAGTCCCAGCCATCGTGCGGCGTGGTCTGGTAGTGCCACTTGATCTCGCCGGTGTCAGGATCGATCGCCAGCGTCGAGGCGGTGTAGAGGTTGTCGCCCGGGCGCAGGTTGCTGTTCCACGGGCCGGGGTTGCCGGTGCCGAAGAACAGCAGGTTGGTTTCGGGGTCATAGGTCCCGCCCAGCCAGGTCGCGCCGCCGCCGGTCTTCCACAGGTCGCCGGTCCACGATGCGTTGAGCTTGCCGGTCATGGTGCTGGGCTTGCCGGCCAGCGTGCCCATGTGGCCCTCGATGGTCGGGCGCGTCCAAATCAGCTCGCCGGTCTCGACGTTGCGCGCCGAAACTTCACCGATGATGCCGAATTCGCCGCCCGAATTGCCGGTGATGACCATGTCCTTGACGATCAGCGGCGCGGCCGTGGCCGAATAGCCTGCCTGGTAGTCGGCCAGCTTCTTGTTCCAGATCACCTTGCCGGTGTGGCGGTCGAGCGCAATGAGGTGCGCGTCGAGCGTGGCGAAAATCACCTTGTCGCCGTGGATCGCAGCACCGCGGTTGACCACGTCGCAGCAGGGCATGATGCCTTCGGGCAGGCGGGCGTTGTATTCCCACTTCTTCTCGCCAGTGCGCGCATCGAAGGCGAACAGGCGCGAATAGGAGCCGGTCACATAGATCGTGCCGTCATAGACCAGCGGCTGCGATTCCTGGCCGCGCTGCTTTTCACCGCCAAGCGATGCTGCGAACACCGGCACGAGGTTCTTGACGTTGCTAGTGTTGAGCTTGTCGAGCGTGCTGAACCGCTGCTGCTGCGGGCCCATGCCATAGCTGATCACGTCACCGGGCGTGGCTGCATCGTTGACGATGTCCGCGCTGGTGGGGCCGCCGGCAAGTGCCGGTGCTGCGGTAAGGCTGGTTGCGGCTGCAAGGCCTGCCAGCACGATTGAAAAACGCCGCTTCATCCTGTCCCTCCTGTTATGGGGTCTTGTTCTGCGATGGAGTGCGGTCATGCGGGAATCCCCCCGGTTCGCCACTGATCCCCGATCGTCACAGTGAGCCTATCGGTTGCGCTTGTGCGCACAATTGAACCTTGGGATAAGAGCGGAGCGCCCGTGCCCATCCCCAGCCCCTCCAGCTTGCAGGAAGGGGGCAGAAGCGCAGTTCTCTGACTCCCCTCCCGCAGGCGGGAGGGGGCGGGGGTGGGCATTCCAAGCTGTTAATACTGCGCAGCATGACTGCAGCAAAAACGGTTCGGGGAACACCGGTCGCAGTCGGTGTTCCCGTCCCCCCGTTGGCCCGCCAATCAAGGATGGCGGGTGCGAGCTGTCGGTTCAGGATTGGGCGGAAAGCGCAGGCTTCCAGGTCACGCCATGGCGCTGGAACAGCGCGGCCATGCGCCCGTCGCCAATCATCTGCTCCAGCACTTGCTCAAGCCTGAAGCCCAAATTGCGCGAGTTTTCCTTGACCGCGATGCCGATGTCCCAGCCCGGAGACATCATCATCGGCAGCGGCCCTTTCCGCACCTTGATCCCGGCCTCGGGGTGGTCGGCGACGACCGCCTCGATCTGCGCAGTGGTCGCCACGGTGAAGTCGGCGCTGCCATCCACCAGCGCGGCGGGCGCGTCATAGCCGTTGGGAACGTGGATCAGGTCCTTGGCAAGGACGCCGCCCGCATGGCCGAGCAGGTAGAAATCAGGGATCGATGCGAGTTCGGCGGTTATCTTGTGCCCCTTGAACGCCGCCGGCACCGCCTCGCAGTTGCCGCCATCGCGCGAACAGGCCGCGCCAAAAGTCTCGCGGTAGTAGGGCGCCAGGAACACGACGTTGTCTTCCTGCTGTATCAACTGCCGTTCGAACGGCACGTGCAGCATCACGTCGCAGGGCTGGAAGCCGAGCAGCCCGCCGCGCCAGACGACGTTGCGCAAGTCGTCCGAAATGTCCTCGCCCGCCAGGAACAGCTGCAAGTCGGCCCGCACGCCCAGCGCATCGGCCAGCGCGCGGGCGATATCCGCATCGATGCCCGCCACCTTGCCGTCCTGATTCCACGACCATGGCCGGTTGTCCGCATAGAGTCCGACCCGAAGGACTCCCAGGTCTTTGACCTTCTCAAGCGGTGCGGCAATGGCATTGGACGACGCGGCCAGCGCGCTGAGCGCCAGCCCCTGCAGGAACGAACGCCTGCTGGCGCGCATCCGGCTCACTCTTCGGTATGCTTGGATTCGATCCAGGTGCGGATCGCCCATCCGGCCTTCTGGCCCAGCACTTCGCCGAACGGCGGCATGTAGACCTTGCCATCGCGCGAAGAGCCGTGCTGGAAGCGCTGGACGAACCATTCGTCGCCGCTGTCGCCGGTTTCAAGGTAGCGCAGGTCAGGCGCAATCCCGCCCGAGATCGCGTCGAGCCCGTGGCAGCGTGCGCAATTCTGGCCATAGGCGGACTGGCCGATTTCCAACGCCTTTTCGTTGCCGCGATAGGGGTTTACCGTCACCCAGGCGTCGTTGCCGCCGACGAGGTCGGGCAGGGCCGAAGTGTCAACCGCTTGCGGCGTGACATTGCCATGCGCGGAAAGGCTCGATGCGATGGCGCCGGTGGCGAGCGTAGCCGCCGCCAGCAGGGCGGCACGGCCCTTGGAGATCTTGATCATCAGTCATCCTCTGCGACACGGGTCCGGATGATCGTCCGCCCCGATGATGTGCCTTGCTTATCGCGCTGACGGCCCAGCGCAAATTGAACCATGGTACAAGACCAAGGTGTCATAGCGATGAGCCCTTACGCGCGATATTGTGCGCAGCATGGAGAGAAAACTGAAAGCCATTGCTGCGGCGCTGCTGCTCGGCACCACCCTCGCGCCCGCGGCTCACGCCACCCGCGCCTACGTCAGCAACGAGCGGTCCTCGACCGTGACGGTGATCGACGTGGAGAAGGGCACCGTCGAGGCGGAATGGCCGGTTGGCAATCGCCCGCGTGGCATCGCCATGACGCGCGACGGCAAGGCCCTGCTCGTCGCCGCCAGTGCCGACAACGCGGTCGAGCTGCGCGATCCCGCCACCGGCGCGCTGATTGCCGCGCTGCCTTCGGGCGCAGACCCCGAACAGTTCTTCCCCGCCTACGCCGGAGACCTGCTGTTCGCCGCCAACGAGGACAACGGTGCGGTCACCGCCATAGACCTCGCCAATCGCAAGGTCGCCTGGCAGGTCGCCACCGGCAACGAGCCCGAAGGCGTCGCACAAAGTCCCGACGGCAAATGGCTGCTCGTCACCAGCGAGGAGGACAACACCGTCGCCTGGATCGATCTTGCCACCCGCAGCGTGGTGGAGGAGATGGAAACCAATGCCCGCCCGCGCCATATCGAATTCGAAGGCAGCGGCGCCAAGGTGTGGATCGCCGCCGAGATGGCCGGCACCGTCCAGATCGCTGACACCGCAACCAGGGCCATCGAACAGACCCTTGCCTTCGCGCCGCCCGGCGTGCCGGCCTACAAGGTCATGCCCTGCGGCATCCGCTTCACCCCCGATGGCAAGACGGCGATCGTCGCCCTCGGCCGGGCTGACAGCATCGCCGTGGTCGACGTTCCCACCCGCAAGGTGCGCGGCTACGTCAAGGTCGGAGATCGCCCCTGGCATCTCGCCATAACCCCGGACGGTACCCGCGCCATCGTCGCCAACGGCGCCAGCGATTCCGTCTCCTTCGTCGATATCGCCGCGATGCAGGTCACCGCCACAATTCCGGCGGGCGGGGGACCCTGGGGCGTCGCGCTGGGGCGCTGATTGCCCTTCGTCATTATCCCAAAGTCCAACGCCCAAAGTCCAATATCGCAGTTTGTTTCCGCGCAGCATTGTCCCCGCTCAGTCGCAGAATAATCGACACGACCTTTCACGGAGGGGACCAGACATGAACATCAAGAAGGCGCTTTGCGCCTCGGTTGCGCTCGCCACGATGGCGATTGCGACCACGCCCGCCTACGCCGGCACGGCCGAACTGCTCAAGCGCCTGCACGAAAAGGGCATCCTCTCCGACGAGGAATATGCCGAGCTGCTGGCCGAAGAGAACAAGCCTTCGCCTGCCCCCGCTGCATCTGGCGCCGCCCCTGCTGGCGATACCATGACCCGCGCCACCGAATCCGTCGATTCCAGCCGCATGGTCCGCATGGCCGCATCCGGCATCGGCCTCGAAGTCGGCCCGGCCACGATCACCTTCTCGGGCTCGGTCAACGGCTTCTACGTCCACGACAATCCCGCCACGCCAACCGCCCGCACCGCCGTCACCGGCGGCATCGCCAGCGTCGGCTCGAACAACTCCAGCGCCATCCGCAACGGGTTGCTCCCCGGCTTCCTCAAGGTTTCGGTCGCGACCCAGCAGTCGGGCTGGGATGTCGGCGCCACCTTCGGCATGTACCCGGGCATCAACTCGACCGCCTGGGGCGCTCTGGGCGCCAACAACGGCGGCCAGCCGACCGCCCTTGCCACCGCCGGCATCGACTTCCGCCAGACCTACATGACCTTTGGGCGCCCCAATGTCGGCACCTTCAAGATCGGCCGCGATATCGGCCTGTTCGGGTCGGAGGGCATTCTCAACGATATCACCCTGCTGTCCTCCGGCACGCCCGGCAATAACGTCGCGCCCGGCAACACCACGCTGGGCCGCATCGGCGTGGGCTACATCTACACCGATTTCCAGCCGCAGATCACTTACACCACGCCCAACCTGAAGGGCCTGCAGGCGTCGGTCGGCGTGTTCCAGCCACTGTCCTCGCTCACCGGCCCTGCCGAAAGCAACTCGGCCCCCGGCTTCCAGGGCAAGGTCACTTATGACGGCAAGTTCGGCGACGTCGCCGCGCGCCTGTGGGTCTCCGGGATCACGCAGAAGCACGACATCGTCGGCGGCGGCAGCTATACCGGCAGCGGCGTGGACTTCGGCGGCAAGGTGACGGTCGGCCCGGTCACCGCGACCGGCTATTACTACACCGCCAGCGGCCTCGGCACGACCGTGCTCGGCCTGTTCGACACCGGCCTTCCGCAGACCGGCTCCGGCATCGCCAAGCGCGATTCCAGCGGCTTCTACGCCCAGGCTCTGGCCACCTTCGGCAAGGTCTCGGTCGGCGGCAGCTATGGTGAGAGCCACCTCGATTACGCCAGCAACACCGATCGCCTCGCCAATCCCAACCTGCTCGACGTGAACTCCAGCTACGTCGGTCAGGTCCGCTACGGCCTGACCTCGTGGGTCACGCTGATCGGCGAATACGTGCATTCGAAGGCGGTCGCCCACTCGGGCAACAAGGCCGAGAGCGACGCGCTGGCGGTTGGCGGAATCCTGTTCTTCTGACCTGGGTTTCAAAAACTTAACATCCGATACGAAAGTCCACCCTTGTCGGCGGCGAAAATCTCCTCTCTTACCGCCGCCGACATACCTGTTTCTCATCGTCATCCGGAAAGTCGCAGCAGATGGACGACACCAAGCTTCTCAAGGCCTGCAGCCTCGTGGCCGCAGCCGCTCTCGCATCGACCGCACTTCCGGCTTTCGCCGATGAAGGCCCCGGCGGCCAGATCGTCGTCACCGGCACCGGTCTCGAAAAGACGCCCGGTACGCCTGCCTATTCCAGCGTCGAGATCGGCCGCGATGCCATCACCACTTCGGCCTCGGGCCGCGTCGAGGATGTGCTGACCTCCGTCGCAGGGTTCCAGCAGTTCCGCCGGTCGGACAGCCGCTCGTCCAACCCCTCGGCGCAGGGCGTCACCTTGCGCGCGCTGGGCGGTAACGCCACCAGCCGCGCGCTGGTGCTGCTCGATGGCGTGCCGATGGCCGATCCGTTCTTCGGCTACGTGCCCTTGCCCGCGCTCACCCCCGATACGCTCGGTTCGATCCGCGTTACCCGTGGCGGTGGCTCCGGCCCGTTCGGCGCAGGCGCGCTCTCGGGCACCATCGAACTCGAAAGCGCAGGCCCCGACCAATTGGGCCTCGTCAACGCCCAGCTCCTCGCCAGCCAGCGCGGCGAGTCCGAAGCAGCCCTGAGCATCGCCCCCCGCCTCGGCTCGGGCTTCGCCGTCGTCTCCGGCCGCTGGGATCGCGGCAAGGGCTTCTTCACCACGCCCGAGGCGCAGCGCGTCCCCGCCACCGTCCGCGCCCGCTATGAATCCTGGTCCACGCAAGTCCGCGCCGTCGCCCCGCTGACCGACACGGTCGAGCTTCAGGCCCGCGCGCTGGTCTATCGCGATGATCGCCTGCTGCGCTTCAAGGGCGCCACCACCTCCAGCGAAGGGCAGGACGCCAGCCTGCGCCTCGTCGGCCGCGGCGACTGGCAGTTCGATGCCCTGGCCTATGTCCAGGTGCGCAATTTCGACAACATCGTCGTCTCCGCCACCAGCTTCAAACCCACGCTCGATCAATACGATACGCCTGCCCAAGGGCTCGGCGGCAAGTTCGAGCTGCGCCCGCCGATGGGCGGGAACGACGTGCTGCGCCTTGGCGTGGACTGGCGCCGCGCCTCGGGCACGATGAAGGAAAACGCGATCAGCGCCGCCACCGGCGCGATTACCGCGCGTCGCCGGGCAGGGGGCGTCAACACCGACCTCGGCTTCTATGCCGAGAACGACCTGACGCTGGGCAAGCTCGTGCTGACCGGCGGTCTGCGCGCCGATCGCACCGTGATCGCCGACGGCTACTTTGAAGTGCGCAACACGGCAGGCACTGTCACCAGCCGCACCGATTACGCCACGCAGACCGATTGGACCGTCACCTGGCGTGGCGGCGCGGTGCTGCGCGCCACTGATATGATCGCCCTGCGCGCCGCGGCCTATACCGGCCTGCGCCAGCCCACGCTCAACGAACTCTACCGGCCCTTCACCGTCTTCCCGGTAACCACGCAGGCCAACGCGGCCTTGCGCAACGAGAAGCAGAAGGGCTTCGAGGCGGGGATCGACCTCACCCCCGCCAAGGGCCTGCGCCTTTCGCTGACCGGCTTTGACAACCGCATCGAAGATGCCGTCGCCAACGTCACGATCGGCACCAACTTGCGCCAGCGCCGCAATGTCGACCAGATCCGCGCACGCGGCATCGAAGCCTCCGCCCACGCCGAACTGGGCATGGTCCGCTTCGACGGCTCGCTGGCATGGACCGACGCCGAAGTGCGCAACGGTCCGCTGTCGAACCTCACCGGCAAGCGCCCGGCACAGACCCCGCGCCTCGCCGCCTCGGCCACGCTCGGCCTTAGCCCTGCCGAAGGCTGGGACGTTGCGGCCACCCTGCGCCACGTCGGCCAGCAGTACGAGGACGACCTCCAGAGCGACAGCCTGAAGGCCGCGACGACACTCGACATGTTCGCGCAAGTGCCGCTGCCCCGGGGAATCAGCCTGGTCCTGCGCGCGGAAAACCTGTTCGATACCGAGATCGTCACCCGCAATTCGGGCGGCTCCATTGACCTTGGCAATCCGCGCACGCTCTGGGCAGGGGTGAGGGTAAAGATCTGATGATGCGCAAGCTGATCCCGCTGCTGTTCGCTGCCGGTTCCGCACCCGCTCTTGCTCAGAACGATCCGCAGATCATCGTCAATGCCCCCGGCGGCATGATCGACCTTGACGAGGCCCGCGCGCTCGACCTTGCGGCTATCGACGCCTCGGGCCGCGCCGATCTCGGCCGCGCGCTAGAACGCGCCATTCCCGGCCTGACTCTGGGCGAGGCCGCTGGCAACCCGTGGCAGGCAACGCTGAACTGGCGCGGCTTCTCCGCCGGTGCGCTTCAGGGCATGGAGCAGGGCATCGCCGTCTATCTCGATGGCGTCCGCTTCAACCAGCCGTTCGGCGATGTCGTTCTGCTGGATCTCGTGCCCGATACGGTGCTCGTTGCCGCGCAGGTCAACGATGCCAACCCGGTGCTCGGCCGCAATGCGCTGGCGGGATCGGTGCTCGTCCAGACCGGCGACGGCGTGACCCTGTCCGGCCTGCGCGGCCAGGGCGATGTTGACAGCGAAGGGATGGCTGGCGGCGCGGTCAGCTATGGCACCGGCACCGCGCAAAGCAACCTGCTCGTCGCGTTCGAAGCGCGGCATGACAAAGGCTGGCGCGTGGCCAGCCCGTCGACGCTCTATCGCGGCTTTGCCAAGGGCATTCATCAGGGCGAGGGCTGGGGCATCGAACTCTCCGCCCTGGGTGCTTCGACCGATCTTGCCGGCAACGGCGTCTCGCCGGTCGAACTGCTCGATGCGAAATACGATGCCGTGTTCACCCGGCCAGACAGCACCCGCACCCGCTTTGCCCGCATAGTCGCAGCGCCCTGGCTGCCTATCGGCGAAACTTCCCGCATCGAACTGCGCGCCCACTGGCAGTACCTTGATCGTCGCAATGCCAATGGCGACCTTGCCGATTTCGGCCCTTGCGATGCCAACCCGGCGCAGCTCTGCGTCGAGGATGAGGACGACAGCTACAGCGATCCGCTGTTTTCCAGCGGCAGTCCCGTTGCCGCGAACGCCGCAGGAGACGATCCTGCCGTGTTCAATCGCGGCAAGGAGCGCACGCAGGCCTATGGTGCCACGCTGCAATGGCAGGACACCGTCGAAACCGACCTCGGCACGCGTCGCATTGCGCTCGGCGGCACGTGGGAGCATGCCGGCACCCGCTTTGCCGCCCAGACCGATCTTGGCGAGCTGGAAGAAGATCGCTCGGTCGAGGATCTCGGCCTGCCGCTGATCTCGGCCGAAGGGGCGATCCAGCCGGTGTCGCTGGATTCCAAGCTCGACGATTTCGCCCTCTTCGCCAACCTCGAGATGCCGTTGACCAGGGCGCTCTCGGTCGAGGCCGGAGCGCGCTATTCGCACAACCGCGTGGTGATGGAAGACCAGTTGGGCACCGCGCTGAACGGTCGTCACAGCTTCGATCGTTTCAATCCTTCGGTCGAATTCGACTATGCCCTTGGCACCGGCCTTCATGCCACCGCCGGTTTCTCGCTGACCAGCCGCAATCCCACCCCTGCGGAATTGAGCTGCGCCGACCCGGAAGCCCCTTGCACCCTTGCGAACTTCTTCATCGCCGATCCGCCGCTCAGGCAGGTGACGGCAACCAACTGGCATGGCGGCCTGAGCGCAACCGGCAAGATGCTGGCTTGGCGCATCAACCTGTGGCGCTCTGAAACCAGCAACGATATCCGCATGATAGCCTCGAGCGTGCGCGGGCGGGCCTATTTCGCCAATCTCGGCCATACCCGCAGGCAGGGCATCGAAGCCTCGGCGGAATGGCGGCACGACGGCTGGCACGCGTCCGCCGCCTTTGCCTTCACCGATGCACGCTTCCGCGATGCCTTCACCATGTCGAGCCCGTCGAACCCGGCGGCCGATGACGAGGGCACGATCATGGTCGCGCGCGGTGACCAGCTGCCTGCCGTGCCGCGCCACGCCCTCAACCTGCGCCTTGCGCGGGAGGCGCGGAGCTGGTCTGCCGGTATCACGATGCGCGCCCGCTCGGGCCAGTATCTCGCCGGCGACGAGGGCAACGACAATCCGCGCACGCCCGCCTATGCGGTGTTCGATCTCGATGGCGCGGTCAGCCTTGCGCCGGGCATTCGCCTTGTCGCGCAAGTGCGCAACTTGCTGAACAAGCGCTATGCCACCTTCGGCACTTTCAGCGAAGTTGACGAGATCGACCTTGCCGAAGCCCCCGGTGCCGAAGACCCCCGCGCCTACGCCCCCGGCGCCCCGCGCCGGCTGACGGTATCGCTCAGGGCGGAGTTCTGACTACAAGCGCGGCAGCAGTTCCGCTTCCAACCCGGGATAGAAGTGCGAGACGCTGCGCTGCAATTCATAGCGCGCGGCCTTGAGCGTTGAAAACCGGGGAGGAATCGGAAGGTCCCCAGCCTCGCTCATGTCGAGGCCCCTGGTCACCGCATCGCGCAGCGTCGCGTCGATCCAGTCGAGCCAATCGCGGGTCTGCGCGATAGCGCCGCCATCGCGGTCGATCGGCCCGTGCCCCGGCACCAGCAGCTTGTGCGGCGTCGCGGCGAGCCGGTCGAGCGAGGCGCGCCAGTCGGGCAGGCTGGCGTGCGGCGTCGATGCGGCGCGATCGTGAAACACGAGGTCGCCTGCGATCAGCGTCCCGGTCGCCTCGTCCAGCAGTGCCAGATCACCGCCGGAATGGCCTTTCAGCGCCAGCAGACGGAAGCTGCGCCCGCCAAATTGCGCTTGTCCTTCAGTGACATCGCCTTGCGGCAGGACGATCGCCGTTCCCTTCATCCAGTCGGCCAGCAGGCGGTACATCGCGTCCGAAAAGCCCTCGCCATCACGCTCCAGCTCAGCCCGCGTGGCGGGCAGGGCGTGGACCAAGGCCGGATCGAACGCCGCCGCGCCCATCGCATGGTCGGGGTGCAGGTGGCTGATGTAGACGCGGCTCACCGCCCTGCCGGTCAGCCGCTGCGCCATCGCGCCCAGCGCAAGGCCGTGTTCGCGCGATACGCCGGGGTCGAACAGCACTGCGCCTGCGTCTGTCGCGATGATCGCACTGTTGGCAATCGCGCCGCCGTTGGCAAAGGCGATGGCCTCGTCAGTGCCGCGCACCATCCACAGACCGTCCGCGATCTGCTCGGATACGGGATTGTATTTGCCTGCAAATTTCTCGGCAAAGGCGGCAGCGGGGGTGAGCAGTCCGGCCAGCAACAGCGCCCTGCGGTCCAGCCTCACGCACCCACCTTGCCGGGAAACTCCAGGCCGGCGCTGTCGCGGGCTTCGAAGCTGATCGTGCCGGTTGCCTTGACCACCACGGTGAAGGCCGGGTCTTCCGCCACGGAGCCAAAAATCTGCATCTGGCCCAATGCCTTGCCGCTGGCATCGCGGACGGTCAGCCGTTCGATGTTGTAGGCTGGAATGTTCTCGACCAGCCCGGTGTCCATCGGGTGTCGGAAGGTCAGGCGAAGGCGTGTTTCTCCAGCCTTTTCAGGCCATTGCCCCGCCCGAACCTCGCCCAGATGGTCCGCCCAGTCCCCTTTCACGCGGCTGACCGGCGGGGCCGAGCAGCCGCCGCCTGCGGCGTCGATCCACGATCCGCCGACGTGCCACGTGCCGTCCTGCGTCTGTACCGCCGCGCGGACCGGGGTGCGCTGGTCGAGCTTGATCCGCGTGGCGAGGAAGGGTTCGGCCCCGGTGGGCGTGTAGTCCACGGCGACGGGGATGGGGTTGAGATCGGCGAAAAGCACGATGCGGCGCACGTCGGGCAAGGCGCGGGCATCCACAGTGACCGGAAAAACCCTTTGGTTTTCAGCAATTTCGGGAATGCGGACGGCAACGCGATCATCAAACACCACGGCATCCTTGCCGAACAGGCGCGCGGCGTGATGCTCCCACATTGGCGACTGCAGCGGATCTGCAGGCGCCGCCAGCGCCGGTGCTGCGCCCGGTATCAAGAGGGCGGCGATTGTCAGCTTTGCCTTCATGCGCATTCTCCCAAAGCACACTATGCGCGCATTGGCCGAGCGAGCATATTGGACCTTGGAATAATGGGGCGGGAGCGGAAAAGGCCGTGAAATCAAGGCATCTGGCGCTTAGCCTGGCGGTTTTCGCCGCTTTCCAACTCCCCGGCAACTCTAAGGCGCAGGCCCATGACTCTGCCGCAACTCCCCCTCAACTGTTCGACACTGCGGGGTATCGCACGGCACGCTATCGCGCTCCGGTTGATCGCCTGCCGACACCGGCCGCTGCCATCACGCTGGAAGCGGCGCTTCGCCTCAGACCGGGGGTCGATGCGCTGTTCATCGATGTGCTGCCGGCGGAAGGCGGCGTGCGTGATCCGCTGACCGGGAAGTGGACGCTTGCTGCGCAGCATGAGACGATTCCAGGTGCAGCATGGCACCCTGAAACCGGGCGCGCGAATGCCGACGCGGTCCTGTGGCAGGGCCTGCGTAATGCGGTGAAGGCGGCCCGCTCAAATCGTCCCGCGCTGCCGGTGGTGGTGTTCTGCCGCAACGATTGCTGGATGAGCTGGAACGCCGCGCGGCGTCTGGCCAGCGAAGGCTTTGCGCGGGTCTACTGGTTTGCCGAGGGCATTGAGGGCTGGCACGAGGTGGGGCGGGGGTTGGTGCGTGCGGATCCGGTGGCTATTGGCAGAAAGTGATCCTCCCCTTTTTCATGAAGTGCAAAAGGGGAGGTGGCAGTCCGGAGGACTGACGGAGGGGTCAGGTTCATGCCCCTCCACCACCGCCAGCGGCGGCGGTCCCCCTCCCCGTTTGTGCTGCGCAAAAACGGGGAGGATTTCATCCTACTTCAGTGTCTTGAGGTAGGCGATCAGTTCGGCGCGCTTGGCCTTGTCCTTGATGCCGGGGAAGCTCATGCGGTTGCCGGGGACGAGTTTTGCCGGGCTTTCCAGCCACTTGTCGAGCGTGGCGTCATCGAGCTTGAGGCCAGACTTCTTGACTGCATCCGAGAACTTGTAGGTGCCCTTGACGCCCATCTTGTGGCCATAGACGCCATAGAGGTTGGGGCCGATCTTGTCGGGCGCTCCCTTGGTGTTGCTGTGGCAGACGGCGCAGCGTGCCCAGGTTGAGGGCGGAGCGGCGGGGCCGGCGTGGGCGGTGGTGGCGGTCAGCAAGGCGCCGGTGAGCAGCGCGAGGCGGAGGGTGGTCATGTTGTCTCTCCCGGATTCGTTTACCCGGAAGGTGTGACACGACCCCCTGCGCGCCAAAATTGGACTTAGGACCGATGCGGGATTTCAGGCTTTCGCCGGACGGTCCTTGAGCCAGCCGATGCCGCGGCGTAGCAACTCGTAGAACACCGGCAGGTCCCAGGCGCAGCGGTCCACCGTGGGCCACCAGTCGAGCATCGGTTGCAGATCATAGTGCCCGCGGCAATGGCCGAGCGTGTTGTAGAGCACGCCGCCTTTGCCGTGGTCCTTCAGGTACATGACGGCATGCTTGCCGATGGCATCTGCCGCCTCGACAAAGCCGGTGCCTTCCACGGTGCAATCGGTTTCGAGCAGGACGTGCAGGGCCCCGTGGTACTCCATGTGATAGAGTTCGTCGGTGGTCTCGAACGGCTCCACCCCTTGCACCAGCGGGTGATCGGGATCGGCGACCGTGACGGTGTAGGGCGCGATCGGGGGGTGGCTGATGAACTGGCTGCCGAGCAGGTCCATCATCAGCGGCGCCCAGCGCGGCGCGTCCCACAGGTCCTTGTTGGGGCCATCGGTGAGGAAGCGCAGGACCGAGTTGGTGCCGTGCAGCGCATACCAGCGCCCGCCCGCGTGCAGCCAATCGCGCAAGGCTTCCTGCGCCTTGAGCGAAGGGGTGACATCGCAGGTGTAGGTGATCAGGATGTCGGCGGCGCGGATTGCCTCGATGTTCTCGTAGTCCTCGAACACGCGGGTGCGGATCGCCGGATCCTCGGCCAGCAGCTTGAGGATTTCGAGGCGGGCGAAGTCCATGTCATGCCAGACGCCGCCGCAGACGAATACGCAATCGATGCGCGGGGGGTGAACGTCCGTTGTGTTTTCAGTCACTTGGTATCACCTCTAGAACTGGCAGCCGCTTGACCTTGGCGGTTTTGTTCTTTTGCAAACGCTGGCGTGGGATGCCCACCCCCAACCCCTCCCGCCTGCGGGAGGGGAGCAAGGAGGGGATGCCTTTTTCCGCTCAAGCGTTCAGGTACTTGTCGAGCGTCTGGTGGAACTGGCGGATGCGGATTTCCTGATAGTCGCCGAGGTTGACCTCGCCGGTCTTGGAGGCGTGGAGGCCGTCCTGGACATAGGGCAGGTTGTCCATGTCCTGTTCGAAGACGTGGCCCAGCACGCCCAGTTCCGGCGCATCGGTCCACTTCTGGTCATTGGTGAGCAGCTTCATCGGCACGCCGTGCGGCATGGGATCGCCCTTCTTGACGCGGGCAAGGATGCGCACTTCCATCAGGCAGGTGTCGGGCGTCTTTCCGGGGCGCCAGCGATAGACGATGTTCGGCATGAAGCCGCCCCACGGCGCGAAGTTGGGGAAGACGTTGTAGACCAGGCCATCGAGCAGTTCGGCGTCGGTCGCGTGATCGTGATCGTAGCCGGTTTGCGCGGTGTAGCCTGCGCGCATGGCGGCGCCCAATGCGGCGCGTGCGGTCATGCCTTCGGGCACGCTGACGGCGAAAGGATCGCCAGACGCGTCGTAGTTGTCAGCCGAGCGGCCATTGTACTTGCAGAACTCGTCGACGATCCACTGCTGCGTCTTGCCGTTGGGATCGACGTGCGGGGAAATGATGCCGAACGGCACGTGGTTGACGTTCACGTTGTCGCCATAGGTCCAGTAGGCGCTGTTGGCATCGCCGGTGAAGGGCAGCAACTGCGGGTGGGTGACGACGGTGTGCCAGGCTTCCATGAAGGCTTCGGCAGTGACCTTCCAGTTGGCCGGGACTTCCTTGGCCACCCAGATCACCGTGGTGCATTCCTCATGCCGCCAGCGCTTGAAGAATTCCGGCAGCGGGGCGAGGTATTCCTCGAGCGTGGGGCCGCCCGGCTCCTCACGCAGGAAGATGTAGCCGCCCCAACGACCGACTTCGGCCTCGGGCAGGTGCATCTTTTCGGCCGAGAGGTGCTTGAAGTCCCACGAACAGGGCATGCCGGCAAAGCTGCCGTCCTTGTTCCAGGCAAAGCCGTGGAACGGGCAGGTGAAGGTGTCGGCGGTGCCGTCCTCGGTACGCAGCTTGCGGCCGCGATGGAGGCAGACGTTGTGCATCGCCTTGACGCTGCCGTCTTCCTGGCGGGAGATCAGCCATGAGCGGCCGGCGTTCGCGAACACGGTGTAGTCACCGGCTTCGGGGATGTCCTCCTCGCGCGCGGCGAACTGCCAGACGTGGGGCCACATCTTCTCGCGCTCGAGACGGGCGAAGTCTTCCGAGGTGTAGCGCTCTGCCGCCAAGGGTTCCGAGCCGCGATACTGGTAGCTTTCTTCGGTGAGCATGGCCGGAGCGGGGCGCGAATCCTGCGCCAGCAGTTCCTGCCAGCTGATCGCCTCGCATCGTGCCTTGCCGCCACCCATGTTGGGATCGCTGTCAGCCATTCTCTCGTTCCTTGCCCTTATTCCGGTCAATGCTGCCGGTTTTGCCGCCCTTGCGCGCGCGCGTCACCTTGCTGAAAGCATAGGTTGCACGACTGCCGCCTGCGCGTAACCACTGACGCCATAAACTGACGCAGATTCTTGCGGGAGAGAACAATTGTCCAAGAGGCTTGAAGGGAAAGTCGCCCTGATCACTGGCGGCACCACCGGCATCGGCGCGGCCACGGTGGCGCGCCTGGCGCAAGAGGGAGCCAAGGTCTGGTTCACCGGATCGAAGGAGGAAGAGGCGGCGGCGCTCTGCGCCCAGACCGGCGCCGTGTTCCGCAAGCACCGCGTGCAGGATGCGGCGAGCTGGCCCGCGCTGATTGACGAGATCATCGCCGCCGAGGGCCGTCTCGACATCGCCTTTGCCAACGCCGGGACCGAGCGCGGCGATGCCAGCATCGAGGACGTTTCGATCGACGACTGGAACAATGTGATTGCAATCAACCAGACCGGCGTGATGCTGACGGTGCAGAACGCGATTGCGGGCATGAAGCGCAATCCCGATGGGCCGAAGGGCTCGATCGTGATCAATTCCTCGATGAACGCCACGCGGCCTCTGGGCAATTACGTGACCTATTCGGTGACCAAGGCGGCGGTTTGCGCGCTGGCCAAGTCGGCAGCGGTGCACTGCGGGCAGAAGGGCTATGCCATCCGCGTCAACGCGATCCTGCCGGGCGTGGTGGAAACCCCGCTGATCCAGCAGATCATGAACGCGCAGCCCGATCCTGCGGCCGCGCGCGCGATGTACGAGGGCATGGCGCCGATGAAGCGCATGGCCCAGCTCAATGAAGTGGCGGGGCTGGTCGCCTACCTTTCGAGCGACGAAGCCGGGTTCATCTCCGGCGCGGAATACGCGATCGACGGCGCGACGACCGCCGGCATGATGGGGGTCTGAGCAACATGGAACTTGCTGCACAGCGCCTGAAGGGGCGCGTTGCCTTCGTATCGGGGGGCCTTCGCGGCATCGGCCTTGCCTGCGCCGAGCGCTTTCTGGCCGAGGGTGCCGAAGTCGTGCTGTCGGACCTCGACGCCGAGGACAGCGACACCGCGACCGAAGTGATGGGCCGTCTCGGCCAGGCCGCGAGCTACATCAGCGCCAACGTGGCCAAGGAAGAGGACTGGGAGCGTGCCGTCGCTCTGGTGAAAGAGCGCCACGGCAAGTGCCATGTGCTGGTCAACAATGCCGGGATCGACCTGACCGGGCCGGTCGAGAGCCTCTCGATGGAAGGTTGGCGGCGGATCATGTCGATCAACGTCGACGGCGTGTTCCTTGGTACCAAGCATTTCGTGCCGCTGATGGCGGAGAGTGGCAAGGACTTCCGCGGCGGTTCCTCGATCATCAACGTCAGCTCGATCATGGGGCTGGTGGGGATGAACGAGGTTTCGGCTTACAACGCCAGCAAGGGCGCGGTGCGGCTGTTCACCAAGGGCATCGCCATCGAATTCGCCCAGAAGAAGACGCCGATCCGCGCCAATTCGCTGCACCCCGGCTTTGTCGAGACGCCGCTGCTCAAGGCTGGGTTCCAGCGCTGGGTCGATCAGGGCTTTGCCGAAAAGCCGGATGACCTGGTGGCGGGCGTGGTTGGTGCGACGCCGATCGGGCGTCTGGCGCAGCCGAGCGAGCTGGCGAGCGCCGCGTTCTTCCTCGCCAGCGAGGATTCAAGCTACATGACCGGCGCAGAGCTGGTGATCGACGGGGGATGGACCGCACAATGATCGGACTGGACAATGTAGTCGCCGTCGTCACCGGCGCGGCGGGGGGCATCGGGCGCGAGCTGGTCAAGGCGCTGAAGGCGGCGAACGCTACGGTTATCGCCACCGATCTGGCCGCCGAGGCGCAGATCGAAGGCGCGGACCACTATCTCAAGCATGACGTGACGAGCGAGGCCGACTGGCAGGCCGTGGCGGCGCTGGTGCAGGAGAAGTACGGGCGGCTCGATGCGCTGGTGAACAACGCCGGCTATTCGATCGTGACGAAGTTCGAGGAAACGCCGCTGTCCGATTTCCACCGCGTCAACGCGATCAACGTGGATTCGATCATCATCGGCACGCAGATCCTGCTGCCGCTGCTGAAAGAGGGCGGCAAGGCGCGTTCCGGCGGGGCTTCGGTGGTCAACTTCTCCAGCGTCGGGGGCCTGCGCGGGGCGGCGTTCAATGCGGCCTATTGCACCAGCAAGGCGGCGGTGAAGATGCTGAGCAAGTGCCTTGGCGCTGAATTCGCAGCGCTCGGCTACAACATCCGCGTCAATTCGGTGCATCCGGGCGGGATCGATACGGGCATGCTCAATTCGATCATGGACCGTTATGTAGAGCTGGGCGCGGTGCCTTCCCGCGAGGTGGCGATGCAGGGCATCGTTGCCAACCACCCGATCGGCCGCATGGGCCGGCCAGAGGAAATGGGCGGCGGCGTGGTCTATCTCTGCTCGGACGCGGCGAGCTTTGTCACTTGCGCCGAGTTCGTGATGGACGGTGGCTTCAGCCAGGTCTGACGGGAGCGTTTCGCTGTCCTGCCCCAGGACGTGAAAGGCAAGGCGGCCAGGCTCAGCGTGAGCCTGGCCGCTGCTCTTGGTGCTTAGAAGTTGTAGTTGGCGCGGATGCCGAAGTAACGGCGCGAATTGCGCGAGAGTACCTGGTTCACCGACGTTGGCTGACCACCGACGAGGCCGCCGACGTTGGAGGCGAAGTGCTTGTCGAACAGGTTGTTGACGAACAGCGTCACGCGATACTGATCGTCGCGCTGGCGGACGCCGATGCTGCCGTTGAGCACGCCATAGGCCTTCTGGAAGTACAGCGGGTTCTGGAACAGGTCGAAGTTGACGCGGCTCTGGTAACGATAGTCGAGCGTGACGAAGCCATCGAACGGCATCGAGTCCATGAAGATGTCGTACATGGCCGAGGCGTTGAACATGAACTTCGGTGCGTTCGGCAGGCGCTTGCCCGCAAGGTTCTGCGCACGTGCCGTTCCCGGCCCGCTGCCGTCGATGTCGAAGCAGATCGGATCGGTGGTCTGGATGGTGTTGCAGTTTGCCAGCGGATACTCGGTGATGATCGCGTCCATCCAGGTGCCGGCGAGATCGAACGAGAGTTCGCGCGTCGGCTTGGTCTGCAGTTCCAGTTCGATACCGCGCGTGCGCAGCTTGCCCACGTTGTTGAGCTG
Source organism: Novosphingobium sp. ERW19 (assembly GCF_012641315.1). NCBI lineage: Bacteria > Pseudomonadati > Pseudomonadota > Alphaproteobacteria > Sphingomonadales > Sphingomonadaceae > Novosphingobium > Novosphingobium sp. ERW19. Next base: position 259,050 of record NZ_JABAIC010000007.1, read on the forward strand.
GAACTGGATCGACTGGTCAGGCTGAACCACCGCCGACTGCGACTGGAAGTTCTTGTAATCGGTCCAGAAGCCGGTGAGGTTGAACTGCACGCGATTGTCGAGGAAGCGGCTCTTGAAGCCGATTTCGTAGGTGTGCGAGGTTTCCGGCTTCACCGGGTTGGCAGCACGCGCGGGCGTGAAGCCGGACGAGACGTCGTAGCCCTGGCCCTTGTAGCCGGTGGCGAACGAAGCGTAGACCATCACGCGCTCGGCAACATCCTGACGCAGGGCGATCTTGCCGGTCACGGCATCGTCGCTCGCGTTGCCCATGCAGACCGCAAGGCAGATGGCATTGTTGGCCGGCTGCGTGGCAGGCACGTTCAGACGCTGGAACGAGACGTCGATCTTCTCGTGGTTGTAGCGGATGCCGGCATCGAGGTGCGTGGTGGCGGCAAGATCGTAGGTACCCTGGGCGAAGGCGGCGTAAGTCTTGGTGCCGGCGTTCGATACCCACTTGGAAAGAAGCGGGCCGGACGGGCCGCGATCGAACGAACGATCGGTTTCGCCGCTCGAGAAGAAGGCGCCGAGGATGTACTGGAACGGACCCGGCGCGGTTGAAACCAGGCGCAGTTCCTGCGTGACGTTCTTCGTGTCGTAGGGGCTGGACTGCACGAGACCGGTTGCCGATCCGAACACAGGGAGGTTCAACTGCTCGACATCGTCCTGCGTGTCGAGGCCCCACTTCTGGTAGCTGGTGATCGAGATCAGGTCGACGCTGCCGAGATCGATGCTGATGCGACCGCTGACATTGGTCGACTCGCCCTTGGCGATGCCGTCGTAGTTCTGGTTGAGCAGGTAGTTGCCAGGGCCAGCCTTGATCGTGCCGAGGTTGGTGGCAAGCGATGCACCGAAAACTGTCGCGCCGGGGGCGAAGCTGAGCACGGTGCGTGGCGTCGAATTGCCGTCGGTCTCCGAATGCTCTGCCGAGATCGTGACCTTCACGCTGTCGGACAGGTCGGCAACAAGCTTGCCGCGGATGCCCCAGCTTTCGTCGGCACCGAGATAGTTGCCGGTGGCGAGGTTCTTCACGTAGCCGCGGAAGTCGCTGTAGAAGCCGTTGATACGGAAGCCGACGTTCTCACCCAGCGGGCCGGAGATGCCGGCTTCGACCCGGTATTCCTCGTCCGTGGTGGCCGATGCGGCGATGCGTCCCGAGAAAGTCTCGGTCGGAGCGCGGGTGACGATGTTGACGACACCGGCCGAGGCATTCTTGCCGAACAGCGTGCCCTGGGGGCCGCGCAGCACTTCGATGCGCTCGATGTCGGTCAGGGTGCTGAAGGCCTGGCCCTGGTTCAGGATCGGAACGTCATCGACGACGACCGAGACGGCGGGCTCAACACCGATGCTGAACACCGAGGTGCCGATGCCGCGCAGGTTGATGCTGTTACCGGTGCGCTGCGTGCCCTGGGTAATGGTAAGACCAGGTGCGACCTGCGCAAGGTTTTCGAACTGGGTGATGCCCTTGTTGGCAATTGCTTCGGCCGAAAGCGCCGTAACCGAAACAGGGACCTGCTGCAGGTTCTGCTCGCGCTTCTGCGCGGTGACGACGATTTCTTCGAGACCGCCTTCGGGGGCTTCCTGCGCCTGGGCTGCGGATGTGATGGCGAGCAGCGAGATGCTGGCTCCAAGATAAGCTTTGCGGAACATATTGATCCTCCCTTCTGTCTCAAGTTGGACTGGCCAATCTCACAGAATGTTCAACCACACAAGTATCCATCACACAAATTATCCGGCCTATGATCATGAAAAGTTTGGATAATAATGATAGATTTCGCGTATGACGAAGGTTTGTGCATGTATATGGGCCATCTGGTACCGCCGCGAAGGGTGCGGGTTACACTTTGTTTTTGCTTCAAATTTTAGTGAGAAAGGCGGTTTGGAGGATTGCCTGACACTTGAATCCGTGCAAAACCAATTGTGGTCAGGCCAAATTGTGGTTACCAGCGCAAGGTGCCGATCAGGACAATCCCGCAACCGCGCAGACCGCTTGGCTGCAGGTATCATTGGAAGCAACTGGCCCATCATCCGGCAATCGTCGGGCGAAAAAGGAGGGTGCGTGGCCTTGAGGACGACCGCAACGAGGCTGGCAGCCATTGCGCTGGCTTCTGCCGCGATACTGCCGGCTGCGCCGTCTTTCGCTCGCAGCGCTGATCACGCGGGCGTCGCAAGGACCGTGAAGACGGCGGCCGGGCTGGTGCGGGGCATTGCGCAGCGCGATGGCGTCCAGGCCTATCTCGGCATCCCTTATGCCAAGCCTCCGGTGCGAGAATTGCGCTGGCGGGCGCCGCAACCCGTCGACGCGTGGCAGGGCGTGCGCAACGCTGACCGCTTTTCGCCGCTGTGCGTGCAGCCGATGCGCAGCAGCCTGGCAAACCAGTATTCCGGCGCGGAAGCGATTTCGGAAGACTGCCTCTATCTCAACGTCTGGACGCGCCCTGCTTTGCGCAAGGCTCCGGTGATCGTCTACATTCACGGCGGCGCCTTCTATGTCGGTTCGGGCAGTGTCGGCATCTACGGCGGCGAAGCGCTGGCGCGCGAGGGGGCGGTCGTCGTCAACCTCAACTATCGCGTCGGGCCGCTGGGCTTTCTGGCAACGCCCGAATTGCGCGCCGAATCCGGCGATGGCGCTTCAGGCAACTACGGGCTGCTGGATCAGATTGCCGCGCTGCGCTGGGTCCGGGACAACATCGCGCGCTTCGGTGGCGATCCTGACAATGTGACCATTGCCGGGCAGTCGGCCGGTTCGATGTCGGTGCTGGCCTTGCAGGTAAGCCCGCTTGCCAAGGGTCTGTTCCGCAAGGCCGTGGGGATGAGCGGGGCGATGATTGCAGGGCCGATCAAGCTGCCATCGCGGTCAGAGGCCGAGGACGCCGGGACAAGGCTGATGGCGGCGTGGAAGGCGAGCAACCTTGCCGAGCTGCGGGCCATGCCGGCCGACCGGCTGGTCGTGCCGCGCGTGCCGGGCGGGCCGAGCACGGGGCCGGCCATTGACGGCCATGTCCTGCCCGATGCCATACCGGCGCTGTTCGCCGCGCGGCGGCAGAGCGATGTGCCGCTGCTGCTGGGCTTCACCCGTGACGAGGCGCTGGGCGGGATGGGGCCGGTGACGTCACTGGAGGGCTACAGGACCAAGGCTCGCGAGCGCTTTGGCGTGCAGGCCGATCGCTTCCTTGCGCTCTATCCCGCCAGCAGCGACGGTCAGGCGCAGGAGCAGGCACGCATGGCCGATCGCGACGAGACGATGGTGTCGGGGATGTTCGAATGGGCCAGCCTGCAGGCGGCGCATGGAACGGCGCCCGCATATGCCTACCAGTTTTCACGGCCACATCACTATGTCGCGGGGGTGCGGTTTGCCGATCTCGATCCGGCAACGGCGGGGGCCTATCACACCTCGGAGGTGCCGTTCTGGCTGGGCACGCTCGATGCGTTCGACCGCTATCGCCCGACGCGCGCCTGGACCCCGCAGGATCGCGCGATGAGCCACGCGATGATGCAGACGCTCCTGGCATTTGCCCGCACCGGCAAGCCGGAGACAAGCGGCGTTTCCTGGCCGCGCTTTGCTGCCGATCGGCCGCGTCTGGTAGAATTTGCCGACACGGCGGCGCAGCAGGACTGGCCCGATCCGCACAGGCTCGCCTTCTTCAAGTCGTTTCACGCCGCCAGCCCTCGATAGTTTCGACCAACCAGAATAGATACCCGGAGAGAACCGATGCGAGAATTCCCGGCAGTTCGTGCCAAAGCAGGCCTCAGGGCCTCCGTCGCGTGTCTGATCATGGCTGCAACCGCGCCGGCCCTTGCGCAGGAAGCGCGCGACGTGACGGTGCTGGATGCCGGCTGGCGGTTCACGGCTGAGGATGCGCAAGGGGCTGTTGCACCGGAGTTTGCCGATGCGACCTGGGCGCAGGTTTCGGTGCCGCACAGCTGGAACCGGGTTGGATATTACAAGCATGACCTGGGCGGCACCAACACCGCGGCGAACGTGGACAAGCGGCTGGGCATCGGCTGGTATCGCCTGCATTTCGCCACGCCAGCCGGAGCCAAGGGCAAGCGGCATTGGCTGGAGTTCGATGCGGCGAGCCGCGTGGCCAAGGTCTGGCTCAACGGTGTCTATCTGGGCGAACATCGCGGCGGATTCTCGCGCTTTCGGTTCGATGCCACGGCGGCGATGAAGGCTGATGGCGATAACGTGCTGGTCGTGCGCGTGGACAATGCGCAGCCCAAGGCTGGCGGCTCCACCGCCGATGTCCTGCCGCTTTCGGGCGACTTCTTCGTGCATGGCGGGCTGTACCGGCCGGTGCGGCTGGTGACGACTGCGCCGTTGCATATCGACCTCGCCGATGCAGGCGGGCCGGGCGTGCGCGCGACGACGGTAAGGGCTGACAAGGATCAGGCGCAGGTCGATCTGGTGGTCCGCGTGGCCAACGATGCCGCGAAGTCTGCCAAGGCCAGCGTGAAGGTCAGCCTGGTTGATCGCGAGGGGCGTGAGGCGGCGTCTGCAGTGGTTCCGGCGACGGTTGCAGCAGGCAAGACCGGCGAGTTTTCGGCCCGGCTTGCCCTGACCAATCCGCAGCTGTGGCACGGCGCTGCCGATCCCTATCTTTACGATCTGGTCACGCAGGTGGTGCAGGCGGACGGGACCGTCTCTGACGAAGTGCGGCAGGCCTATGGCTTGCGCTCGATGGCGTTCGATCCTGACCGCGGCTTCCTGCTCAACGGCCAGCCCTATCGCCTGCGCGGCGTGGGCTATCACCAGGACCGTGACGGCAAGGGCTGGGCGATCAGCCGCGAGGACGTGGCGGAGGACATCGCCACCTTGCGCGACATGGGCGCGAACACGATCCGCCTGACGCATTATCAGCACGGACAAGACGTGCACGATCTGGCCGACCGCGCCGGGATGGTGGTGTGGGACGAGATCCCGTTGGTTTCGGTGTGGACGCTGGGCGGCAGCAAGGTCGCCGATCCGGCGCTGGTTGCCAATGCGAAGTCGCAACTGACCGAACTGGTGCGGCAGAACCAGAACCATGCCGCCTCGGCGATCTGGAGCATCGCCAACGAGGTGGACTTCGGCAATTCGCTGCCGGCCTTCCTGTTTGGCGGAGCCGATGGGCGCGAGGTCGATCCGCTGCCGCTGCTGAACGAGTTGCAGAAGACGGCCAAGGCGCTCGACCCTTCGCGGCCTACATCTTTGGCCACGTGCTGCGAGGCGCGGGCCTTTGGCAACGACGTGGAAATCCCCACGACGGCGGTTGCCGCCGATCTTGGCGGGGCCAACCGCTATTTCGGCTGGTACTTCGGCAAGGCCGGTGATCTCGGCCCGCATCTTGATGGCCTGCGTGCAAAGCGGCCGCAGCAGCCGCTGGCGGTGACGGAGTATGGCGCAGGTGGTGCCTTGACCATGCACACTGACAACGTGCTGGGCGGCCCGGCGGATTCACGCGGTGCGGCGCAGCCCGAGGAATATGAGAGCTATATCCACGAAACCGCGCTGGCGCAGCTCGATGCGCGGCCCTGGCTTTACGCTACGTGGCTGTGGAACTCGTTCGACTTTGCCACGACCGTGCGCACCGAAGGCGATGCGCAGGACATCAATACCAAGGGCCTGATCGCCTACGACCACAAGACCCGCAAGGACGCCTTCTGGTTCTACAAGGCGAACTGGAACTCCGAGCCGATGGTTCACATCACGTCCAAGCGCTATGTAAACCGCGCCTATCCGGTGGCGGATGTGAAGATCTACAGCAACACCGCGAGCACCGAACTGCTGCTCAATGGCCGCTCGCTTGGGGTGAAGCAGGACTGCCCGCAGAAGGCCTGCGTGTGGACGGGCGTCCGGCTGGACGAGGGCAGCAATGCGCTGGTGGCGCGGGGTGTTCATGCCGGCGGAACGGTGGAGGACAGCGCAAGCTGGACGCTGGCGGCCGAGACGGCGCGCAAGTTCGTGATCGATGCCGGGACGCTGCTGGCGACGAAGAGCGAAGGGCGCGTACTGGGATCGGACAACTGGTTCGAGGGTGGCACCGCCGCCTCGCTCGACAAGCCGGCGGACTACGGCAAGCCTGCCGTGCCGACAGCCATTGCTGGCACGACCGACCGGGGCGCTTTGGCGACTTATCGCACCGGCACGTTCTCCTACCGCGTGCCTTTGGCCGATGGGCGTTACAAGGTGACGCTGTGGTTCGCGACCGACGCTGCGCAGAAGGCTGGCACGTTTGACGTGAAGAGCGGAAAGAAGGCCCTGCTGCGCAAGTTCCAGCCCGCAATACCGGCGAGCGGGGCGGTGGCCGAGGCCAAGGTGTTCACGATAAAGGCCAAGGGCGAACTGGCGCTCGATTTCGTCAGTGGAACCAGCGATGCGCGGGTCTCGATGATCGAGATCGAGCGGCTGCGCTGACCTTCAGGCAACGGACGGGAACGATGCTCAGGAAACTTCCGCTGCGCTGGTGGATCATCGCGCTGATCACGCTCGGCACGATCTTGAACTACCTTGCGCGCTCGACGCTGTCGGTGGCAGCGCCGACGCTCAAGACCGAGTTCGCGATGACGACCGAGCAGTACAGCTGGGTCGTGCTGGCCTTTCAGGCGAGCTACACGGTGATGCAGACGGTGGCGGGCGCGGTGCTCGATGCGCTGGGCACGCGGCTGGGGTTCTTCCTCTTTGCCGTCGGCTGGGCGCTGAGCAACATGGCGCACGCTTTTGCCACCGGGTGGATGAGCCTTGCCTTCTTCCGCTCGCTGCTTGGCGCAAGCGAGGCCGCGGCGATCCCGGCAGGCACGAAGACCGTGGCGCAGTGGTTTCCGGCCAAGGAAAAGCCGCTGGCCACCAGCCTGTTCCAGATGGGCACGAGCGTGGGCAACATGATCGCCCCGCCGCTGGTGGCGTTCTGCATCCTGGCGTGGAACTGGCAGGCGGCGTTTCTGGTCACGGGCGCGCTCAGCCTCGTCTGGGCGGGGATGTGGTGGGTCGCCTATCGCGATCCGGCCGAGCACCCGCGTCTTCCGCAGGCAGAGCGTGACGCGATCGTGGCGATGAACCAGCCCGATGCGACCAAGCCTGCGACCAAGGGGCAGGTGCTGCGCAGCCGTTCGTTCTGGGCGATTGCGGTGCCGCGATTCCTTGCAGAACCTGCCTGGCAGACGTTCAACTTCTTCATCCCGCTTTATCTCGTCGCAGTGTGGAAGCTGGACCTCAAGTCTATCGCGCTGTGGGCGTGGTTGCCGTTTCTGGCGGCAGACTTCGGCAGTCTGGCCGCAGGGCTGCTGCCGCCTTGGCTGATGAAGCGCGGTTCCTCGATGCTGTCATCGCGCAAGATCACGATGACGATGGGCGCGCTGTGCATGGTCGGGCCTGCCTGCATCGGCCTTGCCACCTCGCCCGAGATGGCGATTGCGCTGTTCTGCATCGGCGGCTTTGCCCACCAGTTGCTCAACGGCGCGCTGATTACCCTGTGCGCGGATGTGTTCGACAGCCGCACCGTGGGCACGGCAAGCGGCATGGCCGGGACCTCGGCGTGGATCGGCGGCATGCTGTTCACGCTGCTGATCGGCCAGAGCGCCGACGTGTTCGGCTACAACCCGCTGTTCGTGGCCCTGGCGGGGCTGGATCTGCTGGCGGCGGTGGTGCTGTGGAGCCTGCTGAGGGCGAAATCCTAGGCGGCTTGGCGAGATTTCCGCACTGACGGATGGCCGCTATTGTGGATCGCCGGGAGGGCAGTGAATGGCTGGGATGGGGTGGAAAACGGACATCATCGGCCCAGCGGTTCTGTAGTCACGAACTAAGCGCATCAGCCATCATGACCAGCCCCAGGACACCGTAGGCACCGTTTACAAGCGCAATCAACCACAACCAGGCAGGTGGGTCATCGATGGTCGCGTCTAGGCGCAGATAGTGCATGGCGCTGATCTCGCCGCAACGCAGTAATCTGATGAACTGATAACCTGCCCAAGCGACTAGCATGGCTCCTGTCAGACCTATTAGCCAGATCACCTATTCTCTCTCGTGTCGCTATTCGGGAAACTGTTCACCCATCCGAGTTTGGCAGGCAGGTCGAACGACTACAATGGCGTCGTATCCTGACGGTCTGCTCTCAGCAAAATGGGACAGATAGCTGACGTGCACCCCGAGGCGGGCGTGTTCACCCTCCCTCGGAATCCCGCGGCGGTATTGCGCCCCGGCGCATGATGGTCCAGCCGGCCAGAGCGTGGCCCGCGATTGCGGCCTGTGCTGACGCTTCGCCGCGCAGGCGCGCGCTGAGGTAACCTGCGTTGAAGGCGTCGCCGGCGCCGCTGGTGTCCACCGGGCGCAAGACTTCGGCGGGGGGGACGATCTCGCCGTCTGGCAGGCGACAGCCTTCGGGGCCGAGCTTGACGATGGTTTCGGCGCAGCCAAGTCCTTGCCAGTGCGCGGCGACGGCTTCTGCATCGGTCTCGCCCGAAAGCATGGTTTCGTCCTCGAGCGTGGGCAGGCCGATGCTGGCAACGGCGATGGCGGCATCGCGCGCGGCGCGGGCCGTTGCCTGATCTGGCCAGAGGCGCGGGCGATAGTTGCCGTCGAAGGCGACGAGGCCGCCATTGGCGCGGACCTTGCGGGCGAGGGTGAGCAGCGCCTGCCTGCCGCTTTGGGGCAGGATGGCCAGCGAGATCAGCGAGAAGGCGAGCAGGTCCGTCGTTTCGGCCTGGGCCAGCGCGGTTTCGATGCCGGGGCAATCGAACAGCGCCCGCGCGGCGCTTTCACCACGCCAGTAGGTGAAGCTACGCTCGCCCATGTCGTCGCAGGTGATTGCGTAGAGGCCGGGGTTGCGGGAGGGGTTGTCGAGCACGAGCGACGTGTCGAGGCCTTCGGCCGCCCAGCGCGCGCGCAAGTCCTCGCTGAACGGATCGGTGCCGAGCGCGGAGAGATAGGCGGTCTCCACCCCGCTGCGCGCGAGGTGGATTGCCGTATTCAATGTGTCGCCGCCATAGGCGAGCCGCCAGAGGCTGCCTTCCTGCGACAGCTCCAGCATCGCCTCGCCGACAAGGACCGCGCGCATCAGCGGCAGGCCGGGTTGGCGGCGCCGGGCAGGGCGTAGAAGGCGATGGACTGGCCCGGGATCGTGACCTTGCCGCTGACGGCGACGCCATCGAGGCCAGTCAGCTTGAGGTCCGGCGAGAGGGCCGGGGCCTTGCCATTGACCAGCACGCTACGGGTGTCGAGCGGTTGGCCGGTCATTGTCCAGCCCATGCCGTTGCCGCCGAGGTTGAGGCCTTGCGCGGCCTCGCCAGTGTTGAGCGCCATGACGGTGACGCCGCCAGGCTTGCCGGGCAGGCAGTGGGCATAGAGCCGCAGCGCGGGCGAGGGCGAGGCGGGGGAGGCGAGCACGGTGCTGCCCATCGTGCGCTTCCACAGCACAGCGGCCCAGTAGTTCGGGCGCGGGGTCAGGGTATCGCGATCGATCAGGGCATAGTCGCTGGCGGCGAGCGTATTGTGCATCACCACCTGCAACCCTTGCTGCGCCAGCGCGGCGTTCTGGTTGAGGTAGCGGAAGGTGTCGAGGAAGGTCGAGGCCCAGGGGCTGCCACCGCAGGCAGCCTGCGCGGTTTCGGTGTTCCACATCGGCTTGCCGGGTTCGAACCTGTCACGCAGAGCGGCATAGTAGCGGTAGTCACGCACGGTCATGTCGAGCCAGCTTGCGGTGAGCGCGTCTTGCTTCTGGGCGGTGCCGATGCCGAGGCCTGCACAGCGCTGCGAGACGCTGCCGTAGAAGTGGTAGGACACGCCATCGACGCTGTTCGGGTTGGCCTTCATCATGTCTTCGCTGCTGACATGTGCGCCCATTTCGGCAGGCACGGGCACGTCCTTGAGCAGACCCGCTTCGCCCACGCCACCGACGCCGAGGATCTTCATGCCGGGCACGGCCTTGCGCGCCCAATCACGGAAGAGGCGGAATTCCGCGCCATAGTTGGCGGCGGTATAGCCCTTGGGCATCTGCGGCGCGGCGCTGGGCATGTTGGCTTCGTTGAAGAATTCGGCAGCGTAGAGCGAGCCGCCGGACTCGCGGGTAAGATCAACCAGGCGCTGGGCCTGCGCCGGCGTCCACACGCCATTGGCATCGCGCGTGCCGTTGCTGACGGCGAAGCTGGTGACGATGGGCGCATCGACCGCCTTCGAGAAGGCAACCACGTTCTTCCACTGGTCGCGCGTCAGCACCTGCACGAAGCCTGCGGGCGGGGCGGAGAGGTGTTCGCCTTCGGCTTCGAGGTAGGTGTTGTTGGCCCAGGTGCCGCTAACGCGCACGAGGCTGGGGCCGAGCGCCTTGGCCAGCGCGACCAGCTTGGGGTCAGTCAGGTCGATTGGCGGGCGCTGGCGGTAGCGTTCGTCCGCCGGGCCACCATAGGGCGCCCAGAAGCGGCCGCCGGTGACCTCGACCATCTCGATATTGTAGGACTGGTAGCGATCGCTTGTCGTGCCGACCTTTGCCAGCTTTGCGAGCTGGAGCGAGGGGGCAGGGGCAGGCGTCGCGCCGGTCAGGGCAACCAGGGCGGTCGCCGCAAGAAATGCCTTTTTCATCGTATCCTCACCAGTTTTGGTTGTTGTCTCACCAGTTCCACATGGTGCCATCCTCGAGCCGTGCGACGGGGAGGTAGGCGGGTTTGTAGGGGTATTTGGCGGCGAGTTTCTCGTCGATGTCGACGCCGTGTCCGGGGGTGT
>NZ_JABAIC010000008.1:0-222308 GCF_012641315.1 Novosphingobium sp. ERW19
AGTGAACAACCTGATCACCTCGCCCTCGGCCGCCGCGGCAGCTACGAGGCTGCGCCAGGCGCTTGACCGGCATATGCTGGCGATTAATGACAATGGCTTCCTGCCTGAAGGATCTGTCGGCGAAGGCTATTTCGAAAGTCGCAATCGCGCAGTTTACCCGCTTCCTGCGTTAATGCGGCTGGCAGCTACAGCCGCAAAGCGCGAACCGCGCAATGTGAACCGGTTCCGCAAGCTGTTGCGCAGTTCCAACGAAGCAACCCGGTTTTGGGCAGCGCGGGGACTGCTGATGCTGGGCGGGGAAGCGGCAATCGTTCGCAGCGATCTTGAAATGGCTTTGGCGGTGGATCCATCGGATCATGTCCGCGTCGTTGTGGCCGAGACCCTCGTCGGTCTTGGCAAGCCGGAACATGCGGTGCAGGTCCTCGCGCGATTGGCCGACGAACCATCGCCGATGCCGGTTCGCATTCAGGCTTTCGATGCATTGTCGTGCATAGGGACGGCAGCCCTGCCGGCGCTGCCGGTAATCCGGAAAACTGCGGCCTCGACCGTCAAGCGGGATGAAGAGTATCCCAAGCGCTTGGCAACGTATCTTGAAGCAGTTCTGACCGGGCCGTACGATCCTATGGCAGAGGCGATCTCTGAGGCGGCCTGTCAGGGGTCCATAAAGAACGGACCTGCATTCATGGGGCCCCCTAAAAGTGCCACGTGGCCGTCGTGATGGTATGCGAGCGCCGAGTTGCCGGGCACTGGCGGTCCGGCAATCGCGCTGTCAGTCTGGGGCGTTTGAAGAAAACGTGATCTCACCCATTGGCCTGATGGGACTGGCCTATGCGGGCAAGCGGGCAGCGTTTATCCAGTAAAGCCGAGACGGCACTGTCGTGAATGACCATCCCCGCGTTCTCGACGCGCGCCGGCGAACTGATCGAATTTTTGGGAGGAATGCCTTGGGTCACCGCAAATGGATGTTCGGCGTCTCGCTTGCGCTTCTGGCGCAGCCCATGCATGCCGCTCAGGCTCAGACCTCGCTTCAACCCGCCGCGCAAGCCACCCCTGCCGAAGTGCGCAAGATTACTGTTCTCGCCGATGGCTGGCGGTTCCGAAAGGGTGGTGCCGACGCAGTAGATCCCCGGCTTGACGATTCTACCTGGGAACAGATCCAAGTTCCCCATTCGTGGAATCGGGTCGGCACCTATGACCCTGCCGCAAACGTACCGGGGATGGCCGGTCGCAAGATTGACGATTACATGGGCGAGGGCTGGTACCGCCTGTCGTTTTCCGCCCCTCAGGCACGACCTGATGGGCGACTTTGGCTTGAATTTGGCGCAGCCAGCCGCACCGCCGAAGTCTGGCTGAACGGCACCCGGCTCGGCGCGCACACTGGCGGCTTCTCGACCTTCCGGTTTGACGCCACCTCAGTCGTCAAGCCCGGCGCGAACATGCTGGTGGTCAAGGTCGACAATAGCCAACCGGCCGCCGGCGGCCCGACTGCATCAGCCATCCCCCTGGTGGGCGACTTTTTTGTTCAAGGAGGGCTCTACCGCCCGGTTAAGCTGATCGAGACGGCAGGCGCGCATTTCGCGCTCGACGACTTCGGGGGGCCGGGCATCTATGCCCGAACTGAAACGATCGGCAGCGGCAAGGCCGAAGTATCCATACTGGGACGGCTTGCCAACCAGTCCGCCCGGACTACGGAAGGCACCATCGTCGTCCGTGCCTTGGCCGCTGACGGCAGCATCGCCGCCGAAGCTAGCCAGCCCATCCGGCTAGAGGCGGGCGCAAGCTGCGAAAGCAAACTGGCGCTCACCATTTCCTCGCCTCGTCTTTGGCAGGGAATGCGTGACCCTTACCTCTACTCGCTCGAAGCCGAATTGCGCGATCGCCGCGGGAAGGTGCTCGATCGGCTACGCCAGCCGCTTGGCATCCGGCAATTCACGATCGATCCGGACAAGGGCTTCGCCATCAATGGCGAACACGTGCAACTGCATGGTGTGGGCTATCATCAGGACGACATGGAGCAGGGCTGGGCGATGTCTTCCGCCCGAACCGCAGAACGGTTTGCAACCATTCGCGATATGGGTGCCAATACCATCCGTCTGACACATTACCAACACGGACCTGATATTCATAATCTGGCTGACCGCGCTGGCGTCGTGTTGTGGGACGAAATCGGCTTGGTCACCGCGTGGACGCTTGACCCAAAGCAGGGTGATGCCCCGCCCGATATTCGCGCGCAGGCGCGCCAGCAATTGCTCGAACTCATCCGGCAGAATTACAATCACCCCTCGGTCGCGGTTTGGAGCGTCGCCAATGAGGTAGACTTCGGGCCGAACAGGCCGGGCTTCCTCGGCGACAGCGGCCGGAAAATTACTCCCGCCGACCCTACACCCTTCCTCAAGGACCTAGCCTTGGTCGTTAGCAAGGAAGATCCGCAGCGTCATTCGACTCTCGCAACTTGCTGCGAACGGGAAGACACCTCCGAAGCGCCGATTGTCGCCACGGCTGTCGATGTAGTTGGCGCAAACCGCTATTTTGGCTGGTACTACGGCAAAGCTTCAGACCTGGGGCGAAATCTCGATTTCCTCCACGCGCGCCGACCACGTCAGCCCCAGGCCATTTCAGAATATGGCGCAGGCGGAGCGCTCTCGCTACACACTGACAATCCCCTTGGCGGCCCCATCGACGCGGGGGGACGTGTCCAACCTGAGGAATACCAGTCCTGGATTCATGAGCAATCCTGGCCTCAAATCGCCGCGCGCCAGCACGTCTGGGCAAGCTGGCTCTGGAATTCATTCGATTTCGGCACGCTGACCCGCAAAGAAGGGGATGCCTTGAGCATCAATACCAAGGGGCTGATATCGTTCGACGGCGCCGTCCGTAAGGATGCGTTCTATTACTACCGCGCACAGTGGTCAGCCGATCCCACCGTCCACGTCAACGGCCGGCGCTACGTCAACCGTGCGCTCCCTGTCACAGACGTGCGGGTCTACAGCAATGCTCCTTCCACCGAGCTTTTTCTCAATGGCCGTTCGTTGGGTATGCGCGCTGACTGCAACAACCGCATTTGTGTCTGGCCAGAGGTTCATCTGGACGCAGGCGAGAACCGGGTCGAAGCCGTTGGCCAGTTTGCCAGCACCAAGGTTTCAGACAGCCTGTCCTGGCAGCTCGAGCCGGCACGCCTCAATGCGTTCAGGATCGATAGCGGGAACATCCTCACGGAACAGGGTTGGGGTTCGGACTCCTTCTTCGTTAATGGCCGCGCAGGCTCGGCTGACCGGCGGTCACGCGGTCGCCCGGTCGTTCTTGCCCTAATCGAGACGACCGAACTCAGGGACCAGCTCGCGACTTATCGGGAAGGAACCTTCGCCTATCGCATCCCTGTGGGGCCGGGCCGGTACCAGGTCACGCTCCGGTTCATCGAGCCTTCGGCACAGCCAGGTGAGCGTGTCTTTACGGTTACGGCAAATGGCCGTCCCGCACTGGTCAAGCTTGATATCGCCGCGGTGGCTAATAAGGCCCTCGCTCCGGTGATCCGGACCTTCTCGATAGACGTTGCCTCCGGACCGTTGCACCTCGAGTTTACACCGGAGAAGGGGCAAGCCATTGTCTCCGCGCTGGAAATCGTTCCGGTCTCCGCCCCCGTCATGAAGTAAACATCTAACGAATCAGCCGCCTCGTTAAACAGGATTTCATCCAAACCTAAAAAAACTGGCGAGGCGGGTAATCCTGCTCGTGAGGGGACGTATCTTAGTGCTGCCACAGCGGGAGTCGCTGTGTCACGCCGTAGCGCGGATGTATCGCTCCCGATTAGCCAGAGCGGTCCGGCGCGATTCCTCGATGGCTTTTTCTTTTGTGGCGAACAGAAGGCTGTCCATCATTGAAGCAATGTGTGCGCGCATCGAACTGCGCTCTGCAACCAGTTGGCTGACATTCTGATTTCCGGTCAGAAGCCGAATCTTCGCCTGGCTACAACGCTCTGCTGATGATGAACGTGCTCAGCTGCAGGAATGGCAGGAGTTGGCGTAATCTGACGCGGGCAGCCCCTACGCGGTTATAACATCGGCCGCGAAGTTCTCAAATGCCGTATCCTATCACCGGCCACGTCGGCCATAGGAGAAGCACAATGGGACATTCAGATCTTGACCCCGCCGTGCATGAGCGGCGCCCTTGGAATGCTGGCCAAAATGTTGGCCCCAAACGGCCGCTGCGCCCTCGAGACATCTGGGCCATCCGTTTCTACCTCGATGAGCACAAGCGATTGCGTGATCGAGCCCTGTTCGACCTGGCTATCGACAGCAAATTGCGCGGATGCGATCTGGTGAAGCTGCGCACAGGCGATCTCGTAAGCGGCGGGTCCATTCTTAATCGCGCGACCGTCATCCAGCAAAAAACTGGACTTCCGGTCCAGTTTGAAATCATGACCGAGGCGCGCAAAAGCCTTCTGGCTTGGCTAGAGCGGCGCAAGGGCTCGTTGCAGGATTTCGTATTCCCAAGTCGGATCGATTACTTGGGGCATATCAGCACCCGCCAATACGCCCGCCTTCTAGATGAATGGGTCTCAATGATCGTGCTCGACAAGCGAGAGTACGGCACGCATTCCATGCGTCGGACCAAAGCGGCATTGATCTACAAGGCGACAGGCAATCTGCGAGCAATCCAGATCCTGCCCGGTTTCTTCAGACGCTCCAAGTTGCCTTGGGGACCGCCAACGGAGCATGAGCCGTTCTGCCAGGCTGATCTGCATTCGAAGCCTACCGGCACAAAGGCAGTGATCCGAGCGCGAAGAACTTCTTCTCTAAACTACGCCAAAGGCTCACAGATAGCCGATCAAATCAGCAAAAATGCAGCGAGCTGAAGCCCGCTTTTACATAAACTCGACGTTGACAAATGACCTACGGAACGACAGCTGCGTACCAGACCATGTCCTTCACTCGTCCTAAAAGCCCGTTGAACCAACGGCAGGAATCGATAACCTCAAACTGAAGCGCAAATGTCCGAGTTGGCGGCGGCATTTGCCAGTTCAAGGGCTGACGAGTCGAAGACTTTACCATGAGATGTGGGTTGATTTCCGCAAGCCCCCATCCGCCTCTGGTCCATTTAGATGCGGGCTTATGTTTTAGGTCTGCCGTGCGACGACCACTAGCGCGAGCTTTTGACTTGTTAAGGCCTCCTCATTTCTTGAAACGCTGTGATGTGCTCACTGCTGTCTGTTGGATGAGACACTGAGGACATAGGCATCCAGCAGGACAGGGTCCAACGCTGATGAAAAACTACATCCGGCCTCGTCGCCCTCGATCCATCGAACCGTCGCATCAAGCCTGCCGATGACGGGTAGGGCAATCTGCAACTTCTGGCCTTCCCGCAGGCGAGACGCACCGCCGAGGCGAATACCTTCCAAGGAAATGTCGAGGACATGGCAGTCGCGCCAGAACCAGCGCGTCCGATATCGACCACCAGTACTGGTCGAAAAGCGGTAACTTGTTCGAGCTGTCTTTGCTGCGATGAAGTCGGTAAAGTTATAGGACATCAAAAAGCCAGCCAACCCGTTGCCGGAAAAGCAGTTACGCCGACATGGTTAGCAAAGGGTTTCATTCCGCCTTGCGTTCGGCAGGCAACGAAACCCAGAACGTCGTGCCAATGCCTTCTTCGCTGGAAAAGCCAATCCGCCCTTGCATGAGCGTGACAAGCTCGCGCGCAATCGCAAGGCCCAGTCCGCTGCCAGCCTTCTCCGTCGCGTCCGTCTCTCGCGCCTGCTCGAACCGGTTGAATATCCGCGGCTGGAATGCCTTCGGGATGCCCCGTCCCATGTCTTTCACACAGATGACGATGCGCTCGCCCTCGCTTCGGGCAGCAAGCGTGACCGCAGCGCCACGTGGCGAGAACTTGATCGCATTCGAGAGCAGATTGGAGAGAACCTGCTGCAGCCGGTTCGCATCTGCCTTCACCATGCATCCGGACACGTGGCATTCGCTTTCCAGGCGAACATCGTGCGCCGCCGCGAAGCCGCTGGCTGCCTCGACAGCTTCACGCAACTGGCCTTCCACATCGAGCGGAACGACATCGACGGTGATGGCTCCTTCGGCCAGGCGGCTGAGGTCGAGCACGTCATTGACGAGTCCGGCCAGGCGCCGGCTGTTGTCCCGCGCAATGCGCACGAGACGACGGGCGTTCTCGGGAAGGTCGTCAGAAAGGCGATCAAGCAGACCGAGCGAGCCCATGATCGAGGTGACGGGGGTGCGCAGTTCATGGCTGGTGGCCGCGAGAAATTCGTCCTTCATCCGATCGAGCGCGCGATGGCGTTCCTCGGCCACCGTGCTGTCGAGCCGCAATTCGATCAGGTCCACGACGAGCCGGGCGAGCTTCGCCAGCGTTTCGCGCTCCTTTTCCGAAAGCGTCCGGGGGCGATGGTCGATCAGGCATAGCGTGCCGGGAACGAGGCCGTCCTTCAAGCGCAGCGGAGCGCCGGCATAGAAGCGAATGGCCGGGGCGCCGGTGACCAGCGGATTGTCTGCAAAGCGTTCGTCGGCCAGCGCATCCTCGATCACGAACAACTCGTCAGAGAGGATCGCGTGGGCGCAGAACGAGATGTCGCGAGCCGTCTGGTCAGCATCAAGCCCAACCTTGCCCTTGAAGCACTGCAGTTCAGCACCAACGATCGAAACAAGGCTGATCGGCACGTCGAAGGCGTTGACGGCCAATTGCACTGCGTGATCGAACGCCGGTTCCTGCCCGGGGCCTTCAAGCCGGTAGCGTGCGATGGCATCCAGACGGGCAGCTTCGTTGTCGGGCAGGCGGGCGGTGATCATGACGGGTCCTTTTCCTCGAGCGCTTCCCGCAGCGCGTGGACGAGTGCGGAGACATCGGGGTGATCCTTCTCGACGTGCTCGAGCGCATCGACTTTCGCGGCAGCGTGGCCGACTTCCGTGAAGCCGAGGGTTGCGGCAATGCCTGCCAGTTTGTGGGCTTCACCGCGAAGCACGGCGCTGTCACGTTCTCCATCGGGACGTTCGAACAGTTCGAGGGTCTGCGTCATGCGGGCACTGAAGCGGGCGCGGATCGCGACAAGAGGGTCAGCCCCGGTCATGGCACGAATTCCCGGCATTGCGCGGCCAGGGTCATCACGTCAAACGGCTTGGCCAGCACCCCCGCCGCGCCCGAGGCGAGGAGAGATTCAACGTCCCTTGACGACGTGCGGGCTGTTATGAACACGACCGGCACCTCATCCAGGCTGCTGTTCTGGCGCAGGAGCCGCAAGGTGGCGGGGCCATCGAGATCGGGCATCATGAAATCGAGCAGGATCAGTTGCGGTTTCCATTGCTCGACGAGAGCCAGCGCATCGCTGCCTGAAGCGCTGGTGCGCACCTCGAGATCAGGGTCGAGGGACAGCGCCATCTCGGCGATTTCGCGGATATCGGCGTCGTCGTCGACGTAGAGAACGGGGATGGTCATGTGTTGGCCTCTCC
Organism: Novosphingobium sp. ERW19; assembly: GCF_012641315.1. NCBI lineage: Bacteria > Pseudomonadati > Pseudomonadota > Alphaproteobacteria > Sphingomonadales > Sphingomonadaceae > Novosphingobium > Novosphingobium sp. ERW19. The sequence continues at coordinate 7,461 of NZ_JABAIC010000008.1, forward strand.
GGCCGCGCTGGCCTGCGCAAGCCTGCTGACGGTCCGCACGAGGTGGTCGATCGGCGTGTGCGACTTCGTGAAAAACGCCTGGACCTTCTCGGAAACTTCCGGGTCGGCGTCCTGCGCCGAGAAGATGATCACCGGAAGCGGTCCGTTGGGCGCCTTGGCCAGATCGCCGAGCAGGGCAAGACCAGAGCCGTCGGTCAGACCGAGATCGAGAATCGCAAGATCCAGTTCGGTCCGGGCGATCGTCGCACGGGCCATTTCCACGCTGGGTGCAGCAAACAGCGTAGCCTTGCCCTCAAATGCAGCCTCGACAAGGCGGACGATGTCGGGGTCATCCTCGGCATGGAGCACCCGCGGCAAGCGGCTGGCCCCTTCCTTGCCCGAGGGCAGCTTGTTGATGACGCGGTTTACCGCCTGCACCACCTGATCGAGGGAGAGCGGCTTTCGCAGCCAGTCCTCGATCTGCAGGACCTTGGCCGACAGCGCATCGCCGTCTGTCTCGGCCGAGATCATCAGTATCGGCGTTGCTGGTGCGGCGCCGTCACGCAACTGTCGCACCAGCGCGATGCCTCCCTCGCCGGGCAGTTCGGCATCGACGAGGATCACCGAGAAGTCCGCACCGGCCGCCGTGGCGAGAGCATCCTGCGCTGTCGCGGCGATCCTGCAGGTCAGGCCGTTGTCGCTGATCATCTGCGCGAGGGCATGCGCGACGATCGGATCGTGTTCGCAAAGCAGCACACAAGGAGCGATGCCGTGGTCATGGTCCCGCAGCGCCGGAAGGACAACCGTGAAGTTCGAGCCCTTGCCGGGCGTGCTGTCCACCGTCACCTTGCCGCCAAGCCGTTGCACGATCTCGCGAACTATCGCGAGGCCGAGACCGGTGCCTTCCTTCTGACGGGCATCAGACGAATCCGCCTGGGCAAAGCGCTGGAACATGCGGCCGAGGAATTCGGGAGCAATGCCGCTGCCGCTGTCGATGACGCTGACAGTGTGGGCATTGCGTCCCGCTTCCACCCGCACTTCGACGGTTCCGTTCCGTGGAGAGAATTTGGCCGCATTCGAGATGAGATTGGCCAGCACCTGCATCAGGCGGTCGGCGTCGACCCAGATCGGCGTCGGTCGATCCGGCTGGGTCAGTCGCAGGGTTACCCCGTAGCGTTCGCCGTAGGACCTGTTTGCGACGATGGCCTGCGCGGCAATCTCGCCCAGATCGTTCCGGGCATTGTTGAACACCATCTTGCCGGCATCGAGCTTCTCGATATCGAGAATATCGTTGATAAGGCGGACAAGACGTTCCGAATTGTTGTGCGCAATCTCGATAAGCCTTCCCGCCCGATCCGGCAGCGCGCCTCCCGCTCCGCCAGCAAGCAGCCCCAGCGAGCCTGCGATGGAGGTGAGCGGCGTGCGCAATTCATGGCTGACGCTGGCGACAAACTCGGCTTTCATCCGCTCGATCTTCTTGCGCTCGCTCATGTCCCGCACGACCGCAACGTAGTGCATCCCGTCGGCCAGCGAGACGGCGCTTATGGCGACGTCCGCCAGGAGGGGGGTGCCATCCTTGCAACGACCGGGGATTTCCTGAAGCGAGCCGGGTTCGCCGTCCTGCAGGTTCATCTGCCGCAATTGCATCGCGACTTGTCCGACGGGTGTCGGTGTCGCGAAGAGCATGCCGACATCACGGCGCAACAGTTCCTCCTCGGCATAGCCGAACATGCGGGCAACGGTCTGGTTGACCGATTCGATCGACCCGCTGGGATTAAGGATGATGATGCCGTCCATGGCGGCATCGAGAATGGCTTTTCGCCGTCGTGAAAGATCGGCCACGGCGTCCAGCGCCTGCGACCTGCTCTTGGTGGCACTGGCGATTGCCACGGCTGCGCCGGTGAGCAGCACGAGCAGAGCGCCGAGGATGGCCAGAGCCGTCATCTCGAGCCGGTTGCGGGCGGCTCCGGACCGTGCCGAGAGCCGATCGAGACGGCTTTCCTCGGACAGCTGCAGCTCGGCAATCTCGGAGCGCAGTGCATCCATGGCCCGCTTGCCATCCCCGGAGCGAACCCGACCGACGGCCTCCGTCGCTCGCCCCGAGGTCGCGAGAGTGATGGTCTCGCGAACGAAGTTGCGCTTCTCGACCGAATGCTGGCGCAGATGCCGCAATTGCTCGCCTGCGTTTCCGTTTTGCTCAAGCCGATCAAGCTTGGAAAGTTCAGCATCGATTGCCGGTTCAGCAATGCGATAGGGTTCGAGAAAGTCTTCCTGCTGCGTCAGGACATAGCCGCGCGATGCAGTTTCAATATCCTGATGAAGCGAAAGAATCCGCTGCAGTTGCAATCGGCGGGCGTAGGACTGTTCGACCTCGTTGCGTAAATCCACTGCCTGCCGGGCCTGGCTGACGAGCAGGAATCCCACCACCACGATCCCCAGCGTGACGGTGACCAAAAGCGCCACGAGAAGAATGCGAGGGCGGCCGCGATCAGCCGCGCGCGCGCCGGTGAAGTCGAAAGCGCCAGTCACAGCGGATCGGGGCCGCAGCCGAATCGCAGCGCGATTGCCGAAATGAAGGCGATCCGGGCTTTTGGTTGATCGTGGCTTGTGCACGGGCTGCAGGCAAATTCGAGCATCTGCTTGCAATCTTGCACAAATCCATGAAATTCAATTAAAAATGATCTGCATTCCGATGTCCGCGAAAGGTTCGTCGGCAGACTTTCGGAGCAGCGTACCGATGAATCTTACGGCACCCTTACGGATCGCACGTCCGCTTGAGGTGCTGCTGGTCGACGACGATGACTTATTCCTTGATCTGACCTCCCTCGAACTTGGTCGGCTGGGCTGCGAGGTCCAGGGGGTGACCGATGCACAGCAGGCGCTCGACCTGCTTTCGCGGCGGGAGTTCGATGCGATCATCACCGACTGGCAAATGCCCGGGATCGACGGGATCGAACTGGTTCGCCGCGTGCGCAAGGCCGGTTCGGCCGATCGCTTCCGCTATGTCGTGCTGACGACGGCGCGGGCCGATCCGGACACGGCGCGGGCTGCGCTGGAGGCGGGCGCGGACGACGTCCTGTTCAAGCCGCTCGACCGGCTGCAGGTGGAACTGACGATCGCGTCGATCAAGCGCACGGTCGAACTGCAACGCCGGCTCCATCGCCACAACCGCCATCTCAAGTCGGCCCACCAGCGCACGCGCGAAGCGTTCAGGCGGATCGAGGCGGACATCGAGGCAGCCGCGAGGCTGCATCGCGGCCTGCTGCCGATGCCGACAGCTCGCGACCGGTTTGATTTTGCCTGGAGCTATCTGCCGGCCAGCAACCTTGGTGGAGATTCGCTCGGTCTCGTCACGCTCCGCAACGGGGCGACGCTGTTCTTCCTGATCGACGTGAGGGGGCATGGCGTTCCCGCCTCGCTGGCGTCGTTCCATGTCCATCACCGCCTGATCCAGCTCTCCCCCGAGACGCCGCAGGCGCTTGAGACGGCGATTGCGCAGCTCAATGACGAGATTGTGAACCAGCCCGAGGAGACATACTGCACCCTGATCTGCGGTCTGTTCGATGCCGAAGGCCGTAAAGGTCACATGGTCCGCGCCGGCCATCCACAGCCAATCGTGGTGCATGAAGGTGCGGCGGTCGAGACGAAGATTTCCGGCGGCTTCCCGCTGGGATGGTTTGCAGGCCAGCGTTTCGTCGCCGAGCCGATCGAACTGCCCGACGAAGCTACGCTGCTGGTCTATTCCGACGGGCTGACCGACTGTGTCGATATCGACGGCGCACCACTGGGACATTCTGGGCTGCAGCGCGCCTTGCAAGGGAACGTCGGCGACAGGCCGGTTGAGAAAATAGCAAGGCTCGAGAGCTACTTGCGCCGGTTGCAGCCTCGCAGCGGCTTCGACGATGACGTTTCGGTATTGGCGCTTAGGCGCAAGGCCTAGAGGGAGATTCAAGCTTGATGAACGCTCAGCAGTTAGAGGATATCCTGGAGATCACGATAGACGGACCTAGGATCGACTCCGTCGTCGCGCCACAACTCAAGATCGATCTGGAGCAGGCCGTGGCGCAAGCACCCAAGAAAATCGTTCTCGACCTGTCGTCCGTCGACTTCATGGACAGCACGGGCCTCGGCGTGTTCGTGTCCCTGTTGAAGAAGCTGGGGCCTGACGGGGCGATTGCCGTTGCTGGGGTGCAGCCCGCCGTGCTGCGCCTGTTTCAGCTGACGCGCCTCGATACCCTGTTCCGCATCGTGGACGACCTTCCCGCGGCAAGAGCGCTGGTGCGTGGCTGATCTTTCCTCTTCATGCGACGCGACATTCGAAGGCGTGCGCCTGCTGGCCGAACGTCTTCGCGTCTGGTGCGAAGACGCGGGCCTGCGCGAAGCCGCTCGCATGGATCTGGAACTGGCGCTGGTCGAGGCGGCAAACAATGTCGTCAGGCACGGCTATGCCGGATCGCCCGGCGGCAGGCTGGACCTCGAGGTGCGAAAGGTGCCCGGCGGCGTCGAAATGGCGCTGAGCGACCATGGGACGCCGATACCGGCCGCTCGGCTGCATTCGGTGCACAGCCCCGCGTTCGACAGCGAAAGCGGACGCGGGCTGGCACTTATTGCCGCCTGCACGGATCGCATCGGCTATGTCGAAGGGCGAGAAGGCAACCGCCTCGAGCTGTTCAAGGCGCTTCCCTGACGCAGTCCTCGCAGGTCGGCGCCGGCCGGCTCGCCAACTTTTCGTCGTCGAGTCGGATAAGCAGAAGGCCCGCTCCGGCCAGTGCCAGAGCCGTCAGGATGTGACTGCGACCCCTACGCAGCCCGGTTCGCCAGTTCATGCGTCGCTTTCCGGTTTCCACATCGCCGCGCGGACCATGATGGACATCGCGAGGATGTTGTTGAGGCCCCACAGCCCGTTCGCGATCAGTCCGCCGAGGGTGTAACTGCCATATCCCAGCGCCAGCGCCACGGCCGCCCAGAGGAAAGCGGTAACCGTCGCGATCATTACGGCAAGTTGCGGATAGACGAGGTGGAGGAAGTTGCCGGTTTGCCGTTCCTTGGGCGTCACCGGGAACTTGATCTTCTGCTTCCGGATCACTGCCCACAGCGCGCGCAGCGATATCGGGAAGGATGCGAGGTAACTGACCTTGCCCTTGTATCCCGACAGGCCCCAGGTGCCGAACATGAAGGCGATCTCGTTCACGATCAGGAACGGCAGCGCATGCGCGAAGAAGTCTCTGGTGTAGGCCGACACAGGCGTGACGCCGAAGACCAGATAGATCAGTGGGGCGATCAGGAACAGGCAGTTCCATACCGCGCCGAGGTAGGACCAGAACGTGGTCAGGTACATCAACCGCTGCCCCAACGACATGCCGCGCGCGGTCAGCGGGTTGTCGTGGAACAGGATGTCGAGGCTGCCGCCGGCGTACTTGAAGCGCTGAATGGTCCAGGTAAGCAGGTCCTGCGGGCTCAGCATCCTGGATTCGACGTCGGGGTGAAGCACCGACTTCCATCGCCGCGAGCGGTCCTGATGCAGCACGATCGAGGTGTAGATGTCTTCCGAGACGTGGAACTTGTAGGGCGTAAGCTCCTGCTCCTGCGCCGCCTGCCACATGGCCAGAGCCTGCTTGTCAGGATCGGCCTTTCGCCTCGTAAGCCGCTGCAGCTTGGAACGGGTCTCGTCCGAGGCCTTGTGGATGGCATCGGCATACGCCTTGAGCGCCACGAACATGACGGCTTCGCGCCGGTGGATCGAGGCAGCGCCACAGCAGAAAGCAGCGTTCCACGTGTTCCGCCGCCGCTGAATCACGTCATAGAACATCGCCGGATCATTGACGAACGGGTCTTCGCCAACTCGGATCTCCCCGAAAAGTCCTTCCACGGCACGACCGAAGATCCGACCGAGCCTGCCGACCTTGCGCCCGAGAAAATTGCTTAGCGTCTCTCCTTCCGGCAGGTCATAGAACCATTGCGGCGTCTGTACGAAGGCCACGTCGGGATCGCGGAAATAGCCCAGCGTTCGTTCCAGCAAGGTCGGAAACGGTCGCGTATCGGCATCGCAGATGACGATGAAATCGCCACTCGTCTGCTCCATCGCGTTGCGCAGGTTTCCCGCCTTGAAGCCTTCGTTGGTGGCGCGGGTGATGTAGTTCACGCATTCCTGCGCGGCGACAGCGGCCATGGTGGGACGCCGACCGTCGTCGAGCACATGGACGTTGAGCAAGATCGGGTGCGGATAGCGGATCGCCTTGGCATCCTGGATCGAAAGTCTGACGAGTTCCTCGTCCTCGTTGTAGGTGGCAATGAACACATCGACGCTGATGGCGCGATCGGCCTGGGGCGGTTCTGCCAGACAATCGGAGAGAAACTGCGGCGGCGGGCGGCGGGGATAGTCGCGCACTTTCCACAAGTTCAGCGAGAACAGCACCAGTCCGATCCAGGCGCAGGTCTCGGCGAGCACCAGCGGCACGGCGAACCATGCGGCGTCCCAGTTGATCGAGGCTGTCCAGCGCCACCCGATGTACCAGGCACCAAGGCCGATGTTGAGTACGGCGAGGACTTGCCAAAGCAGCTCGATGGGCCGGGACGCCGGCAGCGGGTCGGGCGGGCGACGGTCCTCGAAGCGCGTAAAGTAGAAGTCGCCGGCGGCTTTAGGGGCCGCTTCGGCGTCGGACGGCGCCGTACCGAGCGCGTTCACTTCGACACCAGCGCGGGCAGCGAGCAATCGCCGCCCGTCCCCCCTTTGATCTGGCCTTTGATCTGGCGATCTGCCGAGAACAGCTTGCCGACGCTGCGATAGAGGATGCTTTCCAGCACCGCCGCGTTGGTCGCCGAAGAGCGGGTCCATTCGTAGGCACCCGAAGCTTCATAGCGGCCTTCGTACCAGCCAGATGCGGGATCGTACAAAGTGCTCAGCGTGCTTGTCAGGGCCTTGGCCTGACCGCCGTCATGCAAGGCTGCAAGCATGAAGCCGGTGCGGGTGGAAACCAGCGCTAGTTCGGGATGCGCCTTGCCGTCCTCCCCGGTCGTGCTCCACGGATACCCGCCAGAAAGCACGGCATCGGTCACCGCAAAGGGCGCGCTGGTCCGGCGGAAATCGCCGCGGGCCGTGACAAGGCCCGTCCGTTGCCAGCGCCGTGTCTGCACGCGCCACAGCCGCTCCTCCATGGCCCGAGCCGGCGCAAGGTCCTGACCACCGGGCGCCTTCCAGCCGAACTCGATGCCGAGCAGGGCGTATGGTGCGGATTCAAGCGGGGAACGATCAGCCAGCGCGAAGTCCTCGCTCTCGATAGTGATGCGATCCTCGCCAGATGTGGGCGAAGGCGCAGCGACGCTTTCACCCCAGGCGCCGAAGCCCTGCGAGGCGTAGAGTGCTGCACCGCCTTGCCGTTCTGGCGCGTTCTCAAGACCCTGGCCCGAGGGCAGGGCGGCACGCAGATGGCCGGCCTCGTCAACTGCGCGACAGGTCTGCCAGCGGGACAGCGCCCGCGCAACGAAAGGTTCGTACTGCGGATAGCGGTCGACCAGCACGCGCAACCAGATAAGCAGCCGTCCGGCCTCGATCGAGGACCAGCCGGGATCGACGCCCGGGCGTGGGGGGTCGATCAGCCCGCCATCGCGCGTGCTGTAGTAGCGGGCCGGCATTTCGCCGTTCGAGAGCGGCATGCTGGAGAGGAAAGTCAGCGCCGAACTCACGTTGTCGTCGAATTCGCGGCGGTCTATGACATGCAGGCGGTCAGCCGCGATGGCAGCGGCGATCTGGTCGCCGATCGCAGAAGGGGTGGTGAAGCCCGAACCGGCAACCGCTTCGACCACGCCGGTTGCGCCCGACCGGGCGGAGCGGAAGTAGGACCAGGCTGCCTTGGCGTGCGCGTCGTCCGTGGGACCGGGGCTCACATAACCGGTGGTCTCTTTGACCAGCGAGCGCGCGATGACGCCGCAGCCACCGAGGATGCCGGCGAGAGCAAGACCGGCCATGAGCCGAGCTGTTCGAGTGTACTTCATGTCAGAACCCGTGATTCCAGCTGAGGGAGATGCCGCCGTCCTTGAAACGGCCGCTGTTGCGGGCGCGTGCGCGGCCCGGAAAGCGGTTGCCCGAATAGTTGGCGTACTGGATGGAAAACCGGTTCGAGCGATAGTCGAACAGGCCGAACGAATAGGTGTAATCGGGGTCCCACGGCTGCTGGCCATGGGCATAGGCGAACAGGTTCACGTCGACGAAGAGACGGTCCGTGAAGGGATAGCGGCAGCCCAGATTGGCCGAGGTCTTCCAGCTGCCGGTTCCGCCATCGTTGCGGTCGAACCGGGGCGAAGCGTTGAAGCCGACGCGGCAGTTTATCTGCCGTCCCTCGCCAACCAGAAACAGGCGCGCCAGCTTGTCGGGCATCGGCGCCTTCCAGCCAAGCGACACCGTGCCGTGGTCAAAGGGCGTGACCCGATCGCCCTCGCGCGGGCTGAAGCGGTTGTTGGCGTAGTTCGAATACACCAGACTGAAGGTGTAGGGGTGCCAGTCGTCGTAGCCGAAACTGTAGGTGAAATCGGGGTTCCACCGCGCGCGACGTTCGGGCTGGAGATAGCCATAAATCGTCGCCTGCGCGAACCAATGGCCGACAGGCTGGTAGCGCAGCGTCAGATTGGCTGTCGCGCTGGCGCTGTTCAGCGCCCCGGTCGTAACCCCGCCAGCCTGTTCGGATGTCAAGGGAATGCCGATGGCCGGGGTAACGGTCAGGCCATCGAGCAGGTTGGCCAGTTTCGAATCATATTTGCGACGCAGGAGATCATCGACCGGAAAGGCGAAGGAGCTATTGATGCCGTCGAGGACCGGATCGCGCGAGGACTCTGCAGGCGGTTGCCCGTCGAGGGACTGCGCCAGCACCGGGGAGCATATCCCGACCAGGCTGGCCACATTCACGACGACGTTTCGCAGTACCAAGGATCTCTCCGGTTGCACGGTTGATCGCAGCTTGTATGTCATTGAATTCGTTAAATCGACATTGATCTGTCAGGTTTAGCGACGAACCGTTGACGAGGAGCGAGATGATCAGGATGCAGCAGCGGTTTGGCCTTTTCCTGTCGCTCGGACTTGCCTTTCTCTCGGCCAATTGCGCTGCCGGCCGGACCACAGGCGCTGCTTCCGCAGGGTTTGCCGGAGACCCGGTAACCAGTGGTTTGACGACCAGCACTCCAGCGGAGCCCGGCGCTGCCCATCCCGGCCGAACCGGCGCGCTGCTCCCGGAAGAACGCCGCCTTGCCGAGGCGGCGTGGCGCTACGTGGTCAACAATACGCAGACGCAAACCGGGCTGGTCAATGCCGCTGACAACTACCCTTCGACCACGATGTGGGATTCGGCATCGGCCATCGGCGCGATCATTTCGGCCGAAGGACTCGGCCTGACGACCCGCGAGGATGCGTCGTCACGCCTGTCACTGATGCTGGACACCTTGGGGCGAATCCCGCTTTTCCGTGAAACCTGTCCCAACAAGGCCTACAACACCGTCAGTGCGCAGCCGGTCACCTACACCAACCAGCCCGGCGAAATCGGCTGTTCAGCACTCGATGTCGGGCGAGCGATGTACTGGATGCGTGTCGTCCAGCAGCGCCACCCCGAACTGGCTGAAAAGGCCGCCGCTGCCGTGGCGCACTGGAAGCCCGCCAACCTCGTGCGCGACGGCGAGCTTTATGGCACGGCGCCGAAAGGCGATGGCCAGTTCGAATATCTGCAGGAAGGCAGGCTTGGCTATGAGGAGTATGGCGCGAAGGCCTTCCGCCTGTGGGGTTACGACGCCAGCAAGGCGTCCCGTGCCGAACCCTATGGCCTGATCTCGCTGTTCGGCGTGCGTCTGCCCTACGACGCGCGCGATCCGCGTTCCACTGGCGCGCACAATTACGTCGTGACCGAAAGCTACGTACTCGATGGCATAGAGTATGGCTGGGACGAGCCGGACGACGCCACCAGTGGTCCATTCGAACATACCTCGGGCTGGATCGCACGCGGAGCGCAGCGGATCTTCGAAGTGCAGAAGCGCCGCTACGAACGCACCGGTATCCTGACCGCACGGACCGAACACCAACTCGCAGGCGCGCCCTACTTCGTCTACGATACAATCTATTCGGACGGCATGCCCTGGGCCACGATCACCGATACCGGCGAAGCTCATCCCGAAGCCTCGGCCGTAGCGCTGAAGGGCGCGATCGGGATGTGGGTGCTGTCAAAATCGGATTATACCGACAAGCTCTTCGCGGCCGTCAAGGACGCCTACGATCCAGCCAAGGGCATTTATGAGGGGCTTCTCGAAAAGGACGGCAGCCGGATCGCGGCGTTCACTGCCAATAACAACGGCATCATCCTCGAAAGCCTGCTCTACAAGGTAGAGGGCAAAATCCTGCGACAGGGCCCCGTCTCCGTTCCCGAGCGGAAGGTTTCGAGCGCTCGCTTTCGCAGGCCCGCTGCCGGGCCGGAGCTTGCGCGGACGACGCTGGTAAAGCGGATAATTCCGGTTACGCCACCGAAGCTCGCGCCACTTCCGCCAGCCGCCGTGCCGCACGAAGGTCCGGTCGATGACGCGATGGCGCAAGTCGCCTGGACTTATTTCATCAACAACACGCAAAGCGACACGGGACTGGTAAACGCGGTCGACGGCTATCCCTCGACTACGTTGTGGGATGCGGCGTCAGGCCTTGGCGCTGTGGTGGCGGCTGAAGGGCTCGGGCTGATCAACCGAGACGAAGCGGAAAGCCGGCTGCGAAAAGCGCTCGAAACTTTCGGATCATTCCGGCTGTTTGCCGGTCTCTGCCCCAACAAGGTTTATGATACGCGCACAGCGCGTCCTGCAAACTATTCCAACCAGCCGGCGGAAATTGGCTGTTCGGCAATAGACGTCGGCCGGATGCTCATCTGGTTCAAGATCGTCGGCAACCGCTATCCCGATTTGGCTGAAAAGGTCGCCGATGTCGTCCGTTACTGGAAAGTCGCTGGTCTGGTGCGCGAGGGTGAACTTTACGGCGTCAACCGCAGCGGTCGGCAGGAGCCCCAGTTCCTGCAGGAGGGGCGACTGGGGTACGAGGAGTATTCGGCCCGGGGCTTTGCGCTTTGGGGCATGGACACGACCCGCGCCGCAGCACCCGAACCGTTCCAGATCGTGCGGGTCGAAGGCTTGCCGATCATGCAGGACGAGCGCGGGAACAGGGATGACGCGGGCATCAACGCGGTCGTGACCGAAAACCATATTCTCGATCTTGTCGAGGTCGGTTCCGTTAACCCGTCGGAGCCATGGCATATTGCCCAGTGGAGCCGCGCGCAGGGGGACAACGTCGTGCTCGCGCAGGAGAAGCGCTTCGCGCGGACCGGCATCCTTACAGCGAGGACTGAGCACCAGTTGGATCGGGCACCGAACTTCGTTTACGATACGGTGCTTTCGCAAGGGGAACCTTTCGCTACGCAGGATGTGAGTGGCAAACCTATCGCAAATGCCGCGGCCGTTTCCACCAAGGCTGCAATCGGCATCGCGGCACTTTGGCCAAGCGCCTATGCCACTCGACTGGCCGACAGTGTACGGGATTTGTTTGACGCGAAGTCGGGTTTTTTCGAGGGTAAATTGGAAAGCGGTAAGCCGATACGTGCTCGCACCGCCAATACCAACGGCGTCTTACTCGCGATTGCGTTGTACAGTCGTGTTGGCAGCATTTTGCAATGGTCTATGCAGAATCTGCAGAAATAATGGCTGTGTTGCTGCGGACCTATTTATGTTTTAATTAGACTGTTGAAATTGGCGCTAAACAATTCGCTTACTTGATTATATGCATCATCCGCAGAGGACGCTCCAGGTGTCCGGGGACGACGTCTCGAGGCGAGATGGCCATTGATTTATCTTACATGTTGTTTGGGCGAAGCCCCTCCGTGTTTTGGCGATAGGCGTATAGCCCTTTCGCCGAATCCGCGTTGTGTCAATCTCGCTATGGCCGATTTGGCCACAGGAGAATCGTCATGGGATATTCAGATCTTGATGCTGCCGTCCATGATCGGCCGCCTTGGAATGCAGGGCAAAATGTTGGCCCGAAACGCCCTTTGCGCAGGCGAGACATCTGGGCAATTCGCTTCTATCTCGACGAGCACAAACGCCTTCGCGACCGCGCGTTGTTCGACCTCGCCATCGACAGCAAGCTTAGGGGCTGCGATTTGGTGAAGCTCCGCATTGGGGACGTTGTAAGCGGCGGACACATCAGAAACCGTGCAACCGTGATCCAGCAAAAAACGGGACGACCTGTCCAGTTTGAAATCATGACTGAAACGCGAGCTACGCTAGAACGCTGGCTTGAACGAAGAGGCGGGCGACTCAACGATTTCGTGTTTCCAAGCCGGATCGATTATCTCGGCCATCTTAGCACGCGGCAATACGCGCGGCTCGTCGATGAATGGGTGTCGGTGGTCGGCCTCGACAGGCGAGACTATGGCACACATTCGCTTCGACGAACGAAAGCTTCCTTGATTTACAAATCGACCGGAAATCTGAGGGCGGTCCAAATCCTGCTCGGACACACGAACATTCAGAACACCGTTCGCTATCTCGGTGTCGACGTGGACGATGCAATAACACTGTCAGAGCGAACGGACATTTAAACTCTTGGCAATTTGGCCTGTGAGGGATCGGCAGGCCCGACTATCGATGAACGAATGGCAGCAATCAATAAAAGGAAATCGACCACGGAACGTCTGGAATGAAAGGCGTCAGATGTCACTTTTTGCCGATGCCCAGCGCCGCAAGCGCCTGATCAAGATCTGCGGCTTTGAAGGGCTTGGTTAGCCTCGGAAGGTCGGGTGATATTCCTTCCACATCGGCGTAGCCAGATACGATCAGGCACGGAAGTCCTGAACGAAGGTCCTGTACTTGGCGCACAAGTTGCGACCCGCTCATGCCGGCCATCAGGTGATCTGTCACGAGCACTGCCACGTCGTCCAACTCGTCCAGCAGGCGCAGAGCTTCTTCGGCTGACCCAGCTTCCGCCACTTCGAAGCCTGCGTCTTCAAGCATATCGGCGGTGCTAGCGCGTACCAGTATGTCGTCGTCGACAAGCAGAGCGATGCCGCGATAGCTTTGGGATCCTATTCCGTTGCGCTCAGGCGCAGCCACGCCTGAGCGCTGGTCTTCTGCAACCGGCAACCAAAGTTCGATGTTGGTGCCGTAGCCTTGACGGCTGAAGATACGAAGCTCGCCGCCGAGTTGGCGCGCAAGGCCGTGGACCATCGACAAGCCGAGGCCAGTTCCTTTGCCCACGCCCTTTGTCGAGAAGAAAGGTTCAATTGCCCGGGCGACGGTTTGTGCGTCCATGCCCGAGCCAGTGTCAGCGACGGATACTACGATGTAGCTACCCTCTTTAAGCTGGCCCTTGGGCGATTTGGATTGATTGCGAACGGATGCGCTAATCCGAAGTATTCCACCCTCAGGCATGGCATCTCGCGCATTCACGCACAGGTTCAGCAGCGCCATCTCAAGCTGATTGAGGTCGGCCTGGGCAGGCCGAATATCATCGGCAAGGTCGGTCACCACCTTGATTTGCGGACCCGTGGTACTGGCAATGAGTTCGCTCATGCCTGTGATGAGTTCGCGAATATCGATGGCGGTCGGCTGCAGAGGCTGGCGCCGCGCGAACGCAAGCAGCCTTTGCACGAGCACGGCTGCGCGCTCTGCTGATTGCATGGCTCCAGCAATCAGGCGTTGCTCGCGCTCGCCGCCGAACTGCTTTCGGGCAAGGAGGTCGAGCGTCCCGACGATGGGGGTAAGCAGGTTATTGAAATCATGCGCGACGCCGCCGGTCAACTGGCCCAAGGATTCAACCTTCTGAGCCTGGCGCAGTTGCTCCTCTGCTTCGGCCAGACGCTGTTGTTCGCGAATTCGGTCGGTCACGTCATGGACTATCTGGTAAGCACCAATTTGCTGACCTGCGGCATCGCAAAGCCTGTTGAAGGTGATCTCGTATGATCGGCGCTGGCGTCCCGGATCGCCAAACTCATCAACTATTGTAAACTCATGACCAGCGAGAGCCCGGCTCCAGGTCTTGCGAACATGCTCCTGCTCTTCCGGCAGGTGTCGGAGGACATCGAGCATCGAAGCGCCAACGCGGGGCTGGACGCCATAGACGGCTTCAAAGGCCGCGGCGGCAGCCTTGTTGACAGCGAGCCAGCGGAAGTCGCGATCTGCGACGAGAATGATAGCCGTAGTGTTTTCGACCACATCCGTAAGCAGCTTGCGCTCTGCAAGAGCGTCAGCAATCCGCTGCTCAAGCGTCTCGTTCAGCTCCCGCAGCGACTGTTCGATCGCCTTCCTTGCAGTGATGTCGATCGCTGTGCCGATGACGCGATTGCAAACGTCACCAGCGAAGATCCCGCGACCTTTGGCGGCGATCCATCGTACTACGCCATCTTCCTTGCCAATCGTGCGATATTCGACGTCATACGTCGTACGACGAGCGGGGTCCGCAGCCGAAGCGTAGGCTGCCGCCGTCGCTTGACGGTCGTTGGGGTGTAGCCCGGCGTAAAAATCATCCATCGACACTGCAACATTTGGAGAGATGCCGAACATTGCCTTCACGCGCGGTGGCCAGAACAACGTCTGGTTGATCTCGTCGACGTCCCACAGTCCGATCTCAGCCGCATCGATGGCCAGGCGCAATTGCTCTTCGCTTGCGCGCAGGTTTGCCTCGGCACCCACGCGCTCGACATGCGCCCAGGATCGGTCAGTGACCTCGCGAATAACCCTGAGCTCATAGTCAGACCAACGATGTGGAACGTTGTCGTGAATCGCCATCAGGGCCGCGAGCCGACCATCCTTGATCAGCGGCATGCAGATGGTCGCAGCTATCCCGATATTCTGAAATGTCTCTGCTTCTTCGGGAGCAATCTCGGTCAGATTATCATTGATGATCAAGGGTCGCCCAGCGTTGAGCTCCTGTACTGCGAGCTTACCAAAAGCAGCGAGGCGATACCGGCCAATAATCGATGGCGAGCCCGGAGCATGCCAGTTACCGCGGATGGTAAAGCCGTCCTGGTCGTCATCCATGTCGGCGTATGCGCAGTTGGTTATCGAGAGATGCTCGGCAACCATGCGCGTGCTTGTCGCCAAGACGGCGTCAGCGTCCTCAAGCCCGCCGACAGCTTGTCCCAGATCATCGAGAAAGCGATAAAGTTCTTCGCTTTTTGCCAGCTGCTGCTCTGCCAATACGCGAGCTGTGATATCGAAAACCATGGCCAGGCTGCCCACTGGCTCGCCGTGCTGATTCCGGATCGGCAGGTATTCAAGGTCCATCAAGACTTGTTCGGGCCTGCCATGACGCCACAGTTCGAGTTCCTGCGCCTGGAAGCTCAGGGTCTCACCTGTTAGCCCCGCTGCTATCACTCTTGCGTTGAAATCACGCGCCTCTGGCCAGATCTCGAGAACCTTCCCACCCAAAGCTTCAGGGTGGCGAGGCCCACAGACCTGCGCATAGCCATCGTTATAGAGCAGGATCCCGTCAGTACCCCAAAGGACGACCATCGGCACTGGAGATGACAGCACCGTCTGAACGTTTATCTTCAGCTCGGCAGGCCAACTCTCGATTGCACCGAGCCCGGTCGATTCCCAATCCTTGGAGCGGATTAGATCGCCCGTCTTGCCACCGCCGAAAAGGCCGCTGCTACCAGGAGAACTTGCTACAGTGTCCAGCATAAGCTGGCATCGTAGCTCC
Source organism: Novosphingobium sp. ERW19 (assembly GCF_012641315.1). Classification (NCBI taxonomy): domain Bacteria; kingdom Pseudomonadati; phylum Pseudomonadota; class Alphaproteobacteria; order Sphingomonadales; family Sphingomonadaceae; genus Novosphingobium; species Novosphingobium sp. ERW19. Next base: position 23,146 of record NZ_JABAIC010000008.1, read on the forward strand.
TTTAGGTTTGGACGGATAGCCAAGACTTTGAAAACGCGCCATGAATAGCAACTCGAGGTTCGATAAATGCTGAGCCAGATCGGCGTCGTGAACGCTACTCCTGGCGAGATCGCTCGACCGAATTTCCGCACCTTCGGAGCTTACACTGTCAGAGCGAACGGATATCTCAACGTCTTTGTCTTGGGCCTGTGAGGGACAAGCAAGCTCGACAATCGATGAATGAACGGCAGCAATGAATTTGACGAGATCAACTACGGAATGACCGGAGTTAAGGCGACAGCGGCATAGTCGGCTGGGATGAAGGACCATAATTCGACTAATTTGAGCATACGTCAGGCGTGTTAACCTTTCAAGCGAAGCGGTAGGCCTGCAGTGACAAGCACAACTTCCCGAGCAACCGCAGCTATTCTCTGATTCAGCCACCCGGCTTCGTCGCGAAACCGGCGAGCGAGAGCATTTTCCGGCACGATGCCCATGCCCACCTCGTTGGCGATCAGGACCAGCGGCACAGTCACCTGCCGAACTGCCTCGGCCAGTTCCTCGCGGGCGACCGCAATCGGGTGATCTTCCAGCATGAGATTGGACAGCCACAGGGTGAGGCAATCTACGAGGATTGCATCGGCGTATCGGGTCGCCTGCCGAATGGCCTGCAGCAGGTCGATCGGCTCTTCAATCGTGGTCCAGCCCGCACCACGATCGGCACGGTGTCGGGAGATCCGGTCAGCCATCTCCTCGTCCTTGGCTTGCGCGGTTGCAATGTAGACACGGCTGCGGCCCTGATCCTCGCAACGTCTTTGCGCATAGGCGCTTTTGCCTGAGCGCGCGCCCCCCAGGACGAGAAGCGAGGTCATCGTCCGTGCTCCTGAGCAATGCGGAGCAGTCCGTCGATATCAAGATAAGCCTCAAGGGCACTGGCAAGATCATCTAGCGCGTCGTCCACCAGCTTGGCATGGTGCAGACCATTTCCTTTCGCCCCAATCCACTGCAGCAGGGCGGTGCGCAAGTGCGGGGCTGCGAGCAGGCCGTGGCAATAGGTTCCAATGACGCGCGCATCTGGACTCCCCGCGCCCTCGTTGCGTTCGTCATCCAGAATGGCAAAGGGCCTCGCACAATCGGCACCGGTCGTGGCGCCCATGTGCATTTCGTACCCCTCGAATCGTGCACCCAAGGCCGTGCCGGAAACCTTGCGAAGGTTCTTGTGCGCGCGCATTTCGGTTCGCACGTTGAGCAAGCCGAGGCCAGGCATACTGCCGCTTGCGCCTTCCTGACCGAGCGGATCGTCTATTTCCTTGCCAAGCATCTGGTAGCCACCGCAAATGCCAAGAACCGCCCCGCCACGCCGATGGTGATGCAGGATGTCAATGTCCCACCCTTGCTCGCGCACAAAGGCGAGGTCCGCCATCGTCGCCTTCGATCCGGGCAGCACAACGAGGTCTGCTGCCAGCGGTATCTGGCTGCCGGGCGGAACCATGACCAGGTCAACTTCAGGCTCGTGGCGAAGGGGATCGAGATCGTCGAAATTGGCGATGCGCGGCAGCATGGGGCACGCGACAATCTTGGGCGAACTGGATACCGGTTGGGCCCGTTCGAGTACCACGGCGTCCTCGGCGGGAAGGCTGGTAACGCACGGAAGCCACGGCACAAGCCCCATGCCGTGCCACCCGGAGAGCCGCTCGATCTCCATATAGCCATCGGCAAAGAGCGCAGGATCGCCGCGGAACTTGTTGACTATGAAGCCGCGGATCATCGCTGCGTCACCGGGCTCAAGCACAGCACGCGTGCCGACGAGCGAGGCGATCACGCCACCACGGTCGATATCGCCAACCAGCACCACAGGCACTTTGGCCGCACGGGCAAAGCCCATGTTGGCAATATCGCCATCGCGCAGGTTGATCTCTGCAGGCGATCCTGCACCTTCCACGACAACTATGCCGCAACGCTCGCGCAACCGTTCCCAGCTTTCCAGAACTTCGGGCAGGAGGTTGCGGCGACCTTCCCGAAAGTTGGCAGCGCCCAGGCTTCCGCGAACTTTGCCGTGTACGACGACTTGCGATTTCCGATCTGCCTCGGGCTTCAACAGAACGGGATTCATGTCGGTGTGAAGCTCGGCACGCGCAGCCAGCGCCTGAAGTGCCTGTGCCCGACCGATTTCGCCACCGTCGGCCGTAACGGCGGCATTGTTGGACATGTTTTGCGGCTTGAACGGCAGCACCATCATGCCCCGATTGGCAAGGGCGCGGCACAGGCCAGCGACCAGCACCGATTTGCCGACATCGGAGCCTGTTCCCTGCAGCATCAGTGCAGCCATGTCATTCCCCCTGCAATAGCCCATCCGAGCAAACATGCTCGGTGATAGACCCGCCGCGCGCGCATCAAGCTGTTAGCGTCGGCCACGCCGCCTTCGCCGATCCATGGCTTGTCAGCCAATGCCCCGTCATAGCTGACCGGCCCCGCCAATCGTACGCGAAGTACGCCCGCCATCGCGGCCTCCGGCCAACCGGCATTGGGCGAGGCGTGGTGGCGGCAATAACGCCACGTTATCCGCCATCCGCTCAACCCGGCGAGGCAGATCAACACAGCGGAGAGACGCGCGGGGACGAAGTTCATCACGTCATCGAGCCGCGCGGCGGCCCAGCCGAAGTGGCGATAGGGCGCCTCCTTGTGGCCGATCAGGCTGTCCGCCGTGTTGATCGCCTTCATTGCCCACAGACCGGGAAGGCCTGCGACAATCAACCAGAACAGCGGCGCGATCACACCGTCGCAGAAACTCTCTGCCAAGCTTTCGATGGCCGCTCTTGCGACCCCTGCCACGTCGAGCGAAGCCGTGTCGCGACCAACGATCATGCCAGCCGCCTTCCGGGCTCCACGTAGATCGCCAGCTTGCAACGACTGCAGCACGGGCAGGAAATGCTGGTCAAGGCTGCGCTGAGCGAGACCGGGCCACGCCAGCATGGCGATCAGGACCCATTTCCATTCTGTCGCCAGCTTCTCGCACAAGGCTGTCACCAGCAGGCCTGAGCCAGCAGCGAGGGCCAAGAGCAACAGTACGGTCAGAACGCCGCCCGCCTTGCGCGTGCTGTCTGGCAATTCATTGCGGTTCAAGCGTAGCTCGCAGGCCGAGATTGCCCTTGCGAAGAAGCCGACCGGATGGCCGATACGGACATAGAGCCAGTGCGGCCAGCCGATGGCGGCATCGATTATAAGCGCGGTCAGGACAAACGGTTCAGCCAAGCGCCTTGTCCAGCCGGCCAAGCGCTGTCTGGTCGGCAGGCAGGCCGATGCGCAGCAGGTGGGGCCAATCGGAGAAGGGCCTCGTGAGAATACGTTGAGCGGCGAGGCGTTCGAACAGGGCCGGTGCGCTTGGCGTATCGAGCAGGCGGAACAACGGGCATTGGCCCTCTGGCGCAAGACCGTGCTTCAACAGCACTTTGTCGAGCCGGGCCGAGACTAGCGGCAAAGCGTTTCGAGTCCGCGCGATCCACGCATGATTGGCATAGGCAGCACGGCCCAGGGCGAGGGCGGCGGAATGGAGGGGCCAATCGCCGAGAAGCATGCGCAAAGCGTCCAGTATTTTTGGGGGAGCAATAACGAAACCGAGCCGAAGCCCGGCAAGTCCGAAGAATTTTCCCAGCGAGCGCAGCACGATCAGTCTGCGTCCCTCTTGCACGGCATCGGCAACGCTGAGGGTGGGGTCACAATCGGCGAAGGCTTCATCGACAATCAGCCAGCTGCCGTGCCGCTCCTGATGATCGAGCATGGCCAGCAGGCTTGTGCGCGATTGCACCGTACCATCGGGATTGTTGGGGTTTCCCACGACCAGCGCTGTCGAGCGAGCCGGGAGGGTAGCGAGTTGGGTGAGGTTCTCACTACGACTGAAAGCCGCGCGATAGGTGCCATAGCAGGGGGCACGATGCAGGCCGCGCAATCCGATCAACTGCGCAAGCAGGCGCAGGGCCATTTCGCTGCCCGGAACCGCAACGCAGATTGCTTCGTCGCAGCCGAAATGGCGCGCGGCAGCTGCCTCGAGCGCTGCCAGCGCGTCGGGTTCAGGCAGGCGCTGCCACTCCACGGTGAGGTCGGCAGGAGGCGTCCAGCCATTGGGGTTGATGCCGGTCGAAAGGTCGAGCCAGTCTTCGGGCGCACCGCCAAACCGTGCGCAGGCCTGCGCCAGTTGCCCGCCATGGCGGGGGAAGGACGTTGTCATTGCGCTACGACCTGGGCGAGCAAGGCGCATGTCTCGACCAGTTCGATGCCTGCGCCATGACCGTCGCCGGAAATGCCGCCGATGCGTTTGCGCAGCCACCACGGCCAGACTGCGAGCGCGGGTAGAGAGGCGAGCAGCGCAGGGTCGACGGCGAGCGCGCCGATGCTCCAAGCCAGCAGCCACACGATCAAAACCGGCGCATTCGCGCCTTTGCGGAAGAGGGTGCCAAAGCCCTCATGCAAGGGCGAAAGGAATCGTGCCCACGCCAGTGGGCCGATCCGCGCCAGCACTGGAACGAGCACGAGCGCGGCATAGGATCCTGTCAGGATTGTCAGCCACACCAGCACAAGCTTTGCCAGCATTTGCAGGGCGATGGACGTCGCTCCGAAGCTGCCGACATGCGGATCGGCCAGCACGACACTCAGGTGTTCCGGCGTGCGGTGCATGGCGCCGGCTGCATCGGCAATATCGGCCAGTCCGTCGAGGTGCAGCGCGCCAGTAACCCCCACCCATGCCGTCAACGCCAGCAATGCGCCAAGAGCCGGGTCGTGTTGCGACCCCAGCCAGCCAGCGCCGGCAACGCAAAAACCCACAAGAGCTCCACACAGCGGGAACCAGCGGATAGCATTGGCAAAATCCGCCTCCGTCGCATCCATCGCGGGAACGGGCAGTCGTGTCATGAACTGCACGGCAAGGATCATGGCCCTCATCGCAGGTTTTCGGTGCGGAGGCGGATGATCTGCCCGGACAGGGCGGCACCCGGCCAGATGCGCAGGGAGAGCAGCGCGCCGTAAGGCAGATCGACGGCCCAGACCTGCCTGAAATCCAGCCCGGTGAGCACCGATACCGCTGCCCGCATTGCGCCGCCATGCGTGACGATCAGCGCGTTGTCGGGAAGCTCGGCAATGGCATCGGCCACGCGGGCCCGCAGGGATGACCAGTTCTCGCCGCGGGGAGGGGGACACGTGTCGGGATCGTCCCAAAAACGGGCGAGGGCTTCGGCCGGGACCCATTCCGGTGAAAGCCCATCCCAATCGCCAAAATCCAGTTCGCGCCAGCGCGCGTCGCACGCAACGCCAACGCCTCTTGCGACTGCCAGCGCCTGCGCGCCAGCGCTGGCGCGCTGCAGGTCTGAACTGATCACGCAGGCGATGGCAAGGCTCTCGGGCACTGCTCCGGCAAGGCCGCCTGCGGGGTCGGCGCAGGGCTCGTCGCGATGACCCAGCAGCAGGCCGGTGCGCAGGGGCGGCCCGTGTCGCACGAGGTGGATCGTCCGGCTGTTCACAGCGCCTGTGCCACGGCAGCTTGCGCGAAAGTTGCCATGCCATTGTGGGCGGCAAGCGCGGCGCGCACGATCGGTACAGCCAACGCGGCGCCGGATCCTTCGCCCAGCCGCAGGCCAAGGTTGAGGATTGGATCGAGCGCGAGGTCTCGTAGCAGGCGGGCGTGCGCCTGTTCGGCGGAACAGTGAGCGGCAAGGCAATGCGCGGTAAAGTCCTCATGGCCTGCCGCCAGCGGCGCAATGGCGGCGCAGCAGATGAACCCGTCGAGCAGGACCGGCACGCGTAGCAATCGCGCCGCCAGTATTGCGCCAGCCATGGCTGCAATTTCGCGCCCACCGAGGCGGCGCAGCGTTTCGAACGGGGTCGAGCAGGCCTGTCCATGCAGGGCGGACGCAGCTTCGACTATCGCCGCCTTGCGGGTTACCCCTTCGGTGTCAACGCCGCTGCCGCGCCCGCACCAGTCCTGAGCGCGGCCGCCGAAAGCTTGCAGGGCCAACGCCGCTGCAGGCGTGGTGTTGGCGATGCCCATCTCGCCCACCAGCAACAGTTGCGTGTCCGGCAGAACAGAGGCAGCACCGGCATTGAGCGCGGCGAGGCAGTCGTCTCTCGTCAACGCGGCTTCGCGAGAGATATCGCCGGTCGGAAGGTCAAGATCGAGTGCGATGACCGACAGATCAGCGCCGCATGCGCGGGTCAACTGGTTGATAGCCGCCCCGCCATTGCGGAAGTTGGCGACCATCTGCGCGGTCACTTCCGGGGAAAAGGCACTGACTCCCTGCGCCGCCACGCCGTGATTTCCGGCAAAGACCACCGCCTGCACTCGGTCGATAGATGGCTGTGCCTTGCCTTGCCAGGCGGCCATGAATACGGCGATCTCTTCCAACCGGCCCAGCGATCCGGCAGGTTTAGTCAGACTCTCCTGCCGTTCTCGCGCTTGTGCGCTGGCCTGCGCGTCGGGGGCGGGCAACGCAGTGAGTGCAAAGGCGAAGGCTGCCTCATCGGTGAAGCAGATCATGCGCAGACGAAGCCTTCCGGCGGGGTACGGGCAATGAACTGTCCCTTCACGCCTTCGGGCCATTGGCCATAGGGCACTACGCCTTCCGCGCTTTGCGCATGGAGAGTGGCGTATTCGAGAATAGCGCGGGCCGCCTCCTCGGTGGGGGTGAACCTACCCAGGACGTAGCCGATCTTGCCCGATGCGCGCAGATGCACGGTGCAATGCTGATGGCAGGCGAAGAGGCATGCAGTCTCCTGCACCGCCACTGCGGACAGTGCGGGATCGGCCTGTTGGAGACTGCGCATTGCTTGGGCAAGCAGGGCACCGCCCCGCTGGCCTTCTGTATCCTCACGCTGATCGGCAGAAAGGCGGCAGGTTGAGCAGACGACCACCGCTGGGCCGGGTTCGATCGCGCGCAGCATCAGAACCGGCTCCTCAGACCAAGATAGACCGTACGCCCGAGGGCACCATAGCCGCCCGCTGTCTCGTAGCGCTTGTCCATGATGTTCTCAGCGCGGGCATTGATGGTCAGCCCTTCGGCAACCCGCCACGCGGCGCGAAGATCGACCAGCCAATAGGCTGGCAGCTCGGTGCTGCTGCCGGCCCGGTCGAAAGTCTCGCCCGAATAGCGGGCGGCCACACTGGCGCGCAGGCCCTTCGGCAGGTCCACCCCGCTTTCCAGATTGGCAAGATGGCGCGGCACGCGGGCAAGCTGACGGCCGATATCAGTGCTGCCGGGCGAACGGTCCTCCGCTTCGATCCAGCTGTAGTTTGCTGTCGCAAAGAGCACGCCAAGCTGCGCGCTGCCGGCCAGCTCCAGCCCCTTGGCGTGGGCCTTGCGCACGTTGGCGTAGTAGCCGAAGCGTGTGGTTGTCGTGCCGGGGATATAGCACGCGGCGGGCAAGGTGCCGGTGGTCGGACAGAAGGCGAAGTCGATCAGATTTTCGGTTTCCCGCTCGAACCAGGTCGCCGAAGCGTGGAAAACTTCGCCGAGTGACTGTTCGGCGCCGACCGACCAACCCTTGGCCTGCTCCGGTTGCAACACGGCAGAACCGTAAATGCTGAACAGCTGGTAGAGCGAAGGAGCCTTGAAGCCTTCATCATAGCTGGCGCGCAGCACAGTCTGCCCGGCGTTAGGCGTGTAGACTGCGCCTCCGGTAAGAACTGTGTTGCCGCCGAAGCGGGATTGGTCTTCGTGGCGCACACCGCCGTTCAGCGTCAGGCCGATGAGCGGGGTGAGGCGCAACTCGCCGTAGACGCTGTTCGTATCGGCGCTTTGCGGGACGAGGGCGTAATCGGCGGTATTGTTGCCGGGTGAGGCGCTGGTCATGCGCTGCTCCTCGCGTTCAGCCCCGAATTTGGCGCTGAGACCTTCTGCAAGCTTCAAGTTGCCTTGATATTCGAAACGGCGCACGCGGCCATGCGCATCGAAGTTCAAGGACCGGATCGAGCGCGCCGGATCGTAGTTCTCGCGGTTTGTTTCGGTCTGCAGCACGGCAATGCGGTTGGTGAGGCGCCCATCGAACAGGGCCAGATTGACACCTGCATAACCGGTCCATTCGGTGGTCAGGCCATAGGTACGCGCGTCCCCCGAGCTGCCATCGAATTCGTTGCGCGCATCGGCCAAATAGCCGCGCAAGTCGACCGACAGGTTTGGCGTGAGCTTGAGCGTGGCTGTGCCGCTGGCGGAAACGCGGCGGTAGCCATCGTCCTCCGTGCCGTTGCTGCGTGCGGAGATGCCATCGGTGGTGAAGGCGGAGCCCGCCACGCGCCAGTCGAGCAATGATCCGGCCCCGCCAATGCCAGCCTGGGCGTTGACCGTGGAGTGGGTGCCGGCTTCGACCGCCACGCTCCCTTCCAGCGGCTGCTCCGCGCGTCGCGTCAGTACGCTGACCACGCCGCCGATGGCATCGCTTCCCCACAGGATCGATTGCGGCCCGCGCAGGATTTCCACGCGCTCGATGTCGTCGATCAGCAGGTTGGAGAACGAATAGCCGCCGCCGGTGGCCGACGGATCGGAAATGCGCACACCGTCGATCACCATCACGGTCTGCGAGGAATCGGCGCCGCGGATGCGTAGCGATGTGGCGGTGCCAAAGCCACCATTGCGCGAAAGGCTGACGCCTGGCGTGCGCAGCATTAGATCGGTGAGCGCGATCGGCTGCTGGGCGCGGATCGCCGTTTCGTCAAGCACGGTTACGGTGGCAGAGACTGCGCTCTGCTCGACCGGGCTGCGCAAGGCAGTAACGACGATTGAAGGATCAGGCGCGTCCTCGGCTAAAGCGGGCGAGGCGAGTAGCGTGGCAAGCGAAACAACAAAAATATTGGCAGGACGCATGGTGCGGCTCCCTTCGGTACGAACGGCATGGACCTGCCGCTCAGACACGCGAAGGAAGCACGCGCCGGCATATGCACCGCAAGGCGCAACACGGCATCGCTTCCCGCACGGGGCTTCCCGGCAGGCAATGGCTGTCGTTGCGCGAGGGGTGTGCCGCCTTTGCAAGCCGGCAACCTCGAACGTCCGGTGCACCCTGCCCGAACGAAGAACGACCGCAACAGGCAGGTCTCCTGGCTCGCGGGTCAATGCCGGTCCGGCCGCCTTCTCAGGACGGTGAGGTCCCAATGGCGTAATTGGCCGGTCGGCTCGCCGCTTACAGTTGCAGGGGCAGCCGGAGTTTTACACCCCGTTCCCTTTTGATCCCCTCTCGGGGAACCTGTCGCGGCGGTGCAGGTAGCGACATGTTTTTGCTGCTGCAAGTGCGAATACTTGCGCAGATCAATTGCTTGGCTTATCCAGTCTTTCGCAACGGGTGCCCGAAAGGGCTTAATCGGGAAGTCCGGGCGGTGGTCGCAAGCCACCCAATCCGGCACTGCTCCCGCAACTGTAACCGGTAGCGCATCGCCATCATGCCATTGGGTTTCGGCCCGAGAAGGCGGCGAAAGGCGCGACGATCCGGAAGTCAGGAAACCGGCCTGTTGCGGTCGTTTCTCTGCGCGGGCGGGGTGTACCGGGCGGACGAAGGCACACCCTTCGCGGACGACACTATTGTGCGTTCTTGTCGGAGGGAGATCCGTGATGACCAGCACCTGAGATCCAGCCAGACGTGCGCGTCCGCACGTCTTGCCGATCCTGCGCATCACGCATGCGCACAATCAATTCATACCTGTTCACAGGAGGCCAATCATGGTCCGTATTTCGCGTCCCGATCTCGCGCTGTTTGGCGCGCTTGCGATCGTCATGCTCGTAACCCGCACCCATTCGCTCAGCAATGTCATGCACCTGCCTGACACCAGCCTTGCCAGTTTCTTCGTCGGCGGTTTCTTCCTGCGCCGCGCGACTGCTTTTGCAGGGCTCTTCCTGCTCGCCTTTGCTATCGACGTGACAGTGATCGGCTGGTTCGGCCAGTCCAGCTTCTGCTTCACCCCTGCCTACTGGATGCTCGTTCCGGCCTACGGCACGATGTGGCTGGCCGGGCGCGCGGGCGCGGACAAGCGGGGCACCGAACCGTCATCACTGCTGGGGCTGCTGGCGCTGGTCAGCGTTGGCACTCTGGTTTCCGAGCTGTTCTCCAGTGGCGGATTCTACTTCCTCGGTGGCCGTTTTACCGATCCGACCGTCGCAGGCTTTATGCCCCGCCTCGCTCGCTATTTCCCACCGACCCTTGCGGCCACTCTGCTGTGGACCGCAACTGCAGCAGGCATCTATGCCTTGCTGGTCGCCGCGCGCCCCTCGCTTGCCTCACGAGCAGAGCAATGAGCGAAACCCCAGAGGCGCACCGCGAGCGCGCCCGCAAGCACAAGGCGGTGGTCGATGCCAAGATCGCCGCCGCCACGCGCGACAAAGGCCTGCTGCTGGTTCTCACCGGCAACGGCAAGGGCAAGTCCTCCAGCGCCTTTGGCATGGTGGCGCGGACGCTCGGCTACGGTCGCAAAGCGGCGGTGTTCCAGTTCATCAAGGGTGCGGAAAACGTCGGTGAACGCGCCTTCTTCGCCTCGCACCCCGATGTGATCTGGGAGAAGTGCGGCGAGGGTTTCACTTGGGAAACGCAGGATCGGACACGTGACATTGCCGCTGCGAGGGCGGGCTGGGAAAAGGCCAAAGCTGCGCTGGCCGAACCTGACATCAGCCTCGTCGTGCTCGATGAATTGACCTACCTCATCACCTACCGCTATCTCGCGCTCGATGAGATCATGCCCGCGATCGAGGCGCGACCGGCGATGCAGCACGTGGTCATCACCGGTCGTGCCGCAGACGATGCGCTGATTGCCGCCGCCGACACCGTGAGCGCGATCCGCGATGTGAAGCATGCCTTCCGTGACGGCGTGCGCGCCCAAGAAGGGATCGATCGGTGACGACCGCATCTTGCCGAGCGTTGCTGGTCAGCGCGCCGGCTTCGGGGCAGGGCAAGACGACGGTCACGGCCGCTCTTGCCCGCCGCCACGTGCAGGCAGGGCGGCGGGTCCGCGTGTTCAAATGCGGCCCTGACTTCCTGGATCCGATGATCCTCGAACGCGCCTGCGGTGCACCGGTCTACCAGCTGGATCTCTTCATGGTGGGCGAGGCGCAATGTCGCCGTCTGCTGCATGAGGCTGCCCGCGAAGCAGACCTGATCCTTGTCGAAGGCGTCATGGGCTTGTTTGATGGCGATCCTTCCGCTGCGGACCTGGCCGTACGCTTTGGCCTGCCGGTGCTGGCGGTCATCGACGGTAGCGCCATGGCACAGACCTTCGGAGCGCTGGCGCATGGTCTTGCCACTTATCGCGATGACATCCGCGTGGTTGCAGCGCTGGCCAATCGCGTTGGCAGCGAGCGCCACGCCGCGATGCTGCGCGAAAGCCTACCGCCGGGAATGCGCTGGCTCGGTTCCATGCCCCCAAGCCCGGATGTGGCCTTGCCCGAACGGCACCTTGGTCTGGTACAGGCGGGAGAAGTGGGCGATATCGACTGCCGGATCGATGCAGCCGCAGCTTGCCTTGGTGATGATGCTCTATGGCTGCCTAAACCGGTGGCCTTCGCCACGGAGGTGACAGCGAGCGTGCCACCGCTGCTGGCGGGCTTGCGCATCGCCATAGCCCGCGATGCGGCTTTTGCCTTCATCTATCCCGCCAATGTCGCGTGCCTTGAAGAGATGGGCGCGCAGGTGCTGTTCTTCTCGCCCATGGCCGATCAATCTCTTCCTGAATGTGATGCGCTATGGCTTCCTGGCGGCTATCCCGAACTTCATCTTGCAGAACTGTCGCAAAACCATTCGATGATTGCCGCGATCCGTGCGCATCATCGGGCGGGCAAACCGATTTTGGCGGAATGCGGCGGTATGCTTTACTGCCTTGATGAGCTCGATGACGGTAAAGGTCACAGCGCGCCGATGCTGAAGCTGATGCCTGGTAAGGGTATCATGCAAGGCCGTCTTGCGGCCCTCGGCTTGCAATCCGTCGAGTTGAATGGCGGCATATTGCGAGGCCACACGTTCCACTATTCTCGGCTCGAAACGACGGTCCGGCGCTATTGCGGCGCACAAGGCACGAAGGGCGCTGAGGGGGAAGCAATCTACCACTGTGGCAGCCTCTGGGCCAGTTACGTACACCTCTATTTTCAGTCCGCCATGTCGGCCGCCGCTTCAATCTTCCGGCCTCGCACAGCCGACGCGACCGGGTCGTGAACTGATTAACAGATGGCAGGAGCTGATGAAGCCATCATCAGCCTCGAACGTCCGCTGTGAAAGGCGGTTCACGCACTTAATCTGCAATAGAAAGTTGCAGATTGCCAGTGTGTGCCTGTTGGACTAGCTCGATGTCAGACTGACTAGCTGAGCCAATCGGAGAGGTTCTTGGCCCGCGCCCCGAGCATGACAAGTCTGAGGCTGTTTTTGCAGGTGGCAAGGACTTGCAGCTTCAGCGAGACGGCGCGCGCCGCCAATTTGTCGCAACCAGCGCTAAGCCGCACTATCAAGCTTCTTGAGGAAGATCTCGGCGTTCGACTGTTCGACCGCAATTCACGCAACGTCATGCTGACCACGGCCGGTGCGGCGCTGGTGCCGATTGTCGAGCGACTGACCGCCGACTTTGACCTCGCCTTCCGCGAGCTCGACCAGACGTTCAGTGGCGAGCGCGGCCGGGTGGTGGTGGGGGCGCTGCCATCCATCGCTGCCGATTTCCTGCCGCGGGCGATTGCCCGCTTCCTTGCCGAGCGCAGGCAAGTGGAAGTCATCGTGCGTGAAAACCTCAGCGGGGGATTGCTGCAGAACCTGCAGGACCGTTCGATCGACCTTTCGATTACCATTCCGCCGGGCGGCACTGCGCCGATCCGGTTCGAGCCGATGTTCGAAGACGAATACCTGCTGGTCTGCCGCCCGGAAGATCTCGAACTGATACCCGATCCCGCTCCCTGGCGGGTGTTCGAGCAGTTTCCTTTCATCGCGATGGAACCGCGCAGCAGTGTGCGGATGATGACCGAAAGCGTTTTCGCCGCCGCCGGCATTCGTACCGACGCACGCTTCGAATGCGTGCAACTGGCGACGGTAGGCGGTCTGATTGGCGAAGGACTCGGCATTTCGCTCCTGCCCCGCTCCACTTTGCCGCTGATGGCGATCGGCAAGCAGATTGCGTGGCGAAAGACCGAAGCGCCTATGGCGTCGCGCACGATCGGCATGTGCACGCTGGCAGACCGGACTCTTGCCCCGGCAGCGGAGGCATTTCGGCAGCTCGTCCTGGCCATGGCGGTCGATACAAAATTCTGATCAATCGATCAGGTAACTCTAATTGTTGGATTGATGCTCTTGCGGCATGAATGGCGCCCAAGGACGTTTCAGCCGCAGGAGAGGGAATTCGGATGCTGGTCGTGGTTGCGGTGGCAACGCTGCTGCTTTTGCTTGCCGCGATTCTTTCGAACCGGGTCTCCCCGCTCGTCGCCCTGATCCTGATCCCGGCGCTGGCCACGCTGCTGCTGGGACAGGCGGTGGAAATGCCCGCTTACATTATCAAGGGCATCGGGCAGATTGCGCCGATTGCCGGAATGTTCGTCTTCGCCATCCTGTTCTTCGGCATCATGACCGACGTCGGGCTGCTGGCTCCTCTGGTGAGCGGCATCCTCAAACTGGTCGGGCGCAAGCCATCGCGCATTACCCTTGGAACGGCTGCGCTGGCACTGCTGATCCATCTCGATGGTTCGGGCGCGGTGTGCTTTCTGGTGACAATCCCTGCGTTGCGTCCGCTCTATGACGAACTGGGCATGGACCGCCGGGTACTGGCCTGCACCGCTTCGATGGCAGCTGGCGTGAACTTCCTGCCGTGGACCGGCCCCACCGCCCGCGCGGCGGCATCGCTCAAGCTTTCTGTCAGCGAGATCTTCACGCCGCTGATCGGCGTGCAACTCGTCGGTCTCGGCTTCGTCTTCGCAGCGTCATGGTATCTTGGCCATCGTGAGGAGAAGCGGCTTGGGCTGGGGCATGAGCAGACCTCGGGAGCCGGTCTGAGCGCTTCGGCTGTGGCAGTTGCGGCAGGGCACGGCAGTGACCCTGGCAGCCTGCGCCCCAGCCTGTTCCCGCTCAACCTTGCTCTCACGCTGGCAGTAGTTGCGCTGATGGTCAGCGGGATTGCCGAACCGGTGGTCGTGTTCATGCTGGGCACGGCGCTCGCGCTTGCGATCAATTACCCCGCACCCGCACAACAGCGCGCCCGGATCGAGGCGCATGCTCCGGCAGCGATGCTGATGGTCGGCGTGCTGCTGGCAGCGGGTGCATTTACCGGCATCTTCAATGGCACCGGCATGATCAAGGCGCTCGCCAGCGCCAGCGTCGGGCTGGTGCCAGATGCCTTCGGGCAGCACATCCCGCTGTTTCTGGCGAGCGTGGCGATGCCGCTGAGCCTCGTGTTCGATCCTGACAGCTTCTACTTCGGCGTCCTGCCGGTGATCGCGGAAGTGGCCGGGCACTATGGCGTCGCGCCGGTCAAGGTTGCGCAGGCGGCCCTGCTCGGACAGATGACCACCGGCTTCCCGGTAAGCCCGCTTACTCCGGCAACCTTCTTGGTGGCGGGCCTGAGCGGCATCGAGCTTGGCGCACACCAACGCTTTTCCATTCCCTGGCTGTTTGGTGCCTCGCTGGTGATGACTGGCTCAGCCGTCCTTTTCGGAGTTCTTGCATGAGTGACCGGCGCATCCGCATCGGGGCAGGAGCCGGGTTTTCGGGCGATCGCATCGAACCTGCGATCGACCTGCTGGAGCATGGCGAGCTGGACTATCTGGCGTTCGAGTGCCTGGCCGAGCGCACCATCGGCCTTGCTCAGGCCGCGCGCCAGATCAATCCCGATGGCGGTTATGACCCGCTGCTCGACGCGCGGCTTCGCGCGGCCCTGCCGGTGGCGCGGCGCAATGGCGTTCGCCTGATCAGCAACATGGGAGCGGCAAACCCCCTTGCCGCCGCCCGCGCGACGACCCGCATTGCCCGCGAACTTGGCCTCACCGGCTATCGCACCGCCGCGGTCTTGGGCGACGACGTGCTCGATCTGATCATGGCCCGCGATTTTCCGCTGATCGATCGCGAAGGAACGAGCCGCGATCTTGGCAGCAGCGTTGTCTCGGCCAATGCCTATCTGGGTGTGGCAGGCATCGTCGAGGCGCTGTCACTCGGGGCGGACTGCGTGCTTACCGGGCGAGTCTGCGATCCGGCGCTGTTCCTCGCCCCTCTGGTCCATGCGTTCGGCTGGTTGCCGGACGATTGGGACCGGTTGGGACAAGGCACGGCCATCGGCCATCTGCTCGAATGCGCCGGCCAGTTGTGCGGCGGCTACTTTGCCGATCCGGGCGTGAAGGACGTGCCAGACCTTGCACGACTGGGCTTTCCCTATGCCGATGTGGCGGCCGATGGCAGCGCCGTGTTCGGCAAGCTGGAAAGCGCAGGTGGCCTGATCAATGCGGCAACTTGCAAGGAGCAGTTGCTCTACGAAATTCTCGATCCCGCCGCCTATCTGCAGGCCGACGTTGTTGCCGACTTTACCGGTATCAGCATTGCCGAACCTGCTCCCGATCAGGTGAAGGTAAGCGGCGCTACCGGGCGGCAGCGGCCCGACACGCTCAAGGTCTCGATCTGCTACGAAGACGGCTTCATCGGCGAGGGGCAGATTTCCTATGCCGGTCCGGGCGCTGCTGAGCGCGGGCAATTGGCGACGGCCATCGTGCGCGAACGGCTGCGCATGAAAGGAATGGACACCTCTCAGGTACAGTTCGATCTGATCGGCATCGATGCGGTTGATCGGCGCGAAGCCTGCCCGGCGCATCACCCGCGCGAGGTGCGGGTGCGCATTGCCGGGCGCAGCGATACCCAGGACGGCGCCGAAGCCATCGGGGCCGAAGTCGAGGCGCTCTACACCAACGGGCCAATGGGCGGCGGCGGCGTCAGCCGCGCGACGCGCAAGGTGCTTGCCGTCGCATCGACGCTGATCGACCGCAACCTTGCAGATCCGCGCGTTAAAATCGAGGTGGCGTAAGATGATCCTTCGCGACATTGCCCACGTGCGCACCGGCGACAAGGGCGACACTTCGCAGATTGCCGTGTTCGCCCATAGGGCAACGGACTACGCGCTGCTGGTGCAGGCGGTGACGGCAGAGCGCATCGCCCGGCACCTCCCGAACCTTGCCTGCAAACGCATCGTGCGCTTCGAACTGCCCGGCCTGCACGCGCTCAACTTCGTGCTCGAAGGCGCGCTGGCTGGTGGCGTTACCCGCTCGCTCGCACTTGATCCGCACGGCAAGACGCTGGGCGCGCAGTTGCTCGATATGTCTGTTGAGGATCTGTGATGATGAACCGCAAGCGCAGCCTTGTCCTCGCCGGACTTTCCAGCCTCGCGCTGATCCAGCCCGCCACCATCGCCGCGAAGGTGGACCGCGTGGTGGTGCAAACAGTCACCCCGGCCGAACCGGTGGCAGGCACACCGGCCTACGAGATCGTATCTGGCAATTTCGCCGGAACGCTCGATCCGCACCTGCCTGGCAATGCCGTGATCACCGACATTGCCCAGGCCCCCCGCAATTCGCAGGGGATGGTGGAGTACAGCGCCACGTTCAAGCTTGCCCGCCCGATCGACAGAGCGAAGGCAAGTGGCGTCCTGTTCTATGACGTGCCGAACCGCGGCAACTTCCTGATCGGGCCGGATCCGGACGGACATGTGCGCCTCGTCAGTGGCTGGCAGGGCGATCTGCCCAAGGATGCGGGGCTGCAGACCGTGACTGTGCCCGTTGCCAGAGGGAAAGGCGGAAGGCCGCTGACCGGGCCCGTGCTTGTGCGCTTTCAGGATGTGCCATCGGGAACGCGCAGCGCGGCCATCACCGGCAGTATTGGCCGTCCCACGGCTCGCCCGCAGCCGGTTTCGCTCGATACGCGCAAGGCGAGACTGTTCTACCAGACCGCGGGGAGCGAGACGCGCCATCCAGTAGCCGCCCGCGACTTTGCCTTTGCCGACTGTTCGACAAAGGCATTTCCCGGCACGCCCGACCCGTCGAGCCTGTGCCTGCGCGGTGGTTTTGACGCGGCGCGGACCTATACGCTGGTCTATACCGGCAAGGATCCGCTGGTGCTGGGCATCGGCTTTGCCGCCACGCGCGATCTGGTTGCGCATCTGCGGCGCAGCCCGGACGATGTCGCCGGTGCAATCCGCTGGACGGTGGCAAGCGGCACCTCGCAATCGGGGAACTTCCTCAAGAGCTTCGTCAATCTCGGCTTCAATGCCGATGAGGCCGGACGCACCGTGTTTGACGGGATCAATCCCAACATCGCGGCCCGGCAGGTTCCACTGAACCTGCGCTTCGGCGTTCCGGGTGGTGCCGCCCGTGCCTTCGAACCGGGTAGCGAAGGCACGCTGTGGTGGTCGCCCTACAACGACCGGGTGCGCGGGCTTGGCACAACCAGCCTGCTCGATCGCTGCGCGCTGTCGAACACCTGTCCCAAGGTCATCGAGACGTTCGGCTCTGCCGAGTTCTGGGGCCTGCGCATGGCACCAGGGCTGATCGGCACCGATGCCGCCGGCGATGTGCCGCTTCCGGCCAACGTGCGCCGCTACTACTTCCCGAGCGTCACCCACGGCGGATCGTGGACGGGCGGGTTCAAACCCGCCGGCGATGGCGCGGTGCCGGGCTGCAAGCTTCCCGGCAATCCCAATCCTTCGCTGGAGAGCCTGCACGCCGCGCAAGCGATGCTGGTTGATTGGGTGCGCAGCGGCACTGCGCCAAAGCCCAGCGCCTACCCCACTCTTGCCGGGGGCGAGCTTGTGCCGGCAACCGCCGAGGCGATGGGATGGCGTGGCGTTCCGGGCACGCCCGATCCGGCACGAATGCTCAACCGCATGCCCGACTACCGCTTTGGCAAGGCCTTCCGCGCGCGCGACGTCAGCGGATCGCTTTCCACGTTGCCGCCGGAACAGCGCGGCACGATCCCGCAACTGGTGCCGCGCGTGAATGACGATGGCAACGAGACGGCGGGCATTCCCTCGGTCCAGTTGCAGGTTCCGCTTGGCACGTACCTGGGCTGGAACGAGACGACGACCGGCTTCGATGCCGGAAGCGGTTGCAGCTTCATCGGCGGGTTCGTGCCCTTTGCGAAGACCCGGGCGGAGCGCCTGAAGGCGGGCGATACGCGAGCCTCGCTCGAAGAGCGCTATGGCAATCGCGATGGTTTTCTCGCCAGCGTCCGCGCCGCCGTTGCGCGGCAGCAGGCCGCAGGCTGGCTCCTGCCAAGAGACGCCGAGCGCCTGCTCCGCCAGGCCGAAGAGAGCGAAGTTCTGCGCTGACAGGTATTGATGCAAATTCCTGATCAATCGATCAGAAACTTATATTTCCTTGCTTGAACAAGCTGAGGCAAGGTCAAAATCGAGGATTGCATGAGGGGATAGCCCGACGCTGGTGCCGCAACGGTGCCTGTCAGGTTGCGAGCGACGCTGCTCGCAGCACCACCCTTCAGGCAAGTTTGAATGGGAGGGTGAAAATGTCCACGTCATCACATGCCGGCTTGCGACTTGCCGGAATTTCCGCGCTAGCGCTGATCGCCGCTTCGGCCGCGCCGGCTTTTGCGCAAAGCGCAGACCAGCCCGCTGCTGGAGAACCTGCCGCCGATGCACTGCAGAAGAGCGAAGAGATCGTCGTCACCGGCACGTACCTCGGCAACATCCGCCAGGAAGATCGCGCCTCCCCCGTGCTCGCCGTCGATGCAAAGGCGCTGCAGCGCACCGGCGTAACCTCGCTCGGCGATCTCACCCGCTTCATCCCGCAGAACGTCGGCAGCGCGGGCGGGATGCAGGATCTGGCCAAGGGTGGTGCAGACACCCGCGATACGCGCTCGGTCAACCTGCGCGGCCTTGGCAGCGGTTCCACGCTGGTCCTGCTCAACAATCGCCGCGTGACCCCGCAGGGCGGCGACGATTTCGTCAACCTCAACAGCCTCACGCCAGACATCGCGATCAACCGCGTCGAGACCGTGCTTGACGGCGCTTCCTCCACCTACGGTGCCGATGCGGTCGCGGGCGTGTTCAACGTCATCACCAACACCAAGTTCGAAGGCGCGAAGATCACGGCGCAGTACACCGGGATCGACAAATCGCATTCGTGGAACGTGCAGGCGATGGTCGGCATCGGCAACGACACGTTCCATTCGGTCACTTCGGCAAGTTATCGTTTTACCGACAACCTGCAGAACGATGACCGCGAAGTCACCAATTTCTTCAACCCATCGGGCGCGGGCTTTCCCGGCCGCTTCACCTTGCTGGGGCGTCCGACCGCGGCTGGTGGCGGCAATCTCGTGATCAACGGCAACGACTATACCGCACTGTTCGACACAAAGGCGGTTGGCGGTCGGCTGACGGTCGTCGATCCAAACTGTGGCAAGGCCGGAACAAACAGCGTCTACGTCCCCGCGACTGGCGCTACTTTCGGTCTTGGCAATTGCGCCTATAATTTCCAGCCGAAGAATCCGATCCGCCCGGAATCGCGCAGCATCAACGTCCACAACGATACGACGATCGAGATCGCGCCCGATCAGACGATCTTCGCGGAGATCAGCTACTACCATCAGGATTCCAAGCGCTACGGCGTGCCGTCCTATGCTCAGAATGCAGGCAATGCGACGATGCCTTCGAGCAACCCCTTCAACCCGTTCGGCGTAGGCGCAGTGTTCTTCGGTCGCGCTATCGGCGAGGAAGGGTTCCCCGGCGGCTACGATTACCGCGTGATGCGCGATACCGTGGACCAGCAGCACTATGTAGTCGGTGCTCGCGGCAAGCTACTGGCCGATTGGAAGTATACGGCGAACGTGTCCTACTCCGCATCGCACACCATTGCGCGCGACAAGGATACGGATATGAACCTGTTCCAGGCCGCGCTGAATGGTTTCGGCGGCCCGAACTGCAACTACCTGTTCAACGGGGCAGGTGCCGGGGCTGTAGCCGGCAAGGGCAACTGCCTCTACTACGGCCCGCTGCAGTCCGATCTTTCGAAGTTGGACCCATCGCTGATCCACAATCTGCAGACCGACGTCTACTTTGATTACAAGCGCGAGTACTACCTTGCCGAAGCAGTTGTTAACGGCACTCTCGCCACTATCAACGGGCATGACCTCGCCGTTGCCGTCGGCGGCCAGTACCGCCGCGAGAAGTCCTCGTCGCACTATTCGGATCTGCTGCTCAACGGCTTTGCAGGGTTTCTCGGCAAGCGCCTGAACACCAATTTCACCCGCACGGTGAAGAGCGCCTTCGTCGAAGCCAACTACGAAGTGCTCGACGGTCTCAACGTCAACGTTGCAGCGCGCTACGAAGATTACGGCGGCTTCAACACGACAACGCCCAAGGCTGCAGTGAACTGGCGCGTGATTGATCAGCTCAGCTTGCGCGGCTCGATCAGCCGGGCTTTCCAGGCACCAACCATCGCCAACGGCTCGACCGCTTTGATCTCGACCGGCGTCGGTAGCGTGACCGATCCGACCAAGACCCCGGTCGACACCACGTTCCGCACGATCCAGACTTTCGGCAATCCCAACCTCAAGCCGCAGACTGCCGACGTCTTCAACATCGGCGCGACTGTGCTGCCCATGTCACGGGCGCGGCTCTCGCTCGATTACTGGCACTACAAGTATAACAACCAGATCCAGTTGCAGAGCGCGCAGGCCGTGGTGAACGCAAGCCCGAACGGTGCAGCTGTGATCCGCGATTCCAGCGGCAACATCCAGGCCGTGCAGGTGACCTCGTTCAACGCACCGAGCGGCACGGCCACGTCCGGTCTCGACTTTGCAGCCTCGATCGGGTTTGATCTTGGCCCGGTGGCCGTCACATTGCGTGACAACCTTACCTATCTGCTGAAGTACGACATCGACATCGGCTCGACCACGCCGGGCGCCAAGTCCATCGTCTACAACGGGGTCGGGTTCCGCAACCAGTTCGTCCAGTCGCCACTCTCAGCTGCGGCCGCACCACGCTGGCGCAGTGTGGCCGGGCTTGACCTCGAATATGGCCGTCACACGCTATCGGGTACTTGGCGCTATACCTCGGGCGTGGTTGACGATCAGGCAATTGCCCTCAACACCTCGGGAAGCGGTTCGGTCATACCCGCCACAGCCACGACGAAAATTAAGGCGTTCTCGGTGTTCGACCTGCAGTATGGCTTGCGCTTTGGTGTTGACGATCGCTTCGACCTGACCGTCGGCGTGATCAATGTGTTCAATACCGCACCGGGCTTTGCCCGCTTCAACGGCTACCTGCCCTCGATCGCCGATCCATTCGGCCGTCAGGTCTACGCCCGGGTCGGTGCCCGCTTCTAAACTGGTTTCCGAGGGGCAGGCTTTTCCCGCTTGTCCCTCGGGAAATTTCTCAAAATCATGTCTCGCTGGCGATCCGCAGGTGATGAACCAACGACACGAATCGATCACGACAAACTGCTGATCGAATGTCCGGAATGAGAGCGACAACTGCCACGCCTCTGTCTCCATTTGCACCTGCGGCAGCTTACTAACCCAAAGCACTCAGCCAGCAATGCCGAAAGTAATCCGGCGACGTTCGGACTCCTGATCAAAGGCATTGTGCATCGCCATTTCCCGAACAGTTAAGCAGCATGCACCATTGCTACCCGCACATGCTCGGGCTTTAGAGGCATCTGTCGTATCGGCTTCCCGGTTGCGTCCATGACCGCTGCGGCGATGGCGGGCGAGGCGAGAGCGTTGGCACTCTCGGAGCCTTGGCCGTAGGTGCCGACGCTGGAATTGTCGGTGATCACAACCTGCAGTTCCGGCATCTCAGCCATGGTGAGGATGGGGTAGCCAGACCAGTCCGTTGCTGTCACCGCGCCCTTATCGAAGCTCAATTCCTCATGTAGAGCCTGGCTTACACCCATCAGGCACCCAGCCTGGATCTGTCGGCGCAGCTGGAGCGGGTTGATCACGATGCCCACGTCGGCAACGATCGTCATGCGCTCGACCCTGACTTCGCCGCTTGCGGGAATGACCGTCACCTGTGCAGCGCAGGCCCAGTAGCCGTTGTCGCGCAGCATGATTGAAACGCCTTGCCCCCTGACCGGATCGCTGCCCTGGCTTCTGGCCTGCGGTGAGGGCGATGGGCGGTTCTCCCACTTCGCTTCGGTGCGCAACCGCTCAAGGATGGCCACGAAGCGCGGGTCGCTGACATGGTCGAGCCTGAACTGGAGCGGGTCCTTGCCTGCCAGCATCGCCGCTTCACTGATCGCAATCTCGCGCGGGCAATTCTGCTGGAATTGAATGGGGGTGCGCATGGAATGGCTGCGCAAGCCCACCATGCTGCTGGCTTCGGTCTGGCCGGGATGCGCGCCTCCCTTGGCTTGTTCGTGCACTGCAGGCACTGCGCCGTAGACCCAAGTGTCGTTGACGGTCAGGACCGTGCTCTGGAAGCCGTAAGTCGTGTCAGACGAGGGTGCGGGGATAACCGGCATGCCTGCCAGCAACGCGCCGACCAGGCGATCGTCCTGCATCCCTGGCCCTGTGTGCGATGCTTCATAGGCAGAGATCTTTCCGGCATCATCAAGAGCGATGCGGATGTCCGAGATCATCGCCGGTGATTGCGTCGACCATTGCATGTCGTCAGCGCGCATCCATTGCACACGCACTGGTCGCCGCAATTCGCGCGAGAGAAGGACCGCCTCGTCCTCGCTTCCGGCGCTTCCGCCGTTGGAGCGGCCATAGTGCCCAGCGCCGGGATAGGTTCGCACCACCACCTTGTCTTCGTCGCAACCCAGCATCAGCGCGATCATCCGCCGCAAATGCTGAGGATTCTGGCTATGCGTGTGAAGCCATACCCAGCCGTCCTCGCGATAGTCGGCGAGGCTGACCATCGGGCTGATCGGGGCATGTTTCTGGTATGGCATCAAATAGCTGGCCCGAAGCTCACGCGTCGTCTTGACCGACGAAGCCTCGCCTCTGTTCGCCCGACCCTCGCGGGCTGGCGTGGGGTCTTCAGCCGCCAGCGTTCGCAGATGGTCGGCCAAGCGATCGCTGCCGGGTAGTCCTTCCCACTTTGACCATTCGCAACCGTCTGCGACCGACTGTGCAGCCTGAACCGCCTCCCATTCGTCGGGAGATACAACGGCAAGCAGGTTGCCGATCCTCACCAGTCGTGCGCCGGGGAACTGCGAGTGATCCAGCTTGCCCGGTGCGATCAGCGTCGATCCCAGCGTTGCCGGGTGGATCGTGCGGGCATGGAGCATTCCGGGCAATGTCACGTCGCCTACCCACACGGTCTTGCCCGCAACCTTGGGTGCGATCGAAGGGTTGAGCACCGGCTTGCCGATTATCGTGTAGTCCTTCACTGGCTTCAGCGGCGGATCGGCATCAACGCGCAGGCCCGTGGGCATGGTCAGGTCACCGGCAATTGGGATGACCAGTTGCAGGTCTTCGCCCTTCAGCAGGTCGCCGTAGCTGATCTTCTTGCTTTCACCGGAGATCAGGCCATCATGAACGGTAAGACTAGCGCGTGGCACCGCAAGCCGCCTCGCGGCGAGTTCAAGTGAAGCTTCGCGCATCAGCGCTGCGACCTTCCGCAGGTTCTGACCGTAGCGAAGCAAACCGAAGGTGCCGCCGCCGTCGGGCGTGCGATCGGTGTCGCCCGAGACCACTTCGGTCATGGCATCCAGCGGAACGCACAGTTCCTCTGCCACGATCTGGCGATAGGCGGTGTAGACCGTGCTTTGCCCAAAGTCACACTTGCCGGTGCGCAGCAGGACGGTGTTGTCGGCGCGGATTTCGATCCAGCCCTGAACAGTGGCTGCTGAGCGCGTCTGCGTGCGGGTCAGGGCGCTTGCCGCCTGTGCCATGGCACCTCGGCCCGTCATGGCAAAGACAGCGGCCAGCGCCCCTCCTGCAGCCAGGACGCCCCGCCGGCTCACGCCAGCCAGCCGGGCACCGTGCACGCTCATGTCGTAGACGATGGCGGTTGAGTACTTGCCTGGCGTCTCGGTCATTCCGCTGCTCCTCGCGCCATGAGCTGTGCCGCACGGTGAGCGCCCTCGAGTATCGCGGCATAACTTCCGCAGCGGCACAGGTGCGGCGACGGGCCTGAAGTGGTGAGAGCGTCGCGAATGTCCTGATCAGACGGCTTGGGATTGGCCTCAAGCAGTTCGGTGACCTTGATCATCATGCCGAACTGGCAGATCCCGCACTGGGGCACCTGTTCGTCGATCCACGCTTGCTGCACTGGATGAAGCGTGTCTGCAGACAATTTGCCCTTCTGACTGGCCCAACGTTGGGGGAGGCCGTCCACGGTGGTCACCGGTTTGCCTTCCAGCGCCGAGATAGGGGTCACGCAAGCACGCACTTCCTCATCGCCCAGCAAGACCGAACAAGCGCCGCACTGGGCAAGTCCGCATCCAAATTTGACCCCCATGATGCCCAGTTCATTGCGCAGGACGTAGAGCAGCGGGGTGTCAGGCGATGCCTTGAACTTACGCTGCTGACCATTGACCACGATGGTGCTCATGTCGTTATCGCCTTTCTGATGGCCTGCCGGACATCGTGCCTATCAAAGGCCTGTCGCTGCCTCACCAGCCGGAGTGTAACGCGCTCCTTCCACGCTGACGGTCGCCAGGAGAGCTTCAATCTCGGCAAGATCCTCACGCGAGAGGGCGATGTCTGCTGCGCCGAGGTTTTCCTCGAGCCGATGCAGCCTGGTTGTGCCAGGGATCGGCACGATGAAGGGCGCTTTGGCCAAGAGCCATGCGAGCGCGATCTGCGCAGGGGTCGCGCCACGGTCAGCCGCGATTTTCTTCACAAGGTCCAGCAACTTCAGGTTGTGAGCGAAGGCTGCGGCCTGAAAGCGCGGCAGGGTGCCGCGGAAGTCGCCTTGGGCCACCTGCTCGGCGCTGGCGATACCGCCAGCAAGGAAGCCCTTGCCGAGCGGGGAATATGGCACAAGGCCGATGCCGAGTTCACGGCAGGCGTCGAGAATACCGTTTGTCTCCACCTGCCGCGTCCACAACGAGTATTCGTTCTGAAGTGCCGCCACGGGCTGCACCGAGTGGGCGCGCCGCACCGTGGCTGCGCCCGGCTCCGACATGCCGAAGTGCTTTACCTTGCCCTCGGCGATCAGGTCTCGCACGGTTCCCGCCACGTCCTCGATTGGCACCTTGGGATCGACGCGGTGCTGATAGAACAGATCGATCGCATCGACACGCAACCGCTTGAGCGAGGCATCGCAGACGCGGCGGATCTGTTCGGGGCGGCTGTCTACGCCGCGCATTGCGCCACTGTCGGGGTCGATATCAAAGCCGAACTTGGTCGCGATCACGACTTCGTCGCGGAACGGTTCAAGCGCTTCGCCGACCATGTCCTCGTTGGTCCAAGGGCCATAGACTTCGGCAGTGTCGAAGAACGTGACGCCACGTTCGAAGGCTGCGCGGATCATGGTAATGCCATCAGCGCGCGACAGCTTGTTGCTGTAGCCGAAGTCGATGCCCATGCAGCCATAGCCGAGGGCGGAAACGGACAGGCCAGATTGGCCCAGAGTGCGATTATGCATAGCTCAACTCCTTGAGAATGAGGTTCAACCGGGCAGCCGGATCTTGCCCGCAAACATCGCGGCGATGACGCCGCCGTCGATCAGCAGATCGGTGCCGGTCACGAAGCCGGCATCCGGTCCAAGCAGCCATGCGCAGGCGAGCGCGATCTCTTCAGGCGGCGCCATCCGGCCGGCAGGCGACGCATCGACCATCGCCCGGTAGCCATCGCCGATTGGCGATGAAAGTTCGTGGCGCGCGAGCGGGGTCACCACTATGCCGGGACTGATCGCATTGACCCGCGCGCCCCGGCTTCCCCATGACAATGCCGCCGCCCGCACCCGCAGCGCGTTGGCTTGCTTGGCCAGGCAATAGGCGACCATCGAATCCGGCACGCACTCACGCCCGAGGAACGGCAAGGCAAGCAGGTCATCGGCGGGCGTGAAGGCCAATGCCTGTTCCTGATCAGCTGGAAGCTGGGGCAGCATGTGGCCGGCCATGCTCGAGACGATCAGGCCCGCCCCGCCGGGTGCAATCACGCTTTCGAAAACCTCGAACACCAGAGCCGAGCCATAGAGATCAACTTCAAGCACCCGCTCGGGCCCAGCCATGTTGGGTGATACACCAGCGGTGTTGACGACCTGAACGACCGTGCCAAGGGCGGCCGCCCGTGTAGCCAGCGCTTCGACAGACTGGCGCATGGTGGTATCGACCGGCTGCGTTTGCACCTGATAGCCGGCATCGGTCAGGCGCTGTGCGGCCGCTTCGAGGACGGCCGCGTTGCAATCTGCCAGCAGCAGCTTGCGGCCGAACCCTTGTCTGCGTGCGATTGCCTCGCCGATACCGCCTGCGCCGATGATGACTACAACGTCCATGGATCACTCTTCCTGCTCGAGACCGGCATTCTTCTGCCCTGCTTGCCGCCAGCAGCATTGCATCTTGAAGAGGAGCATAGACCAAGTGATTATTGCCGATTAGACATGTCTTTTTGCATGAACCTATATCGAAACGAGATAAATGATGCGCGATGAGCTGGGCGATCTGTCGACGTTTCTGATCGTCGCCGAGGAGCGCAGCTTCACCCGTGCGGCGGCGAGGTTGGGAACGTCGCAATCGGCGATCAGCAATGCCGTGCGCCGGTTGGAATCCCATCTCGACATCAAGCTGCTTGCGCGCACAACGCGCAGCGTGAGCCCGACACAAGCTGGAGAGCAATTGCTTGGCACCCTGCGGCCAGCACTGGGCGACATCCGGCAGCAGCTCGCCTCGCTGGCCCAGCTACGCGAGCGTCCCTCGGGCATGGTTCGCATCACCACCAGCCGTCACGCCGCGCAAACGGTCTTGTGGCCGGCAGTCGACGCGGTGCTGGCCCGCTATCCCGAGATTCAGATCGAACTGTCGATCGATGGTGCTTTGACCAACATCGTGGCGGACAGGTTCGATGCCGGTGTGCGCTTGGGCGAGAGCCTGGAAAAGGACATGATCGCGGTGCGCATAGGCCCGGACCTGCGCATGGCCGTGATCGGTGCGCCCGACTACTTTGCCAAGCATGCGCCGCCGAAAACG
Organism: Novosphingobium sp. ERW19; assembly: GCF_012641315.1. Lineage (NCBI taxonomy): Bacteria > Pseudomonadati > Pseudomonadota > Alphaproteobacteria > Sphingomonadales > Sphingomonadaceae > Novosphingobium > Novosphingobium sp. ERW19. The sequence goes on from NZ_JABAIC010000008.1 coordinate 50,181, forward strand.
CCGCGTGACCTGATTGCGCACCGCTGCATCAACCTGCGCATGGCGACCCGCGGCAATCTCTATGCGTGGGAGTTCGAAAAGGCGGGGCAGACCCTGAACGTGCGCGTGGAGGGGAGTGTGATCGTCAATGACAGCGCTCTGGCGATCGAGGCGGCACTGGCTGGTCATGGCCTCGCCTGTGTGATCGAGGACGACGACCTGCGCGCACACCTTGCATCTGGGCGACTGGTGCGCTTGCTTGCTGACTGGTGCCCGCCTTTTGCCGGCCATCACCTTTACTACCCCGACCGGCGTAATCTCTCGCCCGCGTTTCGCGTGCTGCTGGAGGAGTTGCGTGCGAGGGCTCGGCAAGAAGGCTCGCAGCGTCGCGAGCAAAGCATTACGCGTGAATAAAAAATTTGGGTCAGGCTAAGCTACGTTCGCCAAGTGTCGCTCTTGGCTATTGTGCCACCGCTAGGCTCGTCGGAATGACAGGTGGGCTTGGATCACGTTAATCGAGTGAAACGTTACAAACTTGAATGAACGACCGCTCTCGACCCCATGCTTCGGCCCGCTGAACGTCGCTTTTCAAGGCGGCTTAAGAAAAAGACCGGGCCTTCCTCGGGCTTTCTCCAAAAGTCGCGCCATGCCAGCGAGTGAATGCGCCAATAGAGCTATAGCCTAGCAGTTCCGCAACGTCGGTTATTCGCATCCGAGGATTGGCAAGATATTGCACGGCAAGGTTCATGCGGGCGCTGTGGAGGAGCGTGCTGAAGCTGGTTCCTTCGGCGTCCAGTGCCCTTTGCAGTGTCCTGACCGTCATGCCCAATGCGGCAGCACAGCCCTGGATGCTCGCACGGCCCGATGGCATCAGGAGCTGGATCAATTGGCTGACGTCCTGCGCAACCGTGCGGTCAACCGGGCTCATGACCGCTTCGAGCAATTGCCGAGCGTGGCGGGCCAACTGGTCGTCCGCCTTGGTGTTGGGTCGGTCAAGATCGGCGATTGGCAGGACGATGCCGTTGAATTCACTTCCGAATTGCGGCCTGCAATGGAACACCCGGCTGAAGATCTGCAACTCCGCCGCAGGGGGGGCATCATGCGTGAAGCAGACCATGCTTGGCGACCACAGATCACCCAGCACGCTGCTGCAAAGGCGCGCAAGCACGCCAAGCGCCAGATCGTTTGACTGCCGCGATGGTTCAGGCCGGCGAAGCTGGAAGTCTTCGCGCAGGATCACGTCCTCCCCGTGTTCCTCGAAATGCAGCACCAGCGTCGAATTGATGCGCGAGCGAAACTCGGCCAAGGCCGAAAGGGCCTGCCGCAACGTAGGTTGATGGGCGATCAGCAGGCTCGTCGCGCCGAGGTTGGCGAGCGATCGGCATTCGGCCATGCGCAAGCCCAATGTGACGCAGCCCGTCATCGCCGCACTGCGTTCGAGCAGACGGATGGCTGCCTGTGCCGGGATCAATTGTTCGGGGTTCACCAGCAGATCGGGCGAGAGCCCCTGTTCGCGCAGGAGAGGCCGCGGATCGACGGCGAACCCGGCCATCGTTTCCATGTAGCCGGTCAAGGCCGCCACCCGGACATGCTCTGCCATGGCCAGTCTTCCCCCGCATCGCCCGACTTGGCGTCGAATGGGAAAACAATGTCATGAAATGTGAAAAAGGCAAGCGCGGGCCGCTCTAGGTCCAAGACAACTGCACAGGCAGAAGTTTTGGGGAGAGATGCTGCGATGGCCAAGGCTGTCCGCTTTTACGAAACCGGTGGGCCCGAGGTTCTCAAGCTTGAGGACGTCCATGTCGGCGAACCCGGTCCGGGCGAAGTACGCATCCGCCACGCGGCGGTCGGGTGCAACTTTGCCGATACCTACTTTCGCTCGGGGTACTATCCGGTGCAGCCGCCCTGCGGCATCGGCGTCGAAGGCGCCGGCACCATCGTCGCTCTCGGCGCTGGCGTAACCGGCTTCGCTGTCGGTGATCGGGTGGCCTACAACGGCAGCCCGCTGGGCGCCTACAGCACCGAACGGGTGATGCCGGCAGCGCCTCTGTTCAGGCTGCCCGACACGATCACCTTCGAGCAGGCCGCTGCCTCGACCATGCGCGGCCTTTCGGCGACCTACTGGCTGGTCAAGGCCAACCCCTCGATCAAAGCGGGCGATACGATCCTGTTGCACGCTGCGGCGGGCGGAGTCGGCTTGCTTGCGGTCCAGCTTGCCAAGCTGCTCGGCTTGCGGGTGATCGGCACCGTCTCGAGCGAGGAGAAGGCCGAAAAGGCGCGCGCCATGGGCTGCGACGAGATCATCTTCTACCGTCGCGAGGACGTGGCCGCGCGGGTCAGGGACCTGACCGGCGGCCAGGGCGTGAGCACCGTGTTCGACAGCGTCGGCAAGGACACGTTCGAAGGCTCGCTCAAGTCCTTGAAGCGGCGCGGCGTGCTCGTCGGCTGCGGCACCGCTTCCGGCCCATTTCCGCCGATCGATGCCTTCCAGCTGATGCTGCAGGGCTCGGTCTACTTCACCCGCCCTGCCTTTGCCGATTATTACGCCGATCCCGCCGAGCGTGCCGAACTGGCATCGCTTTGGTTCGGCCACCTCGCCGCAGGGCGGATCAAGGTCGAGATAGGTCAGAGCTATGGCCTTGCCGATTGCGTCGAGGCGCATCGCGACCTCGAAGCCGGGCGCACCATCGGCTCGTCGATCTTCGTGGTCTGAGGAGAAATTCCGTGCGGATCGATAAGCTTACCACCCATATCGGCGCGGAACTGGTCGGCGTGAACCTGGCCGACGCGGTTCACGACGACGCCCTGTTCCGCGTGATCCGCGTGGCGCTGCTCGAACACAAGGTGCTGTTCCTGCGCGATCAGGATTTCGACCGCGCCACCCACGTCGCCTTTGCCGAACGCTTCGGGTCGCTCGAGGACCACCCGGTGGCCGGGAGCGATCCCGACCACCCCGGTCTGGTCAGGATATACAAGGACGAGAACTCGCCGCCTGACTTCTATGAGAACGCCTGGCACTGCGACGCGACCTGGCGCGAAGCCCCGCCCCTGGGCTGCGTGCTGCGCTGCATTGCCTGCCCTCCGGTAGGCGGCGACACGATGTGGGCGAACATGGCTAGGGCCTATGACGATCTGCCCGCCAACGTGAAGCAGACCATCGCCCCGCTCAAGGCGCGCCATTCGATCGAGGCTTCCTTCGGCGCGCGCATGACCGAGGCAGAGCGTCACGACCTGAAGGCGCGCTTCCCCGATGCCGAACACCCGGTGGTCCGTACCCATCCCGAGACGGGCGAGAAGGTGCTGTTCGTCAACGGTTTCACCACCCACTTCACCAATTACCACACGGCACAGAACGTGCGCTACGGGCAGGACTATGCCCCCGGTGCCGCCAACCTGCTGCAGTATCTGATCGGCCGCGCTTCGATCCCCGAATACCAGGTGCGTTGGCGCTGGCAGCCCAACTCCGTCGCGATCTGGGACAACCGTTCGACCCAGCACTACGCGGTCATGGACTATGCGCCCACCGTGCGGCGCATGGAACGCGCCGGGATCATCGGCGACCGCCCTTTCTGAACACCCATCAACGACAAGAATTCCAAGGAGAGATCCGATGCAGTTCCTCGACGACTCCCTGCTCCCCCGCAATCAGGAAAAGCTGGTCATCACCGTGGCGCCCTATGGCCCGGAATGGGCGCCCGAGGACTTCCTCGAGGACATTCCGGTGACGATGGACGAGCAGGTCCAGAAGGCGGTCGATTGCTACAATGCCGGTGCCACCGTGCTCCACCTGCACTGCCGCGAGCCTGACGGCCACGGTTCGAAGCGCCTGTCGATGTTCAACGAGATGATTGGCAAGATCCGCAACGCCGTGCCCGAGATGATCATCCAGGTCGGCGGCTCGATCTCCTTCGCGCCCGAAAGCGAGGAAGAAGGCGCCGAGGCCAAGTGGCTCTCGGACGAAGTGCGCCACATGCTCGCCGAACTGACGCCCGCTCCCGAGCAGGTCACGATCGCCGTCAATACGACGCAGATGAACATCATGGACCTGATGCACGAGGAGGAATACGCGCAGACCTCCATCGCCAATCCGGCGCTCTACCACGCCTATCGCGAGATGGTCGTGCCCGCAGGTCCGCAGTGGGTGGAAGAGCACCTGCGCCGCCTCACCGGCGCCGGCATCCAGCCCCACTTCCAGCTGACCTGCATGCCCGATATGGAAACGGTCGAGCGCCTGATCCGCCGCGGCCATTACAAGGGCCCGCTCAATCTCACGTGGGTCGGCATCGGCGGCGGCTTCGACGGGCCGAACCCGGCAAACTTCATGGAATTCATCCGCCGCGCGCCCGATGGCTCGACGGTGACGCTCGAAAGCGTAATGGGTAACGTCCTGCCAATCAACACCATCGCCATCGCGCTCGGCATGCATGCCCGCTGCGGCATCGAGGACACCATATACGATCCACACGGCAACAAGATGGGTTCAGTCGCGCAGATCGAACAGCTTGTCCGCATCAGCCGCGAACTCGGCCGCGAAGTGGCCAACGGCGATGAGGCGCGCGCCATCTACAAGATCGGCACGCAGTACAACTCGACCGAGGAAACGCTCGCCCGTCTCGGCATGGCGCCCAATCGCGAACGTGGCCAACTCGCCGTCCCTATCCGCGAAGTCGCATGACGGCGACGGTCCTCTTCGTTCCGGGCCTGCGCGATCACGTGGAGGACCACTGGCAGACGCACGCGGCACGGGCCATTCCGGGCTCGGTCACGGTCGAACCGCTGACCGAAGACCGCCTGAGCCTTGCCGCGCGCGTTGCCGCTTTGGATGCCGCGCTCAACGCGATCGAGGGCGAAGTGGTGATTGCCGCCCACAGCGCCGGGTGCCTGATGGTGGCGGCATGGGCACGCAATCCGACGCGCGCAGTGCGCGGCGCGCTGCTGGCGACGCCTGCCGATGTCGAGAATCCCCTGCCACCGGGCTATCCCTCGCTGGAGGACCTGACGGCCAAGGGCTGGTGCCCGATCGCCCGGGAACGCCTGCCATTTCCGGCAATCGTCGTGGCCAGCAACAACGATCCGCTGGGGCCTTTCGACCGCGTGGCGGAACTGGCGCACAGCTGGGGCGCGCGGCTGCACGATGCGGGCGAAGTCGGGCATCTCAATCCCCCTGCGGGCTATGGGCCGTGGGACGAGGCCCTGCCGTTGATCATCAAGGTCGCGGCGGGCTAAGCGACGGATCGGGGAGCGAAAAATGGCAGGGCCGATCAGCATCGAGAACGGGCAGGAAGGCCCTGCAAGCGCCAGCGCCTACAGCTGGATCGTCTTCGCGCTGAGCTTCGGCCTGCTTATCTCGGACTACATGGCACGACAGGTGCTCAACGCCGTATTCCCACTGCTCAAGGCCGAATGGAGCCTGAGCGACGGACAACTCGGCCTGCTTTCGGGCGTCGTTGCGGTCATGGTCGGCCTGCTGACCTTTCCGCTCTCGCTCGCTGCCGATCGCTGGGGCCGCGTTCGCAGCCTTGCCCTCATGGCGGTGCTGTGGAGCCTTGCCACCCTGCTCTGTGCCGTGGCGAGCGGGTTTGGCGAAATGCTGGTGGGCCGCGCTCTCGTCGGTCTTGGCGAGGCCGCTTATGGCAGCGTCGGCATCGCGGTGGTGATCAGCGTGTTCCCGCAACGTCTGCGCGCGACGCTTGCCGCTGCATTCATGGCGGGCGGATTGTTCGGGCAGGTGCTCGGCGTGGCCGTCGGCGGCACGATTGCGGCAAGCCACGGCTGGCGCAGCGCTTTCATGGCTATCGGCATTGCCGGTCTGGTGCTGGGTCTGCTCTATCCGTTGCTGGTGAGCGAGCGCCGTATCCGGGCGATGACCCGGCAGACAACCGATCAGGACAGCTGCGATGGACCTGCCAGGTCCGCCCCTTTGCGTGCGCTTGTCCGCAGCCGCTCGGTCCGCCTCGCCTACCTCGGAAGCGGCCTGCAGATGTTTGCCGCAGGTTCACTTCCTGCCTGGCTGCCCAGCTTCCTCAATCGCAACTACGGCTATGCAGTCGACCGTGCCGGGCAAGTGGCCGCGCTGCTGCTGCTGGCGTGTGGCGCGGGGATGATCCTGTGCGGAGTGATCAGCGACCGTCTCGCGCAGCAGCGGCCCGAGCGCAAGATCACCCTCGCCATGACCTACAGCATCGGCACGGCTGCGTGCCTCGCACTCGCCATGGCACTGCCACCCGGCCTTGCACAACTTGTCCTGATTGGCCTTGCCATGTTCCTGGTCGCCGGAACCACCGGCCCCGCCGGAGCGATGGTCGCGAACCTGACTCCGCTTGCCATCCACGGCTCGGCCTTTGCCACGTTGACGCTCGCCAACAACCTCGTCGGGTTGGCGCCGGGACCGATCCTGACCGGTCGCATCGCCGACGCCGTGGGGTTGGTCGGAGCCTTCCGCCTGCTGCCGCTGCCCTGCATCGCGGCCGCGCTCGTCTTTGCGGCCATGCGCCGCAGCTATCTTGCCGATCTGGCCACCGCCAAGGATACCTGACCCATGCAGACCCTGACCAGCCGTGCCCGGGCGCTCGCGCCGGGGCTCGGAGTCGCGCTCGTCATCGCCGCAGCGGCTACCTTCCTGTCGGAACACTACACCGCTCCGGTCATGCTCTACGCGCTGCTGCTGGGCATGGCGTTCAACTTCCTGATGGAAGGCGAACGCACGCGCCTTGGCATCGAGTTCGCTTCAAAGGCGCTGCTGCGCACCGGGGTCGCACTGCTCGGCATGCGCATCGGCTGGGCGCAAGTCACGGCGCTCGGCTGGGGACCGGTTGTCATGGTGTTGCTGCTAGTCGCAGTGACGATCCTCGCCTCGATCCTGCTCGCCAGACTCATGGGCTTCAACCCCCTGTTCGGCTTCCTCTCGGGCGGCGCGACGGCGATCTGCGGTGCATCGGCCGCGCTCGCAATATCCGCCTCGCTCCCCGCCCATGAGCGCAAGGAGCAGGCGACGCTGTTCACGGTCATCGGCGTCTCGGCCCTGTCGACGCTCGCCATGATTGCCTATCCGGTGATTGCCCACGCGGTCGGGCTCGACAACCGGCAGGCCGGCGTGTTCATCGGCGCGACGATCCATGACGTCGCGCAGGTCGTCGGCGCCGGTTACGCGATCTCGCCCGAAGCCGGGGACACTGCGACCATCGTCAAGCTGCTGCGCGTGGCCATGCTCCTCCCGGTGATCCTCGTCGCCGGGCAGATCACCCGGCGTCAGGCGACCGAAGGCACAACCCGCCCGCCCCTGCTGCCATGGTTCGTCGCGGCTTTCATCGGTCTCGTCGTCCTGAACAGCGTGGTCGCGATGCCCGAGGCCGTCACCGACGGTGCCAACGATCTTTCGCGCTGGTGCCTCGTCACCTCGCTCTCGGCGATCGGCATGAAGACGCAGCTGGGCGATATCGTGAAAGTCGGGCTCAAGCCCGTCGTGCTGATGCTGATCGAGACGGCGCTGCTGGCAGCGATGGTCCTCGCGATCCTGCATCTCCACCTCGTGTGACACGAAATGCAAAATCGCTGTCATCTATTGTGAAATAACGCGCGGGTCTCCCGGGTATCAGGGTGGCAACAACGGGAAATTGGGGAGGATACTGAAATGACCACCGGACACCTGCGCCTTTGCGCCAGCGCGCTTGCCATCCTTGCTGCGGGCACGACCATCGCCCACGCGCAGGACAGCGCAAGTGACACCGCCAGCGAAGCACCCGCCAACGGCGAGATCATCGTGACCGCGCAGAAGCGCGCCGAAAGCGTCCAGAGCGTGCCGATCTCGATTGCAGCCTTCAGCGGCGCCAGCCTCGACAAGCAGAACGTCGTGACCGTGCTCGATCTCGGCAAGGTGGCGACCAACTTCCAGACGGTCCGCTCGTCCAACACCGGTTCGACCCGCATCGGCATCCGTGGGGTCGGCTCGCTCGCAAACACCCTGATCGAACCCAGCGTCGCGGTGTTCGTCGACGGCGTCTACGTGCCGCGCTCGGGTTCGGTGCTCGGCGCGTTCCTCGATATCGAGGGCGTCGAAGTCCTGCGCGGGCCGCAAGGCACCCTGTTCGGCCGCAATGCCAGCGTCGGCGCGCTCTCGCTGCGCAGCGCTCTGCCCAAGGGCGAGTTCAGCGGCGAAGTCAGCGGCGAGATCGGCTCGTTCGACCGCTACAAGATTTCCGGCAACCTCAACCTGCCGCTGACCGAGAACGTCGCCCTGCGCGTCGCCGGCATGGGCCAGTGGTTCAAGGGCCCTTGGATCAACAAGCTCGATGGCAAGCATTACGGCGGTTCGGACGACGTGTCGTTCCGCGGCACGCTCAAGGCCGATCTCGGCAACGTCGAATGGATCCTGCGCGGCGATTACACCCGCCTCGATGGCGATGGCGTCGCCAACTTCGATTTCGATCCCAACTCGGTCAGCGCCGCACGCCTTGCCTTCATCAAGGCCGCATTCAACGGCGGGCCGGACACCAACCTCAACGACCGCGTGATGAACCAGTCGATGGCGACGGGCCTGATCGATGAGAACTGGGGCATCTCGAGCACTGCCTCGCTCGAACTCGCGGGCGGCAGCACATTGAAGCTGATCAACAGCTACCGCGTCTGGACCAACGACCAGCTCGATGGCGACATCGTCTACTTCCCGGTCAGCCTCGCCTCGCGCCGCAGCCTGTTCGATTCGAAGAGCCAGAACCACGAGTTGCAGTTCATCTCGCCCGAGAAGGAATGGCTCGGCGGCAAGTTCGACATGGTCGCAGGCGTCTATTACTTCGAGGAAGACTTCGCGCTGGGCGAACAACTCAACCTGGGCACCGCCTTCTGCGGCGTGCTCGTCCCTGCTGGCCCTGCACGCACCGCTTGCGGCAACTACTACGCCGTGAACAACGGCGTAGCAGCGACCGACCAGGACGTGTTCCAGAACGTCAAGAGCTTCGCCGCCTACGGTCAGGGCAATCTGCACCTGTCCGACCAGCTGACCCTCACGCTGGGCGGCCGCTGGACCACCGACAGGAAGCGCGGCACTTATGCCCAGGCCTCCAGCCCCTTCACCCAGACCCTGCGCGCTACCGAGATGCTGACCTTCCCCGGCATCAGGGAGAACCGCTTCACCTATCGCGTCAGCCTCAACTACAAGCCCAGCGACGACATCCTCGTCTTCGCCAACCACTCGACCGGCTACAAGTCGGGGGGCTACAACTCGGGCGGCGGCACGCCGTCGCTCTCGGTGGTCGACGGCAACGGCAACCTCGTCTCGACCAAGCGGCTGTTCACGCGTGAGACGGTCAAGAACTACGAACTCGGCATCAAGTCGGCATGGCTGGATCGCAAGGTCCGCGCCAACGTCACGCTTTACCGCATGGACATCGGCGGTTTCCAGGACCGCGCGTTCGATGGCGTCAGCTTCATCGTCCGCAACGCCGGCAACTTGCGCCAGCAGGGCGTCGAAGTGGACCTGACCATCGCGCCCAGCCGCGATTTCTCGGTCACCGGCTCGGTCGCCTATCTCGACTCCCAGTTCACCGATTTCAGGACAGCTTCGAACCTGCCTGGCCTGCCCGGTACCCAGGACCTGACCGGCAAGCCCAACACCTTCTCGCCGAAGTGGTCCGGCAATGTCGCGGTCGACTGGGGCACGGACCTTGGCCAGAGCGGGATGCGCCTCGCCGTCAACGGCACGATGTCATTCATCTCCAGCCAGTTCGTCGGCACGGTGAACGACAACAATCCACAGTCACTGGCGGCGCCCTATGCCCTGCTGGGCGGTCGCATCTCGCTGAGCGGCGCGGATGATCGCTGGACCCTCTCGGTCTTTGCACGGAACCTCGCAAACAAGCACTATCGCCCGCTGTCGGTCTACCAGCCACTGGGCGGGGCACTGGGGCTCAACAATACGGTCTTCCCCGGCAGCACCGCCAATCGCGTCTCAGCCAGCGAGCCGCGCATGTTCGGAGCAGCCGCAACTTACCGTTTTTGACGACTGTCTGTCGATTGCACCCTCAGTCGAAACTCCCAAGGAACGAGAGTTGTGTAGAGCGAGGTACGCGACTGCCGGCATTTTTTCAGCCGGTTGCGAGCAAAGCCGCACCCGGCTGACCACCTGTGACGCAGAACCCATGGTGGTTGATGAAGGCTACGTGGCAAAGTCTCCAAGGCCGTCAGGCCTACAGGAGAATCGTCATGGGATATTCAGATCTTGATGCTGCCGTGCATGATCGGCCGCCTTGGAATGCAGGGCAAAATGTTGGCCCGAAACGCCCTTTGCGCAGGCGAGACATCTGGGCAATTCGCTTCTATCTCGACGAGCACAAACGCCTTCGCGACCGCGCGTTGTTCGACCTCGCCATCGACAGCAAGCTTAGGGGCTGCGATTTGGTGAAGCTCCGCATTGGGGACGTTGTAAGCGGCGGACACATCAGAAACCGTGCAACCGTGATCCAGCAAAAAACGGGCCGACCTGTCCAGTTTGAAATCATGACTGAAACGCGAGCTACGCTAGAACGCTGGCTTGAACGAAGAGGCGGGCGACTCAACGATTTCGTGTTTCCAAGTCGGATCGATTATCTCGGCCATCTTAGCACGCGGCAATACGCACGGCTCGTCGATGAATGGGTGTCGGTGGTCGGCCTCGACAGGCGAGACTATGGCACACATTCGCTTCGACGAACGAAAGCGTCCTTGATTTACAAATCGACCGGAAATCTGAGGGCGGTCCAGATCCTGCTCGGACACACGAACATTCAGAACACCGTTCGCTATCTCGGTGTCGACGTGGACGATGCAATAACACTGTCAGAGCGAACGGAGATTTAAACTCTTGGCAATTGGGCCTGTGGGGGATCGGCAGGCCCGACTATCGATGAACGAATGGCAGCAATCAATAAAAGGAAATCGACAACGGAATGACCGAGTTTGCGGCGGCATTTGCCGGTCCGCTGGCCGGCTCCACAGCGACAGCGGACTCACGCCTACGGTAAGGCAGCAGCCAACCAGTTCAGGCCGTTACGCAGCGCATTCAGAATGTCAGGTGGGGACGAAAGCTGCAAGTCGCCAGTCTTAGGTTGGGGGAACGATGCTGACTAGATTGATGACGCAGCGATATAGGTGCCCATCACGATCACCACAATTGCAAAGCCTCGTTCGAGCAGACCCTTGTGCGTGCCCAGAACCTTGACTGGCGCGCTACTGCCGATCGTGCCGAAAACTCCGCCGGCGATCGGCAGCGCGGTCACGTCCCGATCGACCAGCTCTAACATAGCATAGAAGGTTGCGGTAGTCAGCCCGAGCGCACTGACGATAACCAGCGATGTTCCGGCGGCGAACGGCAGCGGCATGGCAATTGCCAAGATAAGCTCAGGGATTATCAGAAATCCGCTCGCAATTCCGAATAAGCCGGCAGCAAGCCCGACCGCAGCCCAGTCGGAATTAGGCGCGGCAGCAGCGTGGCGGCGCTGTCGCGAGTCAGCCGCACATTGGACGCCTCGGCCGTGCGACGTTTGCGCAGCATCGACAGACCAACGCCGATCATCAGGAGTCCGGACAGGAGGAAGAGTCGTTTGCCGTCGAACGCCTTGCCCAGTTCGCCACCCAGCGCCGCGCGGACCCCCAAGCCGTCACTCCGTATACAACAGGCGGTGGGTGCTTCACACCCCCGGGAATGCGGGTACGAGCGTGGTCACGAGAGCACTGGAAGTGGCAGCGGTAGTGCACCCTCGCTCGACAAGACCACATCCAAGCTGTGGCTATCACTGGGCCTCGCAGCAGACCGCGCCTGTCGACATGCACGATATTGCAGAAACGATCAGCCAATTTGATCCTTACGGAAGTGTGTGCCCATGCCGAGACGCGTGGCGTGCTCAGGCATGCGAAGATTTAATGGTGACCACGCGCCCTATCTTCTTCGCTTGACGGAAGGGGTAATTAGCTGATGGGCATCTTGCGGGATGCGTATGATTCCGATCCCACCCGAAATTTCGATTTTGGTTCCGAATGGCGCCGAAAACCTCTGCACGTCTTGCAAAATGCGATTTGCCATTTCGGGGGAGGGCGTTTGTGGAATGCTCGAGCGCGACCAAGGGACCTTTGCATGGTCGACGCCGAGGTCCACGGGATAGATACGAATTTCCGCAAGCCTGCCCTTGTCGTACTTTGCCTGAGCGACGTAGGCGACAAGGTTGATGTACTGCTGCAGCCAGTCATCGCCTAGCTCGTTGCGCTCGATGTTGGTGAGGCCCTCGGGATTCGGTGGGCTATCGTCTGAACCAAAGCGCTGCACCGCAAAGTTGCCGGGATTGTAGAAGATCGGCCGCCCCTTGTAAATCTCGATCCCCTGCATCGTATGGTTGCCGCTGCCGACAAACATGTCGGCACCGTTGTCGATTAGTTCTTTGGCCAGAGTCTTCACGTAGTCTGGTGGATAATGGTCCTGTGAATAGGCCTGAAACGCATAGCGGTTTTCGTGGATGTGCGTGGTGAAGACCACGAAGTCGGCATATTCCTTGGCATTGCGAACGGCGAGGATCTGTGACTGACGGTCTGTCTCGTTCATCTCATAACGAAACTCGCCAGGCTTGTCGGCCACCATGTAATTCTTGCCGAAAAGGTTCAGTCGTCCAGGGCGGTCTTTCGGCAAGGGTCCCGGACGCGCCACGTCGGCTTCGTTGCGCCGCACCATGATGGAATCACGTATCGCAACAAGCTGGTCGAACTGTTCCTGCGTGACTGTCATCCATTGCGTCAGTCGCAAGGGATTGAGGCCAGCTTCCTCTCCGTAGTCGTTACCAACCTTGTTCTGGGCAATCGGCTCGGTTCCGACAGGTCCGAAGGGAAATGCTGCCACCATGGCCACTCTGCCTTGGGGGAGTTCCTGAAACGCGGGCTGGCGGGCAATCGACAGGTTCGGGCCATAGCCCGGGCGCTTAATGCCCGCAGCATCGAGAAATTTCATTGTCTCGATCTGTTCGTCCGGCCCGCCGTCCGCCTCTCCGGGAGCGACAAGATCAAAGCCGAGGTCGGCAATGTCGGCGGCAAGTTCCTTGGGTGCCCAGTTGTTGCGATAGCCGTGCGATCCCGCCCAGGTCTGGCGATCGACCAGATAGACTTCCAGGTTGCCGATCGTGGTGTCGGCACCCTTGAGGACCGCCTTGATCGCCGGGCTGATGCGCTTGCTGGCCGGTTCCTGGAAAAGGAGATCGCCCGTGACGGCAACCGTGTATGTGCCATCCATCTTGTTGCGCAGTTCGTTCTGAAGGTCGCGGTAGTCGAAAGTCGCCGGATCAGGCATGGTCCGTGCGGGCTGGGCTGCAGCATTGCCTGCTGAAATAGCACATGTTGCGGCCAGCAACACGGCCGACCGACGCAGATTTCTGGCCATGGTTCTGTGGCATCCTATCCAATGTTCTTTCGAAACTGCTAGTTCACTACACTTTCGCCAACCTTTCATGCCTTGGGCAGGAGCGGGAAACGAACGCGCACAAGGAGTCCCCGGCCGGAAGAGCCCTCTGCAAGCTCGACGATCGCGCCGACAGAGTTGGCGAGTGACTTCACGATTGCGAGACCAAGCCCGCTTCCGTCAGAGGATTTGTCCCGGCTCAGACGGTAGAACCGGTTGAAGACCAAGGACCGCTGGTCTTTCGGGATGCCGGGGCCATCGTCTTCGACCTCCACTATGGCCATGGTCTCTGCGCGAAGGCAGCGCACCATGACTTTGCCGCCAGGCGGAATGTATTGGATCGCGTTGTCAACGATGTTTCCGATAACTTCAGAAACGACAACCTGATCGCAAGCGACAGGGAGGTAAGGCGCGCCCTCCATCGTGATGTCGATGCCCTTCTCAACTGCCCGGGGGGCATGCTCTGTTGTTACAGCCTTGACTGTCTGCACCAGATCGATGGCCTCGTGCGCCATCGCCTGCAGAGGCTGCGTGTCATCAGACCGAGCCAGTGACAGCAACTGGCCGAGTAACTTCTGCAAGCGGCGCGCGGCCAGATCCACCTCCTGCAGAGCTGACGCACCGTCAGGATGGTTCGTGCCAAGGCGGCGCACGAGCATGAGATGCGTGCGGAGGGCTGTGAGAGGGGTGCGCATCTGGTGTGATGCATCACCGGTAAAGTCGCGGACCCGCTTAATCGAGGCGTCGAGCCTTCCGAGCAGAAGGTTGAAAGTGTTGACCAGTCCGCGCAGCTCTGTTGGCACGCCTTCCATTTCCAAGGGCTTGGCGGCGGGTTGTTGCGGGCTGCGCTGTGCGATCTGTTCCTGCAGTCTGGTAAGAGGCCGAAGACCCCAGCGGATCGCAGGCTTGATTAGAAGTGCCGCCATGATGACCAAAAGGGCGGCCGCAAGTATTAGTCGCATCAGCATCGCCCGAGTCAGAGCTTCACGCTCGTCGAGCGTTTCGGCCACTTCCACATAGACCGGCGCTGCATGACGCGGGAGATATCGGGCCTGCGTGGCGACCCTCACGCGCTGTCCTAGGTAGGTGTCGTACCTGAATTCGGTATCCACAGGGGCGGTGCGGCCCGGCGCATACCGGGGAAAATCTTGGTAACCGGTGACTGTGTGTCCGCCCGTATGGACAGTATAATACACATTGTCACGAGCGGCATCTTCCAGCATGCCGAATGCGCCCGGCGGCACTTCAAGTGTGATCCTTTCATTTTCGATTGCCACAGTTTCTGCAATCGCGCTGACTGAAGCGCGCAGGACCCGGTCAGAGGTGCGCTCGGCGAATCCCTGAATGTACCAGCCGCCACCAAGGACGATCATGAGGGCGAGCACGGTAAGCGAAGAGGCAAGCAGGATCAGCTGTCGGTTGGCCATGGACCAGTTTCGGGAGTGCACCATTCACTGTAAGTCCATCATGTAGCCCAAGCCCCTTAATGCCCGGATGGCCGGCCCCGCAGGACCGAGCTTCTTGCGCAAGCGCGTAATGTAGACCTCGACGGCGTTGGTCCCGACCGGATCGTCATAGCCGAAGACTTCGGCAACAAGCCGGTCCTTGCCGACGACCTTGCCTGCACGAGATGCGAGCGCGTAGAGCACGGCCCATTCACGCCGCCGCAAATCTACCGGCGATCCGTTTATCATCGCGGAACAGGAGGATGCGTCGCAAGTCAGGGCCCCGATCGTTATGACCGGGGACGCTTGGCCCAGCGAACGGCGGATCAGCGCACGCACATGTGCAAGCAATTCCTGCTCGTCGAACGGCTTTCCGAGATAATCGTCGGCACCAAGATCAAGCCCCCTGATCCGATCGCCGCGTTCGTCGCGCGCCGTGAGGATGAGAACTGGCACGGTTCCACCGCGCAAGCGAAGTCTTCGCAACGCCTCAAAACCATCAATTCCCGGCAGTCCAATGTCGAGAATGAGGAGGTGGTAAGGCTCGTCCGGCTCGATCTCCAACGCCTCTTCGGCGGTTACCGCAACATCGACGGCATAGCCTTCGTTGCGCAGGAGTGATGCGAGCCCCCTCGCCAGCGAACTGTCGTCCTCTACAAGCAGGATGCGAGCCATGTGCGTAGGTTTCCGATCGTGAAAGGCTGACGAAAGCCAAGAAGTCTAATCGCCAGGAAAGGATTTGTGGAGTGGAGAGGATCATGAATGTGAAGGTGCGCCCGGCAAAGGGTGCATTCCTTCCTGTAATTCTTATCCTAGCGGCAGTCTCTGTCGCCGGGCTGTCAGTCATGGTTTGGCTGTCAAGCAAGGATGAAGCGCCGGCAAGTGGCGCTCTTGTAATCTACAGTTCTACCGACGAGGATCAGTTCGCCTCGGTGCTGGCGGAGTTTAGGCGGCGGAATCCTGCTGTCAGGGTCATCTACAAGTCGCTTCCGGCGCGGGAAGTGTACGATCGAACGCGTCAGGAGATTGATCGCAGCGAAGCCGGTGCCGATCTGGTCATCTCCTCTTCGATGGATCTCCAGATCAAGCTGGTCAATGACCGCTATGCGCAGCCTTACTCCTCGCCACACAGGGCGCAGTTGCCCAACTGGGCGGTGTGGAAGAATGAAGCGTTTGCCGTCACTTCCGAGCCTATCGTAATCGGTTACAACAAGCGGGCGTTTGCTAGCGCTGGGCTGCCGGCCGGGCATGATGATCTCGCTGCCCTGCTACATGCCCAGCCCTCGCGCTTTCGTGACCGGATAGGGCTGTACGATCCGGGTCTCAGTCCGACCGGCTACATGTACATCCGTCAGGACCTCCATGTTGATAGGGACAACTGGGATCTGATCGGCGGCATCGGCCGCGCTGGCCCGAGGCTGTTCACCTCGACCAAAGAAATGATCGAGCGCGTCAGTTCGGGCGATCTGCTGCTCGCTTACAACATCATCGGCTCCTACGCTCTGCAGCGAGCAAAGGCAGACCCGGACTTTGGCGTGATCGTGCCCAACGACTACGTTCTTGTCGGATCGCGTGTGGCGCTCATTACGCGGTTGGCCCCCAATCCTGCTGCGGCACAGCGTTTTCTCGATTTCATCCTGTCGAGCGAAGGCCAGCGTCTGCTCAGCCTCAATAACATGATCCCGTTGCGATCGGATGTCCCGCCGATGGAGAACTGGCCTGCCAGCGTGAACCAGCGTGCGATCCACGTAGGGCCTGCCCTCATGGCCGATCTCGATCAGGTCAATCGCGACCGGTTTTTCTTGAAATGGAAGTCCAGCATGGCCCGCGCATCAGGCGGGCCGGTACCACCGAAAACAATGGGAGGAGGAACGAATGAAACTGTATCCTTTAATGCAAGCGTCAGTTAGCCTTATCGCCTGCGCGGCCATGACCAATGTGGCCACGGCGCAGGAAGCATCGAGTGCGGCCGTTTCGGCAGAAGAACAAGCACCAGTTAGTGACGCCGAGATCATCGTTACAGGTTCGCGCATCGAGGGTAATTCGACCTTTAAGGCGCCTACGCCGGTCACTTCGCTGAGCCAGGATCAGCTGGTCGCTTCGGCACCAGCCACTATTGCCGATGGTCTCAAAATCCTGCCTGCTATCGTCCCTACTGGTGGTCCATCGGCAGGTGGTGGTACTGCCAACGGCGGACAGAACTTCCTGAACATGCGCGGCCTTGGCACGGCGCGCACGCTGGTCCTCGTCAATGGCATGCGCTTCGTGCCTGCCGGGCCAAGCGGCCTCATTGATACTAACCTTGTTCCGCAGGGCCTTGTGTCGCACGTCGATGTGGTCACAGGCGGCGCCTCAGCAGCTTACGGCTCGGACGCAGTTGCGGGCGTGGCCAACTTCGTGCTCGACACGAAGTTGAAGGGGCTGAAGCTCGACACCTATTATGGCGTATCGCAGCGCGGCGATAATCAGGAGTTCAAGTTCCAGCTCAGCGGTGGCTTCCAAGCCATGGATGGCAGACTGCGGGTGGTCGCCAGCGGCGAACACTACGATAACAAGGGTGTGCCTGGAAACGCCCGTGATTTCCGGCGCAAGGCGGCAAACCAAATCCGAGATCCCGCAGCCCCGGCGAACTTCATTCGCGCCGAAGACGTGCGTACGCCGTTCACACTTGGCGGCCTGGTTGTCGTTGGTGGAGGCGGGACGAGCGCCAACAATAACCTCATCAGTGGCCTGAAGTTTGAGCAGGGCGGCGGCACAACCGCCTATGACTATGGGCGCAATGCAACGACCATTCGTGCGACTTCTGGTACGCAAGACGGTGGTGACGGCTATTCGGTGTCGGTCGGCCAAGAGATCATCCGTCCACTACGTCGTGATGCGCTGTTCATGCATTCGGAACTGGACGTGCTCGACAATGTGACCCTCATTGCCGAGGGGACGTACGGTAAGACCACGTCAGTCTTCGAAAACAGCCCCACGGTGGCTACGGTCACTATTCAGCGCGCCAACCCCTTCCTGGCAGCTGCCGATCCAGCGTTGGTCAACCGGATGACAGCGCTCGGCGTGACCAATCTCCGCCTTAACCGGCTCATCCTGGAACGTGGCGCAACGCTCACGACCAATGACAACGAGACGGTGCGCGGCCTGTTCGGCTTCAAGGCGGAACTGCTGGGCCTGAACTGGAACGCTTCCTATCAGTACGGTCGCAACGACAACCACTCAGAAACGAACAACAACCTCCTTACGGCCAACCTTAACCGTGCGGTCAACGCGGTGCGGTCCGGGAACCAGGTCGTCTGCGCGGACACCCTGAGCGGCAACCAGGCAACGCGCGATGCCGCCGCAGGGTGCGTGGCCTTCAACCCCTTCGGTTTCGAAAGTCCGAGTGCTTCTGCTCTGGACTTTGTCATGGGAACGTCGGTCTTCGATACCCGTACGACGCAGCATGTGGTCGACGGGACCGTCTCTGGCTCGCTGTTCGAGCTGCCTGCAGGACCTGTGCAGTTTGCGGCCGGGTATGAATGGCGCAAGCTATCGGCCACGACGGTTGCAGACGACTTGTCGATTGCCGGGGCCTACCGCCTTGTGAATCAGCAGAACTTTGCGGGTTCATACAGCATCAACGAATTCTTTGGCGAGCTGCAGCTGCCGATCTTCAAGGATTCGGCTCTCGGCCGCAGCTTTGATGTCAATCTTGCGGCGCGTCATACAAACTATTCGACGAGCGGCGGTGTCGATACCTGGAAGGCTGGGTTCAGCTGGCAGCTTACCGACTGGTTACGCCTGCGCGGAACGCGTTCGCGCGACATTCGTGCGCCAAACCTCGAGGAGCTTTACGCAACCGGTCGCCAGAACAACATCACGGTCATCGATTCGCTCACTCAAAAGACCTACACGGCCGTGCCGAACCAGACTTTCGGCAATCTCGCCCTCAATCCCGAAAAGGCGAATACGCTTGTACTTGGAGCGGTGTTTGAACCGACGTCCAACCTCAACCTTGCGGTCGATTACTATTCGATCAAGATCAACGATGCGATCAGGTCGATCGGCGGTGCACAGGCGGTCGAGCAGTGCAACCTCAGCAACCAGACTTCGTCGATTTGCTCGTTTGTCACGCGTGATCCCTCCACGCAGGCCGTCGTCAAGACCCTGACCGCGCCATTCAACCTTACCCGGCAGGAAACCAGCGGTGTCGACTTTGAGGCGCGCTGGCGGCTAGGATTGGGAAGCGACAGCAAGGTGACGATGCGCCTGCTAGGAAGCTATGTTCACAAGAACATCGTGTTCTCACCTCTCATCGCCAATCCGGTGAACGATGTCGGCAACCTCATCTCGCAGTCGATAGGACAGGCGACAAGCCAACCCCGCTGGCGGGTGACCGGGACGGTGAACTTTGACAAGGGGCCGTTCGCTGCGTTCGTGCAGACCCGCTACATCGGAGCGTTCACTTGGGACAAGACCCGTACTCTGGGCGTTGATACCGATTTCAACTACGTCTCACCTCAGGTCTACGTCGATGCGCAGTTGAGCGTGAAGGTGCCGTTCATGGACCATGATCAGGAATTTTATCTGAACGTCCAGAACTTGCTGGACAAACAGCCGCCCTATGCGCCGCTCCCGACCGGCGCGACCCCGCTGCCGACACAGCCAGTGCTCTATGACCAGATTGGCCGTATGTTCCGCGTTGGTTTGCGCGCACGCTTCTGAGCCTTCTGCCCCGTCGGACGACCCTGACGGGGTAGCCTCGCGCATGTTCGGCGCAAATCCCCAAAAATTAAGCCGGAGTCTCCATGACTGAACCAACCGCGACCAGCGCAGGCCGCTTGAAGTCTGTCTTCATTGTTTCCAGCGGCAATTTCCTGGAAATGTATGACTTCATGGTCTTCGGCTATTATGCCAAGGCAATCGGGCAGGCCTTCTTCCCGGCCGCAAATGCCACAGCGTCACTGCTTCTGGCATTCATGACCTTCGGCGCAGGCTTTCTAATGCGCCCGGTCGGCGCCATCCTGCTAGGCTCCTACATGGATCGCAACGGTCGGCGGAAGGGCCTACTTTTGACGCTGGCGCTAATGGGGGTGGGCACTCTTACCATCGCCGCGATGCCCAGCTACGCGAAGATCGGCCTGATGGCACCCGTTCTGGTTCTGGTGGGTCGGCTGATCCAAGGCCTCTCCGCCGGGGTCGAAGTGGGCGGGGCTTCAGTTTATCTTGCAGAAGTTGCTACGCGAGGTCGTAAGGGATTTTACGTTGCATGGCAATCTGCCAGCCAACAAGTGGCCGTCATGTGTGCGGCATTGTTGGGGCTGTTATTGAACAGCATCTATCCTGCCGAGGTTATGAACGATTGGGGTTGGCGCATCCCGTTCGTGATCGGATCGCTGCTCCTGCCATTCCTTCTGATTATTCGGGGAGCACTTCAGGAAACTGAGCATTTCGAGCAGTCGAAGCATCGGCCGAGCCTGAAAGCATCCTTTAACGCAATCGGCGTAAACTTCAGACTGGTAGCTCTTGGCACCGGCATGGTCATGATGACGACCGTTTTCTTCTACATGATCACGGCCTACACCCCCACATACGGCAATTCGGTTCTCGGCTTTACTCCTGCACAAGCCATGTTGGTGCCTCTGCTGGTTGGTCTGACGAACTTCTTTCTGCTCCCAATAATGGGCGCGCTGTCCGACCGCATCGGGCGTCGGCCACAGCTATTGCTCTTTTCCGGGTTAGCTTTGATCAGCGGGTACGCCGCGTTGAACTGGATGATCGCAGAGCCTTCTTTCCTTCGTCTGATCGTGGTCGAGTTGTGGTTGGCCTTTGTCTACGCGGGCTACAATGGCGCGATGATTGTCCACCTGACTGAGATAATGCCGGCTACCGTCCGCACGACCGGCTTCTCACTGGCCTACAGTCTTGCAACAGCCATCTTCGGCGGGTTTACCCCCGCACTGGCGACCTGGCTGATCGACCAGACAGGAGACAAAGCTTCGCCTGGTATCTGGTTGAGTGTGGCTGCGAGCGTCAGCCTTATCTGTACTCTAATTCACACAGAGAAAGGAGAGAGGGCGGATGCACCCTAGCAAAAGACCGGTTTCCGTACAGCCCGACGTTCTCAGCCGCTACGCTGTATGGCGACTTTGTCCCAGCCCAAGTCTATCCGCCTTTACTACAGTGTGCTGAACGAAGGGCAGGAATCGATCACGACAAACTGATGCTCGAACGTCCGGAATTGAGGCGGAAGCTGCTTCACTAGCCCAGCCGCAGGCGACTTGAAACTAGCGAGGGGGGGTATAACGTATCCGTCCTGCGAGCTGACTCAGCTCAGCAACGTGCGGTTTGCCTCCAGAACGCGTTCCTGATGCGTCAGCAACATCTCATAGGCACGGCCCAAAGCAGTATGGATGATCGCCGGTCGCAGATCGACCTGGATTGCACCTCGTCTTGCCGACGCTGCTTCGCAGTACAATCCTTTCAGTGCTTCTGTAGCGAGGAACACCGCCTGGTCGTGATAGGTAGCCTCACTTTTGAGCATGGACACCGCGATGGTCGCTCGAGTGTGGTCTATCCCCAATTCCTCGAATAGCTGATCGCGAAGGTCCTCGCTCAGAAACGCGCCCTGCCGAAGCACCTTGTGCAGCTTGGTCCGCTGCAATCCAAGCTTATCTGCCATGTGCGCCAGGGGAATGGACTGGCGGGCGAGTTCGCCGCTTATCAGACGTTTGTATCGGCATTGCTCTGTATCGGCATCGCTTGCACCGGCGCCATGGTTCGCATTCCTGAGGGTGAAGGTCGGATTGAAGACCGTCTCTGGCGTCATTGCCCCATGCATCATCGAAGTTCCCCTTTGACCGCATGGCATCACATAAGGGCTTTTTCCGTCAACATTATAATCGACGTATTTCTCTGATTCGAAATAGAATTATGTGGGTCGAGACCGCGAATCGCAATCCTGCTGCAGTGCTCCCATTGCGGGAACAGCATTTTCCGGAATTCACCACCGTGCTGCCCGAATTAGGGAAACGGCTTCCTGATTGGCGGAATGAAACGTCCCGAAGTGAGATATCGCGGACCTCGCGAATTTCCACTTCCCGCAATTGTCCTTCCCGCGCGCACCCAATTCATTGCTTCAAGCCCACAGCGGCCGCTCCCTGAAGTCACCCGCAGACAACGCGGCGACCTTTCACGAATGGAGCCAGAACCGATGACAAGCAGTTGGAAGGGAAAGGGCACAGTCCTTCTTCAGGGCGCGGCGATTGCAGCCATTGCCGCCAGCCTCGGAAGCGAGATGGCAATGGCTGGCACAGATCAGACGTTCAGCACCGCGCTGACAAAATTCACCGGCTTCCTCCAAGGCTCGGGCGGCAAGATCATCACTGTTCTCAGTCTTGCCGGCGGGGTCGTCGGCCTCGCCGCCGGGCGCTTCAGCCTTGCGCAGATCGCCATACCTGTCGGCGTGGGCGTGGGCGTCGGCACCGGCGTGCCGATCGTGACCGCCGCGATCACCGCGACAATTTGAACTTTGAACGGCTGTGGCTCGCCAATCCCTCGGGACGTGAAAGCCTCAGCCGGAGGGTGGCGGCGTGACCGTGCAGAGATACATCGTGCCTCAGCACCTCGACGATCCGGAACTGATCGGATTTTGGACTCTCGACGAGTTCCTTGGCCTGATCGTGCCATTCGCCTGGGGGATCCTGTCCCAACATATTCTGATCGGGCTCTTGATGAGCGTGCTGGCCTGGTGGGGATTGCGCAAGTTGAAGGCGGGAAGGGCGGTGTCCTGGATTGTGCACACGGCCTACTGGCATCTGCCGGGCGCCTTTATCGGCCTCAAGGCAACGCCACCCTCCCATATTCGCATCATGGCAGGATGAGGCCGCGACCATGGACCTGGCGATCACCTACCAGCAATCGCAGCGCCTGCTTAAACAGCGCAACCTGCTTGCCGCGAGCTCGCTCGGCCTGTTCGCAGCGACGTTACTGTTGGCCTTTAAGACAGCAGGACAAAACCGCGAGATCATCCTCCAGCCAGTCCTGTCGCGTCCGCTGACCATCACTTCGGGCGAAGTCAGCCGCGATTATCTCGAACTGGTAACGCGTGACGCGGCCTTGCTGATGCTCAATCGCTCGCCTTCCAATCTGCAATACTGGATGGAAGCGGTGCTCGCGCTGACCGATCCCAAAGCTCACGGCCGGATGAAGGCGGAGCTGCTCAAAGTCGTGACAGACCAGAGCGGATCGAGCGTGTCGCAATACTTCACGATGGAGAAGCTCACGGTCGATCCTGCGGGGCTCACCAGCGAGGTCAATGGAACCTTGCACACCGTCATCGGCTCCAAGGAAGTAAGCGCAGAGGCACGGACGTTCCGGTTCGTGTGGAGCTACAGCGGGGTGTCGCTGCGCCTCCTTGCATTCGGCAAGGTGCAACCCGACCAGAAGCAAGGGCAGGACGCATGATGCACGCGCCTGCCATTTGGCCAAACGTGTCCATAAGCGTGGCACGGCTGCTGCGGTCCAACGGAGCTCTTCGTGCACATTTGTCGGCGATTCTATCGGTCGGCGCGTGTCTGGTAGCGAAGCCAGCCTTGGCTGACCAATCCGTGCGGGCGACAGACAACGGTACGGTTGGATGTATCGCGTCAGCCAAGGACCTCACGCGGATCAGCCTAGCCGGCGACCAGTTCGCCTCGGTGTCCAGGATCTCCACCGGGAATGCCGAAGACGACTTCAAGATCGTCAACGAACCCACGCGTGGCGACATCTACCTCTCCGTTCCCGACGGTTATGCCAAGCAGAAGCTTTCGTTCTTCGGGACGACCCGCAAAGGTTACGTTTACAAGTTCGTCTGCGAGGTGAGGGGCGAGGAGGCCGAACAGCTCTTCGTCACCAATAGCGCGATCCAGGCGCAAGACGAACGACAAGCCTTGCGGCCCAAATCTCCCGAAGAGACAGCGACACGGCTTGTCCAGGCAATGTACCGCGGCGAGGCAATCGACGGCTTCGAGCAGGCGGCCGCAGTGCTGGCGCCCGTGCGGATCGGCAAACTCGAAGTGCAACAGATCGGGCAATACCAGGGCGAGAATCTGCGCGGCCTGATCCTGCGGGTCCGCAACACGGCGCGCGAGCCGATCAAGCTAGACGAGCAGGTCCTGTCAGCCCGCGGCGCTGTCGCCTTTATGGCACCGGTCAGCGAGCTCGCACCGAACGCCGTTTCAGCCGTCTACCTCATCCATAAAGCGGGAGCACGATAATGAAGCTCGCCGAGATCTTTCGAAAAAAGCCGCGCGGGCTCGATGGCGGCGCAACTGTCGATACACCGCAAGGCGATGTCTCCCCACTGGGCGATGCCAATGCCATCAACGAGGCGGAGCGGCGCAAGCAAAGCATACGCTTTGCCAGCGTCGGCGTGTTCGCGCTGGTGGCAGGATCGCTCTACATCTTCTCGGGTGATGATGCCGCAGATGGCGGCTCGCCGGACGCTTTGGCCTCCGGTGTCTCGGTCGACGAGATGGTCAACACCAACATGGCCGAGAAGGAATGGCGGGCGCAATCCGAGGCGCAGATTGCCGGGATCGAGACAGAACTGCGCACCTTGGGTGCGCGGGCCGAGCGCGCAGACCAGCTCGAACAACAACTGTCCGGTTCGGCAGTGGAAAGCGGCGGTGCCGTTTCAGCGGACACGCAGCGGATCCTTTCCGCCTACCAGGCAGAGAACGATCAGCTACGCGCGGCGCTCGATGCGGCCCGCCAGTCGCCGGTAACTTTGCCGGCAGCTCCTGAAAACCTGTACGGGCCTGGCGCTTCCTCGTTTACCCAGAGTGGGACGACGCCAGCGGGCGAAGCGGCGGCCGCGGTTGCTGGGTTCAGTCCGCTGCGCAAGAGCGAGGTCAGCCTGGTCTCCTTCGGAGAAGGCACCGCAGGGACGGGATCTCCGGTGCCCAAGGGCAACACCGTCTACACCGACAGTGCCAACTATCTGCCGCCCAATTCGATCGCAGTCGCGCGGGTCATTGTCGGCGTCGATGCCAATGCCGGGGTGCGCAGCGAGACCGATCCACTCCCGGTCGTCTTGCGCATCACTGGCCCTGCACGCTCGGTCTATGACAGGGGACGTCTGCTAAAGACGGAGATCAGCGGCTGTCTGGTCAACGGTGCGGCGCGCGGCGACCTCTCCTCGGAAAAGGTCTATGTCAAACTCCAACGCATGACCTGCCCTCAAAAGGGCGGTCGCTATGCGGTGTCGGACGTCAAGGGCTTCATCGCGTTTGGCGGGAAGACCGGCGTGCGTGGCCGCGTTGTGAGCCGCGAAGGCGCGCTCGTCGGCCAGGCGTTCCTGGCAGGCCTCGCCGGAGGCTTTGGCCGAGGCTTTGCTGCCAACAGCACCTCTTTGCTCACCGGCAGCACGGTCAATGTCAATGGCGAGCGGCAAAAGCTCGGCACCGGAGACATCCTGCAGGGCGGGATCGGCGAGGGCGTCGCGACGTCGGGCGACATGGTCTCGAAGTACCTGATCGAGCGGGCCGAGCAGTACCAGCCTGTGATCGAGATGCCGACCGGCATCGATGTCGAAATCGTGTTTCTCGAAGGCGTGTTCATCCAGGGCTGAGGAGGCCGCATCCCATGTTCGCAGACGCCACGACCAGAATTGCGCGCACCAAGATCGCTGCGCCTGCAGTCAGAATCCTGCTGCCGCTCACCGCAATCCTTGTAGGCAGTGGCACTTCGCTGGTCTGGGCCGAGGCTGGCTCGCCGGGCGTAGGGCAGACGGCCGACCTTGAGATGCGGGTAACGCATGCTCTCGGACAACGCCTGCCGCGTACGCCCGTCACCAAGGTCAACTGCACTCTCGTCGATGGCCTGTGCGAAGTCACCGCAG
This sequence comes from Novosphingobium sp. ERW19, assembly GCF_012641315.1. NCBI lineage: Bacteria > Pseudomonadati > Pseudomonadota > Alphaproteobacteria > Sphingomonadales > Sphingomonadaceae > Novosphingobium > Novosphingobium sp. ERW19. The sequence goes on from NZ_JABAIC010000008.1 coordinate 75,880, forward strand.
GGTCGCAGCTGTTCTATGTCGATCGCTCTGGCCGATATCTGCTGGTCGGCCGAGTCTACGACATGGAAACGCACCGGGACCTGACGGCAGCACGGTTACTGGAAGTGAACCCGGATCTCCTGCTCGGCGCCGCCGCCACCAAGGGCAGTGGGCATGAAACCGACCTGGCATCCGATGACCCCAACCCCGAACGCGGCGCCTCCACCCCGGCCGCGAGCGGGGCGCCCCGGACGATGTCCCTTGCCGGACTGCCCGCCGCTGGCGGCATTGTCTGGGGCAACCCTTCAGGCCCTACGGTCACTGTCTTCAGCGATTTTCGCTGCGGATACTGCCGTGCCCTGTCGCAGACGCTCGAAGCCATGAGCGTAAGGATCATCGAGCGGCCCATCTCCATTCTTGGCAGCCGAGCACTCGCGAACCAGGTGTTCTGTGCTCGCGATCGGGCCCGGGCGATCAAGGCCGCCTATGCCGGAATGGCTATCGAGCAGGCCAAGCCCTGCGATACCTCGGCGCTCGATGCCAATGAGCGGTTCGCAAGGGAGCAGGGCATCGCCGGAACCCCCGTCCTGGTTCGCGGCGATGGTGCGGTAATCGAAGGCTTCCGGCCGCGAGTGTTTCTGGAGAACTGGATCAAGGGAGGCCGATCATGAGCCTCCGATGGCACACGCTTTGTGCGTTCCAGTCCGTTGCCCGTTCCCGCGCAGTCATGGTCCTGCTATCCAGCGCTGCGCTGTCGTCCTGCGGCGTGCTGCTTGGCGATAACGTCAAGGGAAGCTTCGTTTGCAGTGCGCCCGGTGGGACTTGTGCGCCATCCACGCTGATCGACGACCAAGCCCTGGCCTTGATCCAAAGTGCCCGACCTGCCGCTTCTGAGTCCCAAGGTCTGGTCGGCTTGAGCCAAGCCAAGGCGAGGGCAGTAACATTTCGGTCGGCACGAAGCCGTTCGGCGTCAGGTCGTTCAGCAGGTCCAGCCCGCGTAAGCAACAGCCTGCTCCACAGCGATACCCGGACCTTGCGCCTCGTCTTCCCTGCCTATGTCGATGATGCAGGCAACCTGCATGAAGCCCGCGTAGTCCACACCGTTGTCGATCGGGGTGGCTGGATCGAACTGACGGATGGCTCGATGGCACCGCAAGTCGGAACCGACCCGAGCCAGGGTGAGGCTTTACCCGCCACTCCAGCACCTAACCCGTCAGAAACATCCTTATCGGACCAATCGCTCGCGGCGCCGAGGGTGGGCAAGAGCAGAGGACCAGCGAGCCCGCAGTCCGCGCCGCCGATCAGCCCTCTCACGCTCGATGCTATCCGGGCCAAGGTTGCGGAACGCCTCTCGGCAACCGCGAAGCCGGTTCAACCCAAAGTGCAGGTACAAGCAGCGGCATCGCCTCAAGGGGCTACACCGAAGTCTGCGGCGGAACACACGTCAGAAACTGCCTCGCCTCGCCCTGCGACGTCCGGGATGCCCTCAGCCGCAAATCCGCCTGCAACTTTCTCAGCGCCCGGAGAGGATTGATCGCCATGTCGACCAGCGCATGGAACCGTTTTCTCGATCTCGTCTTCGGCGACGGGGCGCGGGCTGATGTTGCGCCGCAATCAACCGGTGTTCCGATGCTCTCGGACTGGCTGCCCTATCGCAGTTACGACCCCGAGTCCCGGCTGTTCATCAATACGGCAAGCATGGGCTTCATTCTCGAGCTTGCGCCGATGGTCGGGGCGGACGAGCGCACCGGCGAGATTCTCACCCAATTCCTTTCAGACGGTTTGCCGGCAGGCTGCGAAGTGCAGATCATCCATTGGCAGAGCCCTGCGGCCGGCGTGCGCATTGCCGACTGGGTCATGCCAAGGGTGCTTGCCAAAGGCGTCTACGGGCGCGCGGCACAGCATCGCGCCCATTATCTGCGAAACGCGGCCTGGACCTCGCTGTCGCGTGATGCCCCGTTTTGCCTGCGCCAGCATCGCGTGCTCGTCAGCATCGGCGCATCGCTGGGGTCTTCGCTGACTGCAACGGACCTTGCGAGCGTTCGCGAGAGCCTCGGCGGGACCTTGCAGGCACTGAGCATTCCCTACCGCGACATTGCCCCTGCCGAGTTGATCGCGTTTCTGAACGATCTTCTCGTTCCGGGCATAGACAATGCCGAGAGCGAAGACCTCTATTCTCCACTCGACCCCATCCACCAGCAATGTCTGCGAGGCGACCTCATCACCGAAATCTCTCCCGACCGTATCGTGCTCAAGGTCAGCCGCGAAGGACGGGCAAGTGAGCCAACGTCGAGGCAAGCGCCGCAATCGACCAGCGAACCCGAAGCCTTCGACTGGCGCTTCTTCTCGGTCCGGCAAATGCCGCGGCAATGGGCGCCATGGGACGTCCAGAAGCTGATCGGCGACGTGCTCAACGACAAGTTGCGCTTCGGCTGCAACGTGCTCACGGTCCTGGGGTTCGTCCTGTCCGATGAGGAGGCAACGGCTTCGCGGGCCGGTTTCAAGGTGCTGCGCACTACCAGCCTTGCCGACTCCCGTTCCGCGCGTTTCCTGCCGCAACTGGCGCAGCAGCGCGACGAGTGGCAGCAGGTCCAGGCGGAACTGCGCGAGGGGCGCAAGCTAGTCCTAGCCTACTATGCCGTCGGCGCACTCTCGCCGCTCGGCAAGGGCGATGCCAACGAACGCCTACTCAAGTCGGTCTACAAGGCGGCAGGCTGGGACCTCGTCGAAGAGCGCTACCTGCAGACCATGGCTCTGCTGGCGGCCATGCCGCTCACGCTTTCCAATGGCCTGTCGGGCGATCTCAGGCGCATGAAGCGGCTGCGCACGATGCTGAGCAATACCGCAGCAGCAATAGCGCCGCTCCAGGGCGAGCATGTCGGCGGTCCGATCCCGCATATGCTGCTGGTGGGACGGCGCGGCCAACCCTTCTTCTGGTCGCCGTTCCAGAATGCAGCCGGCAATCACAATGTCGCGGTGTTCGGCAAGTCAGGCTCGGGCAAGTCGGTCTTCCTCCAGGATGTCTGCGCTGCACTCGCCGGATCAGGTGCCAAGGTCATCGTGATCGACGATGGGCGGTCGTTCGAGCACATGGCCAAGGCCTTCGGCGGCGCATTCGTCGAGTTTCGGCTCTCGTCGGGCTTTTCGCTCAATCCCTTCGACATGATCGATGCGCGGGCGCTCGAGAGCGATGCCGACGGCGAGGACTACGAAGTCGAGTGCCTTGCCATGCTGAAGTCCATCGTCAGGCAGATGGCGCGCCAGCAGGACCGCCTGTCCGATACCGAGCGCGGTTTGATCGATTCTGCGGTCAGCCGGGTGTGGAGCGAACACAAGCGTACAGGCACGATCGATGCCATTGCCGCCGCCCTGCACGCCATGCCCTCTCCATTTGCCAGTGATCTTGCTGATGCCATGTCGCCATTCCTGTCGGGCGGCACCTACGGACGGTTCTTTGCCGGATCCTGTTCGATTGACCTGACGGCAGATCTCACCGTTTTCGAGTTGTCGGACCTGTCATCCAAACCCGAGCTGCGCTCGGTCGCGCTGACCGCGCTGATGTTCCTGACGTTGCGCGTCATGCGCGATCTCGACCGCTCGATCCCCAAGCTGACGATGATCGACGAAGCCTGGCAATTGCTCGGCGGCGGACAGATGGGCCAGGCGATCGAGACCTATGCGCGCACCTGCCGCAAATACGGTGGGGCGCTGGTCACAGCGACACAGTCCCTGAACGATTTCTACAAGTCGGAAGGCTCGCTGGCCGCGCTCGAGAACAGCGACTGGTCGGTGGTGCTCCAGCAAAAGGAAGAGACGGTCAACGATCTTGCCCGGCACCAGCGCTTCGAGATGGACCGGCACACCGAGGCGCTGATCCGCTCGCTGAAACGCAATGGCACGGAGTACTCCGACGTCCTGATCAAGGGACCCGAGACACTTGCGGTCGGACGTCTGGTGCTCGATCCCTATTCAGCGACGCTCTACTCTTCGAGCCCCAAGGTCTTCTCGGCGATCGAGACGCTGGTCGGCCAGGGTGTGCCGCTCGCAGATGCGATCGAACAGGTTGCCTTCCCGGATCGCGCGGAACCCGCAATGGCGGCAGAGTCCGGGGCATGATCCGCTATCCTGCCTTTGCGCGTTTCGTGCCATCTTGCGTCCAAGTCCAGGACACCTGCCACATGGGCCTTTGCCTCGCCGGGTGGCTGCTCATCAACATCTGCTGCACCGAGGCGATCTGGCTTGCGCTGTTCATCGTGCTCGGTGAATTCACCCTTACCGGCACGCTACTTCACCTCGACAATTTCGCGAGCCGCTATCTTGCGGCCGAAGCCGCACATCAGGCGCACTTGCGCGACCAGTTCTGGATCGCAAGCGCGGTCCTGTTCCTGGGGCTCGCGGTGCTGCGCGCCGGATCGTTGCCGCGTTGGCATTCAGAGCGCGCGCAAACACCTTCCAAGGAGAGCTCCCATGGTTGACCGCCGCGTGGCCGGGGAAGTCGGCCCCGGACCTCTGTTCGAAACCGACGCTCCACCAGTGCCTTCGACGACAGTCGCCGCCAACGCGCGACGCCGCTCGGTCGACTGGAAGTTGGTGGGACTGATCGGGTCTATAGTCGTAGCCGGACTGTGGGGCGCCTGGGTCACGCGTGAACTGCTCAGCACCCCGACAGCGCCGACGCTAGTGCGTGTGCAATTGTCCTCGATCATCGGCGAATATGTCGCAGCCCAGGCGAGATCGCAGACACCCCCCGATATGGTGACCGCCGAAACGAAGGCCTTCATGGGTGCCGTGCAGCGGAATCTCGAAGCGCGAGGTGCGCGCGGGCAGGTCGTGCTGGTCGGCGAGGCCGTTCTGGCCGGCAACGTTCCCGATGTGACGATGGCAGTACGCCGGGAAGTCTACGCCAAGGTCCCGTCGCCGGGCTCCAGGTCCGCCACCAATAGCCAAGTCATAGACGCAATGCGCCAGGTCATGGCGCCCAATCCCGCAAGCGTTGCCCGTGGCAGCGCTGGCGTCAGCGAGGCTGGTGATGCCCGGGCCCGCTGAACGCTCGCGCGCGAGGCGCCGCTGGCTCGCCATCGGTGCCCTGGGCCTGACGCTCATGACAGGATCGGCGCTTGCGGACTGGCGCGACGATCATGCGATCCTGATCAACACCACCCGTTCGATGCCGGAGTGGGCCTTCTTCATCGACAAGGGAAGGATGCCACAGCGCGGTGACCTGATCGTCTTTGCGCCGCCCGACATTCCCTTGATCCGCGCCCATTTCGGGCGAGAGTCGGCTCCGTTTGCCAAGCGCGCGCTGGGCATGCCAGGTGACGTTGTCACCCGTCAGGGCGAGACCGTCCTCGTCAACGGTAGGCCAGTTGCCCGGCTCAAGGCGCGGACGACGCGTGGCGAAACACTGACCCCGGGGCCGACCGGCATTGTGCCTCCAGGCTGCTTCTATGCGGGCACTGCGCACAAGGATGGCTTTGACAGCCGCTACGCCGAGATCGGCTTTGTCTGTCAGCGCCAGATCATCGGCTCGGGGGACGCAGCCTTATGACGCGCCGGACGAGCACGCCGTGGGTCCAACGCATGAGGGGCATTCCCGGTGCGGCCCGTCTTGTCGCGGGCATTGCGGGCATCGTGGTCGTGGGCTTTGTCGCGGGATCTGTGCCCGCTGCCGCAATTGATCATGGCAGGATGGGCGAAATCTTTCCGATCATCGAAACCGACATGCTGACCGTCATTGCCACGCGATTACACACGCTCGAGGCCACAGGCAGCATCGCGCAAATACAGGCCCAAATGCGGGACACAGCGATCGCGAGCGTGCGCCGGCCAGCGCTCGTGGCAGGCTTGAGTCCCGCGCAGGAGCGCCGCGAGTGGCTGTTCGATCCCTCCTTCGTGCTCCAGCAGGACGTGATCGGCGCCAATGGCGAACGCATTGCCGCAAGGGGCACGCGGGTCAATCCGCTGGATCTTGTTCCGCTGCCAACGGATCTGGTCTTCGTCGATGGCCGCCGAACGGCGGAGCTCGACTGGGCCACGCGAAGCTGGAAGCCGAACGAAGCCAAGGTCATTTTCGTTGCCGGTTCGCCCTTCGATGCGATGAAACCCTTCCAGCGCCGCTTCTGGTTCGATCAGCGCGGCGCCTTGGTTGCCCGCTTCGGCATCCGCCATACGCCTGCCGTCGTCACATCGGCCGACCGGCAGCTCCAGATTGCCGAGATACCCGTTCCCGACAGGCCAATCGTCAGGAAGACCGGCTCATGACCCCGAGCCTGCGCACCATCCTGCTCGCGGTGTCGCTCCTCCTGGGGACCATGACCCCGGCCAAGGCCGCGGGCGCACCGTGTCATGGCAGCTTCGTCAATCCGATCACCGATGTCTGCTGGTCTTGCCTCTTTCCACTCTCGGTCGGCGGTCTGGCGATCTGGAAAGGCTCGCGGCCCGACCCGAAGAATCCTTCGTTTCCGCTTTGCGCCTGTGGCAGCCCGATCCCGCGCATCGGAATTTCGGTCGGCTTCTGGGAGCCGGCGAGGCTGGTCGATGTCACCAACAAGCCGTGGTGCTTCCCGAACCTGGGCGGCATCCGCCTCGACCCCGGTTTCGACATCGGCGGCGGCCATGTCCAGGGTGCAAGCCAGGTGGGCGGAAAGGCGCAGAACAGTTCGCAGTGGCAGGCGCACTACTACGTCTACCCGCTGCTCTACTGGATGGAGATCTTGACCGACTTCCTCTGTTTCGAGCAAACGACCTTCGACATCGCCTATGTCACCGAGCTCGATCCGCTCTGGCAGGATTCCGCGCTGACCTCGATCCTCAATCCCGAGGTCGCTCTTTTCGCCAATCCTGCTGCCACCGCAGCGTGCGCTGCCGACTGCGTCGCCTCGACCGCGAAGCTGCCGATCGACCAGTTGTTCTGGTGCGCCGGCTGCAACGGCAGCATGTATCCCTTGAACGGTCATGTCGCTGCACATGTCACCCCGACCCAGGCCTCGCGCCTCGTGGCCACCCGCATGCTCTACAAGATGCACCGAACCGGTCTTGCCTGGGGCACAATGGGGTCCAGGGCCCTGTGCTCGAAGTACCTGATGCCGGTCATGCGCAAACAGCAGTACCGTCTGCAGATGACCAATCCCACAGCGACGGTGAAAGGCCGCTACGCCTGCGCGCCGCTGGGGGCGACGACGATCAACCCGCAGACGGGCAAGAGCTACCCGGTCAAAGGCGAGGATTTCGGCTACCTCGTCTGGCGCAAGCGCAACTGCTGCGCTTTATGAAGTCGCAGTGCGTCCCTCGCGAACGCAGAACGCTGCGGCTGACGGCTCGCCTTGCACCGCGTCTTTTCGGACTTGCGATGCTTGCTGCCGTATCGGGAGTGACAGCGCAGAGCATTGACGGGCTTGATCTCGAAGCCATTCGCGCAAGGAACAGCGCCCGCACTGACGAGCTTGAAGCGCTTGTCGCGTCGGCGCTGAAAAAAGCCGAGGCGCAGAGTGGTGCGGCAGAGCAGGTCCGCGCCGAAACGCAACAGACCTCCGCGCACGAGCAGCAGGCGCTCAGCGCCCGCGCTCCAGCTGGCGCGGTTGATTTCGACGCGATCCTTGATGGTGCTGCCGCAAACGCGAGAGTACCGATGGGCGAGGGGCCCTTGCTGCTCGTCTTTGCCAGCCTGTCGATGCCGCAAGCCTCGCTCCAGCACCTGGTGCGCGATACGACGCAGGCAGGGGGTATCGTTGTCTTCAGGGGCTTTCAGGACAATAGCGTCAAGGCTTTTGCCCAAGGCCTGATGCGCGTTGTCACAAGCGAGCAGGAAGAGGCGCACATCGCGATCGATCCGCGGCTGTTCCGCGCCTTCCGCATAGATGCCGCGCCCACCTTCGTCGTGGCAGAAGGCGGCTACGAGCTCTGTGACGGTCTCGATTGTACCATCGCGGTGCCGGCCCATGCACGTATGACCGGCAATGTCAGTCTCGCTTATGCGCTCGAGAGCTTTGCTGCCGCCGATGAACCTGGGGCGGCAGTCGCGCGGATTGCGCTGGACAAGTTGGAGAAAGGGCGCGGGCAATGAAGGGCCCGGCTCTGTTCGCCGGTCTGGCCGCGCTAGGCCATGTCGCTGTCGCGGCGAACGCCTCTGCGCAGATTATCATCCCCCCACCGGACGATATGATCGAAGCTCTGCCGGCACTGCCAAGCGCGCCGGCCCCGGCCTTACCGGAGGCGGGTCCACCCCCGGGAACGGCGGTAGGGCCGACGTCCGCTGCCCAGGCAAAGGCGGAGGCGCGACAATTGGGCAGCGCGTTGCGGCAGAGCTACCAGGGCCTGACTGCGGCTCCGGGTGCAGCGGCACAGATCCCGGGCTACGCTCCGAACTATCCGCAAGCGACCCGCTACTACGACCATGCCGATGCCTTGGCCACGGACGGTGCGGTCGCGGCAAGCCAGAGCGAAGCCTGGCGCACGGCCAATTCCACGTCGCGCCCGCGTATCGCGGTCAAGCGCGAGGACCTGGCACGCGCCGCCGCCATCGCCAAGGAGCCGACCCGCTTTGTCGAGGGCGTGGAGACCGGCGGGAGCGCCGGGGGCTGTACACCTCTGCCGGTGGGATCGAGCGCGCCCGGCAGTGTCGAGATGACTTGCAACATCGGGGAAAGCATCGTCGAGCATGAACAGAGCTGCAAGTCGACGCTTGAGGTCAAGCCCTGGGAGGCCCTCGACTATCAGTATGTCTGCGTCGCGTCACCCACGTACAACGGCTGCGGAGCCCTAGACGGTTCGGCGCAGTGCCGCAAAACCGGCACCACGCCGGTGGCCGAGTACGGCCTCACCGTTACCTCCTATACTTGCAACGCTGCGGTTTCCGATCCGGACGCTTTCCTTGTGGGCACAACGACCGCGCCGTCACCTGTCGGCGCCTTTGAAGTGAGTGGTCACGTCTATCGCTGCAATCGCGCAGGGCTTGCACAGGCTCTGAGCGTCGATCCAGCGACCGGGGCACCACTCGGATACCTCACGGGCTTGCAGCAATGTACGCCAGATCTCGGCACATCCTCGTGCACGCGCACAAATGCCCAATCCGCTGGTCTCGTCGAGCGCGACCTCTGCCTATCCTGGGACTTTGCAGGCGATCCCATCAACGGTGGCAAGCTGCGCTGTATCGAGACGGCGCCAGAGGAGGAGGCCTACGCTTGCAACGCCCTGGTGCCTGGCCTCCAGCCCGAGCGCAGCGACACGCGGTGGTTCACCGCGCAATGGACCACCAGTCCCTGCACTGCTGATCCGGAAAACTGCACGTTAACCAACGAGATCTGCAGCGTGCCCGACGAAACCCGGGTCTTCGCCGGCATTCCGGTGCGCCAAGCCTGCTGGGAAAAGACACGCACCACTGTGTGCAGCCAAGCCACTGGTGGCAACAACGACTGCGGCGCGATCGAAGCCACGCCCGGGTGCCGACAGACCGGCGAGACTTGTCTCGACGATCCGCCCGATCCGGGTGGGTCCTGCAAGGTCACCGAGCGCAGCTATTCCTGCCCGGTTCCGGGTTCAGTCACCGAACCTCAGCAGTACCTCTGCTCGGGCGACATCTTTTGCCTTAATGGCGAATGCGAGACGGTCGAGCGCGAGGCATCGGACGAGTTCAAGGATGCACTGGTCGGGCTCCATGCGCTGGGGCAGGCCAATGCCGAATTCAGCGAGAATGACCTGTCGCTGTTCAAGGGCAACCGCGAGACTTGTGCCAAGAAGATCTTCGGCATTTCCAACTGCTGCACTGGCAAGGGCGCCCCGATTCTGACGCCGTGGCTGTGCAGCGCCGCCGAACAGCAACTCGACAAGAAGGACGATGCTGGCCTGTGCCACAAGGTCGGGACCTATTGTTCCTCCAAGGTGCTTGGCGTCTGCGTGACCAAGCGCGACGCCTACTGCTGCTTTGCCTCGAAGCTGACTCGCATCCTGCAGGAGCAGGGCCGGCTGCAACTCCGTAAGCCCTGGGGGCGGCCGAAGAGTGAAAGCTGCGAAGGCTTCACTGTCTTCGAATTCCAGCAGCTCGACCTGTCGGTCATGAACTTTTCCGAGATCTACGCCGATTTCACCGAGGCTGCGCGCCTGCCCGAGGAGGCCGCGATGCTGGTCGAAGTCCAGAACCGCATTGGCCAGTTCTACGGCCAGGCCCAGCCATAATCCCGTTCCCGAGTGACACGAAAGGAGCATGCCGTGCCAACGTCGACAACAAATCTTCGGCCTCTTGGTGCGACCGGCCTGGCGATGGCTCTCGGACTCGCAGCGCAGGGCCATGCAGCGCCCAGCGAGAGCAGCGAAATCGAGATCCGCCGCGACCCTGATGCGCTCTATTGCACCGAGCGGCAGCTCGGCACCTGGTTCTACTGCGATCCACTGGAGGGCAAGCCTGCACCTACACCAATCAGGACCTCGCCCCGGGCAACGCTTGCCGCCATCGGTGCCGAACTCGAGGAGCTCAAGGCGAGGGCGATCCTTGATCCAACCCCCGAAAACGTCACCTCCTACATCCGCTTCCAGCGCGCGCAGCTCGATCGCTCCTCGACCTTTGCCGATGTCTGGCAGCGGGCACTGTGGCAGGACCCCGGGCTCGACTACACCTTGCAGCGGCCGGTCTCGACGCTCGGCAAGCGTGCGTGGATCGACCAGCGTAAGGCCGATCGCGATCATGTCATGGCCGAACTTGGTCGCCGCTACGGCGTTTTCTACTTCTTTGCTTCGAGTTGTGGGTCCTGCGACATCTTCGCTCCGATCCTCAAGGCCGTCGCCGATCGCTATGCCTTGCCTGTACTGGCAGTCTCGATGGACGGTGGCCCCTCGGCCATATTCCATGATTACATGGTCGACAGCGGGCAGTACGAGCGGCTCGGACTCGGCAGCGACCGGCAAGTGCCGGCCCTGGTCCTGTTCGACAGCGTGACCCGGCGTCCGATGCCGATCGGCTATGGCATTCTCAGCCAGGACGAGATTCTCGACCGCGTGTTCCAGCTGACCACGGTCAAGAGCGGGAGCGATTTCTGATGAGAGACCGGTTCTCCTGGCATCGGGCCCGGGGCAGGTGGCTCACCGGCATCGTTGCGGGCAGTGCCCTCCTTCTCGGAACGCCAATGCCCGCGAGCGCCGGGGTCGAGGGCGAGATGTCCAGCTTCATGAGCGAAATGGGCGCTGCCGCCAATGTCACTGGCCCCAGCGCCTATCGCGGACAGTCCGCAGGCTACTATTCGATGGGCTCGGTGTGGTCGCGCTTTCCGCAAAAGAGCATTCAGCCCTTCAATCTCCAGCTTCCCCACGCCCGCGCCGGCTGTGGCGGCATCGACCTGTTCTCGGGCTCCTTCTCCTTCATCAACACCGCAGAGCTCGTCGCCATGATGAAAGCCACAGCAAACAATGCTCTGGGCTTTGCCTTCAAGCTCGCGATCGACACGATCTCACCCGAAATCGGCAAGGTGATGGATGAGCTCGCGCAAAAGGTTCAGCAGATGAACCAGATGAACATTGCCAGTTGCGAGACCGCGCAGGCGCTCGTTGGCGGCCTGTGGCCAACCAGCGACACCGCATCCTCGGTGGTCTGCGAAGCGATTGCCAATAGCCAGGGCGCGGTTGCCGACTGGGCACGTGCGCGCCAGCAATGCAACAACGGCGGGCAGCGCGAGAGCCTCAAGGCCGCGAACTCCGATCCCGCAATGGGCGAGCTTGCCGGCATGCCCAACAATTACACCTGGAAGGCGCTCTCCCACAAATACGGCGGGTTCGACACGCAGTTTCGCGAATTCCTGATGACGCTGGTCGGCACCGTCATCTACGATCCGGCCGGAAACGACGGCAAGCCGCGGGTCCAGTTCATTGGTCCTGCCGATGCTGCGCTGATCAGCGCCATGCTCGATGGCACCGCATCGAGCCCGCATAAGGTCCTCACCTGCGGCAGTGACAGCGCCGCGTGCATGCGCCCGACAGAAACGCAGATGGTCATCGGCCCCAATGCGGCGATCAAGGCGCGCGTCCGCACCCTCATCGAGAGCATGGCGCGCAAGGTGCGCGATCCCGGCGCTGCGCTCACTCCGGCCGAGATTCAGCTGCTCGGCATGGCAAGCGTTCCCGTCTACAAGATCATCACGGTGAGTGCCGCCGCCGAGTTTGGCATCTCGGCTCAGGAATTGAATGACCTTTCCGAAATCGTGGCGGTCGACCTCGTCACCACCATGACAATGCGCTTCATCGACATGGCCGTGAATGCCCGCTCGGACTTCAATGGCGCCGATGCGGACAGTTTGCGGGAATGGCGTGAGGGCCTTTACGAAACCCGGCGCAACTTCCTCGGCATCGCGGCGCGCACCTCGCAGCGCTTCGACCAGACTTTCGCCCTCATTCAGCGCACGCAGATGCTCGAGAAGACCCTGCGCAGCCAGCTCTCGCCGCAAATGGCGGCGGCCCTGCGCTTCTCGCGGTCGCTCGGAACCCAGGTCCAGTAGGACCAGGAAGGGTCACGCCAAGGGGAGGGCGGCACATGCTCGAAGTCTTCACGGTCGGCGGCGGCGAATTTCTCGTCAACACCTTCAACGCGGTGGCGGCCTGGACGGGGTCTGGCGGCTTTCGCTCGCTGCTCAGGGTCTGCATGGTCATGGGGCTGACCTATGCCCTCTTGATCACCGCGATGGACCTCGATTGGCGAGTGTGGCTGCGCTGGTTCATTCAGTCAACGTTGATCTACCTCGTGCTGATGGTGCCAACGGTGACGGTCAAGGTCACCGATCGCATCAATCCCGGCCTTGGTCCTGCCACCGTTGCCAACGTGCCGATCGGTCTCGGCATGATGGCCTCGTTCACCAGCCAGATCAGCGACTACTTCACCCGCACGGCCGAGACGGTTTTCGTGATGCCTTCGGCGCTCAACTACTCTACCGGCGGCTTTGTCTATGGCGCCCGGCTGTGGGACAGGACGCGAGCGTTCGAGATCCGGGATCCTGTCTTCCGCGCCAATCTCGACGGCTTCCTCAAGCAATGCGCCTATTACGACATCCTCCTGGGCACTCGCAGTCTCAAAGTCCTCAGTGAGTCCAGCGATCTGTGGGCCGAGCTCGGCCTCAATGCCGCGACCAATCGCGGCATGAAGTTCCTGACCGATACCGGGGGCGCAACCAACATCGAGGGCAAAACCTGCGCACAGGCCTGGCAAACCCTCAACGCACAGTGGAACGCACAGATCGACGCGGCGGCCATCCCGTTTGCGCGCACGCTGTATCCCAAGCTCGCGTCGGCCGCAGCGAGCAGCAAGCTCGCAGCAGACTTGCCGGTAATCTCGCAGCTGCTGACCGGCACCTCGGCTTCACGAAATCAGATCCTGCGCCAGAAGAGCATGGTCGATGCGTTCGAAGCCGCCCAGCTGGATTTTGGGAACGTCGATTCCGATGCTTTCGCGCTGCAACGGGCCGATATCCAGGCACGCAATGCCATGACCACGGCTGCAGAGCAGGGTCTCATCTGGATCCCGGTACTCAATGTCGTGCAGACGGTCGTGTTCTACGCCCTGTTCCCGGTGGTCTTCCCCCTGCTGCTGTTTCCGCGCACGGGCATCGCGACACTCAAGGGCTACTTCGCCGGCTTTTTCTATCTGGCTGCCTGGGGACCGATTTATGTCCTGATCCACAGCTTCGTCATGGACCGGCTCGCGGCCCAGTCGCGCGCGCTTGCCGGCGGTGGGGTCACGCTTGGCAACTGGTCCGGCATTGCCGGGGTGAACCAGGAAATCGCGACGATGGCCGGGTTCCTGATGATGTCTGTCCCGGTCCTGGCCTTGATGGTCATGCGCGGAACCTTATCGGTCGCGCATAGCATGGGCTCGATGCTGGCGCCTGCCCAGGGAGCAGCGGACGCTGCAGCCGCCGAACGAACCACCGGCAACTATGCCTTTGGCGACGTAAGCCATGGCAACTTCAACGCCAACAACCGCCAGATGGCGCAGTGGAACCAGGCCCCCAATCTCGCTGTGGGTGCAAGCCACATGGGCCTCAGAAGCGACGATGGCGCGATGGTTCATGCCTATGGCAGCGGCGCGCGGGTGATCGACACAAGTGGAGCAATCTCGCAGTTGCCGTTCAAGGCCTCGATGACGCGGGGCTATGCCAGCGATTTGCGCAATCAGGGCCAGTGGTACCTCAATGAGGCCGACCGGATCGAGAACGGCACCTCGGCGACCTGGAGCAGCGCGCACGGAACCTTCGGCAGTGCGGTTGCTGCCAGCAGCCAGGTGACCGGCAGCCGCAGCGAACGCGGATCGCGCGCGTCCGACACCCACAATGTCGGCGGCAATGTCACGGTCGAGGTCTCGGCCGGCAAGTCGACCCGCGAGGTGACCAACGACGATCTGATCCTGCGGCAGGGCAATAGCCGTTCGAGCGGGAATTTCGATCAAAGGGCGTTTGGCGGCTCACTCACAGGTTCGGCTAACGGGACCGTGGGGACTCCAGGCAAGAATCTGGCAGGCAGCGGCGTTTCCGCAGGACTCGGCGCCTCAATCTACGGCAGAAGGGAATGGGGGAACGATGCCAGAACGAATGCGGAGCGGTCAGCAACGAACCAGGTTACCCGCGGCACCGACAAGTCCGAGGATGTCAGCAGTCGCGTCGTCGTCAGCGGCAACAGCGGCGACGTCCAGTCTTCGGGCACGTTCAGCCAGAACTCCGACTACACCGATGCCAGCCAGAGTCGGACCAGGAGCGAGGGCTCCGACTGGCGGGTCTCCGAAGCCGAGGAACGCCGCGCCGCCGCCGCGCGCTATCGCGAGATTGGCAGCCGTATGATGAACGAAGCAAGCTATGCAGAAAGCCACGGGTTCCAGGTCTCGAGCGACATGTCAAACCTGATCCAGGATCGATACGAGGCGCTGCAGCGCGAGCACCCCGAGTGGCACCTTCCAGACGTTGCCAATCCCTGGCTCGATTACCCCGACATGGCACGGCGCGATCAGGCGATTAGCTACATCATGGATGACCTGCTGAGTGACCTCAGGAACCGTCGGATCGAAGAGCTGGGCGATGTCACTTCGATCGCCGGGCAGGGCAAGCTCGGCAGCCATGCCGATCTCGACATGCCGCAAGCCGCATCGCTTCCGCCAGCCGATCGCACGCCGCCCTTCATGGCTTCACCACTCGAAGGAGGAACGCTGCTTGCCGCGCCCGAAGGCCCGGTTGATGGTGCCAGGCTTGCCAGTGAACTCGGTATGGGCGTCAAGGCCGGCGCGCGGCTCGGCCGAATGAACAGCGACCTCGTCCCTGCGATGGGCGTGGTGGCGGACGAAGCAAGGGCGCTCGGTTTGCCGCGCCCGGTGGTAACCTCGGGGAATGACAGCACCCAGCACGCCTCCAGCTCGGCGCACTACGCCGACCGAGCGCTCGACTTCCGCGGAAACAACATTTCAGACCAACAGGGGGAGCAGTGGGCGGATCGCGTGCGCGAGCGCCTGGGCCCGAATTATGCGGTCGACTTCGAGAGGTTCCCCGACAACCCGGCGCGGGATCACCTGCACGTGGCCAGACGACGCGGATAGGGTCAGCCCAAGATACCGGACTGCACCGCGAACATGATCAGGAAGATTGCGATACCTCCAAGCACCGTAGGCAAAACGTATGGGTTGCCGATCTGGTCTGAGGCACCTGCTTGCGGAATCCCCGGCAACGGTAGACCCGTGACCGGCTCGGTGTCCGCTTGGCGGCAGGCTAGCGGCAAGCCATCGAAGCCATAGCGATTGTGGTCCATGGCGGCGCTCCTTGCACTGGCAAGATCATATCCGGTTCTCGCAGGATTTTCAATGATTTGTTAGGGGAAGGGAAAGCTCCGCGCCCTTTCTGAACCTTCACGCTGCTCAGCGTGAAGCGTCAATTATTTCGCATAAGGCCGTGATGGACAATGATGCAGAGATTATGACGGATATTCTCCGATAAAATGCGTTTAATGGACAACGGCGAGGCGAGTGGATCCTGGTACAAACCTTGACAGGGTAAGAAATTTTCCTTACCTTTGCCTCCAGAATGGAGAGCTTCATGGCGATCTCACTCGAGGAAATCAGTACCATTACCGCCAAAGGACAGACCACGATACCCAAGGCTGTGCGTCAGGCGCTGGGTGTCGATTATGGCGGCCGCATTGCCTTTCGGGTGAGCGATGCGGGGGTCACAGTGTGCCGTGCCGATATCGACGAGGATCCGGCAATTGACAGTTTCCTGAGCTTTCTGGCAGCCGATCTGAAACACCATCCCGAAGCGGTGAAGGCCCTTGGCCCGGAATTGGCTGCACGCATCACTTCGCTGATTGCCCATGTTCCGGTCGATCTCGACGAGGCAATTGACGGCGACGTTGACCTTTGAGCAAGCGCCCAATCCTTGAAGGAATGACCTTAAACGGATGGGCACTCTACACCCATCCGCTTTTCCTCGACCAACTGGAGAAGTTGACGCTTGCTGTCGAACGCGCCCGTGCGAAGGATCCGAGCGGATACGCATCGACTGCCGACGCGAAGCTCATCGCGGCGCTTCGCAAGCTGATGTTTGAGGTAATCCCCGTCGATCCAGCCCGCCCCGAATTCCGTCAGGGCGGGACGCTGGGCCCGTCCCGCAAGCACTGGTTCCGGGCGAAGTTCGGAAATGGGCGATTCAGCCTGTTTTTCCGCTATTCGACATCCGCTAAGATCATCATCTTCGCATGGGTCAACGATAGTGACACGCTTCGCACCTATCGCGCGAAGAACGACGCCTATGCCGTCTTCAGGGCTATGCTCGACAAGGGCAACCCGCCCGAGGATTGGGATGCCCTGCTGAAGGCAAGTGAGACACTTACCGAAAGCTGACCCGGGCTACTCAGATCCAACTGCATCTCGACATATTCGACCTCGATCCGGTCGACATCGACAATACGTCCACACACCCGGACCCGCCCGCTGACCTCCACCGCACATTCGTCGACAAACCCAAGCCGCCAGCACAGCCCGTCTTCGTCCGGCAATATCGGCCCACGCGCTCCCGGTTCGATGGTGCCGTCGTGGAACCTGGAGACACGGGGACGGGATGGCGTCATAGGCCATGAATGGCGCAATCTGGTCGGGAGGCAGCCGCCCGGAGGCCGAACGATATGCTCGTCCTTAGCCTGCCGAGCCGCTTTTTCCCAGTAGTGTCTGGGTGAAGGATTGGCGCTGCCCGGCGGGAGGCAACCCGGACCGCGCCGTCTCCCCCTTGCGGGCAGGACGCGAAAGCGCGCGCGGTGCCCGCAGATCATGGCTCGGCGGGGACAATCCATCAGCAGTGCAAGGGCAACCGGCATTGTCATCCAACACCTCGACAGAGCTCGTCTGAACGCCGAGGTGCGAAAGGCTGCCCATGCAATGGGACAACGTCACAGATCGAGCCCCAGCGACTTTTCGGGGACTGGCAGCTGCTGCACTTGCGGTTCGCTTGCGGGACCAAGCAAAGCATCCAGCTTTGCCTTGAGATCTGCGCTCATCCTGAGCTCGGGCAACTGCCGGGGATCGACCGGATTGTGGTGGCGGGGTTCGACCTCGACTTTGCCGGCCACCTCGAGCGCGGAGGTCTTGTTCCCAGGCGTCCGGTCGAGCTGCTGCTTGAGGCTTTCGAGGTTGTTGGTGACGACCATCATGTCCTCGGTTGCACGGGTATTGAGCACGTTCTGCGTGCGCTGGGTCGCCAGATTACGCTGCGACGAGGAAATGACCTCTATCGCCTCAGGCTTGGTCATGCCCTGCGCCATATGGGCATTGAGCGCGTAGCCAAGGTCGAGCCGGCGCAGCATCGGATCGCCCGGTGCGAGCACCAGTTGCCGCTTGTCGGCAAGCTCGACCCGCACGCCTTCAGGCCGGCACTCGAGGACGGTCGCATAGGTCGACTTGGCGATGTCGCGGGCCCCATCCTTGTCGCGCCAGAACACGGTCTCGCCGTCATGAATCTTGAGCTCTCTCTGCTCGTAGAGCCCGATCCGGTCGAAGCGATGATCGGGGTCTAGCCGGTCAGGGTCGATGACCTTGCGCCGTCCCCCGGCCTCGAGCACGACCTTGCCGTCCTTGCGGATCTCGCGCACCTCGTACTCCCCGCGCTTCAGCCCCAGTTCGCGCACGTCCATCCGCGCGTCGAACACCTGGCCCACCCGATAAGTTGAGGCAAAGCGCAGTTCCTCGCGCGTGGTGTTGGCGCTCTGCAGAGTAGTGAGCGTGACACCCGGCCCGCTAAGGGCGCCCTCCTTGAGCAGCCCCACCTGGACCCGCGCATTGATCTCGGCGCGGTCATCGCGCCCGGCGGTGAAGATCGCGGTCGCCTCGCGCTTATCGGGGCTGAGCGACAGCCATATGTCGGCTGCACGAGCCACATGGTCGGGCCCTGCTTCGATCACCCGGCCGTGAGCGGCAAGAAGGTCGAGCGCCAGGCTGGCATGGCCTTCGTTCGAGAGCCCGGCGACCGCCAGCAGCAGCGGCGAGTTCTTCTGGCGGATGTTCTCGTCCATCCGCACGGTTGCTTGCCCCGCGGCCTGGCTGACGGCGAACATCTTGCCCTGTTCGATGGCCGACAATTGCTGGCGGTCGCCCATGAAGGGTGCCTTGGCGAGATCGAGCTGCTCGGCGAGCGCGGTCAGTCGCAGCATGTCGCGCGAGGAGACCATCGAGCTTTCGTCGGTGATGATGACCGTGTTGGCGAGCGCCGCCTTGGCGGCTTCGAAGCGCTCACCCGATCCCGCGGCCGCAGCCCTGCCGTAGGTGCTGAGGAACTTCGCGATCGTGTAGGCCTCGATCCCCGCCTCGCGCATCTGCTCGGCCGACATGCCTTGGCTGCCCCCGCCGCGCAGGTCGGCAACCATCTTGTTCTGGAAGGCGAGCCCTATGAGCTTGACGCCATCATCACTCAGGACCTTGTCGAGCGCTCCGAGCAGCGTCGATTTGCCCGCACCTGCGACGCCCTGGACATTGAGAAAGCGATCGGTGCCGGAGAGGATCGCGACGCCTGCAGCTAATTGGCCTTCGTTGAGCTGCCAGTTATCGACCCCGGCGCGGGCCTGCCCAAGCTGGCGCGCCGCCTCCTGCAGCCGCGCCATGGCCTGCTCGGGCGGCATGAACGCGCGGCCCTTTCCGGCCCCGGCATCGATGCGGTCCAGAATCTGTTGCTCCATCGCTAGCGCCGCCGGCGTCGTCACCAGATCGAAGTGGCCATCGAGCCGGTCGGTCTTGCCCGGGATCAGGTGGCCATCGCGGATGAGCTCGCCGATCCGCTCCACGACGGCACCGCCTTCGAGACCCTTGATCTGGAAACCCAAAGCAGCACTGAGGATCGCCTGCGGCGAGAACGCCGCCTCGCGCTCGGACAAGTGGCGGATTGCGGATGCGGTGGCGTGCTGTGCCTTGATCGTGTCGGCGGGGAGGAACAACGCAGCCGGGCCGCTCACCGCCAGCGGGCTCGGCGTGCGCAGCGCGGCGCCGATCCGGGTTGAGATTTCACCAAGCGCGGCGGTCGCGGTTTCACGGAAGGTCGGGCGCGCCTGCACCTCGGCGCGGGCCCTTGCCTCGGCGATGAGCGCCTGGCCATCGAACCCCAATTCCGCCGAGCGATCCTGCCATGCCTGGACGAGTGCTGCGCGGTCCTCAACAGCGAGCTTGGGATCGCGGGTATTGACCGTCACCCGGTCCTGTCCCTGCGGCGATGCAATGCCGAGTTCCTCGACCTTGGTCAGGATGTCTTCGCGGCGCTGGCTGAACTCCTTAATGACCGAGCTTGGCACGCCCTTGATCTCGAAAGACCCATGCTTGCCCGCCGCCTCGGTTTCGTAGCCGAGCTTCTGCAACTGCGCGCGGAAGGCGGCATGGTAGAACTGGCCGATCGTCGTGTTGTTTTTCCAGATCTCGCCGTTCCACAGCGCCTTCCAGGTGCCCTTCGGATCGCGCGTCAGGTTGGCGACGACGGCATGGATGTGGCCCTGCGGATCGAGCGCGCGGCTCGTATCGTGGGCGAACAGGGCATAGACGAGATTGCCGGTTTTTTGCGGCTCGCCGCTGCGCGAGCGGTCGTAGTTGCGGTTTTCGGCAAACTGCTTTTCGACGAGCTGCGACATGGTCGATTTGACGGCGGCGAGGTGCGCATCGAGGATCCGCTTGTCGCCGCTCACCAGCGCCAGGATCGAGGCGGACTTGGGCATCGAGAAGGTGAGGTCGAGACCCAGACGCCGCCCTTCGACCTGACCCACCATCTCGCCGTCGGGCAGCCGCCCGTTGAGGATCGCTTCGAACTGGTCGCGCTCGACCTGACCCTCAAGTCCGAGTGCGCGCGCACCCTCGCCGCCCCAGACCCCGGCTTCCGCGTGTTCATCGGCCGTGTAGTAGTTGTCGTTCGCGAAATAGTCGGCTGCGCCGCTCGACGACCTGACGGATGCGATGGAGTTCATGGGCTACATCTCCGGTCCGTCATCGTGGTCGGGCCCATCCATTTCCGCGCCCCGGGAAACATCTTTCCCCCGTCCGTCCGCGGCTTGGCGGTCGATCGCTTCGGCAAGTTCGCGCGCAGCCTGCGTGGCCCGCTGGGCGGGGAGCTTTAGAGCAGCGCTGCGGGGGGCTTTGGATGCGGCTTCGGCCTCGTTGGCGCGCGCAGCTGACGCGCTCTTTACGATCTCGGCGCTGGCGATCATCGAGCGCCCGAGGCTGGATTGCGGCGCTGCCGTGGGCTCGGCCTGCGTGGCGGCAAAATTCAGCTCTTCCTGGCGGGGAGCGGGATGGGGCTTTGCCGTTTCGTCCTCGCTCTCGGGTACGGGGGCGAGTTCGAGCTCGTCCTTGGTCTCGCGCCCGCCGACTTCGCCTTCCGCGTCATCGTCAGTCCGCCGCGCGAACTCGATCGGCTCGACATGGGCGCGCAGGACATAGCCGTCTGCGACCTTGGGATAGTCCTTGTAGGTGAGCTTGATCCGCGCGGCATCGAAGCCTTCGGGAAACACTAGGAAACCGCGCAGCGAGGGCAGTTTCATGATGTCATCGGGCAGGACGAGCGGCTGCACTTCGGAACGCGGGGTGATCGTCGCCGCGTCGCGGATATTGGAATAGCCGTAGCTGTAGGCCTCATCCATCATCCTAACTTCACGGTGCCCGATATAGTCTGAGCAGTGCTCGGCGGTGTCGCGGTCGGCAGCGGCGAGAACGAGCTTGGTCCGCGCGAGCGAGGCAAGGTTCTGCGCGCCTTCCTTGCCGTAGGTCTCGGCCAGCTTGGCGAAGGAATGGATGCCGAGCACGAAGGCGCCGCCAAAGCCGCGCGCGGTCTGCAGGCCGTCCTCGATCGCCGGCAGGCGGTGCAGC
Organism: Novosphingobium sp. ERW19; assembly: GCF_012641315.1. Lineage (NCBI taxonomy): Bacteria > Pseudomonadati > Pseudomonadota > Alphaproteobacteria > Sphingomonadales > Sphingomonadaceae > Novosphingobium > Novosphingobium sp. ERW19. Next base: position 97,190 of record NZ_JABAIC010000008.1, read on the forward strand.
GCGTGGACCTCGTCGAAGAAGAACCAGGTGCGAAGATCGCGGGTGCGCGGCAGGCGCATCAGCGTGTGGACCGCGAGGTTCATCCACAGCGACAGCAGCGCCCGGTTGAGCACCAGTTCGTTGTGCGAGGAGGTTATGAACAGGATCGAACCGGGCTTGTTCTCCGCGCGAATCCAGTCGGAGATCGAGAAGCGCTCCTTGCCTTCGGGCAGGAACCGCAAGGCCTGGGCATTGGTGTTGAAGACGGCGCGGATTGATTCCGCCATCTTGGCCGCCTCGGGCGCGGTCAGCGGGTCGGCGACGGTGTGCTCGAGGAGTTTGTGGACCTCCTTGAGGTCGGCCATCATCAGCTTGCTGGCGAGCGCCTGGTTGGTCGCCTCGCCAAGCTTGATCAGCTTGATGCAGGTCTCGACGAACAGCGTGCGCGCAGCGAGCATCCAGAAGGGTTCTGCGCCGCCGCCATCGGCCGGAAGCAGGGCGGCGGCGATGCCGGTGAAGTCGGCATGATTCTTCGCTTCGGCGAACACCGACCAGGACGGGCAGCGCTCGTCCATCGGGTTGAGGATGATGTCGGTTTGGGGGTCGTAGAACGCCTCGACATAGGCCCCGGTGAGGTCGAACACGACGGCCCGATCGCGCCGCGCGCGCATCTGCGCAATGAGCGCGCGCATCTGGGTCGTCTTCCCCGTGCCGGTCGAGCCAATCATGATCGTGTGGGCCTGTTCGGTGCGCCAGGGGAAGGGCACCCCCGCGATCGAATAGACGTGATGGATGCCCGCCTCCTTGCGCGTCGCGAGGCTCATTTTCATGACCTCGTCGAAGCTCTTGCCGGGGAGGCGCTCGGCGATCTCTTCGCCGAGCATGTCGCGGTTATGAGCGTTGATGACATCGGCGAGTTCGGCGGCATCGACCAGCATGGCGCCGCGCTGGTGCCGCTCCTCGAGGATCGACTTTCCGCGCCGCTTGGAGAAGTCGACGAACCACACCGCGATCGGCACGGCGACGAAGAGCGAGATAAACAGCGAGCCCCAGATTGCCCGCATCAACTTGTTCCAGGCGACAACGACATCGGGGTGCGAGGCGACCATGCCAACAGGAGCCCGGACGACTTCGCCGGAAGGGAGGGTGAGGTTGAGAATCTTGGCGTGCGAGAACTCCATGAAGGTCCATCCAGCGGCGTAGATCCGCATCAGGATCATCTGGATCTCTTGGCTCTCGAGCAGCAGCGCGAGGACGATCGAAAGCGCGATGCAGAAGGTGAAGAACCACACCATCAGCGGCATCTTTGCGGAGGCGAACCACATCATGAATTCGTGGGTGATGAGTTGTGAGCCGCGGGTGAAATCGCCGGCATTGCGCGGCATGTTCCCGCGCGCGGAATGGTGCTGCAGCTTGCCCGGCCGCGCCCGGTCCGACCAGGTGTTAGGACGGCGCACAGAGCGCCTCCATCCGGCGTTCGGCTTCGGTGATCAGCGCGGTATGGGCATCGGGGTACTGGCGCTGCACGATGAGGTCAGCGACCAGGAACAGATACTCGGCCGAGAACTGCCGGCGGCGGTCCGCCTCGCTGGTGCCGGACATGACGCCCAGGAACTGCTCGAGCGCGATTCGCAAGAGGTTCGATCGGGAGACGTTTTGCGCGGTTGCGGCGGCCTGCGCCGCATCGGCCAGCGGCTGTGGAAGCCGGAGGGTAATCAGAACTGTTTCAGTCATCACCACGCCCTTCGAAAGGGCCTGGCGGAGATTGCGCGACAACGGTTTTAGGCCATCGGCGGGCCCTTGGCAAGAAAGCGGTTGGGGACCAAATGGCGTATTACATTGTAATACCGATGAAATCGCCGAATTCCGGGACTTTACCGGCAGGATACAGCAATGTAATACGATGTATTACCAAAGACCCACTCTGTACACACACGCATTCCCGCCATTTTTCCTACGGCCCTGCCGTGTAGGGTGTGCAACTCTTCCCCTTAATCCGCTGCCTTGTGTCTGGTGGGTGATTGCTGGTCTTTGATGCGCATGGATTCGGGCGTTGACCGGTTGTTCTACAGCCAACAAGCGTCACTGAATACGGAGCAACGCGCGGGATTTATTTGGTCGGTCGGCAGCAAAAGACTTGCCACTGATGCGTCTGCTTGGAATCCTCGGGACGGGAGGTTTCAGCCCCAACCCACGAGGTATCATCATGGCCAGGAAAGGAAGCCTTGAAGCAGAACGACAGGCAATCGCAAAGGAGCGTCAGGCGCTGGAAGCGCGCGAGACGAAACTGCGCGAAAGCGAGCGGGCGGCGAGTGTCGAACTGATGCACAAATCGGTTCTGGGCAAGGCCTCGTTCAAGAGGGTCGAAGCATTCTTCGCCGCTCTTGGGAAGCTCGGCTTGGAGGAAGCGGAGAAGCGCCTGCGGGCAAGCTGAAACCGGTCTCGACCGAGGCCGGCGCAGCCGGGGTTCCCAAAGTTGCTGCCTGCATCCGCAGGCAGTTGAGGGGGCCCCGGCTGCGCTTTATCTGGACACGCAAAAAAGGGGGCCGGAGAGCCCTTGTCGGTGCCCTCCGGCGCAGCGATCGATGTTCATTTCAGAACGGGCACTCCGCGTCCCATTCGAGATCCATCACCACACTCATGAAGCTCGCGGCGCGGCCGATGTTCGCTTCGTCGAAGTCGTCGGCCATCATACCCGGAACGGAGTGGACGATCCGGTCGATCAGGTCCTGGGGCAGGGCGTTGTAGTCGCCTTCGTCGATGGCGAGAAAGCCGCCGAACTCATCCTCAATGACATGGCTGTCGAAGAAGCTGTGCTGAGCCCGGATAGTCGCGGCGCGTACCGCGGCGTCATAGCTGATGTGGTCGAACGCCGGGATGTCGAGGGTCTTGGTAAGAGCGTTCATGTGAGCCTCCTGTCAAAGGAATTGAAGAGGTCACCTCGGGTATGGCCGAGCTTGGCCCGGGTCAGGAACGGGCCGCTCGCGGCCCGCCGCGCCAGCGGGGGTGGGGGAGCCGATTTTTTCGCCTTCTTCGGGCGTAAAAAGTTGGGGGAACCGCCCTTCTTGACGCGGGCCGATGGCGGCCATCATGCTTGGAATTCTGCGAGAGTGTTTAACCCTGTTGGGCAGCCCCCCGGTGGTCCCATGCACGGGTCTTGAGCGCCCGGCCGATGCGAAGCCTTCGCGCCCCTTCCAGCAGGCCGTCAGGCCATTACTGGCGGGGGCAAGATGCGAGCGAGCCGGGCCATGACAGTGTGCGTCCGGGTCGACAAAAAAGAAGGGCATCCGGCGGTGAGGCCGGACACCCTTCTGGTTGATGCAATCGCAGCTGGTGCCGCTCAGAATGGCGGGAGGTCATCGCCATTGACGGTGCCACATGCCGTGCGCTTCATCGCAGGCCGCTCAGCTTGCGCTGCGGCTTTGGTCCGCGCCGCCGGGGTCTCGTTCTGGACCGAAGCGTCGCGCACGATGTGCAAGGGAATGCGTGCTTCCCGCAGGCGATCGGCAAGGTTCGCCTGGATGCCGCCGCCGCTGCATACTACTGCTTCGACAGGCTTGAAGGCGAGCATGCGTGCGTTGCGCTGATAGGGCGCCGAGGCTCCCCGCGAGGCATCGGGCTTGCACAGGATCACCGGTACATTGTGGCGCGAGGCCCAGGCCGCTGCGATCACGTCCGCGCCCTTGTTCTGGGCAGTCGTTGCCAATGCCATCGAAGGGACGCGTGCATGGATTGCATCGAGGTAGTCTTCGACCAGCGCAATGTCCGTGAACTGCTGTCCGCCCGAGAACACCACGACCGGACCCGATGGGGCGAACTGCTCGCGCCGCTGGGCCTTCTGGGCCGCAAGATAGTCGCGCGCTTCGATCATCGAGGCATTGGTCTTCGACGACACTTTGGAACCGCGCACCGGCGAGAAGGGGCGGCCGGTTTCGACAAGATAGATCCGCGCGGCATGGTCACGCATGCATTCCATCGCATCGCGGCATTCGGCAAGGCTGCGGGCCTGCATGGTGAGGTCTTCCAGATCGGTCGCGTAGACCTCGCTCGGATCGTATTCGCGCAGCTTCTCCTGGAGCCGGTTCGCCATCGCGTCCTCGCGGTCATCGAGCCGCATGGCGACGACGTGGAAGCTGTTGGCCACGCCCCATGCGACTTCGCTTGCGAAATCTTCCATCCGGGTGTCGCGGAACAGGTCGAAGACCGTTGCCAGCATCATCTCGATCGCCGCCTGCGCCAGCTCGGGATCGGGCATTTCGACAGCGCTCGGCTCGTGCTCGATCGAGAGCTTCGCCAGTTCGGTCTGCTCCATGAATGCCCGGGCGTAGTCAGGCGTCGCGATTTCACGCGCATAGTGTTCGGCAAGGTCGGCGAAGTTCGAGAAACGGTCCGTCATGATAACCTCCAAAAGGTATTTTCTCTCATCACGCTGATGAAAGATGCCCATCGGAAAGACGCCGGAGTCAGGCAGTCAGGGACGGCGGGGCGCACGCGCTGCCGCCGCGAATAGCGGGCGTGGGGGAAGCCGATTTTTGCTCGCAAGGCGCTAGCCGCAGCAGGCCAAAATCGGGGGGCACCCGCGATCCTTGACGGCCGCCAATCTCCCAGGCGTCATGCTGTGGCGATGCTGATTTCGCTCAGCCACCGAGATGAGAGAGATTACTGTTTTGCCCCCGAACCCCATCTGGGCGTTCGGGGTTAACCGCAAAACACACTTAGCCCTTTTCCACTCAGAGCCTGTCGAACACCGATCCCATGCGCGGTGAAAACAGGCGCTCGTAGGTCTTGAGGAGATGCGTGTCGGTCATCGCGGCGACGAAGTCGCAGATGACCCGAAGGTCGCCGCCAGCAGCTTCGTATTTCGCGAGTTCGTCGCGTGGCAGCAGCCGGGCGGGGTCGGCCTGCATCGCCTCGAAAACGGCGACCACCATTCCCTGGCCCTTGAACTCGAGATGCTGGACGGCAGGCGAGGTAATCACCTCGTCGACGACAAAGCCCTGCAACACGTCGAGGAACTCGCGCTGGGAGGAGGCGACCCGCACACCCCAACGCAGGAATGGCTCGGCGAACTCGGGGCGCTCGACGAACTCGACCGCAGTCAGGAAGTGATGGACGAGGCGGCCGATAAAGCGCTTGCGCGAAGCGGCACCGCCGAACAGGCCATCGACCATCTGGGCGAAGACGTCATTCTCGCTTTCGCCTGGGTATTTGGCCTTGAGCGCGTCGAGGAAGGAGGGACACTTGTCCTGGAGCGCAGCGGCGAAACGCTCGCGCGTGACAAGATCGAGTGCGATCGCGTCTTCAAGGTCATGAACGCCGTAGGCAATGTCATCGGCCGCATCCATGATCGAGCAGTCGAGTGCCTTGTGGCGAGGCTTGCCGTGCTTGCCCTCGTGCGGCGTGAAGGCTTGAAACGCCTCGCGATCCGCAGGTGACAGAGGCTCGAGGATCCAATCGACGACGTCCTGTTCGCTATCAAGGTAGCACTTGGGCGGCTTGCTCGCGCGGCCGTCGATGATCTTGATCGTCGAGGGACCGGCGAGCAGTGCGGGGGCGAGCGCAGGGTTGGCAATCTGGCTGAAGGCGACCGGGTACTTGAGGACTCCGAGCATTGTCCGGCGCGACAGGTTCGCGCCCGCTCCTGCGGAGAAATTCTCGAGGCGCGCAAGGATGCGCAGGGTCTGGCCATTGCCCTCAAACCCGCCAGCACCGCGCATGCAGTAGTTGAGCGCGATTTCGCCGCCATGCCCGAAGGGCGGGTGCCCGAAATCGTGGGTGCACCCGATCGAGTGGATCGTGCCGCGATCGGGCAGCAGCGGGGTCGCCGGATGATGGGGGAAGGACTTCTCGAGCTGGCGGGCGATGCCGCCAGCGATCTGCGCAACCTCGAGCGAATGGGTGAGGCGGGTGCGATAGAAATCGCTGTCACCGAGGTTGAGGATCTGGGTCTTGCCCTGCAGCCGCCGGAACGAGGCCGAGTGGATCACGCGCGCATAGTCGATGTCGCCATCGTCCCGCGCGTCCTCGCTCTGCGGGGTCCAGCCCTCGCGGCGGGCTGACCAGTCACGGGCAATAGTCATCGCGATCAGCGGATCACGGTGACGGCGACACCGGCTGCGTCCGCGACGGTGCGCCACTGCTTGTCGGCGGTCAGCGCCGGAAGACCGTCCCGGCGCGCGAGCGCCAGGCAGAAGCGGTCGCCGAGCGACAGGCCGGCATCGGCCGTCGCAGCACGCAGGCGCCCGGCGATGGTGGCGAGCGCCTGGTCGGCCTCGACGATCGCCATCGGCAGGGGCCGCAGCATGGCGTCGACTTGTTCGGCGGGCATGCCCGCATGGATGAAATGGCTGACGACCTCGGCGTAGTTCACGCTCGACATGCGCGAGGCACCGATCGCATCGGCGACCTTGCCCGCGCCGGGCTCGTCCCGGAGCAGGGCAAGCAGCGCGGAGGCGTCGAGTACGACTTCGCTCATTCGCCCGATTCCGAGCGGCGGCGGCCAAGAAAGGCATCGACCGAAGCCTCTGCCTTGTCGCCGGTGTACTTCTTGGCAAGCGCCTGCGCGTGCGCGATCGACTGCGCCACGGTGCGCAGGATCACGCCGTCCTCGGTTTCTTCGACCAGCAACGCGCCGCCGCCGGCTAGGCCGAGCCGCTTGCGGATCTCGGCCGGCAGGCTCATCCGACCGTTTGGCGTGATCGTCACTTGCACCGTCATGGCACTGCTCCTGATGTGGCAAACGCGTCGCGAAGCGTGCGTGTGAGCCAGCTTAGGGAACATATGCCACAAAATCGCAAACGTGTCACGAACAGCCCCACTTGGCATGATCGCTCAGTTTGATAATATATCTTATGTTAAATTTCATCAATGGGTCACACGGATCTGCCGTCGCCCGACAAGTGCGATCGCGCGAAGCATAGCACTCCAGAGTCAGGCAAAGCCCCCATCTTTCAGCCGATCGAGATAGGCGTGCACCTTACTGCTCCATCCCTGACGCACGAGTTCGTCTGCCGTAGCATCGCCGAAGGAAGGCAATGTTCGCGACCGGTACCAGTTATAGGCCGCTGGCGCGCTGCCCGCCCAAAGAATGAGCCGGTCGATAATCCCGCACATTTCGTTCAACCGCGATTGCGTTGCCACGCGTCCGATGGGAGCAGCATTGGCAAGCGCATCAGGCGAGAGTCCGACGACAATGGCCAGCCCGGATTTGGTGGTCTTCAGGGCCGCAGCCAGACGCCTGGAGGAAATACCGTGCTGGTCGGATACTTCCCTCAAGAATGCCGAATTGCGCATGGATCTGTCCAACTACATTTAGTCTGTATTGCATTTTGCAATACACTGTGTATGATGCCTTGCGGAGATAGAATATGGCCAAGTCCCTTGAACGCAAGGATCACCCGGTATCGATGCGACTGCCCGATGCCGACATTGCCCTGATTGATCGTGCGGCAAGTGCGCGCGGGCGCTCGCGAACCGATTTCGTGCGAGAAGCAGCGGTGCGTGCCGCCGAGGATGTCCTGATGAACCAGAGGCTCGTGCGGATGAGCGCCGAAGGGTTTGCCGAATTCATCGCGCTGCTTGAAAAGCCTGCCGAGGCGGTTCCAACGCTCGTCGAGGTGCTCAGGCGACCCGCGCCTTGGGACATGCCCTCGGACGATCGGCACTGACAATTGGGCCTGTCGCCGCCGGAACTGTTGACCGCAGCTCACGAAGTCGATGACTTCGACTGCGGCAAGCCATCGCTCAATCACTGGCTAAGGGCGCCCGCCCTTGCAAACCAGGAGCGCGGGTTTACCGCGGTGTTGGTCGTGCATGAGGCAATGCGGGTTGTCGGCTACTATGGGCTGGCGCCGACATCGGTGGTCCCCGGCATTCTGCCGCGTTCCATCCGAACGGGGCAGCCACCCGATCCCGTGCCTTGCCTGCTGCTCGGTCAACTCGCGACCGATCTGGCATGGGCGGGACAGGGTATCGGCTCGGGATTGTTGCGCCATGCACTGGGACGGTGTCTGGAGGCTGCCCGCCTCGTTGGCGGTCGTGCAGTGATCGTCAATGCCATCGACGACGAGGCGGCGGCCTTCTGGCTAGGCAAGGGTTTCCTGCCTTCGCACGACGATCCGCTCGTGCTGTTCCTGTCGATCGGCGCCATCGCTGCTTCCCTCGCAGCGGCAGACCGTTGAGCCTGTGCCGGATCAGGGCACGACCGAAACCATATACGTGAAATTCGGCCGATGGCCCGCAGCGCGACTCTAGCCGAACGCGACTCCGAGCTTCTTGCACTTTGCCGGGCCGCCTGGACCTTGGGCTGCGCCTTGGGCGCCGCCTTAGGTGCAGCTTCGGGCGCTGCATTGGCCTCAGCCTTCGGGCTTTGGCCAAGCTAGCGGCCAAGGCCGATCCGGACCGCGAGCTCCTTGCGCTTGGCAGCATAGTCGGGCGCGACCGTCGGGTAATCGGTGGGCCGGCTCCAGCGCGTCCGGTACTCGGCCGGGGTCATGCCATGCTCGGTGCCAAGATGGCGCTTGAGCATCTTCATCTTCTCGCCGCATTCAAGGCAGGTTGCGGCATCGGGCTTGACCGAGGCGCGCACCGAGACGGCAGGCTTCAGCTCTTCTGCGGCCGGCTCCGGCGCCTGTCCAAGCGTGGCAAGCGAAGCATAGACCGCCTGGATCAGGCCCGGCACGTCGGCGGCCGCCACCGAATTGCTGCGGACATGGGCAGAGACGATGTCGGCGACATGATCCAGCAGTGCTTCGCTTTCCACGCGGGCGAGACCTTTCCAATTCACGGATCGAGGGTTCCAGGCGATAGTTCGCCACCACGCCATAGGAGCATCACTGAAGTGCGAAGGCCTGACCTGGTGCTCAAGGTTCGAAGAGTTCAAGCCGCAAAGAGTTCGCCCTGGGGATTGGCAGGATCTGGACGTTGTCGCTGCGGCGGCGCGGGTTTGCGCAGCAGCGCAAGCACGCCGGGCTTGACCACATATACCGCATGACGTCCGCCGCCGCGGTTCTTGTGATTGGTGGCGTAGCCCGCATAGTGGCGGGTCATCAGGCCGGCGCGGACCAGATCGGAAATCGCGCGGCTGACATTGGCGCGGCCCACGGCCTGGACCTGCTCTTCCACCGCTGCGTCGATGCGCGCCGCATCGCGAACAGCGTCACCGGTAAGTTCGTCCTTCAGCGCAGCGGCAACGCGCGCACGCAGCGCCGCACGGCGAGCGGGCTGTTCGCTCATCGGCAAAAGCTGAGAGCAGAGCCATTCGCGCAGGAGCACCGGCACTCCGCCCTGCGCGACGAAGGGCCCGGCCTGCCCTCGCCCATCGGCAATTTCGGCTACCAGTTGAAGGACGAGGAACGCATAGCGCGGACGGTTCGAGGCTTGGACCAGGACCGCGTAGATCCCACCGACGCCAGTGATTTCTTGGACTCGTTCCATCGATCAGTATTGAGCACAAAAGGTGAATCCTGTGAATCCCCTTTGTGCCCTGCCCTGTCGTTTGTCGCCCGTGACACTTCGCCCGGAGCCCGCTCGTGAGATGCGCGGCCGAGCGTGCTGCCCTTGCCCCGCAACCACGTTCGTGATCGTACAAGCGTGATCGATGATCGCGCCCGTCTGCGCATGTCACGAGCGCAGCGCAACGTGACACTCTGCCCTAGGGCAAAGTGTCACAGATGCCATGCCCGAAAGGGCGCCAGCTGCCGACGCGGTTGGCAAAAAAAGGGCCGGCTTGCGCCGACCCCTTGGAAAGTTTTGGGAGAGGATGCCTAAAAGGCACCCCCGATATGAGCCGGCACCCACCATGCTGCAAGTGCGAAACAGACGCCGCGAGTTGCCTTTTTCGCAACTGGTGTTTCGCCCGTCGCAGCGACAGCATGCGTGCTTGGGGGGCCTAAGCCCGATGGAAGGCGGCCGTGCCGCCTCCCGGGCTCGGGTTCAGAGGAAGAGCACTTCCTCGGCAACGATTTCGACAGCGTAGCGTTCGACGCCCTCGCGGTCGGTCCACTTCGAGTAGTGCAGCCGGCCCTGCACCTCGACCAGGTCGCCCTTCTTCTTGTGCTTGGCGACCGAGGTGCCGAGGCCGTTGAAGGCGGTGACGCGGTGAAACTCGGCGAGGGTCTCGGTGTAGCCAGCCTCGTTCTTGACCGTCTTGCCGTCGACCAGCCTGGGGCGGTCGGTGACGAGGGTGAACGACGTGATCGCCGTCTCGCCGGCGTGGCGGGTTTCGGGAGCGGCGGCGATGCGGCCGATCAGGATGACGAGGTTCTTCATGGGGTATCTCCGTGGCTTGAACTCGGCGGAACCGCCCGCCGATGAACATCACAGGCAGGGCCAAAGGCCCGGGCCCGCACCGAACGCATGTGAGGGAAACCCAAAAGCGAGGAGTGGTGCGGCAAGCCCGAAGGGCTTCACGGTCCGTTGCTTTTGGGTTGCGGCCAGGGACTGTCCCTGCAGGGTTCATCGGCAAACGAAGGGCGGTTTCGTCAGGTCAGGCTCAGCGGATCCCCGCAAAGATCAGATCCGTCAGCCTCGGCCATTTCGGCAGGACCTGCTCCCACCCGCCAGCGTCCGCGCAGCGGGCATTGCCTTTCTCGACCCCCGCTCCATACTGGTCAGTGACGCACGGTCACACGGGGCCGGGCCCAGCCCCTCCCGTCCAGTGCCATGCGCTACGGCAAAGCTATTCGTCAGATGCGCAAGAAGGCGGCCGCAGGCGAGCATGGGTCGCCTGCCCTCGATGGGGACGCTCAGCGCCAGGGCCTCGCGAGGCCTTGCGCGACCAGATTGTCGCCGGCATCCACGCCGTTCACCGAAACCGAGGCGAGCGTCCGTCCATAGGGGTCGGTGCCAAGTCGCGTGATCGTCACCCGTCCGCGCGACAGCAGCCGCGTCAGGGCAACCCACGAGGCTTCGCCTGCGGCAAAGTCACACCAGGCATAGGACCGTCTCCGGTCCTGGCACTTGGGACTATCGGGCAGTTCGGGTGCATGGATATTGGCGATGCGGACACGCTCGCGGCCGCAGCGGATCGTGTCGCCGTCGTGAACCGTAGGCGACATGCAAAGGGCGGAGGCAGCAAAAGCGATCGGCATGGGTAGAGCCTAGCGCCCTCGCCCGCCCGCGCCAACCAGCCTCGCCGCTTCCTCCACTGGCCCCGATCGTGACCCGAAGGGCCGGCATCCATTTCGGCGAGCTTGGGTGGGCGGCGGTGCGAAAGCGCCGACGCTCCGCCCTAGCGAATAGAGCGGGTCGCCGCGGCGCCCGCGTGGGACGCGGGCCCCGGGGTGCCCCCTTCCCTCCCCGCCTCGCCAGACTCCCGCAAAACCGGTATGAACGCACTTGAACCCGGCCGCTTTGGCTCCGCTGCCGTAGGCAGAGCCATCGAAGGGAAAGGATCCCGGCCCATGGCTGATCCCCAGATGATGCCAAGCGCCCTGCAGGTGGCGCGCGCGATGACTGAGGTGCTGCGCGCGAAGCTGAGTGTCTTAGCAGCTGAAGAGGTCACGCTCTCCCGCGAGGAAGCCGCGCTTTGCCTCGGTCTTGCCGAAGGCGTGACCGAAAGCCTGGAACAGGAAGCACTTCAGGACCGGTGAGCCGCCCGGCCCTGCGACCTACCGGACATTGAGCCCCAATTCGCCTAGCAATTGTCCGGCCTGCTCGCGCGAGATCGTCGCCACGCGAAACGGCCCGGCATCGACGAGGCGTAGCCCGCCGAGGTCGGCACCGCGCAGGTCTGAGCCCTCAAAGCGCGATCCGGCGACCAGCGCCTCGCGCAGCGAGCAGTCCTCGAACACCGTCATGCGAAAATCGCCCTTGCGCACATCCGCACCCGACAGATCGACCCGGCGCAGAGTTTCCTTGCGAAACGAGAAGCCGGGCAGCTTTGCCGAGACCAGCAGTACTTCCTCGAAATGGATGTGCATCGCGCGCACCTCGGTGAAGTCGACCTCGGTCAGCTTGGAACCGGTGAACCGGGTTGAGGTCAGTCTCGCGCGGCGCATCGAACAATTGTTCCAGTCGCCGCCGAGGAACTCGGCCTCGCTGACGTTCGCGCCCGAGAAATTGACGAACGGCCCCCGGCAACCCTGCCAGACCGCGCCTTTAAGCTTTGCCCCCGCAAGATCGCTGCGCCGCAGGTTGCAGCGTTCGAAGCGCCAGCGGGTGAGGTCGAGCCCGGAGAGGTCCGCCTCCTCGACGTCGCAGTCGATGAGTGTGCGCGGCGTCCTGCCGATCAGGCGCTCGATGTCGCTTCGCACCAGCGTGGCGCCCGCGATCGGCTGCGAAGCGAAAAGGTCGTCCATCACGCGCCCGGCCGCCAGGCGCCAGCTTGGGCGGGTTGGCACAATGTTCCCGTAGTCAATTGGCCGGGAGTGCGCATATGGGGAGCAAAAGTGGACTGGGGGTTCCCGGTCGGCGTCATAGCCTCGGTGAGTTTCACCGGGGCTTTTCGCCTATTTGGGGCGGGAAAACCTTGAGCCCCCAGTTTTCATAGCCGCTGCCGACATTCTCGCGCCCGCCGTCGCAATAGAACTTGCGGGTCAGGACCTCGAACGCGCGGTTGTCCTGGCTCGGCCGCAACACACTCATGCGATGGGCCTCGCCACCAGGTCTGCGAGCTGGAGCCCGGACGTGTTCGCCATCTTGTCGGCAAAGACAATCTCGAATGGCAGGGGCGCGCCCAGCTTGTTCTCGCCGTCGCAGATCCTGCGGAACTCCAGTTCGAGGTCCTTGTCCTCCTTCTTGCCGCGGCACTCGAAGACCACGTGGGTCTTCTTGGCGTCCTGGTTCTTCCCGATGAGGAACTCGTAGAGCGTCTCAAGGCAGAACCCGAGGGCGAGATGATAGGGGTTGTCGCGTTCGACATCGCGCGCGCCGAGCCGGTGCTTGTCGATCACGCAGCTGATCAGGATGAAGTTCGACTTGTCGATGATACCGCTGAGGCCATCGATGAAACCCAGCTTCTCGGCTTCGTTAGCGAACTTGAAGGGGCCGGTTTCCTTCCGAATTTCTCGCTCGTGCAGGATCACGATGTCGTGACCAAAGTGGTTGAACTTGAACTTCTCGAGCGCCGGGACGACCTTCTCGCTGTAGTGCTTCTTGTAGAAGACGCAGAATGCGAGGACGAACAGCGGGTAATTTGGATCGACGGTCTGCATGCCGTCATCGCACCGTGATGCCAGCGCGGAACCTGCAAGCCAAGCCGAAGCGGGGTTTTCCACACACCACCCCCCGACACAGCAAACCTTGCAGCACCCGCACCGCCAGCATAGACTGGCGCAGCGTGCCCATCCGGGCCGCGTCAGACGAAGGAGATGCGCGAGAGGTCGAACGGGCAGCGTCGATCGCGAGAATTGGAGCAGACCCCAATGATCCAGCGATACCGTGTGCTCGGCCACAGCTTGGCCGAAGGCGATGAACTTCAGCACGTGCTGCGCGAAGCCTACGAGCGCAAAGTCCCGGTCCATTGCGAATGTTGCAAGGGAGCCAACCTTCCCCTCTACATCTCGCACCGCCAGAATGGCTACGTACTCGCGCGCTGGCCGGGTTCGGGCGCGCGCCATGCGACCGCCTGCGATCATTACGAAGCGCCCGACTACCTCACCGGCATGGGCCAGGTGCGCGGGAGCGCCGTGCTCGACGATGAGGCGAGCGGCGAAACCAGCCTCAAGCTCGGCTTCCCACTCTCGCGCGGGGCGGCCCGGCTCGCGCCCGCGGCGCTCACTAACGACAAGCCGACGGTGAAGTCCTCGGGTCAGAAGCTCTCGATGCGCGGGCTGCTGCATGTCCTCTGGGACCGGGCCGAGCTGACGCACTGGCATCCGAAAATGGTGGGCAAACGGACGTGGTTCGTGGTCCGCCGCGCGCTGCTCGAGGCCGCAGCAAGCTGCCGGGCCAAGCAGGAAGCCCTGCCCCACGTGCTTTTCGTGCCCGAGAGCTTCAAGGTCGAAGAGAAGGAAGAAATCCGGGCCCGCCGCCGCGCGGCGCTCGCCCGGGTCTATGCCTCGCGGGACGAGATGATGGTCGTGGTTGGTGAAATCAAGGAGATCGTTCCCGCGCACGGCGCGGAAAAAATCGTGCTGCGCCATGTCGGCGACATGCCGTTCGTGATGGACCAGGACATGGCGCGGCGCTTCCACAAGCGGTTCGCGGGCGAACTCGCGCTGTGGCAAGCGCAGGATGGACCGAACGGCAAGAGCGGTTACCTGGTTCTCGCCGGCTCGTTCGCGCGGCGGCGAGAGGGCACGTTCGACCTCATCGAGGTCGCGTTGATGCCGGTCACGCCCGAGTGGCTGCCCTACGAGACCAGCGACGAGCGCTATCTCGTCGGCAAGGCGGTCGCGGAGAAGAGGCGGTTCGTGAAGGGCCTGCGCGTCAATCTCGACACCGACACGCCGATCGCCAGCCTGGTGCTCAAGGACACCGGCGAGGAAGCCAGCGCCATTTACATCTATGACCGCGACAACGAGGTGGCGGAGCCGCTGGAAGCGCTGCTCGCCAGGCAAGGCGTCGCTCACCTGCTGTGGAAGGAAGGCGAGCCGTTCCCGGCCCGCGTCAGTCGGCCACCACGGCGAAGCTGAGATGGACAGCAGGCCGCCTGAACAGGCTCAGTCGTCCGATCGGGGCAGCGGTTTTGTCGGCAGGAGGTCGAGGCGCCGGGGCGCGTCGCTCCCGGCGCGCAAGGCTTCAAGCCGCGCCGCGACCTCGCCCTCGTGCTGGGTGATCTCGATCCGGTTCAGACCCACGATCGTCCAGACCGCAAGTTCGGGCCGCTCGGTCACGTGGACCGAGTAAGCGATGGGCAGCGTGTCGGGATAGAGCCAGAGCAGCAGCACCGGCAGCGCGGCGAGATTGGGTTGGCCGCCGGTCGCAGCGAGCGTCTTCACGGCCTTGTCCCGATCGTACCGGCAGGTGATCCCGAACGGCTGCGGGTGCCCGGCGAGACCGAGGATCGTCTCGCGCGGATTCAGCTCAAAGATCGCGTCGAGTTCAGCCGGGGGTTCGGCTTCTGCGTCCTCGGCCACCTCGGCGAGGAACAGTTCGACCGCGGCGAAGCGCGCGGCTTCTTCGCGGGCGCAGGCAAGTTCGAGCGTGAGCGTGATCGAGGACATGGCTGGGACTTTCGTGTTGCCGCGCGCCGACGCGTCCCGATGCCAGGGCAAGGGATAGAACGGCCGGAAGACCGGGATTTGAACGGGTCAGCGAGGTGGCGCTCAACGTGGGCGCGTTCGCGCTCGCGCTGGAGATTGAAGACGGGGACGCCGTGGCTGGCGGCGATGGGTAGCGCCTCGCCGGTGCCGCCCGAGGCCTCGCCGTCGGCGGTCCAGCACAGCACGAATTCCGCGGGGCTATCGAGCGAGGTCCCCAGCACCTGGAACACGTTCCGGGTGTGGAGCGCCTGGACGAAGGCCGAAAGTCCGGCAAAGGCCGGATGGTGCGCCGCGGCGATCGTGCGCGCCCTGTCCCAGACCTCGGGCCTCAGCGTGCCCGGATGGAACTCGCTTGCCGAACCGCGCCAGCCCGCCGCCGGCAGGAAGATCTGCGGGTTGCGGCCCGCCCCGCGTTCGAACGCGCTATCGGCGCCGATGGCGTGGCCCGAACGCAGAACATAGCCGTGCTTGGTGAGCGCGAAGGCGGCGCGGGTCATCAGGCTGAGCACTTCGGGCGGCGTCGCGCGCGCGCCGATCCCGGCGTACAAGCGAGGCATGGGATTGGACTCCAGTCAAGAACGCCCAGCCCCAAGTCCCCTCCCCTTACCCGCTGTCGGCAGCGGCGACCGTGGCAGGACCGTAGGCGGCGAGCAGGTTGCGGTGGAGCACCGCGTTCTTAGCGGGAAAGAAGCTGCCGTCGGCGTTCGCCCGGGTGATCTGGAGCGCGGCGGCGATAACCTCGCGAAACGGTCGCATGACCGCGCGCGAGCCTTCGTAGGTCACCGGCTGCGGAAATCCCGCCGCGATCCAGGTGGCCGGTTCCACGAGGTCGTCGAGCCAGGCCTGCGCGGCTTCGGGCAAAGGCAATTCCGCTACGACCAGCCACAGCGTCCGGTATGTTCCGAATTCATGGGCATTGGCGACGATAGCGAAGCCGAGCGGCAGGGGGGGCTCGCCGTTGATGGCGATGACCGCCGCCTTGAAGGCGAGCAGTTCGAGCGTGTTGGCGGCGGCAAAGTCCGCGCATTGCCCGAGCTGCGCGCAGGGCTCATCGGCGGGGCCGGCGCCGAGTTCGAGGATCCGGTGCCGACTCATGGCACGGCCTCCTCCGGTTCGTCGGGATACCAGGCGAGTTCCACCGCGTCCGAATGGCCGGCCTCGAACTCGGCGATGCGCGCATGGGTGATCAGGCCCGCACGATCCTTGAGCCCGACATAGGCGCCGTAGAACCGACCGCCCACAGCAACGAACTGGGCGTGGACGTCTTCGCTCACTGCCTCGGTGACGAAGAAGCCCGGCACGTCCGCGATGTGCGCCGGGGGCAGGACGCCAAGCATGTCGTCGAAGAAGGTCTCGCTCACCCGCGATAGCGGGAAGCGGGCAAGCACTGCCTCGCGCGAGGCGGCCAGCAGGGCCCCATCAGTTACGGCCATCGCTCGCACCTCCGGTCGTCACGAAGGCCGGGATCGCCAGCTCTGCGCGGGCCATCTCGCGCTTGAGATCGCGCAGCCGCGTGAAGCTGTTGATCCACGACGGGGGGAAGAGGACATACTCGTCCTCGCTTGCCGTGTAGTCGCGCATCGGGCCTTGCCCATCGAACAGGATGATTTCGGGGAGATAGGCGCCGAGGCAGCCGCCGGACCAGCGGCGGAACGGCAGGCCGTGCTCGGCGCAGAACGCGTCGATCTCGGGGATCTGCCCGCCGTTGAGTTCGGTCCCGTAAAGCTGGAGCGGCTCGCCGAGGGGGAGCACCGCCGGATCAAAGGGTTCGCCGTCCCACTCGGTGCGCAGGTCATAGTTGGCCGCGTGCGCGGCAAAGGCTGCGAGATGTTCGCGCGGCAGAGCGCCGCCGATGGTGATGTGAACGGGGGCTCGGTCGCCCATGGTTTAGGTCCTTTCGCTTGGGTCTGATCCGACCGGCGAAGCCCCCCTCCCCTCAGCCTGACGTCGCTGCGGGCCTCCCTGCGCCCCAGCGCTCGGCTGTGCGATCGATGGCGAGTTCACTGGAGCAGGTCTGGCACAGCGCGAAGGCTTCAGCAGGTGTGCCCGCGAGCCACTGCTCCCAGTCTTCTCGGGCGAGGACGACGGGCATGCGGTCGTGTACCTCGGCCATCTACGCGCAGCCATCCACCATGACCATCGAATAGGCCGCGCCCCACTCGCCGATCGGGCGCCACAGTCCGGCAACGGCAAAGACTTCTTCGCTCGCCAGCGAGTACCAGGTCCGGGTCATCTGCCCCTTGATGCCTTCGGCTTCGGCCCAGGCAGTGAGCGGATTCAGGCAGCGGCGGCGCTCGAAGCTTGGGCGCCAGAATGCAGTGCCGAGTTTGTCCTCGCGCGTATTGTTGACGAGCTTGGGCTTCAGCGGCTGACCCTGCTTGCCTTCGAGTACGAGCGGGAAGCCCTTGGGGCTACCCGCGCCTCATCCTCGGCAACGACGAGGCCGGGATCGCCCGGGTAGACTTCGGCGGCGAAGTTTGCGCCCTCACCGCTGCACGCGCCGAACAGCCGGGCGATTTGCGCAGGGGCCTTGGTCATGCGGTACAGATTGCACATGCCCGGATGCTCTGCGGACCGCCCTCCCCTGTCAATCGGGACGCGTGGCGGCACCAAGCACCTTGCGAATATGTTCCCTCTATGTTTTTTTTGACGGCATGGAACTAATCGATACGTCTGCTGTCGCTCATGCGATCCTAGACGCCCCAGGCTGGGCGGGGGTCGGCATCACGGCCTCAAGCTCATTCCGGCGCGAGGATGCCGCGCTCGAACTCGCGCGCGTGATTGCCGATGCGGTCGATGCGCCGGTCAGCGCACCTCCCCCAGAACAGTCGACCCTACCGCTCTGAAGGACGCCAGTTCAACCCGCCGGACTAGCCAGTAGCGCCTCGATCTGCGGATCGAGCGGAAATCCGAAACGACGGGCGATCTCGGCGGCGTGTTCGAAGTCGGCCGCGCTGACGTGGAGCGAGCGGGCGAGGTCCGCGAGCGCCTCACCCTCGCGAGGCGCGGATAGGGCATGGAGATTTCCGTGCGCGAGCGTCACCGCAAACGGCTTGGGGCTGGCGACCACGACCACCTCCTCGGCAAGAACGACCAGCGTGTCTCCGGTGCGGATGGCCTCGTCGCACTGGACCGCATCATAGGCATTGCCGGTGCTGGCAAAGGCGTGATGGCGCCGGGTGGTGAAGACGAAGCGTTCGCTCATCGTCAGCATTGTGATTCTCCGAATGTCCTCATGCGAATGAAGAGGCGGAACGCCGGGCGGGGGGCAATGCCGGCGTTCCGCCTCAGGCAGCGCGGGGGGGGGGTCTTCCGCGGCCTTTGCTTGGGAAACGGGGACCCGCTTGGGGTCCCCGCCGGTTGGAGTTGGGACAAGCCGATCAGGCGGCGACGAGCGGCGGCAGCGCGCCATCGTGTTCGGCGCCGTCCTTGGCATTCGCCCGGCCGCGCTTGGCGGGCGGGGTCGCGGTGCTGTCACCCAGACCGTCGCCGGCCTGCTCAGCGCTGCGGTCGCCGCCGGCATCGTCAGCCGGGAACATGTCGCTCTCGCCGTATTCGGCGGTGCCGAGACGGTTGTCACGGCGGCGCGGACGCTGCCAGGCGATTGCCATCGTGCCGTCCTCGCGCGGGAAAGCGGCGATGTAGAGCGGCTGCGCCATCGACGGATCGTCGATCTTGCCTTGGTAGAAGCTCTCGCCGGTGGAGTTCGAGGAGAGCTCGAAGAGTGCGCCGACGATCACCCAGCGGCGCTGATCGTTGAGCGCGACGATCTCGTAGCGGGGAGCGCGCGGGTTGCTCGAGGTCACCGGCCGCAGGCCGATGGTGCGGGTGATGGTGAGCGTTTCGACAGAGCCGATCAGCTGGCCGTTGGCGTTCTTGCGGATTTCACCGATGTTCATGGACGTTCTCCTGGGTGGATCGATTGCGACCGAACCCCTTGTTCGATCACTCTTTTCCCACCCCCCTTCCCTCCCGGCCGTCAGGCCGAAGCTGCGGGCGTTGCCCGCAGAGGTACCCCGGACCGCACGAGCGGTGTTTTCTAACCACGGGGTCGACGAACGACCAACGACAAGACTGTCGGACGGTGCGGAACGGCAGGCCCGAGGGCCCGATTTGCGGTAAGCTGCTTCAAGTCGCTGCGTTCGGTCACGACGGCTACCGACCAGGCCGAGTCGTTCAGATCAGCAGCCTTGAGCGTCGCAGAAAGCCAGAAGCAGATGGGTTGGATGGCTCCCGCTCACGGCATCTAGGTGCCAATATGTGAAAGCTATCAGGCAATCACGAGCATATGGGAGCCACCCAGATGGAGATTATGACGATCGGCCTCGATTTGGCCAAGAGCGTTTTCCAAGTTCACGGTGTTGATGCGGCGGGCAAGACCGTCGTTCGCAAGGCGTTGCGTCGAGCACAGGTGCTGACATTTTTCTAGAAGCTGCTGCCCTGTCTCGTGTGTATTGAGGCGTGCGGCACGTTCCATCACTGGGGCACGTGAACTGATAAAGCTCGGGCATGATGTTCGCCTTATGTCGCCGACTTGCGTCAAACCATATCTAAAGCGCGGCAAGACAGACGCGGCCGATGCGGAGGCGATTTGCGAGGTGGTGACGCGGCCGACAATGCGGCCCGTACCGATCAAATCGCCAGAGCAGCAGGCGGCGTTGTCGATGCACCGCAGTCGAGATTTGCTCGTCAAGCAGCGCACGCAGTTGGTCAACATGATGCGCGGCATTCTAGCCGAGTTCGGCATCGAGATCCCACAGGGCTTTCATCGCGCACTTGAGATGGCACGCGCGATCGTCGGAGGAGAGGCACCAGACGCACCGTCCGAAGCCGTAAAGGTCGTCGCTCGACTTTCGCAGCAAGCGCTGGACGCTCGTGCCCAGCTTCGAGAAATCGAACGCGACTTACTCACGTGGCAACGCAGGAGTGACCTCGCAACTTGTCTACTGACAATACCGGGCATCGGCCCTATCGGAGCAACGGCGATAGCAGCATCGATTACCGATCCGCGCCAGTTTCGCTCTGGTCGCCAGTTCGCCAGCTGGCTAGGCCTGACATCGATGGTGCGACGTGCGAAAAATAAGCCCCAAGCGGTAGATCCACGTCTCCTCGCGCTGCTGGCACGAAAGCCGATGCGAGTGGTGCCCGTCGCAATGGCGAACAAGACTGCCCGGATCGTCCGGGCAGTCTTGGTGCGTGGTGAGGTCTAAAAGGAGCGTCACGTGCCAGCGCTAGCTGCATGGAATGATGATTTGGCTGAGGAGATCAGCTCAAGGAGTTGTGAGAGCAAAGCGAGATGATGGCGAACCGGTCAGACCGGGAACCGGGACAACCCAGCGAATGACGAAGGCGCTCTAGCCTGCAAAGCAGTGTGGGACCCAGTTCGCGGATACCATCAGGGCCAGCAGTCTTTCTGACGACTGCACCCGACCAACTGCCAGCGTCTCAATTTTGTGCTTGCAACGCGGGAGCCATCCACCGAGGTCAATCGCGGCGCGGAACGCAGACAGTCAGCAAAGCGCTTCAAATCAATGACCGTGACGTGCCCGCCGCTCACATGAAGGTCGACATAATCGCTGTTCATTACCAAGCCGTCAGTTCAAGGCACCGTCGCCAATGGCAGAGAGACAGCTCAAAAGCGTTTGATGGAAAGGACGTCGAAGGTCTGGCGCAGAACTTCTGTGGATCGATCGTAGTCGGCTAGAGCGAGTGCGGCGATCAGGGCATCGATAACGCACAACTGTGCGATCCGGCTGGTCATCGCCTCAGTTCGGAAGCGTGTTTCCCGAGCCATCGTGAACAGGACGACATCAGCATAGGCCTGGATCGGAGACCGCCCGAAATTGGTGATGACAACAGTGCGTGCGCCAGCCTCGTGGGCAAGCCGGGTCGATGCTACGGTCTCGTTCGTCGAGCCGCTGTGGGAAATGGTGAGCACTGCCACGTCCTTGTCGCAGCGCGAGGCAGAGATGGCCTGTACATGGCTGTCGGTGACGACGCGGGCGTCCAGGCCGATCCGCAGCAGGCGATAATGCGCATCCTCAGCAATTGGAGCCGAAGACCCGATCCCGTAAATCTCCACTCGCTTTGCCGTACGAATTTTCTCGACTGCAACGGCGAGTGCTTTCGGATCCAGCACGGACAGAGAGTCGCGCAAGGCCTGGATGCCGGAGTGAAAAACCTTTCGGCAAACAGACTCGGTTGTATCGTCCTTGTCCAGATCCTCGTGAATGAATTGCACGGGCTGGACAGTCTCTTGAGCCAAACTCAATTTCAAATGCTGAAAACCGCTCAGGCCGATGCTGCGGCAAAAGTTTATCACGCTCCCTTCGCTGGCATCGACCAGTGCAGCCAGATCAGTGATCGACATGCCGACAACTTCGCTTGGATGCTCGATGACGTATGCGCCAATCCGCGCTGCCGTCCGAGACATCTGGCCCAGCGAGGAGCGGATTCGTGTGAGGGCGTTGTCAACCAGACGGTTTTGTCCCTCCGGGCTGGAGGGAGAAGCAGTGGTGGGCATCGGCAGGGCGGCCTTTGTCGAGCAGAGAGTCTTTAGCTGATTTCGTATCATAGTTGCAGTGATATGAAAATGTTTCTGACCTTGTCTCATTTTAGCATACTTAAAAAATGAACTCTTTTCACAAGAGTGTCATGAGCCAAGTTTAGCCCCCCTTCGCAGTCGCAGCAAACCGGGCACACCAGATGCCCGCGTGCTGGGTCGAATGCAGCACAGCAGCACAGCAAACGGGGAACCCGCATGACCACGATTTCCAGAGGGCGAATGGCTTCGGCAACGCTTTACCTGACCGCCAGCCTTTTACCGACAATCGCCTGCGCGAACGAGGATCAGACTGCTCCGGCAAGCGCCGAAGCCGAGGCTGAAGCTGAACGCCCGGGCAACATCGTGGTGACTGGCCATCGTGAACGCGCGACGCCGCAGGCGGAACAAGCGATCGTATACGGCAACTACGTTCAGGTGGTCGGCGCAGAGCAAATTGCCGCAAGCGGTGCGTCGAACTTTGCCGAACTCGCACAGTTCCTGATCAAAGGCGCCAACGTAGGTTACTCCCCGGACGAGGGCGAATATACCATCCGCCTCGATGGCGGCGGCGACCGTGATACCCTTGTCGTGCTCGACGGCGTGCCTCTCTACGACCGCGGTCCAGCGCTTGAAGAAATCTGGGGTACGACCACGATCGATCCGCACATGATCGAGGCCGTCGAAGTCTTCCGCGGTGGCAACAGCCTGTTTTTCGGATCGAACGGCGGGATTGGCGTTGTCAGCATCCGCACCAAGAGGCCGGACGGCACCAACCGTGTGGAACTTGGCGCAAGCTACGGCAGCTTTAACTCCCGCGAATTGTGGGGCAATGCGCGTATGGCGCTCGATGGTGAAGGCGGTGCTCATAGCGTGATGGTCTACGGCAGCAGCCAGAACACCGATGGCCCGCGCATCTTCAATCCAGCCGATTTCGTGGACAACGTCCGCCGGGCAGGTGGCGTGCAAAAGTACCCGTTGAACCGCAACAATGTTGGCCTGAAATATCGTTTCAAGCCAAGCGATGCGACCGAGATCAACATCAACGGGCAGTACACGCAGATCGAGTTCTTCGACGCTTTCCCTGACAATGAAACATACTCGCCGAACCGCGTACGCTATCCGATCATCGATGCCAGCGTGCTCCACAGGTGGTCCGACACCTTCGGCTCGCAGTTCGATGCCTATTGGAGCAACCCGAAACTCAACAATACCGAAACTTTCGCTGAAATCTGTCGCGTAAAGACGGGCTGCGTCGATACACAGACCGGCAAGGAGATATCCTTCGGTACGGCCACGGGACGTTCGATCGCCTATGCGAACAAGGGCTTCGGCGCGGATTCGAAGGTCTCTGGCTTCATGGAGTGGGGCTTCAACTTCCGTAACACCCTGAACCTGCCTGACGTGGGCGAAGCGGTGGCCGGCGTCCAGATGGTGTCCTACCGTAACGATTCCGATCCGGTCTTCCCCATTTCCAACGAATGGACGCGAACCACCGGTATCTATCTCGACTTGCGCCCCCGCCTGCCGTTCAGCCCCTCGACGAACATCAGCCTTGCTGGTCGCCTCGATTTTTCGAACGCTTTCGACAGCAAGTTCATCTGGAAGTTCGGCGTGCGTCAGCCAATTGGCGCATTCTACATCCGCGGCAACGGCGGTACGTCCTACAGCCTGCCCAAGACCAACGAACTGTTCGCCGACAGCCCGACGACGGTCGGCAATCCCGATCTCAAGCCGGAATCGACCGAAACATACAATGGCGCAATCGGCTTCCAGAAGACGTCGGGGGCCCTCAACATCAGCGCCGAACTGGGTTATTTCCGCACCGATATCACCAACCGCATCCAAGGCACCTCGGGCCTGACGCCGAATACCTTCTTCAACAATACCGCGCTGACCCAGATCCGCGGTCTGATGGCGGACTTCAATCTGGCGGTCGGCGACGAGTGGGCGCTCAACCTGGGGTTCACCCGCCAACAGGCACGGCTCAAGGGATCGACGCTCCAGATCAACGAGACGCCGGAATACATGATCCAGGGCACGCTGACCTGGAACTCGCCCGACCAGCGCTGGCACATCAACCTGTTCCCCCGCTATCAAGGGCCAGAATATGCTTCAGGCGGTCTCAACAACAGCCTTCGCAAAAACTTCGGCAACTATCTGGTGGTCAACGGCTCGCTGGGTTGGTGGGCCGGCGAGGAACGCCAGCACCGCTTCCAGGTCCGCCTCGTCAACATCCTCAACGAGAAGTATGCTGAGCGCTACGGCTATGGCAACCAGCGCTTCAGTTCAGCCTTCGTGCGCGGCGAGATCACCACATCCAGTCCGAACTACTTCTATGGCTACCCCTTCGAGGGCAAGCCGCGCGCGGTCTATGTGAGTTACACTACGACGTTCTGAACGAAGGGGGCGTCGGCCATCACGGCCGACACCCTGCTGCCCGGTCACTTCACTGTCACAGCCAAGGCGTAGCGGCGGGCGGCAGGTGGTGTGATGGGCAAAATCGCAGTTGCGCAAAAACACATGGCTGGACTGGCGCTCGGCTTGGGCCTGGCGCTGATCCTGTCCATCGCGGGATTTCAGCGCACGGCGGATAATGATCGCCTCTTTCCAAGGAATGAGGATCCCGTCCGGGTCGTCTTCATCCCAGCCGATGGTGGTACCGCAACCGGGACAATCGCTGACTTCAGGCCGTTGTTTGCCGCCCTTACGGAGACGAGCGGGATGCACTTCGAGTTCGCAGTGACCCAATCATACAGTGCCGCCGTCGCAGCATTGTGCAATGGCAGTGCCGACTTGGCCTTCGTGGGGCCCGCCACCTACCTGCAGGCACGCGAACGGGATTGTGCCCAGTTAATCGCCACAGGCATCCGTAAGGGTCGGCAAAGCTATTTTACCGGCATCTTCGTTCGCAAGGATGCGGCTTTTCAGTCACTGTCGGACCTGCACGGCAAGCGGGTTGCTTTTGGCGACATCAATTCCACGTCTTCGTTCCTGATGCCGGTTGCCATGCTGCTGGATGCCGGGGTGGATCCTGCATCCGATCTTGGCGAAGTCAGGCTTACCGGCAGCCATCCGGCAAGTCTTGCAGCAGTGGTTGCAGGTCGTGTGGATGCGGCCGCAATCTCCTTTGATTCGTTTGATCGTGCATTGCAGTCGGGCCTGCCCGGCCTAGACGACCTTTGCGTGCTCGCCCGAAGCGAGGCCATGCCCTATCCGCCATTCGTGGTCAGCACCCGCCTTCCGGCCGAGCGGCGCGAACAATTGCGCAAAGGCTTTGCCGAGATCGAGCAGCGGCGGCTTGCTTTGCCAGGCTACGCTGGCAGGCCACTCGATGCCTATAGCACGAAGGTTGATCAAAAGGCATTCGACGCGCTGCGTGCAAGGTTAGCGCGACTTACTGCGGAACGGGTCGAAGCAATCCTGAACCGAGCGAAGCGATGACCGGCACCGGTCTCTCGATCGCGGTTCAAGGCCTGACGCTGCGCCACGCCATGGGGGAGCCCGTACTGCAGCACGCAACTCTCGCGGTGACTTCGGGGAGCATTTGCGCGGTTCTCGGCAAATCCGGAACCGGCAAGTCCACCTTGCTTGCAGCGCTTGGCGGAAGGCTTGCTCCAACGGCAGGTCGGATTCTGTTGGGTGGGACGCTGCTTGACAGGGCGTCGCGACGGCGTCTGCAGCCGCTTATCGGCATGTCATATCAGGATCACCGGCTGGTCTTGCAGGCGACCGTGCTCGACAACGTGGTTGCCGGGCTTGCGCCGCACCTGCCGTGGTGGCGACTGGCAACGGGCCGCATCCCCGAAGAGCTGTTGGCAAGAGCTGCAGAGCTGCTCGAACGTTTGGGCCTCGATGCGCAATTGCACCACCGTCGTACCGACAATCTGTCCGGCGGGCAGGCGCAGCGAGTGGGGGTGGCGCGCGCGCTCATTGCCCGCCCGCAGCTGCTGCTTGCCGACGAGCCGGTCGCCAACCTCGATCCGCAAACCGCAAGGGATGTACTGTCGCTCATTGTCGAGGAAACCAGCAAGAACGGTGCGACTGTCGTCTGCGCCCTTCACCAGCCCGATCTGGCAGCGGCCTTCGCCGACCGGGTGCTCAGGCTGGATGGGGGGGCAGTGATGGACGAGCTGCCGAAACCACGCAGGAGTGCTGCGTGACGCTGGCCGGATCTCGCGCATTCCCGAAGCCGCGCATCTGGCTGCTCGCCCTCGTTACGCTCGCCATGGTAAGCGCGCCGCGCATGGAGTTCGGCCGAGTGGCCGTGGCACTTTCCGCAGCAGCAGGTCCGACCACCAAGGCAGGTTTATCACGGTTCTGGCCACCCCAGATCGAGACACGGACCGATGTAGCCGGTCTGCCGGGTCTTGATCCCGAAAACCTGCCACCGCTTGCTCGGCTCGAAACCTCGACCGCGCCCGTACAAGAGCTTGATCCTGAAACGCTGCGACCGAGGACCCTGCTCGCGCAGCGGACATGGCTCGTATCGCCACTCGGCTACCTTGGCGAGGTAGCCTTGCGCATGGTCGAGACGATCGAGATCGGGTTGTGGGGCACCATCCTGGCAGTATTGTGGGGCTTTCCGCTTGCCTTTGCACGGTCCCTTGCAATCGCAATGCCTCGCCCCATGCAGAGTGCCGCGCGAATGTCCTGCTCGGCCTTGCGGGCCCTGCCCGAATTGCTGGTGGCGTTGCTGCTCGTTGGCACGATCGGCTTTGGACCTGCAGCTGGAGTGCTTGCTCTCGGCATCCACGCAGCTGGCTTCATCGGGCGCTTCTACGCCGATGCCTTCGACGACGCAGACCAGCGTCCAATCGAGGCCCTGCGGTCGACCGGTGCAGGCCGAATGACGGTCTTCGCGCTGGCGGTGCTTCCGCAGGTGCGCACCAGCCTCGCTTCAGCAACACTCTATATCCTGGACCGCAACGTGCGCATGGCGACCGTCATCGGCATCGTCGGAGCAGGCGGCATCGGGCAGGAATTGAAGGGCCGCATCGACCTTTACGACTTCGGCCATGCCACGACCATCGTGTTCGCCATCTTCATTGTCGTGGCCATACTCGACGAATTCGCCACTTACCTGCGCAAGCGCCAATCATCCTGAAATCCAGCGGGAGCAACCCCATGTCGAACACCAGACGCGATTTCCTGAAAGCGGCCGCCGTCGCCGGCACTGCAGCTGGACTGCCCGCCAGCATCGCCCGGGCGCTTGCCTTGCCCGCACATCGGCGCACCGGAACGATCAAGGACGTCAGGCACGTTGTGATCCTGATGCAGGAAAACCGTTCCTTCGATCATTATTTCGGCACGATGAAGGGCGTACGCGGCTTCGGCGATCGTCATCCGGTTCCCCTCGAAAGCGGAAAGCCAGTATGGTGGCAGCACAACGGTGCGCGACATTTGCTGCCGTTCCATCTAGATACGAAAACCACCGATGCGTTGAAAGTGCCGGGTACTCCGCACAGCTTTGCCGATGCCCAGGCTGCCTGGAACCAGGGCAAATTTGGACTGTGGCCCAAATACAAGACCGATTACGCGATGGGCTACTATCGTCGCGAGGACATCCCCTTCCAGTTCGCGTTGGCTGAAGCCTTTACAATCTGCGACGCTTACCACTGCTCGGTCACCAGCGGAACAGATCCCAACCGTATCGTGTTCTGGTCCGGCGCGGGTTTCGATCCAGAGCTGTGCGCAGAAGGCGTCAATTCACGGGCGGACCGTAGCGAGCCGGACAATTTGCGCTGCTGGGTCAAGGGGGCATTCCCCGAGCCTGGCTACACCTACGCATCCAATGCCCTGACATGGAAGACTATCCCCGAAGTGCTTGAGGATGCCGGGGTTGACTGGCGCATTTATCAGGATCCGAACGACAACTGGACCGGAGCGATGCACGGCGGTCTGGCCTTCAAAGGCTTCCGCAACTGCAAGGCGGGCGACCCGCTCTACGAAAAGGGTATGCGGCATCACTCACTCGAAAGGCTGGCGCAGGACGTGAAGGACGGCACCCTACCTGCTGTTTCGTGGGTCCTTCCGTCCAAGCCGTGGTCCGAACATCCCTCTTCGTCATCCCCGATCGAGGGCGCTGAGTTCACTGCCCGCGTGCTCGACGCGCTAACGGCCAACCCGGACGTCTGGGGCAGCACGGTGTTCTTCCAGACCTTCGACGAGAATGATGGCCTGTTCGATCATCTGCCACCGGCAGCTCCCCCATCGTACAACGCCGACGGTACCGTCGCAGGAAAGGCGACCCTGCGTCTTGATGGTCATTACTTCGATGACCACGAAGATCGTCATACCTCACGCGACGACGTGATTTCAGGTCGCACCCGCCCATTCGGGCTGGGGCCTCGCGTGCCGATGTACGTTGTCTCGCCATGGAGCAAGGGCGGCTGGGTCAACAGCGAAGTGTTCGATCACACCTCTGTCGGTCAGTTTCTGGAGAAGCGCTTCGACTTGAAAATCCCGGGGATCAGCCCTTGGCATCGTGCCGTGTGCGGTGATCTCACGTCCTGCTTCGATTTTGCGAACATCGCGGATGCACGGTTTCCCGAACTTCCGGATGTGTCCGGCTCGATTGCCATTATCGCCCGGCATCAACAGCAGCCGCGCATCCTTCCCCCCCGTGAGCCGCAGGGCTTGTTCCAGGAGGAAGGCCTGCGTCGTTCGCGCGCCTTGCCCTACCGGCTCGCGGTGGATGCCATCTTCACAGACAGGGAAATTAGGCTGGACTTTCTGAACGATGGCACCGTCGGCGTGGTCTACCACGTCTACGACCGTCTTCACCTCGACAAGATCCCGAGACGTTTTACTGTCGAACCGGGCAAGCGGCTTGATGACGTCTGGTCGCTTGAAGGCGGCACTGCCTGTGACCTATGGGTTCTGGGGCCGAACGGATTCGTTCGTCACGTTATAGTCCAGTCCGACCAGCCATCCGCCTTGCCCCGTGTGCGCCTGCGACAGATACCAAGGCGTCCGAAGCTGGCGGTGGAACTGCACAACCCGGCACCTGCGCCGGTAGAAGTTCGCTTCGATCACGATGCCTATGGCACCGCTGCCGCCCGTCGCCTGATGATAGGCGCCTTAGCAGAGCAAACCGTAGGGTGGGACGCCTCCGCGAGTTACGACTGGTACGACTTCACGATCCTCGCAGAAGGTCTCTCCCTTCGCTCGGCAGGTCGCATTGAGCACGGCGCAAACGGCGTGAGCGATCCGCTCATGGCGGCCACTTTTGCGAAGGAAGCGTAATGATCAATCGTCGATGGTTCATCGGCTCGGCAGCAGCCGGAATCCTGCTGCCCGCCTCGCTGGCGCGCGCTGCTGTAAAGACCAATCCATTCACGCTCGGTGTCGCATCAGGTTCCCCCAGATCTGACAGCGTGATCTTGTGGACACGGTTGGCAGTTGATCCGCTGCAAGGTGGCGCAATGCCTGCAGGCGACGTGGTGGTTGGCTTCCGCGTTTGGGAAGATGCCGAGCGGCGCAAGCTTCTCCGGGAAGGCACCGTCATAGCGCCCGAAGCCGATGCCCATTCAGTACACCTGAAGCTCGAAGGCCTCCGTCCGGGCCGGGAATACTGGTACGCCTTCACGCTGGGCGATTTCGAGAGTCCGCTTGGCAGGACACGAACCACGTCACCCGATGCCGAGAATGTCCGCCTCGCCCTAGCCAGTTGCCAATCCTGGCAAAGCGGCTTCTACGCGGCTTATACCGATATTGCCGCATGGGCGCCCGATTGCGTGATTCACGTTGGCGATTACATCTACGAAGGTGGCATCGGCACAATCGGCTCCCGCACGGTTGCAAAGACGGGCGAAACGCTCAGCTTTCGCACCGTTCGCCTGCACAATAGCGCCGAGATCGTCACCCTTTGGGACTATCGCAACCGCTACGCCCTGTACAAGTCCGACCGTGCGCTGCAAGCAGCCCATGCCGCCGCTCCATGGATTGTCGCGATGGACGACCACGAGGTCGACAACAACTGGGCGGGAGACGTGCCGCAAGACCCGCGGGCTCAGACAGCGCTTGAATTCAGCGTCAGGAAGCTAGCCGCGTTCAAGGCATGGTATGAGCATATGCCGGTGGAGCGGCCACCGCTGATCGACGACATTTCCGCTTCGCTTGCCATGAACGACGTGTTCCGCTTTGGCTCCGCCCAAGTCCACCTGCTTGACACCCGGCAGTACCGGAGTGACCAGGTTTGCGGAGAAGGGTTTCCAGGTCAAGCGCCCTGCAAGCAATATGGGAATGCCAACCGCACCTTGCTTGGCGCTGTGCAGGAACAGTGGTTGAAGCGAGAATTACGCGCCTCTAGCGCGCGCTACAACGTGCTGGCTTCCCAGATTTGGCTGTCGCCTTGGCGTTTCGATGCAGGCGGTGATGCGCCAGAAGTGAACATGGACGCGTGGGATGGCTACCCTGCTGCTCGAGAGCGCCTTACCGAAACGCTGGCCGATGGCATTGCCAACCCGGTAATCATGAGCGGCGACTGGCACTGTGCCGCAGCGATGACACTTCATGAAAGGCCGTTCGATCCATCATCGCGGCCTGTTGCGCATGAATTTGCGGGAACGTCGATCAGTTCCGATTGCGGCTGGATGCGTGAGATGGAAGACAGTAAGACATCAAATCCGCACGCCCACTACCTCAATGCGCGCAAGCGCGGTTATTGCCGGTTCGAGGTCGGCACCAAGCAGTGGGTCACGACGTATCGCGTAGTGGCCGACCCATATGTTGCTGATTCTCCTCTAAGTAATGACGTCGAGATGCGATTAGCAGATCTCTAAGATGCCGTTCTGCCGCATGGGTAGGATAACGTCGAGCGCACACGCTCCATGCTCTAGGCCGAAGATCTGTAATTGCAGAGCTTGGCGGTGCCGATCCCTTGAGGGTTTCATGGATCTGTCCGCACTGGCCCGGCCGAAGCCTGGTCGTGCTATATCGGGTCTCACAGAGGCGAACGTTGCATTGACTCGAAGCGGGCTTTGCAGCCCATCTGACTACCTTCGCAGATCGTTCGTCCCTGCGTTCCCTCTCGGGACACCGCCCTCGGATCAGCTTTGACGCTTCACCGCTGGCAAACAGGTTCTACCCTACCTCACGCCTGGAACAAAGTGCCATCGCGCAGCATGGCATGCATGATGACCGCGAGCCGACGGGCGAGTGCGACACGGGCTTTCTTCAAGCCGCGACGCTTGGCGATCTTCATGGCCCAAGTTTTCAGGGCGAAGGTCTCACGGCTCCGGGTGAGGATCGAGTTGGCAGCTTCGTAGAGCAGCTTGCGCACGGTCCCATCGCCCTGTTTGGTGATCCTGCCTGTCCAGTCTAGTTCGCCCGACTGATGGCGTCGGGGCACAAGGCCAAAGTAGGCGCTGGCATTGCGTGATTGTCGGAAGCGTCCGGCTTCATCGACTGCAGCGGCGAAGGCGGCCGATGTCTGCACGCCGACGCCTGGGATGGTCATCAGGATCTCGCAAGCCTGTGACTGGCTGGCGATGACACGCAGGCGGCGGTCCATTTCCTTGATTTGCTCGACCAGTTCTGCGCGAACGGAGAGCAAGGATGCGATGGCGTCGCCAAGGCCTGGGATGTGTGCCGCTTGCATGATCCGTTCGAGGAAGGCCTTCCCTTGACCTGCGCCGGGCCGATAGCCGAACGTGGCGCAGAGACCGCGGATCGTGTTGTCGAGCCGGACACGCGCTTCCACCAGATGGCTGCGTGCAGTGATCACGCTGCGAACGCCATGCGCTGCCGGAGATTTGACGTGCACCTCCTTGTAGAAGCCGGTGCGGGCCAACTGTGCGAGGCCGGCGGCATCGTGAGGGTCGGTCTTGTTCGCCTTCATTGCTTTGAGGCTCTGGTGCGCCTGGCGGGCATCGATGCACACCACCGGGACACCCAGTTCACGCAGACCAAGGCAAATCGCCGGCGACATGCGGCCCGTTTCGATCGCCGCCCGCTCGATTGGACCGTATCGCTCCAGCATCATGGCGATCGCCTCCGGAGAGCTTTCCACTTTCTCCGACACGACCTTCCGACCATTGTCATCAACGATGCAGACCTGCGTGGATTCCATCGACAAGTCCAATCCGGCATAGTGCTTCATGGCTGCTTCCTTCCTTCAGGATTCGACAACCAGAAGTGTGCGCCTCAACCAAGGCCCGAGGGAAGCAGCCGCAATTACACGATGACTCATTACGCGGCGCACCAGATGCGGGCACAGATGAGTTTGACGGCGGCGAGGTAGTTCTCGGGACACTTGTCGTAGCGAGTTGCGATACCGCGGAAATGCTTGATGCGATTGAAGAAGCGCTCGACCAAGTTGCGTTTGCGGTAGAGCCAGCCGGAGAACGGGAAGCGCTGCTTGCGATTGGAACGCGACGGGATGTTGGCCCAGACATTCTTGCGCGCGGCAGCTTCACGGATGGCGTTGCTGTCGTAGCCCTTGTCGGCCAGCAGCGTGGCGCTTTCGGGCATCGCATCGAGCAGGGCCTCGGCTTCCTGGCTGTCGTGGACCTGCCCGCCGGTCAGGCGCAGTGCGACGGGACGACCGTCAGCGTCAACGAGGGCATGGATCTTGCTCGTGAGGCCGCCTCGGGAACGTCCCATGCCGCGATCTCCGGGGCCCCCTTTTTGCCCGTCGCACCGTGCTGGTGGACGCGGACACAAGTAGAATCGATCATCACGATCTCGCCTTCGAAAGCGGCGGAAACAGCCGCAAGAAGCCGGTCCCACACCCCGGCTTTGCGCCAGCGGACGAACCGGTTGTAACAGGTCGTCGAGGGGCCGTAGCGCTCGGGCACTTCGGCCCATGTCGAGCCGGTCCGAAACCGCCAGAGAATGCCGTTTGCGGTGGTTGACCGGTTCCAGATGAGCGTTGCCTTTGCGAAGTCTCTCGCCGAGCAGACAGCAGTGAGCTTATCAAGCCGCATCGAGGACACGACGGCGCGTCAACGAGACCAGATGCAGATGGCAGTTTGTGCAGCTCCACCGAAACTTTACGGGTGAGACATTCGGCTCGTCAGCCATCGGACTGGCAAGTCTCGCCTTGCGTCGGATCGTCCGCCTCTCATTCCTGAGGTGATCGGCCTTCTGCCTTTCGTTCAGCACGCTCGCAAAGGTTCGGAGCTTGACTTCGGAATAAGCCACCCCGTCACGCGGCGACGCCTCCAAATGCCACATTAAAAATTGCTAATCAGTCGCATTAGCAATTGATTGAATGCGACTGAGGTGCCTATTGGCCTGAGTTGCGATTCATTCGCATCTTGCAACAGGGAAAACACGTTGTCGCGTAGAATAGCTCTTGTCATGCCGCTCCTTGCGGTCTCCTGCCCTGCCTTTGCCCAGACCGCGTCGGTCAATGCTGGGCCCGCCGCGGACGATGCACCGGCTAATGAGATCATCGTCACCGGGCGGGCGCAGCGGCTCTATCGGAGTGAGCAAACCACGGTTGGCAAGGTCGCCGAGGACCCGATGAACATCCCGCAGGCGCTCCAGGTAATCAACACCGACCTCTTCGCAGATCAGGGCGCACGCGATGCAACCGACATCTATCGCAACATTTCAGGGGTCAGCTTCTTCAGCTATGCAGGCGTCACATTCCGCGGATTCCGACAGGATCAGTCGTTCTACGACGGGCAGCGCGGTAATCCGTTCATCGGTTTCTCCGTCCCACAGCTTTTCAATGTCGAGCGCGTCGAAGTCCTCAAGGGACCTGCGGGCCTGTTTTTCGGACCAGGATCGCCGGGCGGCATCATCAACTATGTCTCGAAGATACCCTCCGACCAGACGGGCCTGCGCGCGGTTGTCACTGGCGGCACTTACGAGCGCGTGGGTCTGTCGACGGAAGCGACCGGCCCGGTCGACAGCGCCGGCGTGATGACATATCGGCTTGGCGGCTTCTATGAAGCTATGGATCCCTATCGTCGCAACACCCGGAACAAGTCGCGGATTGGCGACGCGGGGCTCGCCATAACGACCCACCAGGGCGGGAAGCTGACCCTCCAGGCGACAATTTACGACAGCGATTTCCAAGCCAACCGCCTGCGCGGAGTGCTGGCCGACAATGACGGCAATTTCCTGACCGACATCCGCTGGAACGCCAACGAGAAGACCGATTTCCTCAACTTGCGTTCACAAGCCTACCAGGCACGCTATGTCTCGGCAATCGGAGACAGGGTCACGCTAGATGCGGGCGCGCGTTACTTCAAGGCGACCGAGAAACAGCAATATCATGAGCCGCGCGGGCTTGATCCGGCCAATCCCGATCTTGTCCGCCGGGAATTCCGCGACCAGATCCGACCGGTCCATGGCCTGTCATTCATGACCAACCTGACGGCACGGGTCGATGTGCTGGGCATGGAGCACAAGCTGCAGACCGGCGCAGACTGGTATGATGAGAAGAGCGTGCTGCATTCGCGCATCTTGCGCAGCGGGGTGACCTCGCTCAGTCTTGGCAATCCCATCTATGGCAACGGGACTGGCGATGCAGCGCGCGCAGCGCTGCTGCCCTTCAACACCACCGACACCCGGACAAGGCGCCAGGGCGCCTATCTGCAGGATCAGATCAGCATATCGGACGCGCTGCTGTTGGTAGCAGGTGTGCGCCAGGACAAGTTCGACGATGGCGTAACGACGAGCACCGGCGGCACCTTATCCGGTCGCTCCTTCTATTCCGACAGCGACGTGACGCTGCGGGGCGGCGCGATCTTCAAGCCGCGCCCGGACGTGTCGCTTTACGCCAGTTGGTCGCAAAGCTTTGAGCCTCAGGCTGCTGCGGACCAGAGCAGCGATGCCGGCGGCCCGTTCGCGCCGGTCACTGGAAACCAGTTGGAAGGCGGCGTTAAGACCCAGTTGTTCGGCGGGCGCCTTCAAGCAAATGCCGCTGTCTATCGCATCGTGCGCAGAAACATTCTTCAGGTCGATCCTGCGCAGAATCCAGTGAACGGCGTGGACCAGCTTGCGCCTATCGGCGAAGTGACGAGCAAGGGTTTCGAGATCGATCTGACGACGGACATCACGCCGGATTGGGTGCTCCTGCTGAATTACGGCTACAACGATACAAGGATCACCGGGACCGCTGAGGGACAGGCGATCACCAATGCCGTTGGGGATCGCTTTGCCAACGCTCCGAAGCACAAGGTCGGTTTCTGGACACGCTACCAGGTGGCGGCGATCGACACGGCCTTCGCCTTCGGTGGCGAGCACGTCTCAAGACGCATCAGCCTTTCGGGGCAGACAGTGAAGCCATACACCGTCTTCGATGCTTCTATCACCAAGGGTCTTGGCTTTGCGGAATTATTGCTGCGGGTGGATAACATTCTTGACAAGATCTATGCGGCTTCGGGCTTTTCTGCGCAAAGCGGGCACTTCCCGGGTGAACCGCGCACGTTCCTTGCAGAGCTGCGCTTCAGGTTCTGATCGTGGCGAAAACGCGCGAGGAGAAAGGGCGCTCGCTTTGGTGGCGTATCCACAGCTGGGCTGGTCTGAAACTGGCGATCTTCATGACCTTCGCCCTGGCGACCGGTACGCTTTCTGTTTTTGCGCACGAGATTGACTGGCTGGTGACGCCCGCAATGCGCGTCTCGCCGCAGGACGGCCCGCGTGCAAGTTGGGGCACGTTGGCCGCTGCTGCGGCACAGGCCGTGCCGCAGGGGCGCCTTCAGACCCTTTATGCGCCGATCGACCCCTGGTTCGCCGCTGAGGCCTGGATTGATACCGGGAGGGATGCTCCGCTACGCGTCTATGTCGACCCCTGGACCGGGGCAGTGACCGGGACACATGGCTGGGCCAACGTCCATCGGTTCCTGCGGCAGGTGCACCGCCATCTGATGCTGCCTACCACGATCGGCATTCCGCTGGTGAGTTCGCTGGCCCTGCTGCTGCTTGCCTCGCTCGTGACCGGCATCGTTACCTACAAGAAGTGGTGGCGCGGCTTCTTCCGCCTGCCCCGACGCGGCGATGTGCGGCGGCTGAGTGGCGATCTGCACCGGCTTGGCGGACTCTGGAGCCTTTGGTTCGTCGCCCTCATTGGGCTGACAGGCGTGTGGTACCTTGTCGAGACACTAGGCGGCAAAGCAGCGGTGCCGAAGCTGACCGAAGTCGAAACGGTGGTCCCCGCGCCCACCGGCGCTGCGCTCGACCGCCTGATCGTCAAGGCGCAGCGCATGCGGCCGGGGCTGGACATTCGCGAGATCCGCTTCACGCCGGACAACGGCGTCGTTCTGCTGGGGCAGGATCGCGCCTGGCTGGTCCGGGATCGCGCCAATGGCTTGGCGATAGACCCTTCTGACGGCCATGTGCTCACCGTGCTCGACGGCATGGATCTCGACGTTCATCAGCGCATTTCGGAAATGGCTGATCCCCTCCACTTCGGTACATTGGGCGGGCTCTCCACCAAGATGGTCTGGTTCCTGTTTGGCATGGTCTTGACCGGAATGTCGGTGACCGGCGTGATCATCCATGCCAAGCGTCTCGAGAAAGCCGATCAAGATCAGCGAAGCGCAGGCCGGCTCGCCTGGGCGGGAATGGGTGCATGGGCATATATCTGCACCGGGCTGGTAATCCTCGCGCTCGCACTGACACCCGGAGCAATTGGCGGGGCGAGTTGAAGCTTGGTAGCTTACAAAGCTCGCTCGACATCCCCCGATACGAGACGAGCGATCCTGCGCGAGCAATGTGGGGCGGTAAACGCCCGAAGCCCTCTCCTTGATCTTCCAGCCATCAAGATGGGGATGTTTTTGGTTGCGCCCGACTTCGGCGCAAGCGGCCATTTGCTCCACGTCTTGAACATTGATGCGGGCCTCACCCATCGGTACTACGCTGCGGCAGACTGGAGGACTCCAGACGGGAGGCAAAAAAGGCCTCGCATAAGATCCGACTAGAGCAGCGACTTGAGAGCCTTGTCGGCAATGACACATCGATTCCGTCCACTGCGTTTTGCAAGGTACAATGCCTTGTCAACCTCGGCTATCCATGCAGCCGCGTTGCCGATGTCGGCGCGGACTGCAGATATGCCAAAGCTTGCTGTGACACGCCGACCATCGGCGACCGGCATGACAATCTCGGCAATTCTTTCCCGCATCCTCTCGGCTGCTGCCCTGCCGCCGGCTTCATCGGTTTCGGTCAGAAGAATGCCGAACTCCTCTCCGCCAAGGCGTCCGAACGCGTCGTTCGAACGTAAGTGACCCATACAAACGGAGGACACCACGCGAATCACTTTGTCACCTGCAGGATGCCCGTACTCGTCGTTGATTGACTTGAAATGATCGATGTCGAGCAGGACCAGCACACTTCCGCGATTTCCGCGGCGATGGCGCTCGATCTCCGTTTCAACGGCCGTGACAAAGCCGCGTCGGCTCATAGCGCCAGTCAGATGATCCTTTTCGGCAATTCGGCGAAGTTCAAGTTCGTCGACAACAAGCGATGCAAGACTGGACAGGATGCCGAGTTGGCTTTCGTCGAAGTTGCGCGGCACGGTGTCGATCGCGCACAAGGCTCCGACATTGTACCCATCCGGCGTGGACAGAGGCGCGCCTGCATAACTGCGGATGAACGGCTCGCCGACGACAAGGGGATTGCCCGTAAAGCGATGGTCTGCGGTCGCATCCGGGATCGCAAGAACAGTGCGATCCATAATCGTATGCGCGCAAAAGGAGGCCGAGCGCGGCGTCTCCCTGACTGCCAGTCCGTCCATGGCCTTGAACCACTGTCGCTCACGGTCGACGAGCGAGACCGCTGCGATTGGCACCTTGAATATGCTCTTTACGAGCGAGGTAATCCGGTCGAACGGTTCTGCAGGAGGTGTGTCGAGAACGGCATAGCGCTCGAGCGCTGCCATGCGACCCTGTTCGTCTGTAAGTTTTGCCTCAAGCATTTGAAAACCCCAGTGCTTTCATGGCCTCGACGAGCTGACTGCGGTAGCTGGCTATCAGTGGATCCACAGCGGCCTCGATACTGATGTCATCCAACCCGAGCTCGTGCAGGCGTCCAACCAGGTCGGCAATGTTCTGTTGATGGCGCAAAACCAGATCTCTGACGCTTTGGGGCAAATCCAAGCCTTCAAGTTCTGCCATTGGGTGGCCCCCGATCGTGTACCTTCGGAAATTTCTTTCAGCAGAAATACTTAAGGATATCTGAAACGATCCGAACGTCTGTGGATAGAATGGGGAGCGGATGCATCTCCGCGCGACTTTGGCGACCCGTTTCAAGGGTGCGGGCAATCTGCCATCGCGATGGCATCGGATGTGTGACTGCCCTGGTCGGCCAGCGGGTTCGTACAGGTCCCAAGCCACGTCATTACGGTTGGTTCTGCAATGCTGAACGTCGCCCTTGAAGGCGTTCACGCACTTATTTTGCTATGTAAGGTTGCAGATTGTCAGTGTGTGCCAGTTGGACTAGCTCGATGCCAGACTGACTAGCTGATCCAATCGGAGAGGTTTTTGACACGCGCCCCGAGCATGACAAGTTTGATGATCGAGGCCCTCGCCCGGCGCAGCGAGTGGGTGCCATTTCGCTTCGCATCAGGCCCACCACGCTCACCCATTCATCGACAAGCCGGGCATATTGGCGGGTGCTGAGATGGCCGTTGCGATCGACCCGACTTGGAAAGACATCATCGTCCACCGTGCTGCCACGGCGTTCAAGCCAAGCCAGCGGACTGGCGCGGGCTTCGGGCAGCAATTCAAGCTCCACGGGGCGACCGGTTTTCTGCTGCATCACGATGGCGCGTGAGCGGATCTGCCCGCCGCTGACAATGTCGCCGATTTGCATTTGCACGAGGCCGCAGCCACGCGTTTTGCTGTCGATCGCCAAGTCGAACAAGGCTCGATCCCGCAAGCGGCGGCGCTGATTGAGGTAAGAGCGGATCTCCCACATTTGCTTCGGCTTCAGCGCCCGCTTCGCACCGACGGCGCCCAGCGTTCCAGACCTGACGCTTGGGGGATGTCGGTTGGATTTCAGGCATTTCCATGTTCATTCTCCGATAGCCAGAATTGGCCAACGGAAGAACGTCTGGCAGCCGCAGGGGAAGGTGCTGCGAGGTGTCGACTGCATAATGGTCCCTAATCGTGGGGGTAGGTCATGGCTGAACAGAAATTGACAAGCTTTGCCAATCTTTGCTATTTCAGAGATGGAGGTTGCATGGCTACGATGAACATCTCGCTGCCCGATCCGATGAAGCGATGGGTGGAAGCGCAAGCTGATACTGGTCGGTATAGCAATGCCAGCGACTATGTGCGCGATCTTATCCGCCGTGACCAGGAACGCGCCGACAAGATTGCCGCCATGCAGCGCCTTGTCGACGACGCCCGAGCTGGCGGTCTGAGCGATGAGACAATGGCGGATATCCGGGCGCGAGCGATCAACCAGTCAGGCCTGCAAGCCTGACTGTGCCACGTTTTCACTTAACACGCGCTGCAGCCAACGATCTGACAGCCATTTTTCTGGAAGGCAGCGAGCAGTTTGGCTTGCCGCAGGCTGACGCTTATCCCGAAGGGCTGAGTGCGCGATTTTCGCGTTTCTCGCAGACTATCCCCAGGCTGCGCGCTTGCGAGAGGAAATCTCGCCGCCAGTTCGCGTGCATCCCTACAAGGCCCACCTGGTGATTTATGATGTGGGAGATGAGGGAGAGGTCATCATTCTGCGTGTCCGACATGGTCGGGAAGATTGGACATCATCGAATTACGACGGTTAGCCGTGAAGAGGTCCGCGCTGGCGGCCAATCCGCAGAGATACTCTCCACACTTAGCGTTTCTCCTGCCGACCAGACCCGGTTGCTCAGGCTTGCAGCAGTGAGTGTCGCATATAACCAGAACCTGCCGATCCTGAATGGGAAAGCAGAAGGTCGGCAAAGCGCCCCAATCCCGGTCATTGGCAGCGATCATCGCATTGCCCAAAAGCGGTCATAGCGGGACGACGAAAGCTAGCAGCTTACGCTGATTGCGGGCCAGTTCGCGACCGTTCTTCTCTATGGCCAATCTCGGCCACGGAGAAAAACGATGACCTACTCTCACCTTGATCCCGCCATGCAAAATCGGGTGGCCTGGAATGCCGGTAAGACGGTCGGCACCAAACGGCCCCTGACCCAGAAGCAAATTTGGGCGATCCGTTTCTTCCTTGATCGCGAAGCGCGACTACGGGATCGGGCCTTGTTCGACCTTGCAATCGACAGCAAGCTCCGCGGCTGTGATCTCGTGAAGTTGAAGACGGGTGATCTCGTTGCCGGATCAGATATCCGAAACCGCGCGATGGTGATCCAGCAAAAGACCGGTCGGCCAGTGCAGTTCGAGATCACAGCTGACGCTAGCAGTAGTCTGGCAGCATGGCTGCAGCGACGTGGTGGCACAGCTGCCGATTATTTGTTTCCAAGTCGGTTCGATCATGGTCGACCCATGAGCACTCGGCAATATGCGCGGCTTGTCGACGAAT
Source organism: Novosphingobium sp. ERW19 (assembly GCF_012641315.1). Lineage (NCBI taxonomy): Bacteria > Pseudomonadati > Pseudomonadota > Alphaproteobacteria > Sphingomonadales > Sphingomonadaceae > Novosphingobium > Novosphingobium sp. ERW19. The sequence goes on from NZ_JABAIC010000008.1 coordinate 137,282, forward strand.
GGGTGACTGCGATCGGCTTACGCCGCGAGGATTACGGCACTCATTCGATGCGGCGGACAAAGGCTGCCATGATCTACAGAGCGACTGGCAACTTGCGCGCGGTGCAGATTTTGTTGGGACACACCAAGATTGAGAATACTGTACGTTACTTGGGCGTTGACGTTGAGGATGCGCTGATCCTCGCCGAGCGCACCGAAATCTGACTACTGATGCGGCCGTCGGGCATCTTCCGATGGCCGCTTTTGGCGGCAATGAAAACTGCAGAATTCGACAGCAACTGGGTGGGGAGCGGACGCTATCTGGCGCCCCAGTAAGCTTTAAAGTCTGGGTGATCACGGAAAAGCTCGTCGAAGCTTGGCTCATAGATGCCAAGTATGTGAACCTCTCGCTCGTCCAGCATTGGAAAATCCTGAATGGAGATTGCTTGGCTCTTTAAAGTTGACCCATCCTGCATCTCCATCCGCAGATTTTCGCTACGATCTCCAACGTAATCTCCGTCGATCACGTTGGCATGGCGGGCCTGATCGTATGCGTCGACCGGAAAAAACTTAGCTATGGCGACACACATGGGTGGATCGAGCGCGTAAATCTCCGCTTCAGCGATCTGCGTGCTGGCCTCGAAAATCTTGATCTTCATCCCGCCAACATGCGACAAATCTCGAGTGCCCGCTATGGCGTCGGAACCCGAAAGGCAGATTTTTCGCAATCGCGGCAGTTTTCTGCCATTCAGAAAGCGACGCCTTTGCCGACTTAAGCAATCCCAGATACATTAGGCGAAATGCCACGCTGTCGAAGCCTTCTCGTGCTGCTCTTTCTGCCACTTCTGGGCAGTTGCAGTTACGTCTACGAACTCCTTGCAATCACAATCAACGGGCAAGTTGCGTTTGCGGTTGATCCTGCTTCTGGCTTTCAACCTGACTGCGTCCACAGCATTGACGTATCCGCTGATGATGGAGAACCGAAGGCCAAGTCAGAGCCCGGCGATGACAAAGGCTTGGTGGAAAACGGAAGCGTGTACTGGTGGGATTTCAGGGACGTTAGGTCGTGTAAAAACGAGTTCCCCATTATCTATGGGGATGCGCTGATTGGACCTCGTGCTGACGGCACCGGGTACGTTAAGGCCAAGCCGCTGAAGCAGGGCGTCGTTTATCAAGTGGGGACTTCAGGCGACGGAGCATACGGATCTGGCTGGTTCAAGATTCTTCCCAATGGTGAGATTGAAAACTATCCGAACGATCCCACTCCCGCTGATAGGGACGAAGATGGCTACCTCATTAAATCGGAGCCGGACACGGGCGCGAATTGATGGCAGAAAGCCACCCATTCCCGGCCATGAGCAGGCACCCACCGCGATCTTGAAACCTGCCGGGCAGCTCCAACGGATTTTTCGCCAGAAGCGGAATTTCTCAGAGCGACGCCGTTGCGGACATTGGGGGGCGTCCGTAGAGTACGACTATGGTGGATGCTCTCGGTTATCTCTGGTCCGCGCTTTTCTTCGGCGGATGGATTTACCTGACCTTTGAGTTAGGCCGCACCGCTGTTCGCGGTCGGTTCTGGTTCTGGAGCCGCAAGGCTAACGGAAGGATTTGGCCGCCGATCAGATCAGAAAGCCCCATCCGTTTCTGGGTAGTTTGGGCTTCAATGGCGGGTCCATACTTCTTTATCACGGCACTGCTCTTGGCAGCGCTACTGCGCATCGCTTGGCTAGAGCTGGGCTAGGCACCAAGCGGAGTTCGGGTCGTTGGTAGTGTCGGGTTTCCACCCCACTTTGCGTCATTGGCAGCTTTACGGCACGTTCCCGAAACCGGCATGGCGGCTTCAGCCTTGTTTTTGCCAGAACCTGCCGTTCAGCAAACGGCCCACTTCCGGGCGTAATTCTTAGCTCGTGGACTTTTCGTAGGATGTCGGGTTTTGGCGATGGACCTCCCGCTGAGATCGATGCGTGGGAATGACGGTAAAGTCCCAGCCCAAGTCTTTCCGCCATTGCTACAGCGTGCTGAACGAAGGGCAGAATCGATCCCGACAAACTGGTGATCGAATGGCTGGGTGCCAGGCGACACTCGCTGCGAATTCGCAGGTAGCAGAAGGGACGCTTGCCGATCAGATCGCGCCCTGGAGCGGCAAGATCAGCGTTGCGCTGCAAGATTCAGACCGTGCAATGTCTCTTGATGAATGCATCAAAAAGCTTCGTCCACTGCCCCGCTGGGGAATTAGACGGGCCGATGCCGAAGCCGTGACCGCCCTCCTCGAACAGGTGAATTTCGACCGGGCGATTCGCCTCACGCATTGCTTCGAGGAACAGCAGCGAGTTCTGGTACGGCACCGGCTCGTCATCAATTGCGTGAACGATGAAGGTCGGCGGCGTCTGCTGGCCGACATGACGCGCGGGTGAGCGATGCGCGATTGCCTCAAGGGAAGGCGAAGCGCCCAGCAGCATCTGCGCTGACTGCTGGTGCGTGAATGGCGGCTCGGCGCTGATGACCGGGTAGATCAAAGCTGCACAGCTGGGCATCGGATCAAGCTTGTCCGCCATATCACGGGGCTCATAGGTCTTTTCCATGCCACCGGTGATTAGAGATGCGGCAAGGTGTCCGCCCGCCGAAAAGCCGATGACCGAAACGCTCTCAAGGGCAAAGCTGAAACCTGCCGCCTTGCTCTTGATGAGGCGCATCGCTCGTTGCGCATCCTGCAGTGGCACGTTTGCCCGCTCGGCCCATCCTTCACCCGGCAGGCGGTAGACCAGCACGAAGACGGTGTAGCCCATCTCGGTGAAAACGCGCGCGACATCGGTGCCCTCGTTCCTGATCGACACGAACGTGTAGGCCCCGCCAGGGATCGCCAGGATAGCCCGCCCATTGCTCCGGGCGGGGCGAAACACGCGCATTTCCGGCCGCACTACCCCGGTGATGAATGTCGGATCGAGCGTTGTCGCCACTTTGGGAGCAACATGCGGACTTCCGGGCGGTGGGCCATCCCACAAGGCAATCGATGGCGCGGCAATCCACTCCGCGGGCAGAGGCCCTGCTCCTTGCGGAATCTTCAGCGGCTCACGTGCGGCGTTGGCCGGTAAACTCATCAACAGCAATCCACTCCCCAGCACCATCTGCCTGCGGTCCATCGGCATCGACATCACCTACTCCCGCCCGTGTTGCCGGGGCCATCGGCCCCGGCGCATCACTTGTCACCGTTGGTGGGATCAGTACTTGAAACCCACACGCACGCCATAAGCTTGCGGCAGGGCATAGCTCGCCGTGGTCGAACTCCACACCGGTACGATGGTGGTGGGGATACGGCGATCCTCGACATTGTTCATGAACAGGTTGAGGTAGGCATGGCCCGACGGTTCATCGAACTGCAGGTTGAGGTCGGTCTTGGTGTAGCCACCGATCCGGCCCTGCACGGCATTGTCAACACTGGCGATAGTTGCCGTTTGCGCGAAGAAATCCACCGCCGGAGTGATCTTCCAGCCCGACGCTGTCTCGAATTCGTGTGCATAGCTGAACCGTCCGCTGAAACGCGGTGCAAAAGGCAGGCGGTTGCCCGAGTAATCGGCCACCGCCGGTGCGATGGGGACAAAGCCGAGGATCGGTGCGAAGATGTTGTAGAGCGTATCGGCAGAACGCAGATTGTCGGGCGCGTTGGCAAAGCGCAGGAACTTCGTATCCAGCCACGAGACATAAGCGGTGAAGCGGTCGGCCCGGGTCGGCCGGAACGTCGTTTCCAGCTCCAGCCCGCGAATGCGCGCGCGTGCGGCGTTGGTCGTCACCGGGATCGGGCCCTGCACCGGATCGACGATGATTGAGGATACCTGCAGGTCCTTGTAGTTCATCTGGAACGCGGTGGCGCCAAGGAACAGGCGGCCGCCCATCAGGTTGGCGCGCAGGCCTGCCTCGAAGTTGTCGACAGTCTCCGGGGCATAGCCGCGGAAGCCTGCCGGGTTGGAGCTGGGCTGCAGGCCGCCGCCGCGATAGCCGGTCGAAACCGTGGCGTAGGCGAGCAGGTTCTCGGTCACATCGGCGTCTATGCCCAGCTTCCAGCTGACCTTGCTGTACTTCGCGCTCGGGCGGTTGCGATCGTCGGTATAGGCGATGGTGAAGGTGGGGCAGGTGTCAGGATCGATAGTGGTGCGGGTGAACGACTGACCGGGGCAGACCAGTTGTTGTTCATGGCTGGTCACCGTGTCCCAAGTGGAACGGATGCCCGCCACCAGGCGGACGGATGGCACTACCGCGAAAGTCGCCTGCCCGAACAGCGCGCGCGACTTGCTGCCGACGCCGGCATACGTGTTGACGACGTCGACCGCGTCGATCGTCGAGATCTGGTTGCCGGCCCCGACGACCTTCGCGCCGAAGATGTTGAAGACCAGATTGAACGGCGCTGGCGCAGTGTTGCCCGCATGGAGCAGGCGCGTGCCCGAAGGCTGGCGGTCTTCATAGAGGAACGCGCCGCCGACGAGCTTGAGCGGGCCATTCTGGTAGTTCACGTCGATTTCGTGCGACCAGGTCTTCGTGCGGTGATCGATATATTCCTGCGAGAAGACACCGGTCGATGCGGTCACGCCATCATTCTTGAGCAGCGAATAACCGGCCAGATAGGTCAGGCTGAGGTTTTCGGTAGCGCTCCACGTCAGCTTCGAACGCAAGTCGTAGCTGGTGATGTCCTGCTTGTTGCTGGTCACCGTGTCGAGGCCGGGATTGATCGCGTCCGACGGCACGATTGTGACCGGGCCGAACGTACCGGCAACGAGGTCCGCCTGCGGATAGACGTTGTAATTGCGCAGGAATACTGAAGATACCGTACCAGTATTGCGGGCGTAGGAGCCCGACAGGCGCCAGCTGAGGGTGGGAGCCGGATCGAAGATCGTCGTCACGCGCACGGCGGACAGATCGGCCTTGTCAAAGCGGCGTGCGGCGAATTTTGGCCCGTAGCCATCGTTGACCTGATGGAACGCGGCCACGCGCACGCGCAGCAGGTCGCTTATTGGCAGATCGACGGCGGCCTGCGCGCGAATATCGTTGAAGCGGCCGTATTGCAGGCTGGCGCTGCCGCCGAAATCGCGACCCGGATCGGCCGTGTTGATGTTGACCACGCCCGCCGTTGCATTGCGGCCATAGACCGTACCCTGCGGCCCGCGCAGCACTTCGATGGCGCTCAGATCGAACAGCGCCAGCGAAAGGGCGACGGGCGAGGGATTGTAGATCCCGTCGAACTGCGTGGCGACCGTGGAATAGCCGCTGAAGCCGTTGTTCGAACCGATCCCGCGAATGGCAAACCCGTTCTGCGAAAGCTTGAGCGTGGGCACCGTGGTCGCGATCTGCTCGCTGGTGGTAAGGCCCTGGCGATCAAGCAGAGACTGCGCCACGACGCTGACCGCAACCGGCGCCTTGGACAGCCGCTCGCTGCTCTTCTGCGCGGTGACGACGATCTCGGCGGGTGCGGTAGCCGCTTCATCCTCCGGCATGGCGGAGCCATCCTGCGCCTGCGCGGAAACGGCGGATGCGGCAAAGGCTGCTGATGCCAGCAGGACCGAACGAATATGCATTGGTGTTCCCTCTCTTCCGTGGCCTTCCGAATGAAAGTGCCACCTGCCTGGTCAGAGGCGACTGTTCCGGCGCCGTCCGATTCGCTGCACCTTTCATCACAAAAGATAGAATTGCGCAATCGATTGCTCTAGCTTAGGAGAGGTGAGTGCAATCGAGTGCTGGCAATGGCGGGAGCGGTTCGCTCGTGATCATGGCCAAGCTTGCTGGCACGTATCCGTCGTTTCCTCTGCAAAGGATCCCTGCAGCTGGAACGGGCAATTGGACAGATGTGTTATCGATTACGCGCCGTACTCGGACGTGTGATCCGGCAGGAGGATGAGCGCAGGATGGCAATCACCGTTTCCGAGACTGGCAAACGTGTTGCCCCGGTCCCCGGCGCTGCGCAGACGACGTGGTCTCGTGCCGACCTTGCCGGACTGATCATGTCCGAGGCGAACACCATCCCCGCCTTCCTGCCGATGCCGGATGCCCACATAGCCGGCTTCGATCTGTGGGACATGTGGCCGGTCGAACAGGCGGACGGCAGCCTGCCGCGCTTCGATGGCGCGGCCTTGTGGATGGTGCTGACGGCTCCCGCCCAACCGGATCCCGATGCCCGCCATGCCATCGCCCGTATTCATCTGGCCAGCGAGCGCAACGGACAATGGACGTTGCATCAACCGGTGTTTCCCGATGGCTTCACGCCCGGGGATCGCGAATGGTCCGGCTCAGCCGTTCTTGACGACGCGCGCGAACGCCTGACGGTCTACTTCACGGCGGCCGGTCGACGCGGTTCGGTGGCGGTCACGCTCGAGCAGCGTCTGTTCGAGGCGCGCTGCCGGTTCCAAGCGTCCGAAGGCAGCTTCATTCTGTCGGACTGGTCCGCCCCGGTTGAATCGGTGGTGGCAGACGGCGGCGACTACATGGTCGCCAACCAGATCACCGGTACCGGTGGCGAGATCATCGGCTTTCGCGATCCGGGCTTTTTTCGTGATCCGGCAAGCGGCCGGACATTCCTGTTCCTGACCGGCTCATGTGCCCGCTCGTCATCGCGGTGGACCGGCGTTATCGGCGTAGCCGAGGCCGACGGTGCCGCCGCTTCGGGGTGGCGCCTGTTGCCGCCGGTGCTGAGCGCGGCAGGCCTCAACAACGAGCTTGAGCGCCCGCACATGCGGGTTGTCGATGGCCGCTATTACCTGTTCTGGTCGACCCAGCGGAAGGTCTTTGCCGCTGGCGGGCCTTCCGGGCCGACCGGGCTCTACGGCGCGGTCGCAGAGGGGCCGCTGGGGCCGTACACCCTGCTCAACGGCAGCGGACTGGTTGCCGGGAACCCCGAGCAGGCCCCCGCGCAGGAATACAGCTGGTGGGTGATGAACGACCTGCAGGTCATCGGTTTCGCCGATTTTCCAGGCGTCGCGGCCCCGGCGGCGATCACGACGGCTGTACAGCGCCGTACAGGGTTTGCCGGACACCCGGCGCCATTCTTTCGCATCGCGCTCGATGGCGCGACATCTCGCGTGGTCCGGGCCGGGCTCTAGGTCGATCCGCGCACGATGACGTGCGGTTCGATCTGGCTGGATTGGGTTTCCTCGCCGCCGATCCGGCGCAGCAGCGTCTGCGTCAACAGCTCTGCGCCGTGGCGAAGCTGCTGGTCTATCGTGGTCAGCGGCGGGCTCATATGCTCGCCGATGGGCAGTCCGTCATAGCCGATCACGCGGACATCGTCCGGCACCCGCTGGCCGAGATCGCGCAGGGCGCGGATCACGCTGATTGCCGTCACGTCCGACCCGGCGACGATCCCGTCGGGCATGTCGGCCAGTTCGCCCAGTTTCTCCCGAACGTCTGCATAAGCGGCATCGGGTTCGAAGTGGGTCGGCAGTTCGAGCAGGGGCGCCATGCCGGCTTCGAGCAGCGCCCGCCGGGCACCATCCACGCGTTCCCCGAATTCCGATCCTTCGACCGGGCCGGCATAGGCAATCCGTTGGCAGCCCCGCTCGATCAGGTGCGTCGCCGCCAGCCTGCCACCGAGGCGATTGTCGGAACCGATCGAGCAGTGGTGCTGCCCTGGCGAATAGCCGCCCCAGACCACCATAGGTTCATAGCGTCGCGAAACCGTCTCGATGACGTGAAACTGGTCTGACTGGCCGACAACGACAATGCCGTCGACCCGCCCGCTGCCGATGAACCGATCCATCCAGCGTTCGTTGCCCGGCAGCACGCGCGACAGCAGCATATCGTAGCCGTGTTCGGCAAAGGCATCGGCCAGAAAGCCGGTCATCGTGTTGAAGAACGGGTCCGAAAGGTGCTGCAGCGCCTCGTGCCCCAGAGGAACCAGCACGCCAATCGTCATCGTCCGTTGCGTGCGCAGGTTGCGCGCGGCGATGTTGGGTTGATAGCCGAGCTTCTCGGCCAAGGCGGCGATGCGCCTGCGCGTATCGTCGCTTACGCGCCCGGAACCTGTCAGCGCCCGCGATGCAGTGGCAGTCGATACGCCCGCCAATTCGGCAAATTCCTTGAGGTTCTTGACGCTGACCATACTCTCTTCGATTATCGCTGCCTGACGCGCTTTGCACGCGGTTGCAAACACCTACACACAGTGCCGCGTGAGGCAAACAGCAAGCGCGCATTCATGCAAGGACCGCTCGTTCAGCAGCATCGACCTCACCGACCATGACCGGGCTGCTGGCCAACTGCAGCGAGGCCATGTCAACACCCGAAACCGCGCGCCACGCCGGGAGGTCCGGGGCCTTTGGCACACCATTGGCGGCAAATGCCAGCAGAGCCCTGACCATACTGCCCGAAAGCGCCACTGCTTCCCTGCCGCCGCCGGTCATCGAGGCACAAGTCCGGGCGTTACCGAACCAGAACGGGATGTCGAGGCAATGAAAGGCCATCGGCCGCCCATCCAACACCGGACACTGCCACGTGAACCAGAACAGCCACGTCGGCGCAGAGCCGGTTTGCAGCCTGCGCCGCGCCTGATCGATCACGGCCTGGCGGATCGGCGCCGTGGCCATCCGCGACCACAGTGCAAATGGCTTGTCCTGCGGTCCTGTTGCGCGAAGGGCAGCGATTGCAGCTTCTGCATTTGCGGGCACGAACCGCGCCACCTTGCGCCGCAATTCGTCGTCAGTCATGGCGAATGCGGCAGGATCGTTGATCCCGGTAACGAACTCGTTGAGCGTGGAGCCGATGATCAGCGGAACCTGCGGGTCGCTGGCGGCATGGTTTGGATGGCGGGGATCTGGCAGCAGAATCTTCCCGTCGAGCGTGGGCGCGAAGTTCAGCATGTCCGGTATCTGACGCACGTCGACGAAACCGTCGAATGTCGGATTGATCCGCGCCAACACCCGCTCTGCCGCAGCGCGCAGCCGCACATAGGGCAGCGCCTGCAAGGATGGCATGTCGCCCCGGGCAATGCCGAGTTCCTCGAGCACCAGGACCGAGAGCCTGCGCGCTTTATCAGGGGTGTTGAACATCGCGAAAGAGCCGCTCAACACCATAGCGCGATGATAAAGCCCCTTCGCCTCCGGCATCGCCATCAATGCCGTTACTTTCGCGCCACCGCCTGACTGGCCGAAGATGGTTACGCGCGTTGGGTCACCGCCGAACCGGGCGATATTGTCGCGCACCCAGCGCAAGGCCGCGACGATGTCGAGCATTCCGAGATTGGCTGATGCGGCATGCTCCTCCCCCCATTCCGACAGGTCGAGAAAGCCGAGCAGGTTGAGCCGGTGGTTCAGCGTGACCACCACGGCCTCGCCGGTCGCGGCAAGGTTCGCGCCGTCGAAGGCGGGGATGTCGTGACCAGATCCCGCCGCGAAGCCGCCGCCATGCAGCCAGACGAGGACCGGACGGGGCGCGTCGTCGAGCGCCGGGGTCCAGACGTTGAGCCGCAGGCAGTCCTCGTCCTCCACTGCATCGTTCCAGCGGAAGATGAAGGCTTCCTCGTCTTGGAAGCGGCCGGTGCCCTTGTCCTGGGGCGCGATCGGGCCATAGTGCAGGCACGAGCGAACCTCTGCCCACGCCCGGGGTGGGCGCGGCGGGCGGAAACGACCGGCCCCGCCCGTGGGCGCGCCATAGGGCACACCCTTGAACATCTTCACCCCGCCCTGCCGGTAGCCTCGGACCGGACCGGCAGTGGTCATTGCCGTGGTAATGTCCAGACCGGTATCAATATCAGCGTCGGCGGGCAGCACGACATTCTCCTGCGCAGACAATGTCATCGATGGTGCCAGACCAACCGCACCGGCCATGGATGCAGCACGGATGAGATCCCGCCTCTGCATGGCTCAGCTCCTTGGGTTTCCAGGCGATACCTGTGGGTGGAGGGGAACAGGCATCGCCGGGCGCCGCGTCAATTGGTGTTGAGGCGGAAAGTCACCCCGATCGTGCGCGGGCGAGGCCCTGCCAGCAGGGTCGGGCCATTGGCAGAAGTCGGGCCGCGAAGATCGGACAGGTTATCGCCGAACAGGCGCACTTCGTAGCGATCGAACCGCACGCCGATGCTCGCCTGATAAAGCTCGTAAGGATTGATCTCGTTTACCGTAGCATCGCCAAGCCGCGAGCGACCGATGAACGTGGCCGAGCTGGTGGCGAAGAGCGTGGCATTGCCGATCGGCTGCTCATAGCTCGCATCCAGACGGAAGTTGTGCGTCGGCGTGTTGAGCAGGCGCAGACCGTTCGAAATACGCGGATCTGCGCCGGCAAAGGCCGGGCGGACGCGGGTGAACTTGGAATTGTTGACGTTGCCGATGGCGTTGAGGGTGAAGCCCTTGAGCGGGGTGCGCCAGGTTAGCTCCATGTCGATCCCCTGCGCCTTGCCGTCGCCCAGATTGGCAAAGGCAGCAAGGCCGATCGAGGTGTTGAAGGCGCTCTGGATGTTCGTGTACTTGATGTCGTAGAGGCTGACAGCGACGCGCAGGTCACCGCTGAAAAGCGAGCCCTTCATCCCCACTTCAAGGTTGCGCAGTTTGTCCGGCGTCAGCGAGATATCACTCGGCACGCCATCGGCAATCACCGCATCGGCCTGCGCCTGCGATTGCAGGATGCCGCTGCGGAAGCCCGTCCCGGCATTGAAGAACAGCATCCAGTCAGGGCTGGGGTTGATCGCAAGGTTGGCGCGCCAGGTCAGCGCGTCGGGCCGGGCCTTGCTCTGCACACGGACGCCGTTCGAGATGGAATCCGCCTCGCGCCGGTCCTTGAAGTAGCGCAGGCCCACCAGCGGGACGACCTTGCCGTCGAACAGCTCGTAGCTCGCCTCGGAGAAGACAGCTGCGTTCTCGGTCTTGGTAATAGTCTGCCCGTTGAGGCCGAACGCCGGGAAGGTCAGGCTGAAGGTGTAGAGGCTGCGGGCGTTCTGGTAGAACACGCCGGCTACCCCCTTGAACGGCCCGCCGTCGTTGGTGGCAAGACGTAGTTCGTTCACGAAATTGCGGGCGTCGCCGCCGTTTATCAGAACGCCCGTTCCCAGCGGTGCGCCAAGGTTGAGGCCGACCTGAAAACCACCCGGCAGGGACTTCTGGTAGGACGTTGCATTGGTCAGCGTCACCCCGCCGAACTCGCGCTCGATGGTGTTGGATGCGTACCACGCACGGCGCTTGTCGAAGCCCACAACATCGCCCTGGAATGCCGCGAACGGCGGATCGAGCGAGTTGATGACATTGAGGTACTTCTGGTCGGTGGCGAAATACCAGAAGCGCGTACGCACCGAAGTCAGTTCATCCGGCTTCCACAGCAGCACGGCCTGAATGTCCTTCGAGGTTACGTGGTTGGCGTCCTTCTCGCGCGGGGTGCCGGTGGGTGCGCCCGAATAGATGTCGGCTACGCCCGCGCGGCGATCGTACCCGCCGCTCACGCGCAGACCGAGCTTGCCTGGTACCAAGGGCAGGGAGATTGCCGCCGCACCACGATAGTTGGGATCGCTGGCCTCGGCCGTCTTGGAAAGCTCGAGTTCGCCGGCGTAAGTCGCGCGATCGAGATCCGGGTTCTTGGTATGGTAGATGATCGTGCCTGCGGACGAACCGAGGCCGTAGAGCGTGCCCTGCGGTCCGCGCAGGACTTCCACCCGGTCAATATCGAAGTACTGCACTGGCGGCGCGGCCTGGTTGTTGGGCACGCCGAAGGGCGTATCGTCAAGGTAGTAGCCGATCAGGCCATCGCCGATTGGCCCGCCCGCGCCTGATCCGCGGAACGAGAAGATGCGATAGCCCGCGCCGATCTCCTGCGCCTGCGATGCGCCGGGGATCAGCTGGATCAGATCAGCCCCGTCGCGCACGTTGCGCTGCTTCAGCACGTCACCGTTGAAGGCCTGGATTGCCAGCGGCACCTTGTCGAGGCGGACCGAGCCGGACTTGAGGGCAGTGACCACGATCTCGCCCGGATTGGCAGGTTCGCTGGTTGCCTCGCCTGATGCATCCTGCGGCGCGTTCTGGGCAAGGGCCGGGGCCGACATCACCAGACCAAGCGCCGCTGAGGCAATCAGGGCGTTGAGCAGAACTGCCGTCTTTCGATAGATTTTCATGCTAATCCTCCCATTGTTGGTTTTTGCGTGAGCAATCGATTACGCAATTGTCGGTAAAACGGTGGCGGGACTACCTGCCTCATGGTTCGTAGCTGTCAGACAGGCGGCCGGATGGCGAAAGCTGCGCGCAGGGTGCGCTTCCACGCAGCGGTGAATGCTTGCGAAGCGCCAGATTCGGGCACCACGAAATCGAAGCCGTGGAAAGCGCCGGGCATAACCAGGAGTTCGGTCGGAATCCCGGCCTGCACCAGACGGCCAGCATAGGCGATGTCTTCGTCCACGAAGAGATCAATCGACCCCACACCGATAAAGGTGCGCGGCAATCCTGCAAGATCGGGGGCCCGCGCTGGAACACTTCCGGCAGGAATGGTTGGTTGGCCGGCAGGCTGGCCAAGCAGGCTGCTCCAGCCGACCACGTTGCCAGCCTCGTTCCAGCCGATGGTGCCGATGAACGGCGGCACCCGCCGCGTCGATCCGGTCCGGTCGTCGAGCATCGGATAGATCAGGATCTGGCAGCACAGTGGCACGCTGCGGCGGTCCCGCGCCGCCAGCGCCACCATGGCGGCGAGCCCACCTCCAGCGCTTTCGCCTTTAACCGCAATTCGCGTGCGATCGACGCCCAAAACATCGGCATTGGCATGAAGCCAGGTCAATGCGGCGCAACAATCCTCGAGCGGTCCGGGAAAGCGGGTCTCGGGGGACAGGCGATAGTCAACCTCGACCACCACGCAGTCGAACTCCTTGGCGAGTTGCTGCGATGCCGGGATAGTATCCTCCATCCGGCCGACGATGAAGCCGCCGCCGTGAATGTGAAGGACGGCCGGGCGCAAAGCTGCTTTTCTGCCCGCGCCGATTACCGCCACTTTGACGGGCGGGTGGCCTGGCGCGCCCTCAATCAAGCGAAGTTCGACCGCGGGCGCAGGCGCTGGCAGCACATCAGGTGCTGGCGGCGCAGCCTTGCGCATTCCCACGATCGCTGCGTGATCAAGGGGATCAGGCAGCGGGCGTGACAGTATCAACCTTGCCCCTTCGCGCAATTCGGGATCGAGCAGCGCCATCGGGTCGACGCTTGCCTTGGCGATCGCAGGAGGTCTCGGGCCGGAACGCGCCTGCAACAGGACTGGCATGGCTGCAGATGCCAAGGCTGACGTTGCGAATGTCCGGCGGGTCAAGCTCACGTGTCATGTCTCCCAGCCATGCTCTCTGATGGAGTCTTGGCAGTTGCGTAATCGATTTCTTACACCTTGCAGATGATAATGCAATCGATTACGCAAGCCATAATGAAAAATCGGCCTGCACCCGACGGCCGAAAGAGGATACGACGATGGCTGCACTCAAGCGATTGGTGGCGTTTTACCTGACTTTGGCAGTGCTTTCCGGCCTTGGCACAACAGCAAGCGCACAACCCACGCCGCCGCCTGCCATCAAGGTCGAAAGCGATGGCACCGTCCACGTTCCGGCGATGGCAGTCCCCGTTTCCTCGATGCTGAGCCCCGAGGCCAAGGCCTACATGGCCGAGCACCTCAAGGACATGCAGGATCCCGAAAAGGTCAAGCAGATTGCGGGCGTGCCCGTGTTCATGAAGGGTTATCTGACAAAGGCGAAAGAGACTTTCGGCCATACCATGACCGAACGTCAGATCGCTGGCGTCCACGTTCTTGATTATGTCCCAAGTGACGGGATTGCCCGCCAGAATCGCAGGCGCGTGCTCATCAATCTGCATGGAGGTGGCTTCATGGGGTGCTTCCCCGGCTGCGCGGAGCTCGAATCCATTCCAATTGCCGCGCTTGGCAAGGTCCGCGTCGTATCGGTCGATTACCGACAGGGCCCAGAGCACGTGTTTCCGGCAGCAAGCGAAGACGTGGCCGCGGTCTATCGCGAGTTGCTGAAGTCCTATCCGGCGCGCAACATCGGCATCTATGGCTGCTCGGCGGGTGGCATGTTGACAGGAATGGCAACGGCCTGGTTCCAGAAGCATGGTCTTCCTCGTCCAGGGGCAGTCGGCGTATTCTGTGCAGGTCTCACAACGTCTGCTTTTGGCTTCGGCGGCGATGCTGATTTCATGACCGCCGCAATCGGCGATGCAAGGGCTGCTCCATCGTGGCCCATCAATGACGAATTACCGTGGACGGCATTGCCATACTTCAAGGGAAGCGATCCCAACGACCCTCTGGTTTCCCCGGGCTCATCAGACGAAACCCTACGCCGCTTTCCGCCAACTCTGATCATCTCCGGCACGCGAGGCTTCGAACTCAGCTCGGCCGTAAAAACGCACTCGCGGCTCACTGCTCTTGGCGTCAAGGCAGATCTTCACATCTGGGAGGGGCTATTCCACGGCTTTTTCTACAATCCCGACATCCCGGAATCACATGAGGCCTACGATGTAATGCTCCGCTTTTTCGATCGCAATCTGGGCAGGTGATCATTACGCGGATCGTAGGTTTCGATGAAGAGGATTGAATAGCCCCTGGCTTTCTGGACGCCTTGCGCTTTCAAAATCTGCTGCCGTTCGAACTCGACGGGTGACAGCATCCCGTTCCTGACGTGATGTCGATGATGCTTTGACGCTATCGGAGCGAACCGAAGTTTGATCAGGTTTCCGGCCCATCGCTTTGCACGGTGAGCCGGAAATCTTTGGCATGAACGAACGGCAGGTTCAGGAAGAATGATCAGCACCCGCGAATGTCGCCATTGGCGGCGTCAGGCCGCGTTCGCGAATCTGCGAACCTTGATGTCGCCTTCATGCTCGCGGGCTTGCGCGAGTTCGTAGGCAGTCTGCATCCGCAGCAACGTATCAGCCCTGACGCCAAAGGCCTTTTCAAACCGGATCGCCATATCGGCAGAAAGGCTTGCGTTGCCATTGAGCAGCGTACTCAATGCCTGCCGCGAGACGCCAAAGTGCTGTGCCAAGGTCATCACGTTCACCCCGGCACGCTCCACGATTTCCGTCTTTAGCCAATTGCCAACACGGACAGTCGGAGACGGGTGCATCCCAAGCGCCATGATAGTCCTCCAAATCCAGATCGATCAACGCACCCTCGGCATTCACGCCAAAGGTCATTCGCCAGTTCCTGGTCACAGTCATCGACCAGGAACTGGCTGAGATATCCCAGCGCCAAATGTAGCCGGCGGCGATTGTAGACGTCTTCGATGAATGGCGGAAGCAGAGTTGCTCCGTCAGCATAGGTCTCGAAGGCTATCGGGCATACCGCCTCGACTTTGAACGTCTTCATGAAGCTCTCGGCCTTTGCAGTGTCGTACGGATTTCCCCGCCGGCTCATCGAGCCGACGATGCTGGTTGCGGCGAGGATCTCTCGCTAGGCGGAAGCTGCATATTGCGATCCGCGGTCCGATTGATGAACGAGGCCAGGCGATGGATGGCGGCGTGCGATGGCGGCTTCGGCCAAGGGCGACAGCGCCTTCCGAACAGCCCCGCTCATCGAGACAAAGACGCTGGCTCTGGTCGGCTGCGCAACGCCCGGCTTCGATTTGAGCGCCCAGCTGTCCCCGCTTCGGGTGAATTGTTACATCCAGCCCAAGTGAGCTCATTGCCCCGAGAGCCAAGCTTTGGGACGGGTTGGATACCCGCCGCCCCCACTCCTCGTATTCGGGTCAAGGATCGCGTTGCCGCTGGACCGGGATTGCTGGAATGCTATACTACCGTCACTCGCATGACGCTTAGGCTGTTGTTGCAGCTGGGCCGCGATTTCTGAAATGCCATGACAGATGGGTGGCTGACCAGTTGACTAGTGACTGGAAACAGCCCCATCTGTCATAGCTGAAATGCAAAGAATCCAGATCGTGGCGAACTGCTTCGGATTTTTTCGTTGCCCGACCCACTGCGCAAGCGACGCCCAGTCATGGGCATCAGGCGGATCGAACATAGCCAGTACCGATTTGCGATCTTCGAAACGCCTGGCAGGCGCTTGAGCGAGACGTTGGGTCGCCACAGACACAGGTGAGATCGTCCCGCCCAGACGCAAATCATGCCCGATCAGCCCGTGAAGCAGATTGATGGTGGGCGCCAAGTGCAGGTAGCAGCCCGGCCCCGATGATCGGCCTGGATGCGCCGGATAGCATGACGGTGTCGCCACAGTTCACCAGGGCATTGGCACTGTCGGCGTGCGATTCGCGGCGGAAGTCAGCGCCCATCTGAGCGGGCCGATATTCTTGCGCGGCCTGCGCCTGCAGATTGTCAGGGTCGCCGGAGCGGACGCGCCGCGCCATCAGCATGAGTGCATTGGCTTCTGCCCTGCCTCACGCCGCCAGCAAGGACGCCGGCGTTGTCATCCTGGCGACAATGGTGCCCTGCCAAAGCTGTTTGGATAGCGGGCGAGCCGCATCCCATTGCGCCCGCATCCTCGCTGCCTGGGCATGATGCCCATCAATCGGCGATATGACGACGACTTTGATTGGCAGCGCAAGGGACCATAGTTGCGCCGCGTTCGGCGAGGGCCACGACACGGCGGGTCTCATCGATAGTGAGGTTAACGCGGCCCGGGATCGAAGATGCGCCCAAGTTCGTCGATACGAATCTGCCGGGCGCTGGCCTTCTGCAGACCGCCAGCAGATGAATAGAAATATTTGAAAGGATCAATATCGGGCGAAGTCGTGTGTCGCGCTTTCAATGGCCCTGCTTCCTGATGCTCGGCGAAGGTAATCTCTCCCCCACTGGAAAATTTCACGACCCGCATGATCTTGCGCGGCTGGCCTTGCGGCTCGACCGCTACCAAGTCGTTCTGGCGCAAACTCAAAACTCTCTTCGCCGCTGGGTGTGGGCGCTGTGCAGGCTGGCCGGTCTGGTGCGCTTCAAACATGGATACAATGCTCGAACGAGATGCACCGTCCCTGTCCTTCCAGCGTGATATCCATTTCCCGTCCGGCATCCGCCACACGTCATATCGCGCGTTGGCATCGCCCTTGTAGGCTTTGAAAGCATGGCCCGATGCGTCACGGATCGGGATGACCTTCAAGGCTTCGCGCACTCTTACATGCCGTATGCCCTTGAACACAGGATCTGATCTTGAAAACCCGGCCAATGCCGCCTGAAAATCCTTACCCGATTTGCCATCAGTGGCCTCGCGCAGTGCCCGCTGCAAAGCAGCGTCGGGGATGCGGATGGGATTGGAGAGGTCATCCGGTTTGAGGCTGAGCAAAGGCACGCGGTGGACGACAATCGGCAAGCCGCTGTCGCTGGCGAGGCCGGTCAGTCCGTAGGCAGTGTCGTTATGCAGCCGTGCAGCGGTGACATCCTTGCCCTTTGCCGGAACGCCCTTGCGGCCATGCTCAGCCTTGTGACTGACAACGACGCGCGCCAGAGACTCATGCAGGTCTTCGCGGAATGTTTCCCAAGGCGTTGGTAGATCGATGAAAAGCTGGTCGAGATCCTGACGCTCGGCGCGTTCTGCCGCCTTCGAAATGTCCTTGAGCAGGCTGCGTGTCGTGACCCCGACAACAGCGGCATCAATTGCATGGTGACGATGATCCAAACGATTTTTTGGTGCACCGCTATGGGGATTCTCGACGTAATTATGATCGGGCAGCAGCTCGTTCAAATCCCATAGCCGTCGCAGCATCGCGGTCATGTGACCGGGGATGACATGAACCCCGGCAGTGTCGGGATAAAGGCTCGAAAGATAGGTCCCTACCATCCGCGACAGATATTGCGTGTCGGTCAGTTGGCGCGCGATAAAGTCGCCCTGCTGACCAAGGCGCTCCATCGCGTCGAGCGCGAAACGCCATTGCTTTGACTTATGGAGCCGTAACACTTGCTCGGCGATGATCGCCCAGCGTTCAGTGTGTCCCCAGGCTTCCCAAGGCGTCTTGTTGCCCTTCTCCTGCTTGCAGCTGCGATGCGCGACAACCTTGTTTGCGGCGCTATCGTCGAGGCAACGCGAGAACGGAATGATGTGTTCGATCTCGGTTTCGCCTGAGAACAATGCCATTTGCTCGATGTGATGTCCGCAAAACGGGCAGCACCGGTCGAGCGGATTGTTCGGACTGAGGTCTTCCCACAATTTCAGGAGCGCCCGGTTCGCCCCGGTATCAGGCTGTCCGCTTTCGAGCAGTTTTTTCGACCTGGCCTCAGTAGCGCGAGTGTTCGCGCCGATGCGCCTGTTGCGTTCGGCCTTTTTTTTCTCATTGAGCTTAAGTTCGCGTGCCAGTTCGACAACGATCTCATCGGGGCGGCCATGCGCCTTGATAATGGCATTCATCAGGCGGCGAAGCTGGTTCAGGCCGATATGAACCGTGGGATTTGTGATCTTGCCCCAGCGTATTTCGTCATCGTCGTTCGGATCGAGCGAGCCGGGCGGAATCTCCCTTGTGAGGATTTCACCGTAGTAAGGCAGCTGGTCTTGTATCTCCCCGGTGCGCAAATCGCTGCGCGACTTTCCGAGCGCGGCTTCCACTGCTTCGCTGTATGTCAGCGGATGTCCATCTTTCGACCCCGACTTGAGTTGGGCGAGAATCAATCGGCTGGCCGTTTCGCCGAGGCGCCCATGGCCTTCTGGCAGGCGCACACGCCCAATTGCTTCGGCCTGATCCACAGTGACACCGTGCGTTGCCATCAACCAGTCGCGCAGGCGCACCGGGTCTTCCTCCTCTGCCACCGTGTCGATGATTGACCATTGAGCGCCGGGATCGAAATGTGCCCAACGATCGCCAAAGCATTTCTTGTCACTGAATGCGGTAAAGATCTCATCGCCGACAAGACCTGTGCGGTTTTCGGTAGCCTTGTCGAAGCTCTCACCATCAGCGAGCTGCAGCAGTTTCGCCAGGCCCGAGAAAGTCACCGTCTTCGCCGACTTGAGCTTGAGGATGATCTTGTCGCGCTGGTCGAGCGTCAGCTTTCGGGATGGTGCTCCCGCTCTGGTGATTTCAAGCTGATTGACCTCTTCATACACCCGCCGTTCCTGGAACAGCGGGTGGGCCTTGGGCAGACGTGGCTCTTCGTTGAAGAAGGCGCAGCCACCGACCTTGGGTGCCTTCAATGGTCGCTGGAAAAAGATGATGCGCCGCAACCGGTCGCGGACAGCATCGGTCAGCAACGCGGGATTGCATGCGGCCTGTGCGGCCCAGATCGCATCGAACTCAGCTTCCAGATGGCGGCGTTCGGGGTAAAAATCAAAGCCATCTCCTTCGGCGCGCAACCGCACGCGTCTTGCATCCCTGTTAGCCAGAAACTCCCCATAGGTGCGCGCGCCTGCTTCATGCATCGCCAGATCGAGCGCCTTTGCACCCTCCGCGATCTTGCCACCCTCCTCGCCACCCCCCGCTTTGCGCTCAGCCTTGCGGTTCGATTTGAAGCCTCGCCGCTGGTTCAGATGGAAGAGCACTCGACCGAGAAGGTGGGCATCCAGCGCTCTGTCCAACGCTTGCGCGCGCAGAACATAAGGATCGCACCCGGTCAGGGCTTTGGCTTCCTGAACGTCAGCAGGCATAAGGCCAGTGTTGATCAAGGCGTCCAGCAGAGCGGACCGACGCCGAACATAGCGATCGCGCCGCCGTCGCTTCGCCCGTGCATCGCGCCGGTCAACCGCAAGCGAAGCCCCTGACCTGGGATCACGACCGTCGGAGAATATTCGGACACCAATGTCACGCAAGCCGACCGGCTTTCCCTGTCCATCGATATTGAAAAGGCACCAGCCTATGCTGTTGGTGCCAATGTCCAGGCCAAGACGCGTTGCCATCCAGAATTCCTAACCTGCAGCGCGCAAACTTTTAAGTGCGATCTTGACGGCAGCAAGTGCGATGATAGCATTTGCCTTCAGAAATTGCAGGTCTGGTTGTTAACAAGCAACCTGATTGCACCAAATAAGGTGGGGGCTACGGCCCCCACTTTTTATCGCGCGGTTCGCCCGACTTGCATCGAGGAAAGTCCCGATGCTGTGGTGCTGGCCGCGCACCTGAGAATGAGCTCAAGCAAGGTCTTGAGGCGTCCGGTGTGGCGGCCCTTGCACGAGCGCTGGAAACGGGGCTGCGCAGCTCGCAGCCCAGCGAAGCGCAGATACGCTAGCTGATAGACCGGATGAGAAGCGCATTCGGGCAGAGGCGTCAGAACCTTGGCTTGCCCCCAGGGTGATCGGCGGCCCACGGGGGCTCATGTTCCGAAACCCTGACGGGCAGAGCCTGCGACCGCTCAGCGTTCGACGATGTCCTTGTCCATTGGCGCGAGCTTGGAAAGCAGCCGGTTCTGCGCGCGGAACGGTACATCGTTTTCACGCATTGCACGCTGCAGGTTCTCGACCAGGGCATTGAGGTCGGCGCGCGTCGTGCCCAGATTCTTGTGCGAGGACTTCATGTCTCGGCCGGTATATGTGCAGCCAGCATCAAGGAGATAGCAGAACTGCTCGAACAGGGTGCGCCGCAAACGGACCATATCGTGGTTCTTGAAGATCGGAGCGATACGTGGATCGGTGGTGTTCAGGTCCACGAACCTGTCGACCAACCTGCGAATGCCGGCCTTGCCGCCAAACGCCTTGGCCAGAGTGTCTCCCGAGAAGGGCGTTGCACCAGCATTGGCCGGCGATTGCGGGTAGGGATCGACTGGAAGCTCGCCTGTAACCGGATCACGGACTTTCTTCTCGACCCCGAACTCCTTTTCCCAGTCGACCGCGGCAGGATCCTCCTGCTGGATCACTGCACCTTGCGGCTCGGCGCTGACAGGTTGTGCTGCAAGCAGCGCAAGAGCGAGAGCAAGTGTCATGGGATATCCTTCAGAATGCGAACTGGAGCGAGACGAGGCCGCCGCGCTGGCCGTCGAACGTGGCGATGGAGCCGACGTTGGCATAGGCGGCAGTAATGGTAGCATTGCGGACGAAGGCCCACGCAACAAACAGGTCATGAGCATCATCCTCCCGCGCGATCGCGAGATTGCTTGGACGAGTCCGGTATTCACCGCCGATGACGAGGCGAGGTGTCAGCATATAGGCAACCGAACCTTCGAACTGCAGCGAACGCGCACGCTGATCCGGCCCTCCGAAGCCAAGCAGGCCGAACTGGTTGGCATTGGTCAGCCGCGCGGTAGCGTTGACCAGCACGCTCTGCTGCAGGAAGAGCTTGGTGGCACTTACGGTGAAGTCGGTGCCATTCGGCGATGAGGCGCCTACTGCCTTGACGATGGCGGCATCAAGGCTGCGCTTGTGCTGCAAGCCGATACTGATCTGTGGCAGCAGCGGCGGACCGTAGACGAGATCGCCGATGAGCCGGACCTTGGCGCTGAAGATATCCTGATTGAACTTGTAACCCTCGCCCAGCCCCAATGCCGCGCCGACCTTTCTCGTGTCGAAGTTCTGGCGAGCATAGGCCAGTTCAACCCTGTCCTTGATGCCAATGGAGGCGCCATGGCTCTGCCAACCATAGTCGGCAAGTTCGATTTCCGTGACATGAGCCGATATGCCAATACCGCGGTCAGTTTCCATGCCGCCGATCGTAGCCCAGCTGGCAAGGCCGCCGCCGCTCGAGCCTTCGATGGAGGAAATCCCGTTGGTCAGCACCAGTTTGCCGCCGTCCAGCAGGGGGTCGGCATGGGCTGCTGGTGCTGCGAGGAGCATGGAGCAGAACAGGATGCCGGCGGCAGCGCCCGGCCAGGTTGTCCGCCAGCCGGGGCGTGCTGCAAATGCCTTGGATGCCTTGTTGCACATAGGGGAGATCTCACCGTCATCGCCAGTCTTGCGAACTGCGTTAACCGAGAGACGTTGGGAAATCCTGAATACTGCAAGCCGAAAGATTCTGATTGTATTAGGAACTTTCTGGCAAGCCGCTTCCATGCAGGACCTGCCGAAGCACCGCCCCCAAGCCCCGCGGACGACGTTCGCTGCCCGCTTGTCGTGGATAGCCATCTTGCCCCTTCTGCTTTCGGCAGCGCCGCCGCCGATTGTCCAGGTGCAGGTCGTGGATCAGGCGGGCATGCCGGTGCGCGATGCGGTGGTCGAGGTGGTGCCTCCGCCGGGTGACAAGCGCATTGCGACCTTCCGCTGGCGCAATGCCATGGCGCAGAGAAATCTCGCTTTCACTCCGGGCACGCTGATCGTGCCTCGCGGCGCGACGGTGGCATTTCCCAACTTGGACAACGTGCGCCATTCGATCTACAGCTTTTCCAGGCCGGGTCCGTTCAAGATCGAATTGTATGGCCAGGATCAGACGCGCACGCAGCAGTTCAAGGTGGCGGGCACGATCGCGCTGGGGTGCAACATCCACGACCAGATGCGTGGCTACATCCGCGTAACCGACTCCCCTTATGCCGCGCGCACGGATGTAAACGGACTAGCAACGATCGAGGGACTCGGCCGTGGTTCCTACGACGTGATCGTGTGGCATCCAGGCATGCGCGCGGCTGGTGGCGAGTGGCGCGGCAAGCTTGTCATGGAGCCGGGCAATCGCGCGCACATCGCCATTGCTGTCCGTCCCGGGCCGGCCAAATGATCGTGAGCGTGAAGGCCGTCCTGAGGCGTCTGACCCGGCTCGCGATGGCCAGTGCCGGGCGTCGGGCAAGAACGCTGGGCGGCAGGATCGCACTGCTTTACGTCCTGCTTCTCGCCTGTGTCATGGTCGCGACCCTTGCTGTCGCCAGTTCGGGCATTACCATGTTCGCCAGGCAGGCTGCAGAACGCGAACTTTCTGCAAACGCACGCGTTTTTGACCAGATCATCGCAACGCGGCAGGGGCAGATGGCCGATGCAGGCGAGGTGGTGGCGCGTGATTTCGGCTTCAGGGAAGCCTATGCCACAGGCGATGCCCCGACGTTGACGTCAGCGATCGAGACCCTGCGCGACCGTGCAAGGGTCAGTGCAGTGGTCATCGTACACCTTGATGGCAGCGTGATTGCATCCGATGGCGCAAATGCAATCGATGGTGCAGCCATGCTGGACCGGCTTGAGCAAGGACAGGATCGCGGAGTTGTCATCCTTGATGGGACGCACGCTCTTGCTGCGGCGGTACCGATCGAGATGCCCGACCTTGCTGGATGGCTCGTTCTGGTCAACCGGCTCGGGCCCGAGGACATGAAGCAGCTTGCCCGCCTGTCCGCGGCCGAGGTTCAGGCCAGCATATTGGATCGCTCGCAACTGGCAGGAAGCCTGGCCTCGGTCGGCTTGGGCGAGATCAGGACCATCGATGGAGATGGCGGTCAGCTGCTGGTGCAGATCTCGGCGATTGCGAGCCTGCAGAACGCCTTGCAGCCTCGACTGGTTCTCGCGCACTCGCTCGACAAGTCACTGGCGCAATACAGCCGTTTGCGTCTCATTCTGGTATTGATCAGCCTGGTTGGCGTGCTGGCCGGGGCGTGGGCCTCCATCCGTCTTTCCCGAGGGCTTGCCCGGCCACTCCAGTCCCTGGCTGAAGCAACCCGCGCCTATGGACGCGGCACAGTGGCCAAGGTCAAGGCTGAAGGGGTTATCGAGATCCGCTCCCTGGCCGACAGTTTCAACGCGATGGTCGACGCCGTCGAGGAGCGCGAGCAGCAGGTGCTTCATGCATCGCTCCACGACTCTCTTACCGGTCTGCCCAACCGCCGGTTCTTCATTGAAGAGCTGGATCGCGCCGTCACGCGCCAGAACGAGCGCCACAGGAATTTCATCGCCTTCATCGACGTCGACGATTTCAAGGCCATTAACGATACGATGGGCCATCCCGTTGGCGACGAAATCCTGCGCTCGCTGGCGTTCACGCTTCGCGACCGCTTCCCCGATGCGATGGTTGCGCGCTTTGGCAGCGACGAGTTTGGGGTCTTGCTTGGCGGACTTGAGCCGGCAGAAGACTGCAACTCCATCGCTCGATCGCTTGAAATGGTGCTCGGTCGTACCTTTGCCAGCGATCGCAACCTTGAGATATCGGCCTGCGTCGGTATCGCCGTAGGCCCGCAGGATGGCGCCAGCGCCAATGCATTGATGACTGCTGCTGAACTCGCACTGTCACGCGCCAGAAGCGAAGGCAAAGGCTCCTGCCACTTCTTCGAACCCGATCTTGATGCCGAGGCCAGCCGCCGGCGCCGCATGGAAGTCGATCTGCGCAGTGCGGTTGGCCAAGGTGATTTCGAGCTCCATTTCCAGCCCCTTTTCTCGATCTCCGAAAACCGGATCAAGGGTTTCGAGGCGCTGATGCGCTGGCCACACGCAGAACAGGGGATGATCAGTCCTGTTCAGTTCATCCCGATTGCCGAGGAAACGGGATTGATCGTGCAGATGGGCGAATGGGCCATTCGCGAAGCCTGCCGACAGGCTGCCAAGTGGCCTGGAGATGCTTCTGTTGCCGTCAACATCTCGCCGCGGCAATTGTCCTCGGAGGGGCTTGTGACCTGCGTCGCCCAGGCCTTGGCCCAGTCAGGCTTGCCTGCTTCGCGGCTCGAACTTGAGATCACCGAAAGCGTGTTTATCGGCGATGTCGACAAGACCTTGAAGATTCTTCATTCCTTGCAGGCGTTGGGCGTGCGGGTGGCACTCGACGATTTTGGCACGGGCTACTCCTCGCTCAGTTATCTGCGCTCCTTCCCGTTCGACAAGATCAAGATCGATCAGAGCTTCGTTCGCGCCATGAGTGAAGGCGGCAGCGCCAACGCCATCGTCCGCGCGATCACGACCCTGG
Source organism: Novosphingobium sp. ERW19 (assembly GCF_012641315.1). Classification (NCBI taxonomy): domain Bacteria; kingdom Pseudomonadati; phylum Pseudomonadota; class Alphaproteobacteria; order Sphingomonadales; family Sphingomonadaceae; genus Novosphingobium; species Novosphingobium sp. ERW19. Next base: position 161,909 of record NZ_JABAIC010000008.1, read on the forward strand.
CTGATGCTCTGGGCATGGTGACGCTAGCCGAAGGTGTAGAGACGCCCGAACTGCTCGAGGCGCTACGCCTGGAAGGGTGTGACATGATCCAGGGCTACTTGATCAGCCGCCCGGTCCCAGGCGCTGAGGTTCAAAGTCTGTTAGCACTCCAGAAGCCGCCTCAAAGGCTGCGGGCGGCCGGCTGACCTGGTTCAAAGCGCCTGACACCGCTTGATTCCCAGACTGCAGCGACCTGTCGCGCGACAATCAGGACGAGAATCCGGTGTGTCGGGATCGGCGGAGAGCGTAGCCCGTAGTCGATCCCGACACACCGGAGGCACTCTTTGCCGGGTGCCTGTGATGGTCGTGGTGGCCGCTATGTGTCGGGTTTTCCTGAGAGGAGGACCTGACCTGTGACCGGTCGATCGCCAGCTTGCGCAGTAGATACGGATAGATCCGGTGTTGCGGTTGCGGATCGCTGGTGCGTGGCCGCTGGTAGATCGGCGTCAGACCCATCTTCGCCATCAGGCGTCGCGCCCGACGGCGACCAATATCCCGACCATTGCGCCGCAGATGCCGCACTATCTGGCGGCTGCCATACCACGGGCACTCCATGAAGGTCTCGTCGATTACCACCATCAGGTCGGGATTAGCTTAGCATTCCGTCCAGACTTCCGGCACCACCTCAGTCCGCGCAGATTCCGCCTGCAACTGCGCGCAAAATCATCCGCGACTTACGCAGCAACGGCCTGCTTCGGGAGCTCCTGCCTGCGTGCGGCCGGGCGCCGGCTACGTTCGTTTTTCCGGAGCTGTTAAACATTGCCGAAGGTAGGCAGGCATTCTGACTGGGGCACGGTTCTCCGACAATGTCCAAGACCAGATTTCCTATCGCCATTTCCTCGTTGCCCTACAGGCTTGTGGCTGATCAAGCGGACCTCATGGCCAAATGATTGGGCATGGCGGCTCCTAGAATGGCTGTTCGGGCGGGCTTACAGCGCAGGCGATGCAGGAAGCCTTCGCACAGTAGCGGCTGCAGCTTCGTCAGGTCGATCGCCTGGAGGTGTGCTGGTGCCACCTGCCTCTCCTTGATGCGCCAGATCGGCGCAGTGAGCATCATCCGATGCGGGACGAAGGGTGCTTCCACCGCATCAGTTCATTCAACCATCGCCAAGATCTCGTCCGCAGGGAAATTCCGCGAGCGGCACAGGATTGAGCCACACCGCGCAAGCAGGCAGATTGCTTCCAATGTCGTTTGCGACAATGCTGGGGCCTGTTAGGAGCGATCAATGGAAATGCTCGACAGGTTGATGCGCTTTTTCCTGCAGACGGGCTTGCCGCCCCATGGCTTTTGCCTGCTGTGGGATCCGGGTCTTGTCTGGACGCATGTCATCGCCGACGCGATCATTGCATCGGCATATTACTCAATTCCGGTTGTGCTCTGGTTGTTCTTGAGGCGTCGTCCGGACCTGGAGTTCGGGTGGTTGCTGGGGCTTTTTGCCCTGTTCATCCTGGCCTGCGGCACAACCCACCTGATCAGCATTCTCGTGTTGTGGGTTCCAGCCTACGGAATCGAAGCTCTCGTCAAGGTCATCACCGCAATTGCCTCGATCGTGACAGCAATTGTTCTGTGGCCGCTGCTACCGAAACTGGTTGCCGTTCCCTCGCCGAGCCAGCTGCAATCCGCACTTGACCGATTGCATGTCGAGATGGCCGAGCGCGAGCATGCGGAAGAGATGCTGCGGCAGTCGCAGAAAATGCAGGCAGTGGGCCAGTTGACTGCAGGGATCGCGCATGATTTCAATAATCTTTTGGCGATAATCAACGGCAACCTGGAGCGGTTGAAGCGCGGAAGTGATGACGAGCACAAGACCGCAAGAAGCATCGAGAATGCCCTTGCAGCCAGCGAACGGGCGGCAAGGTTAACCAGCCAGTTGCTCGCCTTTGCCCGCAAGCAGCCTCTCATGATCGTCCCGGTCGACGTCAATCAGGCAGTCTGCGATCTTGTACCGCTGATCGAACAGACGACCAGCCAGAAAATGACTGTCGAGACGGACTTGTGGCCTGAGTCACTGGATATCGAGATCGACAAGAACCAGTTCGACACAGCGATCCTGAACCTCGCGCTCAATGCCCGGGACGCGATGCCGGACGGTGGTCTTCTGCGGATCACCACTGCCATGGAAGGTGGGTCCGTTGCTATCTTTGTGAAAGATCAAGGTGTCGGGATGGATAGCGAGACCATTTCACGGGCGGTCGAACCGTTCTTCACGACCAAGCCGGTCGGTTCTGGCACGGGCCTGGGCTTGAGCCAGGTGTTCGGGTTCGTGGTGCAAAGCGGTGGGCAGGTCACGATCGAGTCCGAGCCGGGAACTGGAACCAGCGTGAAGCTTTCTTTTCCGCGACGTGTTGGAGGGGCAGATGAAGCGAGTGCTGGCTGTTGACGATGAGCCTTTGCTTCTCGAGCTCCTCGTCGATGAGCTTGAACTTGGCGGTTACAAGGTCGAAAGTGCCTCGAACGGTGATGCTGCCATGGCGCTGCTGGGTTCGGATCACAGGTTCGACGTGATCGTCACGGACTTGAGGATGCCTGGCAAAGTCGATGGCTGGATGCTTGGCCGTCATGCCCTCGACGGCGATCCGGAAGCTCGCGTAGTCTACATGACAGGGTATGCCGAAATGCCGGCGGTGTTGTCCGATCGGGAGAAATTTCTGCGCAAACCCTTCACAATGGACAAGCTTTTCTCGCTCCTCTGAGAAGGACCGGTCTTCCCTTCCAGACCTTGCGGGCGATATTTGTGTGTCGTCCTGGATCAACCCCTATGTTCAGTTTCGAGCCGTTTGGTGAGCTGCTGCGCAATGCGCGAATTGGCAGTCGCCCCGCAATTCCCGCCAACGACCGACCACCGGCCCTGACGCGAAGCGAAAGTCAGGTTGGCGAGGATCGCCAAACCCGCACAACCGGCCCGGAGCATCTGGCTGCGCCAAGCCGACCTTGACGGCAATCCGGTGACACAGGGATGCCAGCAACCGGCAATGCAACGATAGAGCACCGGCAATAGAATGATCTGACCGCTGGCAAAGCAAGGCTTGCCATTCATGGTCCATGCAAGCGTGCTGTCGACTTTCCCGGCAATGGTTTTGCGGGGCGTGCCTTATCGCCGGAAATGGCCGGCCCATCGATCGCCGGGAGAACATGGCTGTTGAACGGTTCGGGCGTGCGCTGCATTTCACGGCCGGACGATGGCCCGCCTGTATCCAGCCGCTTGCGCCTCCGCCTCGCTACAGAAGATTTCCTCCGGGCGGGTGGCTTCGTAATAGGGCATCCCCGGCAGATGATAGATCCACTGTCCGCGCCTGTTGCGATTTCCCTTGATCACGCAACCGGATACGCGTGACGGGCGAGGCGTGAAGGCTCGTGCGGTAGCGGCACGATCTCGAGGTTGGCCTGCATGGCGAAAATCGGCTGGCATCTGGAAGGTGCTGCTCCAGATACCAAGGCCGTCGCGTTTGGCCCGGAGCTCCGCATCGGCATAGTCGAGACTGTACTCGCGATAGGCTGTAGCCCAGCCATTCTCGACCAGAACCCGGTTCAGGTCTTCAGAACCGGCCGTGCAGGTAGACACAGCCCGGCCATAGTTGTCGGTGCTCAAGCGTGTGCAACGGACCTGGGCACCTGCAATCAGGGCGGAAAGTTGCTCTTTGGCCGCTTGGCCGCAGGCCCAGGCCTCGCCATCGCGCTGGCATGTCTGAGCAAGTTCGGGCGCATCGATCCCGAACAAGCGGACCTTCTGGCCAGCGACAACAAGGGAATCGCCATCGGCTGCGGTTGCACTTCCCGTTATAACCTGAGCGTGTGCCGGAAAGGCCAAGGCTGCAACCAGGACAAGGGCAGCGGTCCAGATGCGCATCGTCATTCCTTTGCCGGATCCATTCGCAGAACCCGGATAGAATTCAAGAAATTACGATTCGGTGACCGGGCAGCAGCAGGACCGCGCAGAAGGGTTGCAGCGTGCCCGGTCCTGTCCGGGCGGTGTGGTCCTCTGGACAAGCTCGGCGATCTGGGTGGCGATGCGGCTGGACAAGCGTTGCCTCGGGGCGGGATTCGTCATGGCGGCGCCCGCTTGCTGGCAGGTCAGGCGGCAGACGGGGCGATGGCCGGCGGCACGATCGTCCAGGCCCTGCTCATCAGCCTGCTGATTTTCACCCCGACTCCATCGCTGACGCGGCACAGGATCGTCTTGTGGCCCGACTGGACCACGCGGAAGCTCCGCTCGCTCTGCCCGTCGGTGAAGGTCAGCGGCTCGGCGAGAACCAGCATGTCGCCGGGCGCCGGCTTGCGGCGCGCGGTCAAGGCAAGGCGCTGACGACAATGTTCGCGCCACTGCGCGGCATATTCATTGCCGGGTGGTCCGAGCAGGTCGAGGATCGAGGCCGGGCAGTCGTAACTGTACGGCCCCATCGTTTCGGTGAGATCCTTGTAGCCGAACGCCTCGCCGCTGCGCGCGCAGGGCTTCCATTTGACAAGGCAGATGATCGCGAAAGTCTCGCGCGGGCCATTTGCGTCGTAGCTCTGACACGCGGCGTAGTAGGCACCTGAACGAACCGTCGACTTCAGGACGCGCAGACCTGTCGTCCGGCCCTTGTCGGGGTCGGGCGGAAAGGTGCACTGGTTGTCGAGATAGGCTTGCGGCGTGGCGAACGGAGCCATGCCATCGCGTGACATGAATAGCCAACCCATGGTCTGTTCTCCTCAACGATCGCCCGTTGGCGCGGATTCTTGCAAACTCGGTCTCGCGGACGACAAGCGCGGGCAAACACGTCGGCATGGCAAGGACGACGACGAGGCAGGAGTGGTTGCTCATCCCCGGCCCGGCCGCATTAGCATTGGTTGGCGCAGGCGCAGTTGTCGTGGCGCTTATCGGGGAGGCGCTATTGGGCACAGAGGTTGTCGGACAGGGCGCTTCCACATTCGTGACATGCCAGCGCCATGTGACTTCCCGCGTAAAGCTCCAAAGCACAGGTCATGCAGCGATCTCCTCAGGCTGGGACTGCTGGGCGTGCATCCAGTCTGCAGCAGCCTGCGCCTTGCTGGCAGCAGAGAAAATGGCGCGAGGATCGTCTTTCAGCACGCGTAACCACGATGCCACGTAAGCAGCATGATCGGCGCGCGGATGGTGCGCGAGTCCGAGGTCGGCAAGCACGAAGGATGCGGTCAGTTCAGCACAGATCTCCTCCATTGCCAGGCTGTCGCGCTTGAACCTTGCGGAGAAGTTTCGGTCGAGCCGGTGCCTTGCTCCTGTGGCGTGGGCTGCCTCGTGCAGAAGAGTGGCCATGTGTGCCGACGCATCCCGAAAAGAGGAGAAGTGCGGCATGAAGATGTGATCGAGATCGATCCGGTAGTGCGCATCGTAAGCGCCTTCGGTGACCGGAACCTTCAGGGCTGCCACGAACGCCTCGGCATGTTCGAGCCGCTCGCTTTGGGGCAAGACCGCGACAGGGAGGGGCTCATATCCCTCGACCTGTGCGAGGTTGAAAACCGTGAAGGCCCGGGCGAACATGCAGGCAGGACCGGCTTGGTCGTCGCCATGATCGTTACCGGCAGGTGATGCCGCCTGCTTCCAGAGCACGACAGTCGTTCCGCGCTCTCCCTTGCGAACTTGCGCACCAAGAGCTGCCCATTGACGATAGGTCCCCCAAAGACCGCTGGAGAAGCTCCTGGCTCTTGCGGCGATCCAGAGCGCCAGCACGTTGACACCGCGATAGCGGCGGTGCGAGGTAACGTTCTGCGGTCGGGTCGTGGCTGCGCCATCATGATGCCAGGGCATGCGCCAAGTGCCGGCGCCGGACTCGATGGCAGAAACAATTTCCTGGGTGATGCGCGAATAGATGTCGGCTCGCGGCGTTGAAGGGTAGGTTCGGGACATGGCGGACCTTTCACGGCGGGCAGAGGGGAACTCTCCTCCCCTCTTTCAGCCCGTCATCCCCACACCCGCTTTCCCTCCCTCGCCTGCCACACCAGTGAGAGCTGTGGCGGGCCCTGTGCGAGCTGTCCCAAGGAAACGTTCGATGCTATCAGGCTCCGAAAGCCCCAATGCCGGCTTGCGAGCCCTTTCAGGGCTGCCTTCGACACGCTGACGAGGCAAGGCATCGTCCAGGCACTGGATGACCTTGCATGGCTGTTCGTTGTCCTGCGTCCCTTACTGCGCGATGCAGGGAACAGATTCATCGCCCGGGCCATAAGCTCGGACCGCCCGTCGATCCCATAGCCGCGAGCGATCCCGAAGGACCTGTACGAGCATGCTCGGCCGACTGCCTCGAGGGGCCCTCTTGGTATCTCGGCTCGGCGGCAGAAGTCACGGAGCGCGCAGACCGAGCCGGTCGTCGTCATCGACGAGCGTGACGCGCCCCTCCCACTCCCACAGGACGAGGTTGAGAGCGTCGGCGGGAGCGCCGCGGGCGTAGCTCGGCACGACAATGCCGACATAGCCTTGCGCAATCGCGGCCTCGGCGAGGTCCTGCGTGGGCACGGGCTTTCCGGAGAGCATCCGGTCCCGCCAGCTTGGGTCGCCAAGCTCCGCCGGCGCCATGCCGAAGGGCTGGAGTACGGCTGTATCGCGGCCATCCAGCAAAGGCCCGATATCGGCCCGATAGGCTACCAGGGTGGTCGGCTGCAACGTGCCGACCTGATTGGCCTCGCGCAGTGCCGTCTCAGGCGCAAGCGAAGTATAGAGCGCCGCGCGCCTCATGCGATTGAACCGTCCGCCAAACCGGGCAGCCCCTTCCCCCGAGAGCGGTTCGCGGGACCAGACCGGATTGTGGGCGCGGTAGAGCAGCCCGGTGAAGTGCATGAGGCTAGGCGTGAATGCCGGCGTCGACAGCGTCGATATAAGCCAGCACGTCATCGGCCCGGTTGTTCTGCACGAGCTGCATTGCGGTCTGGCCCGAGAAGCCCGGCAGCGGCTCGGAGCGGTACCAGGCATAGGCCAGCAGCGCGGACCCGAAGCGCGGCTCGACCTTGTTGAGCACTTCGACCATCTGGCGAAGGCGGCGCTGGGTGCGTGTCGACGCGATCCGGTCCTTGCGCTGGATCGCGTCCTTGCCGAGGCCCAGCGAGCGTGCCAGTTCGTCGCTGGTGGTGCGCAGCACATCGACGATCTTGCGCGGAGCGAACGCACCGTTGTCAGCGTAGTTCTGTATCGCCATTGCAATGCTCCGGAAATTATGACGCTATATAGCGTCATTTCTTGCGGCATTCAAGCCGACGTGTGGCTGGAAGCGATGTGCGTCAAGGAAAGACAGCTTGCAGCTCGGTCGCGCCTGCAAGCGTTTACGAGGTTGGCATGCACAAGGGCTGAAGCTCGCCGCGGCCTTGCAGCAACACTTGCGATTTCGTCGGCATGAAGCCATGCGTGACTGTCGGATATTTCGTGATCGCAAGTGATGTATCTCGTCAGACCGCAGATAGATCGCTGGATTCGTACTGGACCGCTGCTCCAGCCACCGCCAGCTCCGTGTCTTGGCGCGAAGACTGCCACGCCCCTGCCCACACTTCGGCCCCGTCCTGGCAGTGCGAGGTTGCAGACCCAGCATACAAGGTACCCCTGGAGGTCGCCTCAGGCGAGACCCGCACACCTGGCCTGATGTTCAAAGTCATCTGGTCGTGTCCTGGAGGGACCGGCACGCTGCCCTAGAGCGACAGTGGGCGCTGGGCAGCGTGCCGGCAAGGCTGCTTCAGGCGTCGACGGTCTCGCCGGCGGCGACGTCCTCCTCTTGGGCAGGTTCGTGCTCGACCGGTGCCTCCTCACAAGGCGCGCTCGCGGCGAGCACCCGGAAGCGCATGGCTTCGGGCACCCAGGCGAGTGCGGCTTCCCTGATCTCGGGGGCAACAATGGATTCGCCGGCGAACAGCTTTTCGCAGGAAGCCGAGAGGTCGCTCTTCTTCGAGGCCATGAAGCTTGCAGCCATGGCCGGCCCGCCGACTTCGCTGACATGGCCGAGCAGGGTCTGCTTGGCTACCCGGTCGAAGTAGTTGGCCGAGGTCGGCCGCCAGTGGCTGGCGACGTTGATCCCCATCAGGGCGGCGAGATGATCGTGGAGGTCGATCGGCTCGGGTCCGGACTGCCCTGCCTTCCTGTCGATGCCCATGCTGGCCTCCAACGTCTTCGCCATGCACCAGGCAAGCCAGCTTGCCTTGGCATCGTCGTCGAGCGCGCTGAACGCCGAAAACCTGTCGACAGTACGCCGGTGCTCGGTCCAGGACAGGTCGAGCGACTCGCGCATGTCGGCCATCAGCGTATGAGACGGGCTCTCGGGATAATTGGCGAGGGTGAGCGAGGGCGACGGCGCACGGAGCGTCGTGCCCAGCGCCTGCGCACTGTAGAGCGCGCGGGAGTCGGCGATGGCGAAGATCAGGTAATCGAGCGCGATTGCCGGGTTCGAGGCGAGGTTGATCGCGAGGATGTCGCGGCGCTGGACGGCAAGTTCCTCGACCAGCTTCTGCGAGAGCGGCTTGGGGGCAGACGATGAGTTACCGCCCTCCCCTGCAGTCCCACTGGCGCCCTCGCCCGCGTCGGACTCTCGGGCCTTGCGGCGTTCAAGTGGCTTGTCGCTGTAGAGGCCGCTGGCGACCATAGGCTGGCCGTCGGCGCCGATGATCACGAAGCAACCGACGTTGGCCTTCATTTCCTCGGGGATCACCGGGGGCTTGTCGTGGAGCGCATCGTAAGCGCTGCTCGCGGCATCCCAACGGGTCTGGAACTCGGCGGCGGCCGCCTCGTCGTCCTCGTCGAGCGTTTCGCTTGTCGCTTCCAGTGCCGAGATCGTCTCGAGCAGCTTGTCGGCCTCGACCTGTTCCTCGTCGGTCAGCGGCGCCGGTTCGAGATGGACCTGGTGGAGGTCTTCGGTCGCGCTGTAGGTGACCCGGGTCTCAAGGATCGGGCGCACCCAGGCATAGCCGGAAGTTTGGGCGACCTCGGCCGCAAAGGCCTGGAGCTTCTCGCCGGCGATGCGCTGGGCGATTTCGGCATCGATCCAGGTCTCGCCGCCGTCCTCGGTGAAAAGATCGCGCTCGATCCTACCTCCAGCGGCGAGGTATTCGGCTTCACTGGCGAGCCTCGCCATCGGCGATGTCGAGCGGATCGCGCTGTGCGTGACCATGCGGCGGATCGAGTCCGGATTGTTGCCCTGCCAGGAATTCGACAGCTCGTTCCAGACCATCATCTGGCGGTCATGGTTGGGCGTCGTCGCATAGGCTTTGGCGACATCGAGGGTGATCTTGCCTTCCTCGAGCGCGGCAAAGATCGGATCGGCGAGGTCGGCGAGCCGCAGGCGGCCTTCGATGAACCGGCAGGTGCGGCCGAACCGCTTGGCGATCGCGTCGAGGTCCGCGCCTTCGCCTACGAAGTGCTTGTACGCACGGATCTCGTCGGTCGGCGTCATGTCGAGGCGGATGACATTCTCGATCAGCGAGAGTTCGGACTGCTCGGCGGCATCGATGTCGAGCACCCGGCAGGCGACGGGATGATCCTTGGCAAGCTTGCCTGCGTCGAGGAGGAAATTGAGCGCGCGCAGGCGGCGGCCGCCCGCGGTCACGTCGAAAAGACCTCGCTTCTTGGCGGGCACGACGATCAGGTTCTGAAGGAGGCCCTTGGCCTCGATATTGGCCGCCAGTTCCTCGATGAACAGGTTGCTGTCCTGTCTGCGGACGTTGGCTTCGGACAAGCGCAGCTTGCCGAGCGGGATCAATTCGATATCATTCATGGGGGTGCTCCTGAAGGCCGGATTTGGCCAAGCCCTTCGGCTCACCCCTTCCAGCCCCCCTCCCCTCCCGGTTTCAGGAATGCCCGATTTGGCGGGAAAGACTGCGCGTCCCAAGGTGGCTCGCTCGATGCCGTGAGGCATAGATATTGGATTTATGCCTCACGGCCCGGATCGTCCGCGGAACCCAGATTGCACAACCTGGTTTCGTTTATTGCGAATATCCGCCAGGGAATATCACCATCAGCGGAGAGAAACGATGACACTGCCAGCCAATGCCTTGCCCTTCGGCAACAGGCTGCCCTCTGCCGACGATCGCCAGATCGCCAACCAGCTTCGGCGCATCCTTGCCTCGCAGAAGGCCGGCGAGGCCAAGTTGCGCGTTCCGGATCCCAAGACCAGGAAGCCGGTAGAAATCTCGCTGACACCGGCGATGTCGGACCTGTTCCTCGAGTTGCTGCGTCACATCGGGAGCGGGGATGCCGTCACGCTCGTGCCGATCCAGCAGATGCTGACGACGCAGCAGGCAGCAGATCTGCTCAACATGTCCCGTCCATACCTGATCCGGTTGATCGAAAAGGGTGACATCCCGCACAGCATGGTAGGACGGCATCGGCGGCTCAAGGCCGAGGACGTGTTCGCGTACAAGGCAGCGCGCGACAAGATCCGTTCTAAGGCGATGGACGACCTGATTGCGGAGGGCGCGGACCTGTATTGATCTGACACTGCCATGTTCGCCAATCGCTACACCGCTCTGGTCGATGCCTGCACATTGGTCAGCGCACCGCGTCGTGATCTGCTGCTCACTCTCGCCGAGGCGGAATTCTTCCGTGCACGCTGGTCGCAGCGCATTCTTGATGAGACTGGCGCGGCCTTGGACAAGATCTTCGCCGAGCGCGGGGTTCGAGGACGCGTCCGCGAGGGCTGCTCGATCGGTTGAAGCCATGCACCGGGCCTTCCCCGAAGCCCTGGTCGAGGCGCACGCTTCGGTCACGGCCCTGACGTTCGGACTTCCCGACGCAATGACGAACATCTCCTGGCCGCCGCAGTCCAGACACAAGCCCAGGCTGTCGTGACTGAAAACATCAGCGATTTCCCGGTCGCAATTCTCGTTCCGCTCAATATCGAAGCGCGGACGGCAGACGAGTTCATCGCAGACACCATCGCGCTCGATGAGGGCAAGGCGGTTGCAGCAATCCGCACTCTGCGCATTCGGTTGAAGCGGCCGGAAATGTCCGCTGAGGACTACCTGCGCTCCCTGGAGGCACATGGCCTGTCCGTCACCGCGTCGATCCTGAGCGGCCACGCCGAATCCATCTGACCTGCAGTGACGCAGGCCAACGACTAAGCGATGATCCTCCCAAGAATCTCGCTTGCTCCGTCCATCGGCACGAACACGCGGGTCTGGTAGGCGATGATATCGGTGAAACAGCCAAAGATTGATTAAATCTATTAGTGTCAAGTATTTAGCTGTCCACTAATACCGCCAGACCCCACATTAGCACCCACACGAAGATTCAGACTGCACCCCGCATTAGCATCGCCTCGGCCATGGCCGGCATCAGCACTTCGATCGGTACGGGCACCGACGCAGAAACGTAGCCTGGATTGCGCGCCCTTCGCTGTCCGTACGAAGTTACCCACTGCTTGCCTCGCATGCGCCAGGCGCGTTGCAGCGGAGCGACAGGCAGGAGGTAGCACCCTCGCGAGGGAGCAAACGCGTAGGCAATAAAATCGCAGGCAAACGGCTTTTGGGCCCACCCTGGCGAGCGGCGCTCTTCGTCGCTCCATTGCTCGAGCAGGATATCCGGCCAATGATTGCACCGAACCTTCTCATCCACGCTGCAAGTTCGTCCGCAAGCGAGCGTCAGCACGCGGTCGATGCCCCCACGCTGGGCCCAGCCGTCATCGCGTACGCTGACGGCGGTCAGCAAATTCGGAAAGGCACGCCGGTGTTGAGTACGGCTGAGAATTGATGGAGCGGATGCCCCCTCCCGACGGCATCGAATGTGCCAATGTGATGTTTCCGAACGTCACAGCAGAGGAGAACCCAATGTCGATCTCACGGCCGCCATGGGAATATAGACCCGTCGCGGGTTATCCGGGTCGCCCAGAGGCAAGAAACCGAGATCAGCGTAAAATTTCCACCTGAGCTCGAAGTTTCCACCATCCAGAACGTCAAGAACAATTGCGGCTGCGCCCATCTCGTCGGCGATGCCAAGACAGCGCTTCATCGCATCGACGACGAGCGCTGTGCCCAGTCGTTTGCCTTGCAAATCCTCGCGGACCGCAACGGCACGGATATAGATAACCGGGACATCCGGGACTCGTGCACGCTGCCACTTTTTCGGTCCGAATTCTGCGCGAACGGCCATTGCTCCGAGCGTATAAAACCCAAGGACCGCTCTGTCGCCTTCAGCCGCAGCGATCCAGGCTGTGACCAGACCGTCTTTGATGTGTTCGGACAGGGAGGATTTGAGGAAATTGTCGATCGGCGTAAAACCGCAGGAGAAGGCGCTGCGGTCATGCAGCGCCTTCTCGAACTTCCTTATCGTCAGAGGGGGCAAAGATGGGCCTTGCTCAGCCGGCATCCGTGAGCAGGCCCTTTGTTGCCTCTGCTGCCTTCGCCAGTCCAGACATCTTCTTTCCTGGAGCAGCCACGGCGAGCTTGAAAGCCTCGAAAGCCTCGACAGGCAAGATCGACAAGGTCATACGCTGCTCGACTTCCTGTGCACGCAGTAGCGCAGCCTGACGAATAAAGTCCGCTTCCTGCAGGCCAGTAGCCGCAGCGGCAGCCCTGATCCGCTCTTCGTCGGCACGGTGCATGCGCACTTCCTTGCGAGCTTCCATCTTGCCGGGGGTTGGGGTCACTGTTTCCAGGGCGAACATACCGATCTCCTTTGAGTGATCTTTGTACGGTAAATCGCCGTACGCGTCAACCATCTGACTATGCCATGCCGTTATAACTCCAAACCTGCACGACAGATCAGTTGAATGATACGCCCGTACGTCAACGCGCGATAAACAGGCCCCAGACAATGGTGCGCCCGGGAATGGAACGCAGCGAGTTGCGCTTGAAGGAGGATAAACTGACTGTGGCCGGTGCAGACCGGCTGTGCTTCGAGCCGAGCGGAACGTTCAGACCCTTCCGATAGGTTCAGAGTACCGGCAGACCGTTTCGTCTGATGTGATCAAGGTCATGTCCCCGACGATCGACTGAGTGATCAGCATTCTGTCGAAGGGGTCTTTGTGAATCGCGGGCAATTGGGAAATTGCAACGGCATGTTCGCTTGAAATGGCAAGCTCAACGTAACCGTTGTCAATAAACACCCGGCGCAACACGCGCGCATCGACTGCGAAGTCATCCCGCCCGAGCCCGCTCTTGATCGTGATTTCCCAAAGGCCGGCAGCGCTGAAGACCAGTTCATTGCTCATCATTGAGCAATTGCCGGGCGGCAGGCGTCAATCGTTCCGGAAAGCCCGCCGCCCCGAGGAGCACATGTGTATCCAGGAGAAATTTCATCTCTCAGGCTTCAAACAGAGCTTCAGTTTCACCTTCGCCCATCCGGTCAAAATCTTCCGACACGCGCATTTCTCCCTTGAGGAAACCCAGGCGCTTGATCCTGGACGGTGCGGAAGCATCGATAGGCACCAATTTCGCTATCGGCTTGCCCGCCCTGGCGATCATGACCGCATTCCCGCGCAACACGCGCTCGAGCAAGCGCGACAAATGCGTCTTTGCCTCGCGAGCGCTGACGGTTTCCATTTCCAGGTACCTTGACCAAGTCATACAGACTAAGTCTGTCATATCCGTTCCAGTCCGCAAGCTCCTTGAAACTTGCTTATCCAATCAGGCTTGCAAGGATTTGGTCGGCCTTGTCCACCGGCACGAATACCCGCGTCTTGTAGGCGATGATCTCGGTGAAACAGCCCTTGGCCTTGAGTTCGGGAATACGCGCGGCTTCGGCCTCGACGATCTCGATCCTTCGGGAACGGTTCACGCGGGCTGTGCGGATCGTGAAACCCAAGGGATGCGGCGCCTTCCATGTGCCCCCGCCAAGAATGGCGGCGGCGATCCTGGCGGGATCAGTCTGCGCCTTGCGAGCAACCCCGAGCTTCTCAAGGGTCGCATCGACGTAGAGGTCGTGGACATGGCGGCCGAGCCAGGAGGCGCCGGACTTGTCGACGATGCGGTTGACCGTGAGGTCTTCCTTGGGAAGCGCGCCCCAGATCGGCAGCAGCAGCCCCGTTGCGAGATAGACGGTCTCGGTGACAAGCTGGCTTTCGTCGGCTGCGTATTCCTCTTCCCACAGCGCGCTGAACCTGGCCTTGCTGACGGGCTCCCAGGCGGACTCGTGGAGCCGGTCAGCGCGGAGGTACTCGCTGCGCAGCGGCCGCACGAGTTCGTAGCGGCGGATCGTGTGGCCCTCCCCGTCCATGTGCGAGGGTGCCGGAACCGCGAGCGCGACCTTGCCCGACTTGTCATTGCGCAGGAACAGCGGCTGTTCCTCATAGGATGCCCTTTTGAGAATGCGCTCGAGCGATAGGACCTTGCGCCGCTGGGTCAGCGACAGTTCAAGCAGGTGCGAGGTCGCTCCGGTGACAGGATCGGTGCGGATCACCGTGTCGGACAGCACCTCGCAGGCCTCGACCGCCACGGTCTCGACCCCGATGTCGAAGGTCCCGGCTTCCTTGGCGGCGGAGACGCGGGTTTCGTGCAAAGTCAGGAACTCGTCGAAGATGGCGTTCTGGACGGCGATCTTCATGGCGAGGATGCGGTTGAGCCAGCGCTGGATCGGCGGCAGGTCCTCGCGCAGCACCCCGTCCTGGTCAGTGAGCTCGAGCCCGCTCATACGCTGGAACTCCGACAATGTCGTACTCTTGAGCTTGGCCGTGGCGAGCAGGCCGTACCAGTCGTGGAGCGCGTGCTTGGCGTAGATGCTCTCGAGGTTGTCGGAAGCATCGAACATCCCCTGCCCGCCGGTCTGGCGCTGGCCACGGGTCAGCGCGCCCAAGGCATCGAGGCGCCGCGCGATCGTGCTGGTGAACCGGGCCTCGCCCTTGCAGTCGGTGGTGACAGGGCGGAACAGCGGCGGGCAAGCCTGATGGGTACGGTGGGTGCGTCCCAGCCCCTGGATCGCCCGATCCGCGCGCCATCCGGGCTCGAGCAGGAAATGGACCCGGCGCTGCTGGTTCATGGCATCAAGGCTGGCATGATAGCTGCGACCCGTGCCGCCCGCATCCGAGAACACGAGGATGCGCTTGGCCCCGGTCATGAACGCATTGGTCTCGGCAAGGTTGGTCCGGGGCGAACGGCTCTCGAGGCGCTGCTGTCCCGATCCGTCACGGACGAGGCGCTTGCTGCGCCCGGTGACCTCCGCAACCGCAGTCACGCCGTAGTGCTCCAGCAGGGCATCGAGTGCGGTCGGGATCGGCGGCATCGCGCAGATATGCTCGATCAGGTCGGCGCGCGCGGCCTCGGCTTGCGGGTTGTGAACCGGATTGCCTGCCTCATCCCACATCGGACGTGAGCGCACATCGCCAAGCTCGTCCTTGTATTCCTCCATCTGCCGGGTCGGGAAAGCACGGGTCAGATAGTCGACGACGTATTCTTTGCAGTCATAGGCGATATCGAGCGCCTCGCGCTCAGCCGGTTCCAGTTCATCGAGGCGCCTGTTGAGGATTGATTCCGCGGTACTGACCAGTTGGACCACCACGCTGTCGCCCTCGCCCAGGTGCTCGTTGATCGCCGGGTAGATCGATGGCAGCTTCAGCGAGAGCAGCACCTGTCCGAAGAAGCGTTGCTTCGTCCCCTCGAAATGGCTGCGGGCCGCCGCCTTGGCTCCGCTGTTTAGGGTCTTGTTCTCAAGCCCGTCGACAATCCCGGTGAGTTCGAGTGCGGCCTCAAGGTTCTGGTGAATGATCGTCCAGGCCTCGCAATAGGTGTCGTAGATCGCGATCTGCTCAGAGGTCAGGTCATGGCGCAGGATGTCGTACTCTACCCCTGCGAAGCTGAGCGCCCGCGCGAGGTAGAGCCCGGAGGCCTTGAGGTCGCGCGCCACCAGTTCCATTGCAGCAATCCCGCCGTCGCGGATTTCGCTGATGAACTGCTCGCGGGTTGCAAAGGCCGTGCCCGGCCCCCACAGGCCAAGCCGGACCGCATAGGCGAGGTTGTTGACGTCCGAAGCACCGGTTGCCGAGGCATAGAGCACGCGGGCGCGCGGCAGTGTGTTCTGGAGCACCACGCCGGCGATGCCCTGAAGCGAGCCCTGCTTCTGGCCTAGTGCCCCTTCCCCGCCTGCAACGCCACCCATTTCGTGAGCTTCGTCGAAGACGATCACGCCTTCGAAGTCTTCGCCTGCCCAGCGGACGACCTGGTCGAGCCGGGTATCTTCGACGCGCGAGCTGCGCAGCGTGCCATAGGGTACGAACAGGATTCCTTCGGGCGCGGTAATCTCCTCGCCGATCTTCCAGCGGGCAAGGTCGAGAATGTCGGATGGCAATCCGCCGATCGCGGTCCAGTCGCGCTGCGCGTCTTCGAGCAGCGGTGCATTCTTCGAGATCCAGATGTGTCGGCGATTGCCCTTGAGCCACTGATCAAGAATGCAGGCCGCCGCCTGCCTCCCCTTCCCTGCCCCGGTGCCATCGCCGAGGAAGAACCCGGTGCGGTAGAGCGCGCCTTGAGGATCCTCCTTGAGCGCAACTTCGCCGGCAGGATGGCTGAAGCGGCCATGGAGATCACGGCTCCAGGCCTCGCCTGCGTAGATCACGGTTTCTAACTGGGCGGCAGAAAGAAGCCGTGCCGTCACGGTGCGTTCGGGCAGTGAGGGCACGTAGCAGGGTTTCGGCGCGGCGATCGAGGCCATGGCGGCAGATTCGACGAGGTGGGTCGGATGTTCGCCAGCGTCCGCGATCACCAGGCGCGAGGGCCGATAATCGGCATAGACCCCGCGCTGCTCGCCCATGGCCGCAGGTTCGGCCAGCACTTCATAGTCGACGGGGCGGACCTGATTGGTCTGGGGAGCTCGCACGATCACGGGCCGGGCTGGACCTGTCTTCACCGAGCGGAACAGGCTGAGCCTTGGTCGGGGGGCTGCCGCCTGCGTCGGGTGGCGCAGCGTCGCGCGCAGTGGCACGGTTGGCAACGCGGCGAAGAGTTCGCTAACCAGGCCGCGATTGATCGTGGACACGCTGATCTCGCCCGGCACCTTGTCTATCACCAGCACGCGAACGGCGATCCCGGTGCCGTGCTTGGCATAGCCGCCCTTGTCCAGACGGAGCGACAGGACAACCCGTGCGCCTTCGAGGGAGCGCCGAAAGGTTTTCTCGTTCCTCGCTGTGGGCGAAAACCAGTCCGGCATGATCGCGACGATCCGGCCACCGGGCAGCAGATGATCAAGTGCGGCGCGCAGGTGCCTCGCGGCCGTACTCTTGTCTTTCCCGCGCGATTGCGACACCGAGAAGGGCGGGTTCATCAGAACAACGCTCGGCCGTTCTGTTCCGGAAAGCCGCGCGTTGAGGTTCGCACCGTCGTGGCGGTAGACCTTCGTGCCCGGAAACACGGCCTCGAGCAGGTCGGCGCGGGTGGCTTCGAGTTCGTTGAGGACCAGGTTCCCGGCTACGCGCTTGGCAAGTGCCGCGATGATCCCGGTGCCTGCGCTCGGTTCGAGCACCATGTCATCGCTGGAGAGCCGCGCCAGATGAACGGCAAGACAGGCCAGCGCCGGCGGCGTCGAGAACTGCTGGAACTGGATCTGGTCCTCGCTGCGCACCGTTTGCGTTGGCAAGGCTTGGGCAATCGCCTCGAGCGCGCTGATTGCAGCTGCCACTTCCATCGGGCCCACAAGCTCGGGAATTGCCAGGGAAAGAGCGACTTCCAGGGCCTCGAAACTGTCGCGCTGCTGCCACGCGCCCTGGAAATCGCTGCCACCTGCGCTTTTGGTCATGGCCTCGGTGAGCGTGGCCCTGCTGATCGATGCTGCAAGAAGCAGTCTGTCGGCAAGGGTGCGCGCAGCGCCCATAATGGCACTGGCGCGAGCATGCGTGGCGGTCATGGTTCTCTCCGGGGTTTGCTGCAAAGGCCTGAAGCCGGCAAGGCGGCGTGCCTGCTCCTTCCCCCCTCCCCTCCCCCGCGTCGTGCTCAGGCAAATCCCCGGCCGATCGCTGTGGCCTGCAGATCCGACCGGGACGCGCTGGCTTGAAACATCTCGCCTGAGAGAAGGGTGCTGCATGCAAAGGGGAGGCCTGCCGATGCCCAGATCGGCAACAAGGCTGGTATGAATTCCCCGAACCTGTGAGCCGCCAGCTTCGAACATGGCAACCTGGCGCGCCAGGATTGCGAGCCAATCTGTAAGGGCGCAAACTCCCTGATTTCAGGCGGCGCCTGCAGCGCGTTACGCCAGCATCTGTCGCTTAGCCGGAGGCGCCGGGCAGCTGGTCAGGTCCGTGGCCCTGTGATTTGCGCTGCCGCTGTCCAGCCCGATCAGCATGGGCACACCTGTCGCTTCGGCCGGCTTCTCGCAGCACGCAATGTCTGCCCGAGGGTACCGATGTGCAAAGCAAGGACAACAGTCCACAAACCACCGCTGCCTATGCGGACAGTCTTGACTTCTGCCCGTTCGACCTCGTTCAGGTTGTTGACCCCATCAAGAGGCTTGAAGTCGGCTGGCAGGTAGCCGAGCGGTTCACCGCGCCTGTTCACGGCAACGATGGCACATTCGCCGTGATCACGCGCCGTCACCGACGTGAGCGTGACACCTTCGCCCAGAGCAAGCTTGCGGATTGCCTTCTGGAAGTGCTGCTCCCCTGACAACTCGACGGAATGGACATCGTGATTCTCGAGCCAGGCCATGTCCGGCCGGGCATCGCCTGGACCGGTGACCACTGTAATGCGAGGCGCCAGCAGTTGTCCCTTGCCGTCTTCTGCGCCAATACTGGTGATCCTGGCACCGAGCACGGCGTCAGCGTCGGCAATAGCCCTGGCAAGTGTACTCCTTGCGCCGATCCTGCCGATCAGGGTGCCATCTTGCAACGTAACGATGAAAGCGCCCGCACAACCCGGATCAGTCTTCACGAGCACCTCTGCCTGCGGCGGGCAGCGTTCGATACCTTCCTGGCACTCGGCAGCGCCGAGAAGAGCGACAGGTGGGTGCCTGACAATTCCGGCGACGGGCAAGGCTTCGACAATGGCCTTTTTCCTGAGCAGCCCGGGCGCTTGTGTGACCGGCCGCCTTGATTGTGCAAAGGGCTCTTTTGCAATTCCTTGACCACGGTCAGGTTGCGGGAGGCCTTGCCGCACCCTGTGCAATCGCCGTTGCAGAGCCGGATCAATTGGTGCGGCCTTCTCGCCCCTGCCCCTGCCCCTGCGGGCAATGCAATCCGCTAAACTCTTCCAGAAGCTCATTTTTACCTCGGGCAGATCCTGACCCGACGGTTACCGACCCCAGGCTGACAAGTCCGTGTGCTGGATCACATTGCATTGCTCCATCGCATGATCTGGCCCGCGCTGTCCCGAAGCGCGCAGGCGGGTCTGTGCCGTGCAAGAAGCGGCATCGGCTGTGAATATTGCCCTTTGCCGGAACAATGCCCTTCACACTCCAGGATCAGAGGGCAGAGGCAGAGGCAGAGGCAGAGGCAGCACGCCGATCGAGGATCCTGCTCGGGCTGCCATTGTCTTGCGATGGGATAGCGCGCCGATGAAGGACGCTGGAGATGCTCGGCTCTGCGAGCCATGATCGCGTTGACCGCCTTCCAGCTCTGGCTGCCAGAGCGGAACCGGTCCGAGTGTGGATCGACGCTTTCCGCACCACCTTTTGCGACATGACCGGCCATCATGCGGCAGGTGCAAAAGAGACTATCGGAAGGCATTCGGCAGAACCGCAGCGCTGGTGCGTTCGGCAGAGCCGCAATGCCCTCCTGCGAAGCGATCTAGGCAAGTACCCCTAAGATCGCGTTAACATTGCAGCAACCATAAACTTGTGCTGTGGCTAGGTGGACGCCTGGGAACCGAACTCGCCTCCAGGCGGAGTGCTATCGGTCCCTCAGAATGAGACAAGCCCCGGGTCGATGATCGGCATGGCCTGGCTGCAGACTTCCGGAATCAAACCATAGCGGCGGTCCGCGTCCGGACGCGGTGTGCACCACGCTGACCTTGGCTCTGCCAATCGTTTTGACCGATGCCGGACGACCGCGGGTTCTGACTGCCATAGCCGGTCGCCACCCTTCGCTGGCTGATGGCGGTCATGCCAAAGGCAAGCTTCTGGCAAAACCCGGCAAGGGCAATTGCCTTGTTGCCCATGGTTTCAATCCCGCAATCTGCCCACCGCACGGCAGAAGCCTCGTGGCTTGCCGGATATCTCCAGAACGGGCTTGGAGCACCCGCGGAAAAAAGGGAAGGGCAGCGCCGCTGCCCTTCCCCAGTCTGTTCACTCAGGAGTGATCAGAAGCGCAGGCCGACGCCTGCGAGCACCTGGTTGCGCGAGAAGCTCGATTCGTAGTTCGAGTAGCGGTATTCGACGAGGCCGTAGCTGTTGCCGCCGAGGCCGAGCTGAGCGCCCAGGCCAAGGCGCACGCCATCACCGTTCTCGCCATCCTTGAAGCCGTTGAGCTCACCCTTGATGCGGGCGTTGGTATAGCCAACCTTGCCATAGAGATTCAGCTTCGGGTTGACCGCAGCGGTCACGCGAGCGCCGACGTAGAGGTCACGGCCGGTCGAAATCACCGCGCGATCGACACCATCGTCATAAACGTACCTGGTCGACGAATCCGAGACTTCAGCATCGATGCCAAAGGCGACGTTGCCAGTGGTTGGAATGTCATAGCCAAGAGCCAGACCGAAACCGACACCGTCTTCGCTGTACGTTCCGAGGCCAAAGTCATTCAGGTCGAGCGAGACGCGATCCCAGCCAACAAGCACTTCGGTGCGGACGCCCGAGGGAGCCTCGGCAAATGCAGGCGTGGCGCAAGCTGCAACAACGGCTGCGAGCGCGATCGAGATCTTCTTCATCATGTTCCTCATTTTTGCCATATCGCGGTTCTCATTGCGTTTCCTGCGAGACCGCGGCGGCGCGCAATCGGAGGATTGACCGTCGGGGGCAACCGCAAAGTAGGACATGCGATATCGCGAAAAAACAAGGTGTTGCCGCAATGCAACAAAAGTCGCGATGGCGTGGGACACGAACGATGCTTGCAGGAAAATCGCACCAGGATCACAGAAATGTGCGCTTGCTCACTTGAACGGTCGGGATCAACGGCCAGGCCAGGCGTCCGGCATCCGACCAGGTCCCTGCATCCAGCCCGACTACGGGGATCTGGGCGAAATCTTGCAGACAGGCGCCCTGCGGCCGCCGTTTGCTCTTCACACTCTTGATGACAATGAACTGGCGCCCCTTGCCGCCGTTCTTGCCAAATCGGGTCGTCGCTGGCGGGACCTGGGAGCGGGGTGATGTCTTGTACGGTTAGCCAACCAGCGCCTCGAATGCGGGAATCGGCGCTGACATCCGCGCAGTTGGCGCACCATACGCAGGCAAAGGCCTGCTCCAAGCTGCTTCGCACCGGCTATGAAAAAGGGAGATGGAGCCATCCACTTGATGGATCAGGGCCTCATCTGCCACGCAACTCGGTCCTGGGCAAATCCGCAAGCAATTAGGCACAGATGCCAATCTCGATCCCCCGATATGGTTGTGGTGGGGTACGATGATTTCCAGGGTCTTGCATGAGCGGGAGCAATTTCGGAACTTTATTGAGTTTCTCGGTATCCTGAAGACAAGATCATATCGTGGACATGCTTACGCTCGCGCGTTGTCGAACGACTTACTAACATTGCGTTTCCAGTTTTTTGAATAAATGCACTGCCGACCATCGTGAAGGATAAGGAAAGACTGGTCGTGCAAGTCAGCGTGCGCTAGAAGTTCACGAATTATTCGAAAGTGCAATCCACCATGGGAGCTGACTGAAATGCAAGATGACCTTGCCGATCGCGAAACGCTTGTCACACTGACGTCGGATATTGTCTCCGCTCACGTGAGCAACAACGCCGTCGCAGTGGGCGACCTCCCTGCGCTCATCGCCAATGTCTACAACGCTCTTGCAGGTCTCGACAAGCCTGCGCAGGTACCCGAATCCCTTCCGGAGCCTGCAGTTTCGGTTCGGGCATCCGTCAAGCACGACTACATCGTCTGCCTTGAAGACGGCAAGAAGATGAAGATGCTCAAGCGCCATCTGGCGAACCGTTACAACATGACACCCGAACAATATCGTGCGCGCTGGAACCTGCCTGCCGACTATCCGATGGTGGCCCCTGCCTATGCCGAAAAGCGCCGGGAACTCGCCAAGGCAATTGGGCTGGGGCGCAAGCCCGGCACCAAGCTCGTCAATCCGATGGCCAGGCGTGGCCGCAAGCCCGCGAAGGCTGAAGCGGCACAGCCCTGACACGCTACGCGAGCGACTTGCCTGTCGGGCCCCATTGACGGGATGGCTGCCGTGTTCTCGCAGCGATTGCGCGAGACAGCAGAAGCGTCCGGGCCGAAGGCCGTGTCGCATCCGGCTCGAACTGCGCCAATTTACCTCGGTGGGCCTTCGAAGCAGGGCCTTGGGGGCACGGAACGCGGGCACGGAACGCGGGCACGGAACGCGGGCACGTAGCGCGTGATTCTGGCTCGCTCTCGATTGTGCGAGAATGTCCCGGTTGAGCGTGCGTCTCGGGTCTCTCCCTGAGGTCTGCCCGAATGAGGCGGCAGGCTTCACCCGCATTCATTTGTCAGGGCACCTGCAAAGCCCATACGGCAAACCTGGACCACACTATGTGAGATTTCGGGGGCCGGGTCTCGGCTGTAAGGAGACAGTGGGCAAACCAAGGCGCCACGCCGCGTGGCAAGCCCTTGCATCGAGCTGTGCGATCGTGCGCATCCCGTCGCCTGAACATGCGGCATATGCTGCTCGTTCACGAAAGTGCACTTCGTCCGGTAACGCACAGCGGCCGCCACCAGGCTTCATTTTCGAGGTACCAGCGCAAGGTGCTGCGCAACCCGGTTGCGAAGTCGTGCTGCGGGACATAGCCGAGTTCGGTGCGGGCCCGGGTCTCGTCGATCGCGTAGCGGCGGTCATGGCCCTTGCGATCTGCAACGAATGTCTTGAGTTCGCAGGTGGCGCGACCCCGTGCTGCAGGGGCCTGCGGGTAGCGGTCGGCAAGGCCGTCGATCTCGGCAAAGGCGCGGTCGACTTCAGCGCAGATGCGGTCGATCACGGCCATGTTGGGCAGTTCCTCGCCGCCACCGATATTGTAGGTTTCACCAGGCTTGCCATGCTCAAGCGCCGCGTCGATGCCACGGCAATGGTCTTCGACGTAGAGCCAGTCCCGCACATTCAGGCCGTCGCCGTAGATCGGCAGCGGCTTGCCGGAAAGCGCGTTGAGGATGAACAGCGGGATGAGTTTTTCAGGGTAATGGTACGGCCCGTAGTTGTTGGAGCAATTGGTCGTCGTCGTGTTCAGGCCATAAGTATGGTGCCAGGCACGCACCAGGTGATCGGAAGCAGCCTTGGATGCTGAGTAGGGGGAATTGGGCTGGTATGGCGTGGTTTCGCTGAACGCCGGATCATCGGGGCCAAGCGAGCCATAGACTTCGTCGGTCGAGATATGGTGAAAGCGGTGATCCTTGCCCGAGCCTTCGTCAAGCCAGACCTTGCGCGCGGCCTTGAGCAGGCTGCTCGTGCCGATCACATTCGTCTCGATGAAGGCGTCGGGCCCCGTGATCGAGCGGTCGACATGGCTTTCAGCGGCAAAATGGACGAGCGTTGCCACGCCGTGTTCGCGCAACAGCTTCTCGACAAGCGCTGTGTCGCGAATGTCGCCGACGACGAATTCAGCCTGCTCGACATCGGCAATGGTCGAACGGTTGCCGGCATAAGTCAGGCAATCGAGCACGATGATCGTATCGTCGGGATGCTCCTTGCTCCAGTAGCGCACGAAGTTGCCGCCAATGAAGCCGGCACCGCCGGTAACAAGCAGGTTAGCCAAGAGCCTTTTCCTCGTTCAACATTGTCCTGAGCTGGGCGGGCCAGTGGATATGGGGATCGCCAGGTGTTGCCGCTATCGCCGCTGGCGCTCCGGATAGCTGATGCGTCTGGAGTTTTCGCCTGCGGCGGACGTGGATCTCGTCGAGATCGCCAGTTTCATCGCGCGCCGTGTTGTTCCGTGGACGCTCCCCTTCGTCGATGAGCTTGCAGCGACCTGCACCAGGCTCGTCAACTTTACCGGGTCCGGACGCGCCCGTTTCGACCTTTGTGCCGGACTGTGATCCAGGCGGCAGGCGATGAATGCGAGAAGGACTCAGTCCATTGTTGGGAGAGAGAGGCTGGGCTCACACGAACAACTGATCCGCTTGACGCGCTCCAGTCATACTGACGGCGATTTCTCCAGTAGAACCGGACGTTCGTGCGCGCAGGGGGCGGCAGTTGGCGGGAGAGCGGCGGATTTGCCCTTGAGGCGGTTCTGGGCCGTGCGGACGCAACGCGCGGGATCGCGCCTGGCTCGCTCGCAAGGCGCTGCAGCAGCATCACGGCGGGCAGCCTAGCGCGCGGGTGCGACGATGCAAGCGGCTGAGGAAGAAGGTCAGGCGGCGTGTTTGGCGGCGTCGATCTCACCGACGCCGGTGAGCGTGAACGCGCCGGTGCCGGGCAGTTCGACCCGCAGCTCCAGCGTGCCGCCAGCGGCCTCGACGAACCGGCGCAGAGTGGAGAGGTAGAGGTCGGCCTGACGCTCGATCTTGAGCACCGAGGGCTGCTTGACTCCCAGACTCTGGGCGATCTGCTCCTGGCTGCGCTGGGCGAGCTTGCGCAGCGCCTTGAGGCCTTCAACCTCTCGGTGCAGTTCGGCGGCGCGGGCCTTGATGCGGGCCTGACGATCCTTGGGAAGACGCGCCATCAGCTCTTCATGGGTAACCGGCATGGTGCTCATCCTTTCAACGTTTCGAGGTGCTCGGCGAACCGGGCATCAGCCTTGGCGATCAGGCCTTTGTAGAACCGCTTCTGCGCGACCCCGCTCTTGTCTCCCGCCACCAGCACGATGGCGCGGCGCTTGGGGTCGAACGCGAACGCTGCCCGCCACACCCCGTCATCCGCCGTGAACCGGAGCTCCTTCATGTTGGCGTGCTTCGATCCGGCCAGCGTATCGACGTGTGGCCGCCCCAGCGTCGGGCCACTCACGGTGAGCAGTTCGACCAACGCCAGCAACTCGTCCTGCACGGATTCCGACAGCACCTCCAGTTCGGGAAGGAACGCACCGTGATAGAGAACCGTCCAGGCCATACCGCTATATATCCTTCAGGCTATAAATTGTCTATAGCCCACAAGCTATGGTCGAACGGGCATTCACCGTCACGGGCAGGATCATTTTCCGGATCGTGGGAGGGGCCACGATGCTACGCATCGGACCCATAATTCAGATATACACCTCACGCACGGGCGTGATTGGCGCTTTCCAGCCGTTTCCATGGGATGCAGATAGCACCCCCCATTGTCATACAGCGCGCACCGCAAGGCATAGGCCACCTCGACATTACCGGTCAGACCAACCTCGATCACCTCGAACCGCCCACCATCGCCTGCGATCAACCTATCGCCAACAGTCAGCTCATCCGTGTTGCGCCATTCTTTGGCAGCATTCAGCCAGGGATGATCATCAGTGGCCTCGAACTGAGCCGTCTCGCCGTTGGCAGCGCGGAGAATCACATTGTAGGTTGGCTTCGGTTCGGTCCGCAGGACGTCGAGCACCGACTGGGGCACAACCTCACCGGTTTTCACATCATAGGCGAGGAGCATGTCGCCTGCGGCAAGAGTCTCGATTGCGACTAGGCCTTTCGGCGTGTCTACCAGCGTTCCTGCCACCACACAGCCGCAAGCGCGTCCCAACTTTCGTACCTTTCGTAGCTTGCCGAAATTGCCAAGCTTACCGAGGCCGGGAACTCAATCGACTGCTGCAAGCACCTTGTCGGTGGTATCGCACTGGGAGATGAACATGCAGTCCACCGAAGCGCCGCCAGGAGCCGATTCAAGAGCGGCCCTGCCGAGGAAGTTTCCAACCTCGCCAGCGGTGATGCCGCTATCAGGCTTTTGGCCGGTGACGACGATCGGCAGACCATCATCCTGCGGATTGTCGTGATCGCAGTATGCTCCGCTATCGCCGCCGTCGAACGGCTCACAGGACTCACCGGTTGGGTCAAATCCATTTACCGGATCGTTTGCGACATGTATCCTGGGACATTGCTGATCATGCACTCAGAGCATTCTCGCAGCAGCTCATCGTGGGTTGGCCGGCAGGCCCCGCGTCCGATCCCGGCAGCTTGCCTGGCGCCAGGCACAACCCCGGATCGTCGCGCAACGCGACGAGGTCAACGAAGCGATGGGTCACGCGGATCGGCAATGCAAGCCGCAAACCGCCGGCAAATCCCCATCGCGGCCTCGACTTGAGACCGCAGCACCACGCCGCCGTGAGAGGTCAGTCGGCCAGAGTCGATCGCGACGGCGACTTTCTTGCCGAGGACCGCTGGAAACGAAAGTCCCGGCGCTCTATCGTCACTCCTGGCGGGTCTGGTTCATGACATTTTCTGTCCTGGGCAGGACTAGGCCTGGTCAACCAGATTCCTGCTTCAGAACAGAACTTTACGCTACAACCGCCAACTCTTCACCTGCGCCCCGGTGAGTATTCAGGCTAATGGAATGCTATGTGGATCAAGTTGAGCGATCATTTCGCTGCCTCGACACTGCAGCGCGCTCATGATTATGTTGATCGCGGGCTGGTCATAAAGGTCGAGGCCGAGCAAGGCGGCGCTGTTGTAAGCCGCGTCTCGAACGGGCGCGGCCAGGCCTACAATCAACATATCGCCTTGCATGGCGATGCCCTTCTCGGTGCCTGCTCCTGCCCAATGGGCCATAATTGCAAGCATGTCGCGGCAGCATTGATCTATCTGGCTGCCGCACAGCACCAGAACCCCGTCAGTCTCGCCGCACCAGTCGAGGCCTGGCTCGCCCGTGTCAGACAGAATGCCACATCTGCCGCTCCAAGACCTGAACGGCCCGAAGAATATCCGAGCAATATCAAAGACCGGCTGCTTTATGTCCTTCAGCTCGCCGGTGCAGACCTTCGGGTGGACGTCTACAAAGGGCGGATGGCCGCCGCAGGCGATACGCTTAACAAGAGCATGCGCCGCTATGATCTTCTCGCTGCTATCCGCGCAAGTGCTGTTCCCGCATTCATCCGTCCGGTGGACCTGGAACTGATCCCCGCGCTGGTGCAGGCGGGAATCTGGGACGCACGCTATGGCTATGGCTTTGGTTCGGGTCTACCCGACTGCCTGCTCCTCAACGGTGAGCAGGCAATCAGCCTGATCCGGCGGCTTGGTGAAACGGGCAGGCTGCTCCATGCTGCTTCCCCTGAAGCTTGCCTCACCTGGTCTGAAGACCGCCCCGCTGTCAGGTTACAATGGCGAATTCTATCAGATGGCGCCCAAAAGCTCGGTTTCGTTGATCCGTCGGGCGCGGCCCTGCAACTGCAAGGGCTCGAAGGGGCGACATTCTGGATTGACCAGGATTCAGGCCGCATCGGGGCACTCGCCGAGCCTGTGAAACCGGAGACTTTGCGACTGGTCGAAACAGCGCCACTTGTTTCGGCTGAACACGCAGCGGTGCTCGCTGCTGCACTTCCTGATCGTCTGGCCAACCTCGTCTTGCCACGCCCCCACGTTATTCGCCAGAGGACGCGCGCTCCCAGGACACGCCATGCCCGTCTCATGCTGGGGGCGGAGTCGGCGCGGGAGAATGCTGGTCGTTGGGGAACAACGCTGCAGCTTCCAACAATCACTCTGACGTTCGTGTATGAGGGTCAGGAGGTTTCCGCTTATGACCCCGATCCGCGCATCGTGCAGGCTGGTGAGGTGGTCACCTTGCTGCGTGACCCAGAGTGGGAGGACGCCTGCCTGCTACGTCTCACGCAAGCCGGTGCGATCCCGGTGGAAGAGCTCGAGACGCACTGGCCCGGCGATCGCATGATGGATTGCGATCTTGTCTTTGCCGATGGTGAACTGAGCACGTCGCTCATGGATGTCTCCCGGCTCGATGATGCACTGGACTTCGCCTTCCGAGTGGTCCCGGCCTTGCGCGCAGAGGGCTGGGACATCGTCGAGAGCAGCAGATGGCCTTACCGTCTCAGCGCCGAAGCTGCTTCGCTGTCGGTTTCCACGCAGAACGCCCCGGGTGCAGAATTCCAGGGAAATGACTGGTTTTCTCTTGGCTTTCAGGTCGAGCTTGAGGGCAAGGCCATCGATGTCGCGCCCCTGATTGCGGCATTCCTGGAACAGTACCGAGAGGGGTGGGAGCAGGTGCCTGATGTGCATGCGCTGACACAGCACCTCGCCAGCCAGCCCGTCTACATTGACCGTGGCAAGCAGGGCTATCTCTCGGTCGACCTCAGCCCGATTGCCGCCTTGCTCCACCTGTTCCTGTGCCAGCAGGTGGAACTGGGCGCGATGCATCCTGCAGAGGCAGGGCTGGTCAAACTGGCTGAAGAGGCGCTCGCAGGCAGCGATGTGCGCTTCTCCGACAATGCCGGAATCCTGCCACTGGCGCGCGGCCTCCATGCTCTCACCGCAGGCAAGGCTCATTCAGCCCCGGCCGGTCTGAAGGCCCAGCTGCGTGACTATCAGGCCCATGGCGTCGCCTGGATGGCGATGCTGCTGCAGGCGGGCTTCGGTGGCGTGCTTGCCGATGACATGGGGCTCGGCAAGACAGTCCAGGCACTTGCACTCCTGCAGGCGAGGCGAGAAGCTGAAGCAGCAGGCCCGGTGCTGCTGATCGTGCCAACCAGCCTGGTGCACACCTGGCGTAGTCAGGCCGAACAGTTCACGCCCTGTCTGCGTCTCGTGGTCCTGCACGGCAACGAGCGCGCCGCTTACCGCGCAGCGGCATTGGAAGCTGACCTCGTTGTCACGACGTACCCCCTGCTTGCCCGCGATCGTGACTGGCTGGCAGCCCATGATTGGCCCTTGGTCATCCTTGACGAGGCGCAGACCCTCAAGAACCCCGCCTCGCAGATGGCAAAGACCCTTCGCGAAATCCCTGCCAAGGGGCGCCTTGCACTGACCGGAACCCCGCTCGAAAACTCGCTCCAGGACCTTTGGACGCTGATGGACTGGGTCAATCCCGGGCTGATGGGGGATCGCAAGCAGTTTCAGACGCTATTTCGCACGCCTATTGAAAAGCATGGCGATGCCAGCGCGCAAGCCCGCCTCAAACGGCGCTTGCGCCCCTTCCTGCTGCGCCGGACAAAGGAACAGGTCGCAGCAGAACTGCCGCCAAGGACAGAGATCCTCGAGCGGGTCGATCTCCCCAAACCGCAGCAGGCACTTTATGAAACGGTGCGTAGCGTGATGGATGCCCGCGTGCGCGAGGCCATCAGAACCAAGGGGCTGGCAGCCTCCCGCATCACGGTGCTCGACGCTCTCCTGAAGCTGCGGCAGGTCTGCTGCGATCCGGCACTGGTCAAGACAGATGCTGCCCGGTCCGTCACGGACAGTGCCAAGCGCGCCAGATTGCGTGAACTGGTCAGGGAACTTGTCGCAGAAGGCCGCCGGGTGCTGATCTTCTCGCAATTCGTCGAAATGCTGCGTCTGATCGAGCGCGACCTGACCGAGGAGGGCATTGCCTGCCTGTCGCTGACCGGACAGACCAGGGACCGCGCATCAGTGCTTGATGCATTCGCGAGCGGGAATGCTCCAGTATTTCTCCTGAGCCTCAAGGCCGGAGGGGTTGGCCTGACCCTTACTGAGGCCGATACCGTTATCCTCTATGATCCCTGGTGGAACCCGGCAGTCGAGCGTCAGGCTATGGACCGGACCCATCGGATCGGCCAGACCAAGCCCGTCTTTGTCCATCGGCTCGTGGCGGCCGGCACAGTCGAAGAGAGAATTCTCGACATGCAGCAGCGCAAGCAAGCCTTGGCTGATGCCCTTTTCGAAGCTGAAAGCGACACAGCCTATGCTGTTCTGGACGAGACCACACTCCACGATTTGTTCGCGCCTCTTGGCGATTGAATGTCAATCGGCACGCAAACGGGACCGGGTCTTCTGGGACATGGTCTCGCAGTCCCGTCCACCTGTCGGCAAGGAGGCTCGTCGGCGCAACGTCGCCAACTTGCAAGGATGCTGCACGACAGGCCGGTCAGGATCGTCGAGCGCGGATCAATCCACCCGATCAGTTCCTGCGTTTGACGTTGAACGTTCCGCTGACGCGGCCGCCGCTACCACCACCTGATCGCCCATCGACGCTCGACAGGCCAGAATCGAGATCGATGACCAGGCGCCCGCCGTTCAACGTATCGCCGTTGCGACGGAGCGCAACGTTCCCTGTCATGGTGATGATGTTGCGGTTGAAGTCGTAGACAGCAACATCGCCGCGCGCACTTTCACCGCCACGGTTGACCATGACACCTCCGGTCGCATCGATCCTGTCGATCTGGATGTCGCCGGCATTCCTGTAGGCAACGGTTGTCCGGGCGGCCTGCATGCGCAAATCCGACTGGGTGATGTCGACATTGCCGGACAGGACGACGCGCTTTGTCTTGTCCTGCACCTCGATGCGATCTGCCGCGTAGTTCACAGGCGCATTGCTGTCATGTCCCGAGATGCCCTGCGCCCAAAGATGCTGACCACCTGCCATGAGCGCGGCCGATGCGGCAAAACCGATGGTGGCCCAGCGCAGCGGACGGGCCGAGCGAATGATCTCGCGTGTAGTCATGGGATACTTGCTCATCGGTGTCCTGCTCATGGCATTTGCATCCTGCCCGGTACCATGCGGAGGCGGGCATTACCCTCGAGCGCGACCGTACGCTCGTTCAGATCGGCGTTGATCCGATCGGCGGAAAAGGTTCCGGCAGGAATGCGCCCTTCGACAGGCCCGCGACTCTTGAGGATCTTGCTGCCAAGATCGATGTCGACGTTTGTAGCCGTCATGCGATAGCCGTCCGAGGTCTGGACGTTGATCGGGCCTGCGATATCCACGATCTCCTTCCCGAAATCGTAGTTGCCCCGGCCCGCGGTGAGCAAGGCCGGGCCATTGTCCAGCATGATCCGTGCGGTCAGCTGATCCAGCTCGATCAAGGGCTGTGCCTTGGTTCGTTGGACTGCCGAGCCTGCCGTGATCGAAAAATTGCGACCTTCATCGTCCTGCCCGCGATACATGGCACTGGAAACCTGCATGCGTTCGTTGACCATGGCAACCTTGCGACGATCCAGCAGGAAACTGATTTCGCCGCGTGGCGAGAGCGGCGTAATGACCATGATCGCCAGCAGGGCCCCGACCAGCGCTGGCAAGCCGCGCGCGAGAAAATGCACGAGACGGTCATGGGAGCCGCCCGGCGCTGCAAAGCTGCGACGCTGTGTGCGAATCGTGTCTGCCGCGACAGTCATCGCCCGCCCTTGTCCCTTGTCACTTTACTCGTGGCTGAACACGTCACGCTCTGCCCAACCGGCAAGGTCGAGCCGCGCACGCATCGGCAGGAAGTCGAAGCAGGCCTGCGCCATTGCGGTGCGGCCCTCGCGCTCCAGACGCTCGACGAGGATCGCGTGCATGGCATGGAGGTGACGCACGTCGGATGCGGCGTATTCCTGCTGCGCATCGGACAGCACCGGACCGCCCCAGTCGCTCGACTGCTGTTGCTTGGAGATTTCCTTTCCGAGCAGTTCACGCACCAGGTCCTTGAGACCGTGGCGATCGGTATAGGTCCGGACCAGCTTCGAGGCGATCTTGGTGCAGAACACGGGCGCGGCGACCACGCCAAGGTAGTGCTCGATCGCCGCCAGATCGAACCGCGCAAAGTGGTAAAGCTTGAGCCGCGCAGGATCGGCGAGCACAGCCTTCAGATTGGGCGCCGCATAGCTGCTGCCCGGGGAGAAGCGAACGAGGTGTTCGTCGCCCTGCCCGTCCGAAATCTGCACGACGCAAAGGCGGTCACGCGGCGTGATCAATCCCATCGTCTCGGTATCGACGGCGACGGCACCGGGCGCAAGCACGCCTTCGGGTAGGTCTTCTTCATGGAAATAAACGGCCATTCCTGTCGCTTAGGCGGTAAGTCAACTTCTCGCAAGTCACGTGTGATGCTCACTGGCACCTCCTCGCCCTGCCAACGCGCGCGCCAATACGAAACTGGCAAAGGGCGGCAGTCGTCCGGGGCTTGAGCAGATTTAGCCACGGCGCGCGAGGCAGGTTCGCGATCGTCATCGGGCACGCGGCCGCGGTACCGGCCTTTTGCCGTGCCAATCCTGTGCCTTGCCAACTTTGATCGATCGCAATGACCAGGTTGCGATGGTGTGCGAGCAGGCTTGCCAGAACTATGGGAAGAGGAAGAGCACCTCGCCATGAACCATGCCGAGAGAGTGCAGATCGGGATAGCGAGCAAAATCTTGACACAGTTGCTCAAGCCCCAGCACGTGCCGCGCGCGATCCCTGCCTCGCATCAATTCGATGCCCTGGCGATCGCGCGAGCCCTGAAGGAGAACTTTGCCAAGCGGGAGGAGCTCCTGCCGATCCTGCCGGCCTGCAATCCTGGTTGGCGCATTCTTATCGAACTCTACATCGCAAGACGCGAAAGGGTCCGGGTCAGCGTTACTGACATCACCCATCTTACCAACCTTGCCGGCGCAACCTCGCTACGCTGGCTTAAACTGCTCGACGATGGAGGACTGGTCATTCGCCAGCCTGACATCAACGACCGGCGGCGCTTCTGGCTCTGCCTGACCGATCGGGGGCTGGGCACTGTTTCGCAGGTTCTGGAGAACATGGCAGCGCACTTCAATCCGGTATTCGACCTTGCCTACGCCATGTAATGGGCCAAGCCGCCCCGAAGAGCTCGTTCAGGCCCTGCAGGCGATCCAGCGCCAGCTCGATGCCATGGGCATGAAAATGGCTGCGATCTATGTCGAGCATGCCCTTGAAGCGCTCGCAGAAGATGCACGATGTCGCCCGACCAGCGAGCACAAAACGTCCTGAAACCGCATGGCAACGCACTGGCCTTTGTCTTCGGACCCCGAACCGAACGGTGCGGCCTTGAGCAGACAGTCGCAGGCCATCTGTTGCCGATCCCGCATCGCACGGATACCTGCAGTTTGCCCTGGCGCATGCCGAACTCCTCGGAATGGGGATGCAACGCCTGCGCGGGAGACAGACCGGGATCTGCAACGTCAAGAGCAGCATCGACTGGCCTTGTCCATGCCTGGCCCTGCTTCCTGAAGCCTGGAAGCAGGGCCATTTTCGCCTGCAGTTTCAGCAGATTCAATGGTCCGCGGCTGCATGGCCCGCGCGCGCCCTGCTCGGCCATGGGCCTCCCAGCACCTCGCCCCTTACCCCTTACCCCTTACCCCTTGCCCCTTGCCATGGCCGCAGCGCCTGTGACGCCATGCGCAAACAGAGACCCCCAGGCTGCCTACTGCTTCAAGGCGTCAGCCCAATCATTCAGGCCTCGGGGCGGCCAGCGGGTTTCGATGGCGAGGCCGGGCCGGACAAGCGTGCGAGACGCCCTGATCTGAGCGCGACGCCCCTCCCGGTCATTGTCTGCCAGCAGGATCAACCGCTCAAGACCTTGCGGCAAGTCGATCTGGTGGAACCGCGCCGCTCCCATGGTGGCAAAGGCCTGAATTCCGGTGAGACAGGTGAAGGCAGCGGCGCTTTCGAAGCCCTCGCAGATACCCATCACCGGGGCCGGGCGGCCATTGGACCAGGCGGCACCGACGGCCCGGCCAAGGACGAATTTTCCGGTACATGCAGCGGTTTGCGGGTCGAGAAAGATGCGTTGCACGGCACATACCCGATCCGCTTTTCGCATGGCGACAAGCAGCGCCGGACGGTATGACACAGACTTGCCCGACCCGAGCGGACACCGTTCGAGATAGCGGATATCGTGCAGGGCCCTCACGCTTGTCCGGGCAAAGCCGCGCACCTCGCAAAGATAACGCACCGCCAGTGTGTCTTCGACTGTCCCCGCACGGCTCCAGAGGGCTAGCGCGGCCCTGCTCGTCGTATGGCAGACGTTCGGCAAGGGCGTGGCCAGGACACTGCTGCCCGGGGCGCGGTCGAGACCGAGAAGGCGCACGACCGTTTCTCTTGTGCAACCGGCATGGCACGTCACGAGAATCGCATGTCGGCCCTGGCGGAGCGAGAGGGACGGGATGCGATCATCGTGCGCAGGACAGCGACACATCGCATAGTCACCGTACCATCGCCCGCCAAGACGCTGGACGAGGTTCTGAAGGTGTGGCGTTGGAGCAAAGCGTTTCATGCCCTTTGCCACCCCCCTCCCCTCATATGATGATCTACGGGTCAATTGTCATAATATCATTGTTTTTCGGTGTGTTGCTTGCTCTGTCCAGCTGAGCCTGATCTATACTGCCGGCGCTTGCGTGCGCCTGTATCACCTCATATCAGGTCAACGCTGTCACACGGCTGCGCCCTGATGCCACATTCTGGGCGAAGGTTCAGGAGAGCGGGACCATTCTCACTTTCGGCTGTTCAAGCCATGGGAGGGGGCGGTTCGCTCACCTGATCCGGCGGGACTGATCGGGCCCCGATGGATGGGGTTGGTTGACTGGGTTTGATCGGACTCCCGACAAGACGGCGCCCTCGATAACGACGCCGCTGGTGGCGTACTTCCACAAGGCGACGAGTAGCTTGCGTCGCCAGCGCGACGATCGCGACCTTCCTGCCCCGGCCTCCGCTACGGCCGGTCCTTTCCTGGAACCACCGGGCGAGCTCGCAGTCCGGTTGATAGCGAAGCCACAGCCACGCCAGCTGGTCCATGGCCGTGCTGAGCCTGGGATTACCAGATTCCGAGACGCCTTGCTGGCGATCGATCGTGCCGCTACGCCACGACAATGGCGCAAGACCGGCATAGGCGGCAACCTGGGGCGCCGGTTATCGAACGGCCTCGCCAGCCCGTCCTGAACAAGAGTGTTGGCAATTTCCGGGCCCATACCGCTGATCGCCCGCAGCATCGTCAACGGCGAGGTTTCCCCCGCTGCGGACGCCATCCCGTCGCGCTCGGCCTCCACTGCCTTGATCTGTTCGAGAAGCAGCTCGAGCCTGTCGAGTTTGCGGCCAATGCGCGCCCTGAGATGCGCTGGCAGCGCCTGACCTTCGCCTGTTAGCAGTTTGTCAAGGCACGCACGCCGGTCCCGAAGCGCCGGCTCGTAATCCCGCAAACCAACCCCGAAGTGCAGGCCCTTGATACGGTTGACGTGACGTTTGCGCTCCTCGATCAGCGTCTGGCGTTCGCGATCGATCCGGCGCGCATCCTCATCATCGATCGTCGGCACACGCACCTTGGAAAAGACCCGTGGCTTCCCCCTCACCCACGCCAGCAGCGTCCGGATCAGGATTTCACCATCAATGCGGTCGGTCTTTGCCGGCCGGTATCGGCGTGAGACTGCAATCGAAGCTGCATCGACGACATGGCTGGCGATCCAGTCCTGTTCGACCAATCTGCGGTGAGGTCAGAAACCATCGAGGCCCGCCTCCGGGATGACGATCACTGGATAAAGCACGCCCATCCGCGTTCGCGCCTTCCCGCGAACCCCCTCAAGACACGCGACCAGCCCCGGCATGTCACCGCCCGCAAGCGAATGTCGTGACATCCTGTCGCTCCCCGGCGAGAGCGCTGTCACCAGCCAGGTCGATTTCGACAGTCCCAGCGAAACGAAAATTGCGCCAAGATCAACCGATAGCGGCAGGTGGCACGGCAAGGGTAGCTGTCATCGCACTGGCGTCCTTCAGAGTGCTTGGTAGCAAACCGACTCTGCCGCACCACAGGCCGCTGTCTACTCATCATGGTATCTCACGATTTCAGGGTATTCCTGGTGGCCCCGAGGGCGCCGATGTGGTCCTCGCGGCGTGAGGCATGAATGCCGGCTTTATGCCCCATGGATGGATTAGCATGGTACCGGATTGTCCCAGCGTCGCCAATTCTAACATCGCAATAGACTTTTAACATTCGCGATGTTAAATAGGAAAAGTGGTGTTAGAAAGAACTCCAAGGGCCCGCTTGAAAGCCTTGGCTGAGGCGGCAGAAGCCTATGTTGCTGACGCGTTCGGGCAGCACCTTGCGCTTGCGCCGATTGCGCCCGCTAACTTGCCGCATTTCATCCTTGATCGCTATGCGATGTGGCAAGGGGCGCTAAATGGCCGCAAACTGCTGCTGATGGCGGTGCAGGAAGTGTTGCCCACAGGATCGGGTGTGACGGTTCAATATCTGAAGCACCGAGAGATGGTCCAACAGCAACTTGGTGCCGACCTCGTGCTCCTGCTGCTCGACCGAGCAAGCGGCACAATCCGCCGTCAGATGATCGAGCGCAAGATCGGGTTCATCGCGCCCGGCGCACAGATCTATGTCCCCGAAGCGTTCCTCGACCTGCGCGAACGCGCACCGGCATTCGCTATTGCTCACGCCGATCAGATCAGCCCGACGACGCAAGTTCTGCTGCTCGCGGTTCTCCAAGGCCGCAGCCTTGAAGATCGCAGCCTTACCGAGCTTGCCGATGAACTGCGGGTATCGATCATGAGTATCAGCCGGAGCCTTGACGAACTTGAGGCCCTGCAGTTGGCGAGCGCGCATCACGTAAGCCGCCAACGGCGACTGCGCCTGCGCCTTGGCGGCCGCGAGCTGTGGGGCGAAGTCCAGGCCCGGCTGCAATCGCCGGTTCGCAAGACCCGCATTGTCGTCGCACATCGCCCTGGCGAGATCGGACCGCTGGCCGGCGAGAGCGCGCTGGCCAGAAGCACCATGCTGGCCGCGCCAAGAATCGAGACGCGCGCCGTTCTGGCGGCGAGCTGGAAGCGGATCGTGGAGGAACAGGGACTCAGGGAAGCGACGCCCTTCGACGATGGTCGGCTCGAAGTTCAGACATGGACCTACGATCCGCAGATCCTTGCGCGAAACGGCGTCGTCGATCTGCTTTCGCTCTACCTCAGCGTCAGGGCGAACCCCGACGAGCGTGTCGCGCAGGCGGCCGAAGAATTGCTGGAGACATATGCATGGTAACCGGGGTCGACCGTTTTCGGGCACACTTTGCCGGTCTCGAGCATCAATATGTGCTGATCGGCGGAGCAGCCTGCGAACTGATCATGGACGAGGTCGGGCTCGACTTTCGCGCGACCAGGGATCTCGACATTGTCCTGATCGTCGAGGCTCTCGACAGCGCCTTCGCCGAACGCTTCTGGGCGTTCGTCGAAGCAGGTGGCTATGAGGTGCGGGAGCGGAGCGAGGGCGATAAGGTCCTCTATCGCTTCCAGAAGCCGACGGCTGACGACTTCCCCGCCATGCTCGAGCTGTTCTCGCGCGCTCCCGAGGGTCTGACCCTTGCCGAGAATTCCCACCTCACCCCTCTCCCCATCGATGAGGCAGCCGCCAGCCTATCGGCAATCCTGCTCGATGAGGACTATTACGCCTTCCTGAAGGCGATGGTGCGCGGCGCCGGCGGGATTCCTGTACTCGACGAGGCCGCGATCATCCCATTCAAAGCGCGGGCCTGGCTCGATTTGTCCCGCCAGCGAGACGAGGGCGTTGAGGTCGACGAGAAGAATATCCGCAAGCACCGCAACGACGTGGCGCGGCTTATCCAGGTGCTGAGCCAGGAAGCACGATATCCGCTACCCGGATCAGTCGCGCAAGACTTGGCCGCGTTCGTCGAAAGAGCAACGACCGAAGCCGACTATGACCCGAGGCAATTCAAAGTGGACATGTCGCGCGAAGAAGTCGCCGAGCGGCTCCGTGTCGCCTACCAGCTGTGAGCCATCGCTAGGCGGATTTCGCCTGCTTGATGACCTGGCAGGCGCCGCCCATGAGACGCGTTACCTCGTCCGCGCTGAGCATCTATTGCGGCTCGTAGCTCAGCCCGAGCTGCGATGTCCGCTTCCATCGATCGACATCGACGCCCTTGTTGGGGCCGAAAACCAGGTCGATATGCTTGGCAAGGCGCGCTGGCCCCTGCCGCACCACAGGCCGCTGTCCACCCATCATGGTATCTCCCCCACCGCGACAGGCTCTGCCGCTCCTTACCAGCCTTGCGCTGCAGCGAAAGGCAATGCCGGGCGACGGCTGCCCCCGATCTCTCATGTAAACGGCAATGCCGATGAACCAGGGCCGACAAACCAGGGCTGAGAAACCAGGGCTGAGAAACCAGGGCTGAGAAACCAGGCTGGTCGTGAGGCCCTTGGCAGAGCGAAGCCGGGTGCTTCGACCTTCAACCAGTTTCGTGGCGAAAGTTGTGGCAAAATATGGACGGAGCGTGGATAACGACACGAGCGATCGGGCCCGACCCGCCCCAAAATCCTTGTCCAGGGTGGGCCGATCGGAGTCTGGCCGCAGCGTCCTCCCGTGTCGCTGCGGCATTTTTTTGTCTCGGCAATGCCCATTTGTCAGCGCACCAGGCGCGCTCGAGAGGTGCCGTCCCTCGATACTCGGCCCTCGCTACCCGGCCCTCCTTACCCGGCCCTCCTTACCCGGCCCTCGCCCGCTCGCTACCGATAGACGATCGAGCCTCAGGTGCTGCGTTGACACCGTATTGCCAGCTCGGCAGGCCTGTGCGAGCACGCAGATGGGTTGAAGCAGGTGCAATCTTCACTGCGAGCGTACCGATGATCGAAGCAGGGTCTCCAGTTCTGCCAGCTACACCTGGCAAAGCGCGCGAGGGAAAGCCCAATTCCCAGCGTTCGGGCACCTGCAGGTGTGCTCACCGGGGCAACTTCCTGCTTCTTGCAGAGTTCGGTCTGATTTTCGCACTCGCCCTTGCCCAGATGGCATGTCGCTTGATCGATCTGGCGGCATCCTGAGACCCCAGGCCATACCCCTGCCATCCTTGGCGTAATCCCGCAGGGCAGTCGGCGCGATGACCCTGAAACGGCCAGATCGGCATCGTTGTCCTTGCCTGATCAGGACCTGCCTGCCCGGGACCGACGTGCCCGGGACTTGCCTTCATGGCACCTGAAGCCTGTCAGACCTGCCGGGTACAGATCTGCTTGTTTTCCCTGGTGAAAATGACATCGTCGTGCTGGCTGGCAGCGCCAGGATGGCGCCGGCACGGAGTGTGTTGCAGATGGCGTACGGTCGATACCCTTTTGAGACCGGACCCGAAATGGACCTTGCCGCGGCGAGGCAACCGGTTCGTTCTTCCCTGTACCTGCGCCTGATGGACCTGCTGGCCAGCGCCAGGATGGGTCGCCTCGATATTGAAGCTCTTGCCGAACGCGGGGCGCATCTCCAGATGGACCGCTTGCTTGGCGCTACGGAACCGTTCTGGCTTACAGACGGCGTTCAGTTGCGCGACTGCCTGTTCATCGGTCCAGAAGCCTTGTCTGGCGCGTTCTGGAAGGCCATCGGCGCGCGCGCACCGCGATTTTTCGTGCTGGTCGTGGTCGAGGCAGCAAACGCTCGCGCCTTGTATCTACGTTCAGGCAGGCGGATTGATCTTCGCGATGGTGTCAGCGGATCGGCTTCCCACGCGATGCCGATGGGTCAAGGACCATATCTGGCGCTGGTATGCGCTGAGTTCGATTGGCTGGGCACCCCGCAGCCGAGATCTGCTGCCGTGGTACCGGTCTGGCGCCGTGACCAGTTCACCCCCCTCGCCTGCAGTCACGAGAGGGACATGCTGGATTGCCTGGCCGCAATCATGGAGCGTCTCGATTGTCACGGCACGGCGTTGCAGATTGTTCGTCAACTTGGCGCTGAGGGTCCGGTACAGGTCTTTACCGGCCGTCTGTGCGGCAATGGGCTCAGGCAAGAGTTCGAGATCATCTGCCTGCCTTGCGCTGCCGATCGTCCCGAGCCGAGCTTCTTGGTTTCGCCTGGCAATGAAAGGCTGACGTATATTCCCGGGACGACAGGCTTTGACGAACTATGTGCCGACCTTGTCAGGCTTGCCCTGCGCTGCTGACCGGCTTTGCGCGCGGCTGCCATGCTCTGTGCCAGGCGCTGTCTCCTGTCAGGAATCCAGGAATAAAGATGCCCGAGCATTGCTCGGGGCGTCTTCTCCTGATTCCAGATTCTAGGATTCGGAGCCCCAAAAGGCCCGGTTTATCGTGCTTTTGTCCGAGTCATTGTGAGATTGCGGGGGCGACTGGATGAGGCCTTGGGGGCTTCAGCATGTGCTGGCGGGGGCCATGTCTTGAGGAATCGGGGGATTGTGTGAGGTTTTGGGGGAGTTGCAGTTACCTTCTCCAAAGCGCGCGGTATCGCCTTCAAACACGGCCTTTTTTGTCCGTAGCTTGGCTGAGAGCCTGTTTTTACATGAGTCATGGGGGGAGTCCCATCGGGCTGGCGGTCTTTATGTGAGTACGCGGGGGCTTGGGCCGCACCTGTGGTCGCGACTGTGCGATAGCGTGTCGAGCCCAGCGGACCCTGTGCGAGACGGTTAATGTGAGGAACCGGGGGTGGGTGTGACAATATGAGGTCTTGGGGGATGGGTACGATCCTGGCTCCAGGTCGCGGTTTGATGCCGACAGAACAGGGCGCTATTTCTTGCAGCGCCGGGCTTGCGGGTCATGGCATTGCGACGACTACATGAGGATACGGGGGGTGCTCGATCGTGGTAGCAGACGTGACGACCGCAGGGCTCTGGGGCATGTCTGGCGTGCACGTCCCTTCCTGGCTTGCACGACCGGGCCGTGTTCGATCCGGCTTGTCTATGTGAGTGATCGGGGGGGATGTTCTCTTTGAGAGGACGAGATGTTACGCTCCTCACATGGAAGTTCATTCGGCCACGGAAGAGCTGCAGCTGCAAGAGGATCTTGAGGGTCTCGGGCGGACACT
Source organism: Novosphingobium sp. ERW19 (assembly GCF_012641315.1). NCBI lineage: Bacteria > Pseudomonadati > Pseudomonadota > Alphaproteobacteria > Sphingomonadales > Sphingomonadaceae > Novosphingobium > Novosphingobium sp. ERW19. The sequence continues at coordinate 202,485 of NZ_JABAIC010000008.1, forward strand.
CAGGGTTGCCGATGTCATCCGCAGGCGCGATCTCGAGTTTGTCAGCAAACCCGGCGAGCTTGTCGAATCCGAATTTGAAACCGGTTCGCTCAGCGCGGCAGCGCGCAAGGCCTTCGCGCTGATGTTGCGCAGGGCCGGGCCGGACGCCGGGTCTGACAAGACATTCACCATCACGAAGAAGGAGTTGCGTGGCTCGCACAAGGGCAACGAGCGCATTCAGCCGGTCATGGACGAGCTGCTGCGGGTTATCGTTCGCATTCGCACGACGACGCGCAAGGGCAAGCCGGCGATCATGTCGCAGTCCCTTCTTGCCAGCTGTGTCGAGGAAGTTTCCGAAGATGGCCTGAGCGTCGTCGAGTTCGAATTCTCGGAGAACTTCAAGCGTGTGATCCAACGCTCCGATTATTATGCGCGGGTGAACCTGGGCGTGATGCTGGCGCTGCAGTCGCGCTATTCGCTGACGATCTATGATCTGGGTTGCCTGATCATCAATCGCCAGAATCGCACGGTGCGCATGAGCGTCGAGGAGTTGCGTCGCCGGATCGGCGTGCCTGAGGGGAGTCTCAAGAACTTCGCCGAGCTGCGGCGGGAGGTCCTGGCCAAGTCGAAGGCCGAGATCGATCAGCTTGCCGATTTCACGGTCGACTGGGAGGAGATCCGGGGCTCGGGGCGTGGCCGTCCTGTGCAATCGGTGAAGATGACATTCATGCCCAAGGATTCCTCGGCCCAGGAGGAAGCGGCGCGCGAGCTTGACCGGCCCAAAGTGGGACGGCGTGCGAGACGCGAAGGGACAACCGAGACACTGGAAGCCCTGGCACCTCCCCTCCCCCCGGCAAAGTCCCGTGAGCCAAGGAAGGCTCCGTTGCCACCTGCGAGCCGGCAGCTTTTCCCGGAAGGTTCGCTGCATTTCTGCGGGGACAATCGCCTGCTTGCGATCCTGGGTGATTTCGGCGGTGGCTGGCACAAGGACCTGATAGCCCAGGCTTATCGTCGCCCTTGAGCGAGGATAGGAAGCTCTCGGCAACCGCGTTGTCATGGGAGTTGCCACATCGGCTCGTCGAGTGCTCAAGGTTGTGAGCCCGGATGAAGGCTGCCCATTCTATGCTTGTGAACTGCGAGGCGTGTTCCGAGCGGATCAGCACCCGCTGCTTCGGCTTGCGTCGCCATACTGCCATGAGCAGCTTAACAGATGGCTGAAGTTGGGCTTCCCTTTCGTCAACCCCAGCGCGAGCTCCACCTCCCCTTCAGGAGTCACGAGCGGCAGATGGATTGGTGCATCTTCTGGCCGAGCGCTGTAGCCAAGGTGACGATCTTGCAATCGTCGACGAGAACCTGAGAGCGCAGGCGCATCGAATGCAACGCTGGGATGGCCTCACTGAGGTACCGCATCACGACGGCACTGTTAGACGTGACGGGCTCAGGCTGCATGGAGCTCCCCGAAATCAAGCAGTTCCTGCTCGCCATTACCCGCCCCTATACTTTGTCCGTCCCGGTGCCAGCTTTCGCGATCAGCCCTGCTTTCGCTCGGTTATGGTGGGCAGGTGTCGGATCGGCTCGATGGTGATCGCGCGGAAGTAGGTTTCGGCGCCTTCCGACTGGAGCTGGATCCTGCCAGCGGTCAGCGGTATGGTGCGGCCCTTGGCGTCCTTGGTGGTGAGGTTGGTCGCGGCCATCACCGGCACGCCGTTCACAACGTGGATCGACGTGTTCCCGAAGACATAAAGATCAAGCGAATTCCACTCGCCCAGAGGTTTCTCTGCGTCAGCGCCGGCATCGACGTTCCATGTCGGAAACGTCAGCCGCGATGGCAGGCCGCCTTTGAAGTAACGGCGACTCGGATAGGGAATTGAGGGATCATTGGCGACAGGAACGGTGGCGCCAACCCGCCAGTCGACTGTCTCGAACGAAGGCTTGCCCTTGGAATCGCCCACCGTCAGCAGCATGCCGACGGAGTGCGGCACCACCTCGAACTCGATCGCGCTCATCCATGTGCCGAAGAACGCACCATACGCGCCATGCGAATGATACAGTACCCCATTGTTGCGCGGCATCGGCGTCCATGTATTGGCACCCCACTTGTATTCCACGTGAAGGTGGTAGTTGCTGTAGGATCGTTTTGTCAGCAGCCCTCCGAACAGTTTGCCGCTGGAATAGATCGCAGGTGCGCCATCCTGCTCGACCACCTTGAATACACCGTAAGTGTCATGATTGAGGCCGATCGGCGCGCTGCTCGGCGTGCCATACGTGGTGGCAGGTACGGTGTAACCGAGCCAGCTGTCCCATCCGGACAGGTCTCGGCCGTTGAACAGCTTTGTCGGTGCCGAGCGATTGCGCGGCAGGTTCGTCAGCACGAGATCCTGCCTGCGATAGGTCGGGTCGTTGGCAATCGCCGCCTTCTGTTCGGGCGTCGAGCCATCCGGCGGACCATCGGCGGCAAAAGCGCAGACGGGCGCGAGGAGAGCAAGGCTTGTGGCAAACATGTTGCGGGTTGAGGACACGTCGGAAAACTCCGTTGAATGAGGAATGTCAGTGCGTCGATGCGTTATCGACGAGATCGAAGGGCGATGCCGTCAGCGCGATCAGCGCAGCGTCCGCCACCGGATCGATCGTCGCGGGACGCTCGCAGGTGGATTGAAGCTCGACCACAGTGCGCGAGGTCGCTGATCTGACGATGGCCTCCATCACTTCTACCGAGTGGACGATGAACTCGCCCCCGGTGCGGTGTCTGCTGCCGGTGCGGATCGCGAGCGCAAGATCGACCAGCCCGGCACCGCGATAATCGGCCACCACCCGCCCGGTGTGGTCATGGCGGTTTGGCGTGGCGAAGCCCTGGTCGGCGGTAGGAAGGTCTGTGCGTGGCTGCGGCGGTGCAGTCACCGCCGGTTGGCCACCGAAGAACATCGGGTCGGCCATCGCCAGTATTCCGTCGGAACCGAACAGTTCGCCCGGCCGCAGCGTGGGCACCACAACGTCGAGCGAGATGATGAAGCTGACCGACGCTTCGGCAAATTCAAGCACCGTGTTGAACGTGGTGTCGACCGTCACCGGGAAGCGCGTGCCCCGCCGGGCGCCGCGCAGGATCGTTCGCTCCGCTCTGCCCGCGCCCGAAACCGAAAACACCCGCTTTACCGGCCCCAGCAGGTTGATCCACATCGTCGTGTAATAAGGTCCCGCATCGAACGGCGGCTCGCCGCCCGGACGATAGAACGCCTCGGGGCTCGGGTGGAATAGCTCAAGTCCCGGCAGTCCAAGGAACGAAGAGCCGAATACCGGCTTGCCGATGGCCCCTGTATCGAGCGCCCTGCGCGCAGCCTGGTGCGCGCTGCCATAGAACGTATCGGGCGCCGAGCCGATCAGTAGGCCGCGGCTCTCGGCAAGGTCAGCCAACTGGCGCGCCGTCTCATGCGACAGGGCAAAGGGCTTTTCGGAATAGATATGCTTGCCCGCCTCCAAAGCGGCTGCATTGATCGCCTCATGCGCCACACCTGGAGTGAGGTTGACGACCAGTTCGATCGTATCGTCGGCAAGTAGCTCGTCGACCGTGGCCGCGCGTGCGCCGAACCGGGCAGCAGTTTGCGCAATGGCCTGCGGCGTTCGCGTGGCGATGGCACGCAGGTCAAGGGCCGGCGAACGAGCAATTGCATTGAGATAGACTGGGCTGATGTCTCCCGCGCCTACAAGCCCGATCCTGACAGGTTGCATCCATCCCTCCGTCGCAGCAGGGCACTCTCGCCCGTGACGCTGCAGACAATTGACTATCTAATCGATGATTAGATTGTGCCGCGCCAAAGTCAATCGATGCCGAACAGGCTATTTTGCGCGCGGATCAGCAAGCTGGCTGCCAGCGTCTCGCCCTCAGCCAGCCACGTCATGCGTCCGGGGGTGCGATTGATGGCATCAGTTGGATGGGTCAGCGGCTCGATGCAGAAGAATTCCGCGTCTTGTGCGACATACACCCCGGTACAGGACAGTGCCGGGCACGGTGTCATCTCGATCAGCAGATCGTCTGCTGGCCGCAGGACCGTTAGCACGCCTTGGCGCCCCTCCTGAATCGTATCGACCATGCGCGTCGTGACGGCTGCGCCTTTCCACCAGTCCACGGCGTCGCCTGCATCCACAAGCGTGAGTGGCAGTCCGTCTGGCGCAGTCTGCCATTCGTAGCGGTGCAAGCCACGGAAAACAGTGCTGCCATCGCCTGGGAAATAGGGATGAAATCCGAGTCCCGCTGGCATTCGTCCTGGGCCGAGATTGGTCACCTCCAGTCGCATCATTACGCCTTTGGCTCCCAACTCCAATGTCTGTTCAGCGCGATAGTGCCATGGCCACTCGCCATCGGAATAGCCATGGACCATCCGAATCGACGACATGTCGTGATCGATCACCTGCCACGGCCGCACCCAGCCATAGCCGTGCAACGCGTGGGGATGGTAGGCATCGGGAAAGTTGGATGACAGGCGATAGCTGACGCCGGCGACTTCAAATCGGCTGTCTGCGATGCGGTTGCAAAAAGGCACGATGGGAAAGCAGGCGGCGTCAAGGATGTGGTCGGTCCGTGCGGTACGAAGCACCGGCGAACCCTGCCAGAAAAGGCCACGCAGCGAACCGCCTACGCCTGGCGCAATCGCTACTTCGTAATCCCAGGCGGAAATCGTCCATTTCTTGTTACACTGCATCACCGCCTTTGATCACTGATCAGATTTGCAGGCAAGTCGCTTGCGAGCAGCCGAGCTGACACCTGCCCCCCCCCGCCCTACTTGGCGAGCACCTGCGCTTTCCGGCTGGCCAGCTGGCGGTTTGCTGTTAGGGAAGCTATCCGATAGCTCGCAAGCCTGTCCGGTCGCCCGAGAGATTTTATGCCCGCCAAGAAGCCGTATCACCGCGAAAACCTGCGCCGCGACCTGCTCGATGCGGGGCGTGAATATGTACGGCAACACGGGCACCACGGACTGTCCATCCGCACGCTTGCCCAACAGGTCGGCGTTTCGCCAGGGGCTCCCTACCATCATTTCCCCGACCGCCGCTCGCTCCTGTTGGCGCTTGCCATTGAAGGCTTCGAGGAAATGCTCGACGGGGCCGAGCAAGTCCGGCGCAGCACGGTTACCCCAGAGCAGAAGCTCAGTCGCATGGGCCTCCTGTTCATCCGCTTTGCTGAAAACAACCCGTTCCTGCTCGACCTCATGTACGAAAGTGAGCTGACCTCGCCGGTGCTCGACACCAAGCTGCTGGAATACCAGCTCCAAGGCCACTTCAACTTGCGGGACCATCTCCGCGCAGCAATCCCGGGCATCTCCGACGACGAGGCAGATTTGCGCGTGATCGCCTTCTGGTCGGCGATCTATGGCTTTTCTTCGATGCGCAAGAAGGGCGTGATCCGGCCTGGCCAGAGCATTGTGCCCACTGTCGATATCGCAGAGGCCATCGTCGCCCGCGCCACACTCGCCGCTCTGGCAGACTGATCCCCGGTACTGCTGCGGCGACTATCACGGCCTCGTGCCCGCGTCAGCATCTCCACGCCTGATCAGAGCACTGATTAGATTAACGCTTGACGCTGGGTTTATGCAAATCTAATCACCGATCAAATATCGGGCCTTCGGGACACCGACAACTATGATCGGGAGGGAATGCCATGAGAACGGCTGCCATTTTGCTTGCAACATCTGCCCTTGCGCTGTGCTCGCCGGCCCTTGCACAAGCCACCCAAGAACCCCAAGGTACAAGCCAAGCCGATGCGGCAGAAGCCTCCGAGCGCGGCGTGGGCGATATCATCGTAACCGCCAATCGCATCGAGACTTCGGCCCAGGACACGCCGATCGCGCTCAACGTCTATACGGGCGCGGACCTGGCCGATAGCGGGATCAATTCAGTGCGGGACCTCTCCGCGATCGATCCCAGCCTCAACGTCTCGAGTTCGAACAGCTCCGCGTACATCGCCGTGCGCGGTATTGCCTCGACCGACGTGACGGAACTGGGCGACCCATCGGTACCGGTTGCGCGCGACGGCTTTTTCACCAACCGCGCCTATTCGATCAACACGTCGATGTATGACGTTGCCCGCGTTGAAGTGCTGAAGGGGCCGCAGGGCACGCTGCAGGGCCGCAACTCGACCGGCGGTCTGGTCAGCATCATCACAAACCGGCCCAAGTTCAAGAACGAGGTCTCGGCCTCGTTCGAATACGGCAACTACGACACGACCAACGCCGACGCTGCCGTCAACCTTGCCCTGTCCGAGAGCTTCGCGCTGCGCGCCTCGGGCACTTTCCTCAAGCACGACGGCTACCGTCGCCAGGTCGGCTTGATGAAGTCGGCTGACAACGAGGACTTCAAATCCGGTCGCATCCAGGCTCGCTTCGCCAAGGATGGCTTGGATTTGTGGGTATCTTACCAGCGAGATGATCGCGATACCGATGGCGAGGCGGTCCTCAAGAACACATTGGGCGCGCCGCAGCCCAGCTTCGATCCGCTGCCTGCGTTCCGCAGCGATTCTCAGACACGCACTGTGCTCAAGGGCGAACGCATCCGTTGGGAAGCCAGCTACAGCGGCCTCGGCAATATCAACCTGATCTACTCGGGCGGGTGGGACAAGCAGCAGTTCGACTTGACGCTCGACGCTACTGGTCCGAACTATCCGGCCAACCGCCAGTATCTCAACACCCAGGCACCGACGACCTGGAACCACGAAGTTCGCATCAGCAACGAGAAGACCGGCAAGCTCTTCATCCAAGCCGGATACTTCCGCTTCACCGAAGACAACGCGCTTGCCGCCGGGCTCTACAACCGCGAGATGACCGGCCTGTTCGCGCCGGGCGGCCCGCTGTCGTTCGCGCCCAATGCCGACCAGTCGTTTCGCTATGGCATCGCCTTCGACTTTGCGGTCAAGACCAAGTCCGACGCGATCTTCGCGCAGGCCGATTATGACCTGACCGAACAACTCCAGCTCTCGGCCGGCGCCCGCTACACGTGGGACAACAAGTCTCGCACCGGCAATTCGGTGCTGCTCCTGCCCGCGCTGGCATTCCCGCTATGCGGCAACGGCTTCCCGGCGCCCGGCACCTGCCCGCCGTTCCCGATCGTCAATTCCGGCAATGGCGAGACCAAGGAAAGCAAGCCGACTTGGCATCTCGGTCTCAATTGGCGGCCAGAATCGGGGCGCCTCATCTATGCCAAGTACGATCGCGGCTACAAGTCGGGCGGCTTCAACTCGAACGGCTCGGTCGCTGCCACGCCCTATGGCGCGGAGCAGGTAGACGCCTTCGAAATCGGCACGAAGAACACGTTGATGGGCAATGCCCTGCAGCTCAACTTCGCCGCCTTCTACTTCAATTACAAGGGTTACCAGGCTCAGCAAAGCACCTGCCCGACATGCTCGACCGGCGTGTTCAACGTCGGCAGCGCCCGCGTGCTTGGCCTGGAAGGCCAGCTCAACGCCCGCGTTGCCGAGAACACGAAGCTCTACCTCAACAGCACCCTGCTCGACACGAAGTTCGGCGACAACATCATCGTCACCAACGGCAACAACCAGAACGTCGACATCAGCAAGAACCAGCTGCCCAACGCCCCGCATTTCACCGCCTCGATGGGCTTCGAACAGGGCGTGCCACTGGGCGATCACCTGCTGTCGTTCCGCGCTGACGGCAAGTACTCATCCAGCTTCTATTACTCGGCATTCAATCTGCAGCAGATCCGCTCGCCGTCCTATTTCCTCGGCAACCTGTCGGCAGCGATCGAGCCGAATGCCGGTGGCTGGAAGCTGCAGGCTTATGTCCGCAACGTCTTCAACAAGAACGTGCTGTCCTTCGCCGAGCAGAACTTCAACGGCTTCAGCGACAACTATCAGTTCCAGCCACCGCGCACCTACGGCGTGCGGGCGAGCGTGAACTTCTGATCTGACAATTGCATTCGGCATGAGGCGAGGTCCGGTGGGCTTCGTCTCCGGCCTTCCAGGAGCAAGACATGCCCGGTTCGTTCAAATACGGTGTTTCAACTTACAGCTACGTCGATGACTACGGCTCGGTCATGACGCTCGAAGACGCGTTCGACCATATCGCGGATACCGGCGCCACCGGCATCGAGATTCTGGGCGAGGGCCAGATCGAGGGCTATCCCCACCCTTCCAGCCAGTTTCTCGATCGCTGGTTTGGCCTGCTGGACAAGTACAAGCTTGAACCGACCAACATGTGCTCGTGGGTCGACATGCGCATTACTCTCCAGCGCAGCCTCACCGTCGAGGAAGGTGCGGCGGAACTCGAGCGCGACCTGCGACTTGCGCACCAGCTCGGCTTCAAGTTCCTCCGCCCGAAGTTCGGCGTGCTGTCGCATGATCTGATCCCCGAACCGCAGTGGGAGGCCTATACCGAGCGCAACCTCGACCTCGCCCACAAGCTGGGCGTGGTGATCTGCCCGGAAATTCACGCCCCCACGCCGATCAAGCATGAAGTTGTCGACGGTTACATCAACCTCATCGAGCGCACCGGCACGAAGAACTTCGGCCTGATGATCGACACCGGCATCTTCCAGGACCGGCCGCTGACGCACTGGGGCTCGCACCAGATCAACGAGGAAGCGCGCAAGCACATGGAGTTCCTCAACGGCATCAAGGTTCCGCCCGAACACTTCCTCGATATCGCCAAATACGTGGTATTCATCCAGGCAAAGTTCCACGACATCGACGAGAACCTCGAGGACCAGAACATCCCGTGGAAGCCGGTGATCTCGGCCATCAAGCGCTCGGGCTACTCCGGCTATCTTTCCAGCGAATACGAAGGTTGGCGCGCGCCGTGGCGTTCGATTGATCAGGTTCGCCGACAGCACGTGCTGCTGCGCAAGCTCGAGCGGGAGTTCGACGAAGGCAAGTTCGCCTGATCCCGTTTCGCACATAGAATTCCCGGAGAACACCATGCTCGAACATCAGCTCATCCAGAGCACCGGATTCCGCAATTTCGGACCCGTGGGCGCGCGCGAAGGCTTCGCCATCCGCATCCGCATCCCCAACTACCACGGCACCCGCCTGTCGCAGCTCGATGGCTTCGACGTGACGGTCGATGGCGTTTTCTACGATCACGAAAACAACCGTTTCGGCATCCGCGATGAAGTCTACACCATGGCCGAAATGCGTGAGGAAATTACCGCGCGCTGGGGCTTGACCGAATGGGGCGAAATCCTTGTCGACAAGCCCGGCGGCCTTGAACCGGGCGTCCACAAGATCGAGGTCGTCGCCCGCATTCGCTATTCCTACTTCCCGCCCGATGTGCACATCTTCCCGATGCATGCCGAACGCTATGGCACCATCTGCATCGCCTGACCCTGCTCCATCTAATCTCACGAAAGTATCCGCAAAATGACCCAGCAATACGGCCGTCAAGGCGATGAATACATCCTCACGCCAGAGGTGATCGCCCAGTACCATCGCGAAGGCTACATCACCTTGTGCGGCGTGATGACGGAGGAGGAACTTGCACCGCTGGAAGCCGAGTTCGAGCGCTTCATTCGCGGCGAAGTCAGCGGCATGGGCAAGGATTTCTGTGACATGTCCGGGCCATATGACCGTGAGTTCGAGAACTTCAGCCTCGTGAATGCGGTGCTGCCGCGTCACTACGAGCCAACCCTGCGGGACAACCTTTACGAACGGCGCGCAGCCTCGATATCGCGCCAATTGCTCGGGGAGAGCGCAACCCTCGATTACGACCAGTTCCTTGCAAAGCGCCCCGCAAAGCCCGACGCCGTGTTCACGATGCACCAGGACCTGGGATACTGGCCGACCGGCACGCCCGAGCCGCTGACTGCCACCTGCAGCCTCGCGCTTGACGACGCCGATCTGGAAAACGGATGCCTAAAGGTGGTGCCGGGCTCGCAAAAGCAGGGCCTTCGCCCGCACCGTCCGCTGATGGGTGAGGATCGCAGCAAGTCGCACATTCTCAGTGTTGAACTGACCGATGCTGATACTGTGGTCGATCTTCCACTGAAGCGGGGTGACATTACCGTGCATGACGAACTGATCGTTCACGGCTCAGGCGGGAACACGTCGCCGGACCGCTGGCGCCGCACCTATATCGTCGCTTTCCGCTCGAAAGCCTGTGTCGACTTCGAACGATCGATCGGCTTCACACATTCGCACAACGATACCATCACTTGGGAAACCCATCTGGGCGCGCTTACGGCGTGAAGATCGCGCCCAGGCTATCGCCTGGGCGCCGGTCACTTGGGGGCTAAACGCCGTTGATTGGCCAATACCGTTGGCAGACGTTTTCCGCATGCGCACTTGCTTAGCGGCAGTCACAAGTTAGGCTGCCGGAAACAGTCCCTTGTTTTCGTAAGGCGCCAGTGATGTTCGATTTTATCCGCAAGCAATTTGTCGATGTCATCGAATGGCTGGAGCAGCCCGGCGAATTGGCCTGGCGCGTGCCCTTTGCCGATCGCGAAATTCAGCACGGCGCGCAGTTGACAGTGCGCGAAGGTCAGGTCGCGGCCTTTGTCAATGAAGGCCGCGTGGCGGACTACTTCGGGCCGGGCCTCCATACGCTTGAGACCGCCAACCTGCCCTTGTTGTCCAATCTGATGAACTGGGACAAGGCCTTCAAGTCGCCGTTCAAATCTGACGTCGTGTTCCTCTCTCTGAAAGAGCAGCATGGCCTGAAGTGGGGGACAGCCCAGCCCGTCACCGTGCGCGATGCTGAATTCGGCGCGCTGCGCCTGCGTGCCTTCGGCTCCTATTCCTTCCGCGTCAACGAAGTTGCGCCCTTTATCTCGCGCGTGATGGGGACGCTGGCTGGCGTCGCGGTGCCCTCGCTCGAACCGCAATTGCGCGCCGCGATCCAGACCGCGATGGCCACGGCCCTTGGCGGCAGTGGCATTGCCTTCCTCGATCTGGCGGCAAACCAGCAGGCGCTTTCGGACCGGATCAAGCTTGAGGTCGACAAGGCCTTTGCGCAGTGGGGGCTGACCTGCCTTTCGTTCTATGTCGAAAGCGTTTCCCTGCCTGATGAAGTGCAGGCTCACCTCGACAAGGCGAGCTCCATGCGCGTGCTCGGCGATCTTGGCAATTACACCCGCTTCCAGGCAGCCGAAGCCATCGAGGATGCCGCCAATCAGGATGGCGGCGGCGTAGCCGGAATCGGCGCCGGGGTTGCTGCTGCCACGGCTTTGGGTGGCGCGATGGCCCAGGGACTGGGCCAGGCAGCGGCCCCCGCGCCTGCTCCCGCTGCCACCGAGGAAGATCCCCTCGCCACGATCGAGAAACTCCACAGGCTCGTGACCCTGGGCGCATTGAGCCAGCAGGAGTTCGATGCCAAGAAGGCCGAGCTGCTCGCGCGAATCCGCTGATTGCGCGTTCGCATTGGGGAAGCGGGACGTGATGAATTGCCCTTCGTGCGGAGCGCAAGTGCCGGTGCGAGGCGCCTCCCTTCCCTATGCCACGTGTCCCTACTGCCAGACACTGATCCTGCGCCACGGGCTCGATATCGAGGACGTGGGCAAGGTTGCGGTCCTGCCGTTCGATGTTTCGCCCATCCAGCTTGGCACCACGCTTATGGCCGATGGGCGCAGCATGGTCGTGGTCGGGCGGGTGCGCTGGGCTTGGGCCGGCGGCTCGTGGAACGAATGGCTGGCCATGGCCGATAGCGGCGCGCAGTACTGGCTGGCCGAGGCCGCTGGCATGTTCATGCTGACGGCCGAATGGCCGCAATTGCTCGACCGCGCAGAAGTCCGCGCCTTTGCGGAAGGCGGCACCTTCACGCCGGGGGACGTGATCGAAGTCGATGGACGCCAACTCTTTGCAAGCGATGTCAAGCGGGTCGAGTGCCTTGGCAGCGAGGGTGACCTGCCGATCCGCACGCAGATCGGCATGAAGATGACCAGCGTCGACTTCCGCTCGGCCAGTGGCGAGGTGCTTTCCCTTCAGCGCGACGACCGCGCGACGACGGCGTGGTTCGGCGACAGTTGGGATCTGGTCGCCCTCAAGCCCGGAAACCTGCGTCAGATCGAGGGCTGGACCGTTCCCGGAGAGCTGCGGTGACTGCGGGCACTTCGGGCGGCAATGCGGTCACTTGCCCCGCCTGCGGTGGCACGATCGAATTGCGCGCCGCGGGATTTACGGTCAACCTCGCCTGCCAGCATTGCGGTTCGCTGCTCGACGTATCGCGCCCCGAAGTGGCACTGATCCGCAAGTACAAGCGCGCCAACGAAAACTTTGCACTGGAGCTGGGCAAGCGTGGCACGCTGTTCGGGCAGGAGTGGGAGGTCGTCGGCGCGCTGCGCCGCAAGGACCAGATCACCATCTGGCAGGAGTTCCTGCTGTTCAACCCCTACCTCGGCTATCGCTGGCTGGTGGCCTGCGATGGCGAATGGCAATTCGGCACGATGCTGGCCGATCGGCCTCAAGGCCCTCGAGACAGGGTCTATTGGCGAAGCACGCCATTCACTCGACTGGGGCGAGACCAGGCAACCTCGACCACCGCAGTTGCAGGCGAATTCTACTGGCGAGTGAAGGCAGGCGACACGGCCAACGCAACGCTGTTCCAATCAGGCGACACGATGCTTTCGCGTGAGGTTTCGGTTGGCGAGGAGAACTGGACGCAACTTGTGCCGGTTCCGGAAGCCGATGTCGAAAATGCCTTTGGCGTGAAGCGTCGCAGCCTGCCCCGGCGCAAGATGGCAAGAGGACCGATGCTGTTCCGGCCCGCGATCGGCATGGAGCGGGACGATCTTGGCAACATGTTCAAGCTTGCCCTCGCCGTCTCGATCTTTGCCGCAATCGCAATGGCCGTGATCGCAGGGCCGAGCACGAGTGCAAGTACCTTGATCCAGGTTCCGGTCGGCGGCCAGATCGCGCCTGTCAAGGTCGGCACGATCACCGTGCGCAGGCCATGGCAGTTCGTCACCATCGAAGCGGACGCCAATCGTTTCGAGAACCGCTGGGTCGATCTCGAATACAACCTGGTCGATCGTTCGAGCGAGCAGTCGATCGATGCGTTCGGTCTGGTCGAACACTATGCCGGAACCGATTCAGACGGTGCGTGGAGCGAAGGCAGCCGCTCTGGCGATACCATGTTCGGCCACGTGCCGCGCGGCACCTACGATGTCTATGTCAGCGGATCGGCGCACGGCTGGCCAGTCGACCCGTACACCATTGATGGATGGGGATCGGTCGAGACAATCAATCTTTCGATCGAGGCCAGCACCGGCGCGATGTCGTGGGGGATGTGGTGGACGCTGGTCACCGCACTGTTCGCCTGGCCGCTGACCGTGCTGTGGTGGAGATTCCGCGACAGATGACCCGGCGCCTGATCCTCTACGCCCTGTTTTGCCTCGCCTTGCTGGCCGCAGCGCTGTTCGCGGCGTTCAACGCCTGGTCGTTCTACAGCGACGAGGAAGACCGTCCCGTCGCTTCGGGCCACGTCGGCCCAACGCACAAATGATCACCGGATCCTGAAAGGAGCCTGCCATGCTCACCGCGAACACCTTCCTTGCCACGATGCTCTATGCCGGCCTCGGTATCGTCATCTTCATTGTCAGCTTCGTGCTGGTCGACAAGCTGACTCCGGGCGAGCTGTGGCGCGAGATCATCGAGCGCAAGAACATGGCCGTTGCACTACTTGCCGGAGCGGTCGCCATCGGCATATCCAACATCATCGCCGCCGCCGTGCATGGATGAAGCACCGCTTGCCCAAGGGGATGCCGGGCAGGATGCAGCTCCGGCCTCGCTTGCGGTCATCCTGCTGGTTTCGGTCTTGGTCGTTGCCACCTGCGGCCTGATCTACGAACTTCTGGCAGGTACGCTTGCAAGCTATCTGCTCGGCGACAGTGTCACCCAATTCTCCACTGTCATCGGGACGTACCTGTTTGCGATGGGCGTTGGCAGCTGGCTCTCGCGCCATGTGCGTTCGGGCGAGATGGCGGTGTTCGTCCGGGTGGAAATCCTCATCGCCGCGCTGGGCGGATGGTCTGCTGCCGGTCTTTTCCTGCTGTTCCCGCTGGTGGGAGACTTCCGGGTTGCGCTTTATGCACTGGTGATGGCCATCGGCGTGCTGGTCGGGCTGGAAATTCCGCTGCTGATCCGCATCCTCCGGCACCGGTTCGCCTTCCGAGAACTTGTCTCCAACGTGCTGACTTATGACTATGTCGGCGCGCTGATCGCCTCGCTGTTGTTCCCGCTGGTGCTGGTTCCCAGGTTGGGCATGATACGGACAGGTTTCGTTTTCGGCCTTGCCAACGTCGCGGTTGCCATTGCCTTGCTGATCGCCCTGCGCCGGCAGGAGCGTATCGGGCGCGACATGGCGGTGGCGCTGCTGGTCGCCGCCTCGCTGGTCTGCGGCCTTGCCTTTGCCGATCGGTTGCAACGGTGGAGCGAAGTTGCGTTCTACAACGAACCGGTGGTCTATGCCCGCTCGACACCTTACCAGCGGATCGTGCTGACGCGCCAAAGCGGTGACTTGCGGCTCTATCTCAACGGCAACTTGCAGTTCTCCACGCGCGACGAATATCGTTATCACGAAGCACTCGTGTGGCCGGTTCTGGGCAGGGTTGCCACGCCCCGCCAAGTGCTGATTCTCGGTGGCGGCGATGGCCTTGCCGCGCGAGAGGTGCTGCGCGATGGCCGCGTTGGCCACGTTACGCTGGTCGATCTCGATCCCGAGATGACCCGCCTGTTCCGCGATACGCCACAACTGGCGCAGCTCAATGCCGGGTCGCTGGCCTCTCCCCGGCTCACGATGGTCAATGCCGATGCCTTTCGCTGGGTGCGCGAACAACAGCGCCAGTTCGACGCGATCATCGTCGACTTTCCTGATCCCACCGAGTTTTCGCTGGGCAAACTCTATACCGAGACATTCTATCGCGAGGTTGCCCGCCTGCTCGCCCCCGAAGGCGTGATGACCGTGCAGAGCACTTCGCCACTGATTGCCCCGCGCTCGTACTGGACCGTGGCCAGCACGCTCGAGGCCGCCGGGCTTAATGTGCGCGGCTATCACGTCTACGTGCCGAGCTTCGGCGAATGGGGCTTCACCATGGCCGCCCATGCCGCTCCATTGGATGTGGTACGCTTGCCGACGAACCTGCGCTTCCTCACAGCGGCCAGCGAACGGGCGATGTTCGATTTCCCGCCCGATATGGCGCGCCGCCCTGCCCCGGTAAACCGGCTCGACAATCAGGCGCTTGTGCGCAGCTTCGCCGAAGAGTGGGGCCGCTATGAAGGCTGAGCCGACCCGGCGGCAAGTGCTTGCTGGCGCTGCGGCAGGAGCGGGGGCGACGGCGCTGCTAGGAGGGTGCGGCGATACCCCCCTGCCCGGTACCCTCTCCGGCGCTGACTGGCAGCGGGGCCACCTCATCCGGGAAGGCAGGTTTCCGGCGCCATCAGGCCCCGTCGAGGAGATCGACATCCTGATTGCGGGCGGCGGCGTTGCCGGCCTTGCCGCCGGCTGGCGCCTGGCCGAGGCCGGCTTCACCCGCTTTGCCCTGTTTGAACTGGAAGACGCGCCCGGCGGCAACGGAAGATCGGGCAGCAACGCCACCAGCGCCTATCCGCTGGGCGCGCATTATCTGCCCGTGCCCAACCGCGAGGCCCGCGCGCTGCGGCACATGCTGAAAGGCTTCGGCATGATAACGGGCGAGGCAAACGGCACGCCGGTCTATGATCCGCTCCAGCTTTGTGCAGACCTTGAGGAGCGATTGCTGTGGCGTGGCAAGTGGCAGGAAGGCCTTGTTCCCCAGACCGCCCTGTCGAATGGCGACAAGGACCAGCAGGCGCGCTTCACCTCCGCGATGACTGGGTTTCGCGATGCCATCGGCCGCGATGGCAGGCCCGCGTTTGCCTCGCCCATGGCGGTCTCGAGCACGGATGAGCGGTACCGCTCGCTCGACCAGCAAAGCTTCGCGCAGTGGCTCGACGCGCAGGGCTATACCTCTGCCCCGTTGCGCGCTCACTTGCGCTATTGCTGCAGGGATGATTACGGCTCGGAGCCCGAGCATGTTTCAGCCTGGGCGGGCATCCACTATTTCGCCGGGCGTCGCGGCTGGGCCGCCGGGAATGATGGTGATCGCGAACTGACCTGGCCCGAGGGCAATGGCCGGCTGGTCCGGGCGATGGCCGACCGGATTACCTCCAATTTGCGAACAGCGCGGTCGGTGGTCCGGGTCGAAGCAGCCGGATCAGCGGTGATGGCCCATGTCTTCGATCATCGTGCCAATGTGACCAACCTTGTTCGCGCCCGCGCCGCCATCCTCGCCATGCCCCACTTCGTTGCCCAAAGGGTAGCGCCGCAGCACGCTGCCATGGGCCGGTTCAGCTATGCACCGTGGGTCGTGGCGAATGTCACGGTCAGCCGCCCGCCGCGTGGCAAGGGCGCACCGCTGGCGTGGGACAATGTCTCGGCAGCGAGCGAAAGCCTCGGCTATGTTGTCGCCACGCACCAGACCTCCTCGGCGGACGGCGGTCCCACGGTTTTGACCTGGTATCTCCCGCTCAGCCGCGAAACGCCGCAGCAGGCGCGCAAGATCCTGATGACGCGCAGCTTGGCCGCCTGGCAGCGGATGGTGCAGGATGATCTGCTGGCGATGAACCCCGATCTTCTGGGCGCGATCGAGCGGATCGACGTATGGCGCTGGGGCCATGCCATGGTGCGGCCCGTGCCCGGCTTTCTCTCCGATCCTGCCAGGACCGCCGCCGCGCAAGGTTCGCCCGCGGTCTGGCTTGCCCACTCCGATCTCTCGGGCCTTTCGCTGTTCGAGGAAGCGCATTATCGCGGTGTGACTGCCGCCGAGAGCGCCTTGGCCCATCTCGCGCATCCGTTTGAAAGTCTTGCCTGATGGCCCATCTCCCGGGCACGAGTGTCCACCTCATCGCCGATCTGGATGAATGCCACAGGCTCGATGATGCCGCGCATGTCGAACAGGTGCTGCGCATGGCCGCGAGCGTGGCCAAGGCCCATGTCGTCGGGGTGCATCTGCATCATTTCGGTGAAGCGATGGGGTTGACCGCGGTCGCCATGCTGGCGGAATCGCACATATCGATCCACACTTGGCCGGAGATCGGCGTCGCGGCCGTCGATCTGTTTGTCTGTGGCGAAAACGCCGATGCGGCGGCTGGCTTGGCGGTGATCGCCTCCATGCTCGGCGGCAGGATCACGCGGCAGCATGCCTTGCAGCGTCTCGGGACTGACAAACCCTGCCGCTTGCCCTAAGGGCGCGGCATGGAATCGTCGGTCACCGTCGCAGCACTTTATCGGTTCACGCCAATCGCGGACCCTGCCGCCTTGCGCGATGCGCTTGAAGGCACCTGCAAGGCGCAAGGCATCAAGGGTACGCTGCTGGTCGCCCACGAAGGCATCAACGGCACGATCGCCGGTAGCGCCGATGGCATTGCGCACGTTGTTGATTTCATCCGCGCCCAGCCAGACTGCGCCGATACCGACGTCAAGTACTCCCATGCATCTGGCATGCCGTTCTATCGCATGAAAGTGCGCATCAAGCGCGAGATCGTGACGATGGGCGTCGAGGGCATCGATCCGCGCGCCAGCGTTGGCACCTATGTTTCGCCGCAGGACTGGAATGCGCTGATTGCCGACCCCGAAACGATCGTGATCGATACCCGCAACGATTACGAAGTGGCAGCCGGCACGTTCGAACGCGCCATCGATCCCCGGACTGCCACCTTCCGTGAATTTCCCGGCTGGTTCCGGCGAGAACGCGAGAAGCTTTTGGGAGAAGGCAAGACCCCCAAGGTCGCGATGTTCTGCACCGGCGGCATCCGTTGCGAAAAGTCCACCGCCTTTCTCAAGGCCGAAGGCATCGATCAGGTCTATCACCTCAAGGGCGGCATCCTGAAGTACCTCGAGGAAGTGCCCGAAGAGGAAAGCCTGTGGCGCGGCGAATGTTTCGTGTTCGATGAGCGCGTGACCGTGGGCCATGGCCTCGCGCTTGGCAGCCACGTGCTTTGCCGCGCCTGCCGCCGCCCCGTTGACGAGGAGGGCCGTGCCTCACCGCTCTACGAGGACGGCGTTTCCTGCGCGGGCTGCTACGATGAGCGCACCGAGGAACAGCGCGCTTCGGCCCGCGAGCGCGATCGTCAGGAGAAGCTCGCGCGGGCCCGCGGCACAAGCCACATCGGCGCTACACGGACCTGACGAACGCCACGATTTCGTCGGTCAGGCGGCGGTCCGCCGTTCCGATGTGCATGGCCATGGAATAGTGATTGTGGCCGGACAGGATCATTCCGTTCGGCATAACGCCATGCCGTTCGAGACGCTCTGCCATAAGGCCAAGAAATTCGGCCTGGAAGCGTGGAGGATCGTACTGCGCACAGCAAACGAACAAGGGAATGCCGGTCGAAGCCACGGCCTCGCGCGGCATTTTCGCGTCGTAGTCCTCGTTCGGACCATAATACGGCTCGTCCTTGGCATCGAGCAGGGTGTAACCATACAGGCCCGAGAGCAGCACCACTCCGGCAACCGGCAAGTCGGGCCGTCGTTTCAGCGCGGTGGCGATGTGCACGGCACCCGCGGATGTGCCCACGACCACGATCCGCGCCGGGTCGCCGCCATGATCGCTCGCGTTGTTGCGAAGCCACTCGACCGCCGCCACTACGTCCTCGCCCCCTTGCGGCCAGCGCGCATCGGGCAGAAGCCGATAATTCATCGCCGCGCCAAGGAACCCGGCTTCGGCCATCGTCCGGGCCACGGCGGCGTTCTGCCACGAACCTGCATCGCCCTTGTCGCCAAGCCGGAACCCGCCCCCATGGACGAACAGGACGACCGGCAGGTCGTGATCGGCGACCGTACGATAAAGATCGAGGCGGTGCCGATCGTGTGGCCCGTAAGCACAATCGGCGGTCAGGACGGGCACGCGCGCGGCAAGCTCGCGCTGCTCGGCATCGAACAGCGCGCCGCAGGCTTCGAGCACTTGCGGGCCGAGCGCGCTGCCCATCGCGGCAATGGTATCGGAAGCCGACATCAAGCTTCGTCAATCACGGGGTTGGTGAGGGTGCCGACTTTGCCGATGGAGATTTCGGCGATGTCGCCTGCTTTCATGTAGAGGGGTGGGTTGCGTTTGTCGCCGACGCCGCCGGGGGTGCCGGAGGCGATGACGTCGCCGGGTTCGAGGGTGGTGAAGGTCGAGCAGTATTCGATCACGAAGGCGACGTCCCAGATCATGTCGGAGACGGGCTGGTCCTGGACGAGCTGGCCGTTGATGCGGGTCTGCACGCGCTGGTCGCCAAGATCGGGCAGTTCGTCGGGCGTGACGAGGGCCGGGCCGAAGGCGCCGGTGCCGGGGAAGTTCTTGCCCGGCGTGAACTGGATGTTGTGGCGCTGCCAGTCGCGCACCGAACCATCGTTGAACACCGAGTACCCGGCGACATGTTCCAGCGCCTTTTCGCGCGGGATGCGGCGGCCGCCCTTGCCGATGACCACGGCGAGTTCGCCTTCGTAGTCGAAGCGGGTGGTCTCGGGCGGGCGCACCAGCGGCTCGCCATCGGCGATCAGGCTGTCGGCCCAGCGGGTGAAGATCGCCGGGAATTCCTTTTGGTCGCGCCCCGTCTCGGCGACGTGGGTGGCGTAGTTCAGGCCCACGCAAAGGATCTTGTTCGGATTGGGGATCAGCGGCAGCAGGCGCACGTCGGCGCGGGCATGGGTCGCGGTTGCGGCAAGCGCGGACAGATCACCGGCCACGGCGTCCTTGAGCCATGCGGCGGCGCCCTGTGGCCCGAGGTCATGCACCGTCTCGCCCTCAAGGCGGCCGAAGCTGGGGGTGCCGTCAGGACGGCGGAAGCTGATGTAACGGGCCATGGTCTTGTCTCCCCTGAGGACGCCTTGTGCCTGCACCGCCGATCCTGCCAGCGCA
>NZ_JABAIC010000009.1:0-202069 GCF_012641315.1 Novosphingobium sp. ERW19
GCCGCAAATCGGCCGCTCGCACAAACAACCCCGGCGCGGGGTGGAGCAGCCCGGTAGCTCGTCAGGCTCATAACCTGAAGGTCGCAGGTTCAAATCCTGCCCCCGCAACCACCTGTACGGAACTCGGTGCACCGCCCCTCGGGGCGGTGTTTCCGTTTGTGGGCCAGGCATCCTGTGGTGCGGTCTGGGTTACCTCCCCACGCGGATAGATCGGCCATGATTGGTCCTCCCGCATTTTGGGAACGCGCCTGTCCAGGCATTGTTCTGGGTTATGGCTCGTTATGGCGGCCATGACTCAGTGGAGCGATGCCGTACGGTATCGAGGATGAGCGCCTTTTTGTCTGGTTGCTTGAATGGCGTCGCGGACGGCCGTCTTCAACGCTGATCTCAGACTCAACCGGCAACTCGACGCCAGAGACCTCAAGGCGCGCCACCATGACCCGGACAGGGGAGCGGGTGATACCCCTCAGCAGCGCAACTTTGCGCCCCTTCGGCCTCCGCGTCGGCATCCATCTCTCCGGCGCAGATCAAGCCGCCAGAATGGACCAGCGATCACGATTCACAGTCTCCCCAGCAGGTGGCTGGGAATGACGCGAAATGGCCGCCGTCATGACCTCGGAATCCGCATTCAACTTAAGCTGACAGTCTTTTGCTGGCTTGGCAGCAAGCGCTGCACCTGTTCGCCCGGAACAGGCCGGCCGATGAGATAGCCCTGGATCATGTCACAGCCTTCGTGGCGCAGAATGTCCATCAAAGCTTGAGTTTCCACGCCTTCCGCGAGAGTTTCCATCCCCAGTGCATCTGCCAGGGTGGTGATTGCCCGCACGATCGCGTGCGCACTACCGCCTTCCTCCAAGGCACGCACGAAGCTCTGGTCGATCTTGATCTTGTTGAAGGGGAAGGAGCGCAGATAGCTGAGCGAGGAGTAGCCGGTGCCGAAGTCGTCGAGCGCCACGCGCACACCCAATGCCTGCAGCGAGTGGAGGAGCTTCAGCGTCTTGTCGACGTTGCCGATGAACACGCTTTCGGTGATTTCGAGTTCGAGGCGGCTTGCCGACAGCCCGCTTTGTGCCAATGCCTGTGCGATACAGGGGGCGAGGCCGTCGGTCATCAACTGGCGGGGCGAGATATTGACGGCGACACTGATATCTTCCGGCCATTGGGCCGCCTGGCGGCAAGCGTCGCGCAGGGCCCACTCACCGAGTTGCACGATCAGGCCGGTTTCTTCCGCGATCGGGATAAAGGTGGCCGGCCCGATCATCCCGTGTTCCTTGTGCGGCCAGCGCATCAACGCCTCGAAACCTTTGATGCGATTTTCCGAGATGGAAAACAGGGGCTGGAAGTACAGTTCGAAATCACCGTCGCGGATCGCGCGGCGCAGATCGATTTCGAGGTGGCGCCGGCGGCTTGCCTCGGCGTCCAGCTCGGGTTCGAAGAAGTGGCAGGCGCCCTTGCCTTCGTTCCGGGCACGAAGAAGCGCAAGATCGGAGCACTTTAGCAAGCTATCGGAGCTACCGGCATCCTGTGGGCCAATCGCGATGCCGATGCTGGCCGAAACCGCGATGCTGCGCCCGTCGATGGTCAACTCGCGGTTGAGCAAAGTTTCGAGGGTTCTGGCCAAAGCCGTGCAATCGGTGGCAGGTTCAATCCCCTCGAGCAGAAGACCGAACTCATCGCCGCCTAGCCGCGCCACCATGGCGTTGGGAAAGCGTTCCTGCAGCGTCTGTCCCACGATCCGCAGCAGCCCGTCGCCAAAGGGATGGCCCATCGCGTCGTTGATCGCCTTGAAATCGTCAAGATCGATGAAGGCGACAAGCGTGCGATGGCTTCCGCTTTGCCGGGCTACCGCACGATCCAGCTTTTCGATGAAGAAGCGGCGATTTGGCAGGCCGGTCAGCGCATCGTGGAGCGATGCGTGCATGATCTGCTGCTCGCGCTCTTCCACCGCATCGACCATCGCATTGAAGCTGGAAGCGAGTGAGCGCACCTCCATTGCCCCTTCTACCTTGACCTTGGCGACTGCACCGCCGGCGTAGGCGCGTGCGGCTTCCGCAAGGAGCTGCAGCGGCCGCGCAATTTCGCGGGAGAGGCGGACTGCGGCCCACGCACCGGCCAACAGGCCAAACAATCCGATCAGCATCAGCACCAGGCGCAAGCTGAAATACCGGGCCAGCACCGAGTTCAGCGAATGTGCCATCACCAGGCGCGGCTCGTTGCCGTCTTCCAGACTCGGAATTGCCGAAACGCGGACGAGTCTCGGGCCGTCGCGGCCCTCCATTTCGGCGATCTGGCCAAGCTGGAGCGAAGCGAGGTGCCCGTCGAGTTGCGCCCGCTCGATCACGCGAGCCTCTATCGGTGCGGCCGACAGGCCTGAAAGCTGTGCCATGTCGGCCGGGCCAAGCGTGTTGAGCAGGACCAGCCATCCGGCAAGATCGGGCATCTCGATCGGCACGGCAGCGCCCAGCGCTTGCGCCTGGCCGACCCGGATGACGCCGCGATTGGCACCGTTTTCCAGCCGTGACAGCATGGCCGTGCCCTTGACCGTCGTGGCCATGTTCGAAGAGATTACGCTGCCGTCGAGCTGGACGATGGCCACTTCGCTGACCTTGGCGCGATCACGCAGGCTTTGCAGGGCCGAAACGAGGGTTGGCGCATCGCCAGTGGCCAGGGCTTCGCGAAAGCCGAAATCGTGGGCGACGACTTCGCCCGCGTCGGCCATCTGCCTTTGCCTGCTGGCAATGATCTGGTCGAACACGCGGGAATTGGCGGCAAGCTCGCGCTCGGCAGTTTCGTAGGCGAACGTGTTGACGCCTGAACCAGCCGCGATCAGCGTTGCGGTTGTGACCACTGCCAGCAACACGACGTACAGCAGTGCAATCCGGCTGCCGAGTGAACGGACGCGTACGCCAATCGCTTTGCGCAGGCGGCGGAGTGGCTGGTCAAGCGCCTGCACGATCGACCGTTTCATTTGCCGTTGCCAGGCCGCACCGCCACCATGATCCGGCCGCGGTTGCCCGGTTCCAGCACCATCTTGCCGCGCCACTCGCCACCTGTCCCGCGGATGCGGGGATGCCAGACGATGACATCATACGTGCCGCGACCGAGGCCCTCGATGGCGGCCAGTCCGTTCAGATCGCTGCGCGCGGCAAAGGGCGTGTCGGTCACGCGGATAAAGCCCTGCATCTTGTCGTGGATATTGCACCCCAGCGCGATCGTGCCGGCCACCTTGAACTGGTGCGTCCGCGTCTGGTCCTGCCCATAGAGATCTATCTTGAACGGGCCTGGCCTGGAAAAGCTGTAGATCGAATGGCGCAGGTTATCGAGGTTCGGGAAGGCCACCACTGCGCCCACTGGCACGATCAGTGTGCCCGGCACGAAAGCCTGGTTCTTCTGCGCCATGGCATTGCGCCACGCGAAAGCCGGGCGGCGGGTGTTGCCAGCCGGTGGCCGGATCTCGATCACCGCATCGCGCAATGGAACGCCCGCCTGATCGACCACCTGCACCGGCAGCACGTTTGCCGGCGTGGCCGAGATCAGCAGCGGTAGCGTCAGCGCCAAGCCCAGCGGGCCGGACCGGCGTGCTTGATAAGACCAGGCTCTGAAGCGGGGGCGGTTTCTCATGAGGCCCGATTACGACAGAATGCCTTAGAAATTCAGAATCCTGCCTAGAGGTTGCTTTAGGATTTCCCAACAGCTCTTGATTAACCCTTTTGCCTCGTGGTTCGACAATGGTGGCAGAAGCATGTTCAAGAATTCGAAGTGGGGCGTGGCCATGGCCAGCCTGATGCTTGCTTGCCCTGCGCAAGCCGATCCGCTGTTGGACGGCGGAAAGCTGGTGCTGACCAATGGCATTTCCTCGATCGAGGGCGCCAGCGGCGGCGGGCTTGCCAGCTGGGCCACGATTGCAGGCATGGAAACCGACCGCGGGCTTGGGCTCTCCGCCCATGTCACTGGTATCGAGCTGGCCGACTATGGCTGGCAGAGCCACGGTTTTGCCGTGGGCATCAAGGACCGGCTTGAGCTGTCCTATGCCCGCCAGAACTTCGATACGCGCAAGGTTGGCGCTGCCCTTGGCCTGGGCGAGGGTTACCGCTTCAATCAGGACGTCTTCGGCGCGAAGGTGCGGCTGATTGGTGATGTCGTCTATGGTTCGCCCCTGATGCCGCAGATCAGTCTGGGGGTGCAACACAAGCGGAGCCTTGATGGCGCCATTGTCAGGGCGGTGGGTGCAGCGTCGGCGTCGGGCACCGATTTCACGGCCAGCGCCACCAAGCTGTTCCTTTCGAAAAGCCTGTTGGTGAACGCCACCGCGCGCCTGACCAATGCCAACCAGTTCGGCCTGTTGGGTTTCGGCGGTCCCAACCAGACTGACCGCACGCTGCAGTTCGAAGGCTCGCTTGCGTGGATGCTGAGTCCACTCCTTGTCGTCGGCGGGGAATACCGGACGCGGCCCAGCAATCTTGCCATCGCGCGCGAGGATGATGCCCACGACCTGTTCGTGGCCTGGGCTGTCACCCGCAACGCCACGTTGACCGCGGCCTATACCGATGTCGGCTCGGTCGCCACTTTCGATGGCCAGCGCGGCGGGCTCGTCTCGCTCCAGATCGCATTCTGAGGAAGCTGTTGATGCCATTTGCCCTCGCCCTCGCGTTGCTTGCCGCCCAGCCGGTCACCCCCGATGCGCAGGAGTCCCCAGCTGCGCAGGACAATTTCTCCGGCGTCGATTGGGAAAAGGAATTCGGGGTCGAGAAGAAGGTAGCCGATCCTGTCACCGGCGAACTGCCGGTCGATCCCTATGAGCAAAGCCCTGCCAATGCGGAGGCCGCCCCCTTCACCGGCGACAGCATGGCCCGGGCCTTCGGCGGTCGGGATGGAATCCGCCGCATCGTGGATCGACTGGTCATGCTCAACGAGAGCGACCCGCGCATTTCCGCCATTTTCAAGAACCAGGATATGGTTCGCTTGCGACGCACCCTGTTCGAACAGTTCTGTTTCCTGTTGAACGCCGGCTGCGCCTATACCGGGCGCGACATGACGGCTGCCCACAAGGATCTCGGGATCACCCGCGCCGATCTCAACGCCCTGGTGGAAAACCTCCAGCAGGCGATGCGCGAGGGGCAGGTGCCCTTCGCTGCGCAGAACCGCCTTTTGGCAAAGCTGGCGCCGATGGATCGGCACATCGTCGAACGATGAAGGGCTGGCGGCCTCAGCCTTGCAGCGAGGCCAGCCCGCCGGTGGAGCCGAAGCCGCCTTCGCCGCGCGCTGTATGGTCGAGCGTTTCGGCCTCTACCCAGATTCCGCGCGTAACCGGTGCGACGACTAGCTGGGCGACACGGTCGCCACGGCGGATCGCAAAGCTGTCGCTGCCGTGGTTGATGAGGATCACTTTCAGTTCGCCGCGGTAGTCGCTGTCGATCGTGCCGGGCGTGTTGGGCACGGTGACGCCATGCTTGAGCGCGAGGCCCGAGCGCGGGCGGATCTGGATTTCGTAGCCCGCCGGAATTGCGACCGAAAGGCCGGTGGCAACGGCGTGGCGCGCGCCCGGGGCAAGATCGACGTCCTCGGCTGCGACAACGTCCATGCCTGCTGCGCCATCGGTGGCATAGGCCGGCAGTGGCAGGTCCAGCCCGTGGGGCAGGCGCTTTACGAGGACGGGGACTTCAGGCGAGTGCATCGGCAATTCTTTCGATCAGGAGCGCGGCGGCCGCGTCCTTGGGGAGTTCGGGCAGGCTCTCGACGCCCGCCGCGCTGACGATGTGGAGGAGGTTGACCTCGCCACCCATCTTGTGCGTGGCGACATCGTTGGCGACGATCCAGTCCGCCCCCTTGCGCGCCAATTTGGCCTTGGCGTGATCGAGCACGTCGTTGGTTTCGGCGGCAAAGCCGACCACCAGTGGCGGGCGGCGATCGGACTTGCTTAAGCTGGCAAGGATGTCCGGGTTTTCGACCAGTTGCAGCGGCGGGACTGCGCCGGAGCCGTCCTTCTTGATCTTCTGCGCGGCTTCTCCGGCGCTGCGCCAGTCGGCCACGGCGGCGACCATGATCGCGACATCGGCGGGCAGGGCGGCGTCGACGGCAGCGGCCATCTGGCGCGCGGTTTCCACATCGATCCGGGTTACGCCCTGTGGCGTGGGCAGGTTCACCGGGCCGGAGACGAGCGTGACCGAAGCACCTGCGCGGGCGGCGGCGGCGGCGATGGCGTAGCCCTGCTTCCCGCTAGAGCGGTTGGCGATGTAGCGCACCGGGTCGATCGGTTCGTGGGTGGGGCCTGCGGTGATGAGGACGTGGCGGCCGGTGAGCGGCTTGGCTTCACTGCCAAGATGGCGGGCAATTTCCGCGCAGATCGCAGGCGGTTCGGGGAGGCGGCCGGGGCCGAATTCGCCGCAGGCCATCGCGCCTTCGTCAGGTTCCATCACGGTAACGCCATCGCCGCGCAGAGTGGCGACGTTGCGCTGCGTCGCCGCGTGCTGCCACATGCGCACGTTCATGGCGGGCACGGCGAGCACCGGCTTGTCGGTCGCGAGCAGGAGCGTCGTGGCAAGATCGTTGGCGATGCCGCCCGCCATGCGCGCCATCAGGTCTGCCGTGGCCGGGCAGACGACGACGAGATCGGATGCCCGCGAAAGCTGGATGTGGCCCATCTCGACCTCGTTCTTGAGGTCCCACAGCGTGGTGTGGACGGGATTCTCGGACAGCGCGGCCAGCGTCATCGCGGTGACGAAGTGCGACCCGCCCTCGGTCAGCACGCAGGTGACGTCCGCGCCCTGCTTGCGCAGCAGGCGAACGAGTTCGCACGACTTGTAGGCCGCGATGCCGCCGCCAATGATGAGGAGGATGCGCTTTCCCTGCATGGATGGGGCTTGTGCAATGACGGGCAGGATCGCGCAATCCTTTTGCGCGAGGGGACGCGTTCGGGCACAGTCTGCCACAAACCATAACGGGGGATCGAGAGATGAGACTGATACTGACGGCGCTGGTGTTCCTGGCGGGCCTGTTCGACCTGTTCCTGGCGATCGGTTTCCTGACCGATCCGGTCCAGCAGGCCACCGGCTTCGGCATCGCCGCCAGCGGCGTGGGCGGCATCTCGACCATCCGCGCCGACTTCACCTCGTTCTTCGGCGTGGCCGCGTTCTGCATGATGTGGGGTGCGTGGCGCAGGAATGCCGACCTCATGCTGGTCCCGGCGCTGCTGTTCGGCACCTCGTTTGTGGGCCGCGCGATCAATCTGGCGGTGACCGGGGCCTATCCGGGCTGGCCGGTGCCGATGGCGGTCGAGGCGGCGCACGTCGTGCTGATGCTGGCGGCGTGGCGCATGCTGCCGCACCACAAGCTGGGCGAGATTGCGGGGTGACCGCACGAGCCTATCCCCTGGGACCCTGGTTCGCGCATCTGGCCGGGCCGGAGCGGTGCTTGGCCGTGGAGGTGGATGCGGCGTTCTGGGAAGGCGGTGTGCAGGCGCTGCCGCCGGGCCGGCTCGTCAGCATGTTCGAAAGCGCTGCGGACTGGCAGGTGTGGGAGTGTCATCCCGAAGGCGAGGAACTGATCATCCAGATCGAGGGCGAGTTGGTGCTGATTCTCGAGCAAGACGGTGCGGAAGTGCGCGTGCCGCTTCGTGCCGGGGAATTTGCAGTGGTGCCGAAGGGCGTCTGGCATACCGCAGATGCGCTCGTGCCGGGCAAGGCGATCTATATCACTCCGGGTGAGGGGACGCAGAGCCGCGAACGGCGATGATACGGTCAGGCCGTGGACAAGGTCCCCGGCCGGAGATAGCCAAACATGTGCGCGACGTAATCGGCCTTGCCCAGACCGACGCCCTTGTGGCGAAGAATGGCGTAGGCAATCATGATGTGGAAGTAGAACTGGCCTAGCGCCCAGTCGCGGCCGTACTGGTCCTCGGTAAGGTCGAACACCATGCCATTGGGAAGTTCGTGTGCAATCAGTGCGGTGCCGTCGGACCCTTCGCTTTCCGGACGTGCAGAGACGAGCGAAATGGTCTCGGCAATCCTTGAGCGTGCCTCGCTTAGCGACCCCGGCCGATCGCCGGCCTCGCGGCCTTCCTCAAGCAGGATCGCGTGCAAGGGCGGCAAGGACGCTCCCTGCAGCCGGTGGACGCCTTCCAGCGCCTGCGCGCAGGCAAAGCGGACCTGGGTGGCCAGCGGGAACATGTCCGGCGCGAGCCGCGCTGAAGGCAGCGCAGCCACTTCCGCCTCGGGCAATTCGGCTTCGGCCTTGTCCAGCCAATTGGACAGGGCGCCGAGCATCTGCAGATATGTCGGGGCAAGGAGTGCGAAGGGTGTCATGGCATTTCCCTTTCAGCGGGATTGCGCCGCGCCTTCCACCGTCCCCACAGAGCGAACACTGCGCGCTGGGCGGGGCGCTCGAACTTTGCGTGGCTGATGAAGCCCGCCGCGATGGCGAGAGTTACGAAGAGGATCAGGAACCACGGCTGGCGGGCAATGTCGCGCGAAAGGCCCGTGGAATCGAGGATCAGGACGAGCGTCAACTGGATCGGAATGTGCCAGAGGTAGATGCCGTAGGAGGCATCGCCGAGCTTCTGGCCGAACTGCAGGCGGCCCTTTTCGTCATTGAGGTCAAGCGCCAGCGTCAGGAACAGGACCGCGAAAGTGCCGGCGATCGTCGCCGCATCGCCGCTGCGGTAGTTGGCCTTGAGCATGAAGGCGCTCGCCAGGAGGGCCATGCCGAGCGGCAGGAGCGTGGCCGGGCGCAGCCAGCCCTTCAGCGTCGCCCCATAGGCCGCGCAGCCGAGCATGAAGTAGCCGATGCAGGACAGCACGTCCTTGTTCGGAGCGCCCTTCAGCGTGGCCCACAGCAGCAGCGCGCCCAGCGGCAGGGCCAAGGCCAGCGGGGCGCGGCGCAGGGCGGGGATGCTCAGGAAGAACACGAGGTAGGCGAGGATCTCGGTCGAGAGCGACCACGAGGGGCCGTTGAACGACTGGTTATCCTGCCAGCCCCAGTACTGCATCAGCGGGATCGAAAGCAGGAAGTGCTTGAGATCGTTGGTGTGATAGATGAACTCGGTGCCGGTGCGGGCGACGTAGATGCCCTGCAGGATTGCCATCAGGCCCAGCGTCAGCAGGTGCAGCGGCCAGAGGCGGGCGATGCGGGCTGGCCAGAACCGGGCCTTGTAGTTGGCGTCGGCGAGATAGACGTGGGCGAAGACGAAGCCTGATACTGCCCAGAAATACTGCACGGCGGTGTGACCGTGATTGTAGAGCCACGAGAGCGCCTCGTACCACGGCTGGATCGCGCGGTTGACGTGCACATGGTATGGCACCGGCGGCACGAAAACGTGCTGGTAATGCCAGAACAGCACCATGATCGCCGCGAGCAGGCGCGACAGGTCCAGCGCGTGAAAGTGGCGCTTGGGCAAGCGCAGGTGCGAAAGGTCGTGGCTCAAGGGAGCGGTCTTCTCAGCCCCACCAGCCAAGGGCGTGGGTGCCGATGACGAGGGCGCCGCCCGCGAGGAAGGTGAGGAGCTGGCCGAACATGCCGCTCCCGCGCTTGCGCTGCCACATCAGTTCGATCCTGGGCAGCGGCGGGGCTTCGGGCGCGCCGCCCTTGGGGGGGAAGCGGTCCTCGATGCGGCGGATCAGGTCGGGGATGCGCAGCAGCGTCTGCGCATCTTCGCGCAGGCGGTCGGCAATCGCGGCTTCAGGGCCAAGCTCGTCGCGCACCCAGGCGCGGACGAAGGGGGCCGAGGTTTCCCACATGTTGATCTCGGGATCGAGCTGGGTGGCGATGCCTTCGACCATGACCATGGTCTTCTGCAGCAGCAGCAGGTGCGGCTGGGTCTGCATGTCGAAATCGCGGGTGATGGCGAATAGGCCATCGAGCATCTGGCCGACGGAGAGTTCGGAAACCGGCTTGCCACGCATCGGTTCGCCCACCGCTCGCAGGGCCGTGGCGAATTCGTCGACCGAGTGGTAGCTTGGCACGTATTGCGCCTCGAAGTGGATTTCGGCGACGCGGCGGTAGTTGCCGGTGGTCAGGCCGTAGAGAATCTCGGCGAGCCACTGGCGGGCGCGCCGGTCAATCCGGCCCATGATGCCGAAATCAATGGCGACAATGGTGCCATCGGGTTCCACGAACAGGTTGCCCTGGTGCATATCGGCGTGGAAATAGCCGCCGTTGATCGCCTGCGTCAGGAAGGCAAGGACGAGGCGCTGGGCCAAGGCCTTGCGATCATGTCCCGCGGCATCGAGCGCGGCGGTATCGCTGATCTTGACGCCATCGATCCAGTCGAGCGTCATCACCCGGCCATTGGTGCGGTCCCAGTCGATGGCGGGGACGCGATAGCCGGCGTGGGCGCGCATGGTTTCGGCCAGTTCCGAGGCCGAGGCGGCTTCGCGGCGCAAGTCGAGCTCGCGCACGGTCCAGCGCTTGAAGTTGGCGATGACCATGCGCGGGCGCAGGCGGCTGGCTTCACCGCCGAGGCCTTCGAGATGGGCGGCGGCCCATTCGTAGGTGTCGATATCTCGCGCGAATTTCTCGCGCACGCCGGGGCGCAGGATCTTGACCGCGACCTTGCGGCCCTCTGTCGTCACCGCGCGGTGGACCTGCGCGACCGAGGCTGCGCCGACCGGGACCGGATCGAACGAGGAGAACAGCGCTTCCAGCGGCTTTTCGAACGAGCGCTCGATCTCGGCGCGGATCAGCGCGAAATCGACCGGGGGCAGCTGGTCCTGCAGCGCGAGCAGGTTGTGCGCCGCTTCCTCGCCCACGAGATCGGGGCGGGTGGCGAGGGTCTGGCCGAGCTTGATCGCAGCCGGGCCGATGGCGCGGAAGGCGCCGGCATAGTCGGGCGTCTTCGGCTGGATCGTGCCGAAGCGCGCGACCTTGCACAGGGTGCGGACCGGAGCGGGCGTGTTCGGGTCGCTCTCGATCCCGCGCAGCGCGCCGTGCCGGGCAAGCGTGCGGCCCCAGCCGAGCAGGCGGCGGATGTGCGTGGCGGGAAGGGTCAAGGGATCAGACCTTCCAGCCCGAATGGATCGCGACGAGACCGCCGAGGATCGGTTCGACCCGGGTGCGCTTGAAGCCTGCGGCCTGAATCATCTTCTCGAACTCGGGCATCGGCGGGAAGCGGCGGATCGATTCGATCAGATAGCGGTAGGAATCCTCGTCGCCCGCGATCATCTGGCCGAGCTTGGGGACCAGCTTGTGCGAATAGGCGTCGTAGATTTCGGAAAAGCCGGGCCATTCGGTCGTCGAGAATTCGAGGCAGAAGAAGCGGCCGCCGAACTTCAATACGCGATGGGCTTCGGCAAGGGCGCGGTCGATGTGCGTGACGTTGCGGATGCCGAAAGCGATGGTGTAGGCATCGAACACGCGATTGGGGAAAGTCAGCTCCTCGGCGTTCTGGCGCGACCATTCGAGGCCTTCGAGCCCACGTGTCCCAGCGCGTTCGATGCCGACATCGAGCATGTCCTGGTTGATGTCGGACACGGTGATCTGCGCGCCGTGCTTGGCCATGCGGAAGGCGATGTCGCCGGTGCCGCCGGCCATGTCGAGAATCGCCTCGCCCGGCTGGGGGCGTACCCGCTTGACGAACTTGTCCTTCCACAGGCGGTGCATGCCGACCGACATGGCATCGTTCATCACGTCATACTTGCGCGCGACGTTCGAGAAGATCGCGCCGACGCGGCCTTCCTTCTCTTCTGCCGGGATGTCTTCGTAGCCGAAGGAGGCGGTTTCGTGCGCGGATTCTGATGCGGTCATGCCTTGGCCCTTTAGTGGGGAATTGCCCGGACGGCAAAGACTGATAGGGGTGGAGCGGATATGCCAGAGCTACCCGAAGTAGAGACGACCGTTCGCGGCCTTGCAACCGTGCTGGAGGGGCAGATGATCACGAGCGTCCGGGTGAACCGCGCCGATCTGCGGCGGCCGTTTCCGGTCGATCTGGCGCAGGCGCTGACCGGTGCGCGGGTGACGGGGCTTTCACGGCGGGCCAAGTATGGCCTGATCCATACCGACCGCGAGCGGACGATGGTGTTCCACCTCGGCATGTCGGGGCGCTGGCGAATCGATCCGGAAGACATCGGCAAGCACGACCACCTCGTGCTGGAGACCGGGGAAGGCCGGTTCCTGTCGCTGAACGATGCGCGGCGGTTCGGTTCTGTGGACCTTGTCGACAGCGATAAGCTGGCGAGCTGGCCGCAATTCGCGGCACTGGGGCCGGAGCCATTGGGACCTGATCTGACGCCGAAGGTGCTGGCAAAGGCGTTCAAGGACCGCATTGCGGCGGTGAAATTGTTGCTGCTCGACCAGCGCATCGTGGCGGGGCTGGGCAATATCTATGTGTGCGAAGCGCTCTATCGCGCGCGGGTGCATCCGGCGCGCGAGGGCGGGAAGGTCAAGCCGGGCGAACTGAAGCTGCTCGTTCCGGCGATCAAGGCGGTGCTGGAGGAATCGATCGTGGCCGGCGGATCGACCTTGCGCGACTATGCCCGGCCCGACGGCGAGCTGGGCTATTTCGCCAAGGACTTTGCCGTCTATGGCCGCGAGGGCGAGCCGTGCACCTGCGGCGGCACCGTGGAGCGCATCGTCCAGGGCGGGCGATCGTCGTTCTTCTGTGCGAAGTGCCAGAAGTAGCTTCGGCGCTTTCCTGTTTCACGCAGAGACGCGGAGAGGAAAGGGGCGACGCGGAGAAGAGGAGAGTTTGAGGCGGCTGCGCCGCAGGCGCCTTCCCAAGAGCTCTGCGTCTCCCTTTCTTCCTCTGCGTCTCTGCGTGAACCATTCCACGCTTTGATACAGAAGATCATCCGCTGGCGAGTGCGGACGGTAACGCCGAGAGGAAGCTGACAGATCGCGCGACCGGTGCGGTGCCGTTGCGGCACGCAAGGGATGGGGCGCGGGACCGGTTGCGAGTGGCCGGGGGGCGGTTCCGAACCCTGGTCGGCTCAGCCTGAGGGCGGACACTGATGAAAGGACGAAGCCTTGGCAGCGGCTCGCTTGCTGCCTTGGCTTCTGGCAAGCGGCTGCGTGAAAAGAACCTGTCGTTTGCGCCGACATTGTCACGCAAGTCATGGCGGGTTCCGCATCCGCAGCGTCGCTCAGGGTTCGGCGCCGTGCTATCAGCCCTGGGTTGTCCTGTCTGTCCTTGGGTAACGACAGTTGTTGCCCGGTGGGTCTTGGGCTTTACGCCCCGCATTGAACCCACGCGCACCTGCCGCACCGATCGCGCCGGAAGCATCAGCACACAGCGTCAGCTTCCGAAGGAGAGGAGCGGGTTGGCCTTGTGCCCTCTCCTGACCTGTGGGCGGGGCGTATAACCTATATGGTTCGTTTTGTCAATTCAGTTCTTGAGTGTATCGCTTGGTTTTAGCTGGTGCAGACACTTGCAAAAGTTTCTTGATACGCCCGAACTCTTTCATCGAGCCAATCTGCCATTTGATCCCAATTTTCCCGGTTAGAGGTATCGATTTTAAGATTTTGAGAGAGAAAACTCGTCTGACCACCGGCGGGCGCGGCGAGGCTGGTTGCTAGAGCTGCGAGGTAAGGCGCTAGCTCAATCGCCAAGTCTTCCATCGCCCCACCTCGACGCGGCCTAACAAACACACCGACACTGTCACGTGCGAGATATTGAACTACAACTG
This sequence comes from Novosphingobium sp. ERW19, assembly GCF_012641315.1. Lineage (NCBI taxonomy): Bacteria > Pseudomonadati > Pseudomonadota > Alphaproteobacteria > Sphingomonadales > Sphingomonadaceae > Novosphingobium > Novosphingobium sp. ERW19. The sequence goes on from NZ_JABAIC010000009.1 coordinate 13,614, forward strand.
CGTCCGTCCCAGGAAGTATACTCCAACGGGAACTCGCTGCATCAGGTGTCCCATAAGATGGATATTTGCCACAAAAATGCGTCCAAAACTGCCGCCGGTTTTGGCCTAACTCGCTCAAGTTGCCTTCTGCAGTGCGCTTCTGCTGGGCTAGCTGGCGATCCCAATTATTCGGGCGCTCAATGATCTCGAAAAGTGGAGCCAAGGGTGAGTTATCTATCCGCAGAACTCGCACTCTGATCGCGAAAAACGCAAATGGGTCAATTGTATGTTCGTTTAGCCAACGGATCGCTGAGAGGTGTTCGTCTCGAAAATTCGGCGCAACCCAAATCATCGTATGAGTTGAAAGCCCGGCAAGGTAGGTCATAATCTGGCCTAGGTGGGTATGATCCGAAGCTTCAAGTTGGTTTTCAATTAAAACGATACTGTCGTCCGCCGAATTTTTCGCAAGAATGTCAGCACTAAAGGAGCCGACACGGGTTTCAGTGCCGATCAGTTCAAGTGGAATGCCAATTAATGCTGATAGACGATCAAGATTTGATGCGAGCCACGGCGTGAAACGATGGGCTTCGTGTGACCATGCTTCACGGATTGAAACATCGACAAGGGTACCGAATGTTGCGCCGTGATCCACTGTGCACCTTTTGATTTCACTGACGGCTGAATACTAAAAATATTTATATGGCTGATTGTAAAAGCCATCATTAATTATATCGCTGAATCACTCAACTTTTTTGCGACCGGCCCCTCCGTCATTCGCTGGCGCGAATGCCACCTCCCCGTTTGTGCTTTGCAAAAACGGGGAGGATTTTGGTGGGGTTCACCGCCCCTTCCGCAGCACGATATAAACCGCCCCCGCCCCGCCATGCCTCGGCTGCGCGGGGCGTACTGCTGCGATCTGGCTGGCGTGGGGGCTATGCGCTAGCCAATCCAAGAGTTTGGCGCGGATGGCGCCGCGGCGGTTGCCGCGTTGGTCTTGTTCGTCGTGGGGGCGGGGCTTGCCGGCGATGAGGAGCATGACGCGGGCGCCCATGGCGAGGGCTTGCGACAGGCTGGCATTGAGGCGGGCATGGGCGGCGTCTAGGGTCAGGCCGTGGAGATCTATGGTCACGTCGGGGATGATCGGCCCTCGTGCCAGTTTGCGGTCCCAGCTGGAATCGAGGCCGTGGTTTTGGAGGGGGCGGGCGACGGGCGTCGGCGTTGGCGTGGGAAGTGGCGGGGGGATGCGGCCTTTCACGCGCTTGGCCGGGAGCGGCGGCGGGAGTGTGGTGGCCAGCGCTGGCTCGGCCGCTTTTGCCTTGGGGCGCGGCGGGTGGATCGGGGTGATGGTGGCGGCGACCTTGTTCCACAGGTCGGCCTCTTCGGGGGAGAGGCCTCTCGGAGCCCTGCTCACTGCTGGCCGAGACGCGCCAGCGTCCCCTTGGGCAGGAGTATAAGGGCGCGGCCCCTTGCGCTCATGCCGCCGGCGATCTGGCGGGCTTCGGCGCCCGCGCCCCAGAAGCTGTCAAAGCGGTTGGCGCCCTGGATCGCGCCGCCGGTATCCTGCGCGACCCAAAGGCCGCTGGCTTCCTTGCGGTCCACCTGCAGCCAGACCGGCGCGCCCAGCGGCACGAAGGCGGGATCGGCGGCGACGGTGCTGCGGCCTGCGATGGGCACGTTCAGTGCGCCGACCGGGCCGGGGCCGGTCAATTCGCGGAAGAAGACGTAGCTGCGATTCTGGCGCATCAGCGCTTTGCCGGCATCGGGGAAATCGCGCAGGTATTGCTGAATGCCCTGCATCGAGCCGGAATACTGCCCGGGCGAGGCGCCGATCAGCCCACGCTCACGCATCAAGGAGCCGATGCCGGTGTAGGCGTGGCCGTTCTGTCCGGCGAACCCTAAGCGGATCACGCTGCCATCGGGGGCGCGCAGGCGGCCCGAGCCCTGGATCTGCAGGAAGAAGAACTCGACCGGATCGGCGGCCCAGGCGATTTCGAGGCCTTTGCCCTGCAGGGCGCCATCCTCGATCTGGCCGCGGTCGTGGTAGGCAGTGAACACGCCGGCATCGTCATAGCGGCCGAGCGGCATCTTGCCATCGGGCAGGGGTTGCGCATCGCCCGGCCTGGCGCGGACGAGGTCCTTCGGCAGGGCATAGACCGGCACGTCGTAGCCCGGCTGGCGGGTGCGGGACCCTGCGATCTCGGGCTCGAAATAGCCGGTGACGAAGGCCGCGCCATCGCCGACTTCGGCGGTTTCGAAATAGGTGGTGAAGAAACGCGCGGCTTCGCCAGCGGGCCAGGTGGCGGCGGCGGTGCAGGCGGGCGCCCAGTCTTCGGGCCGGGTGAGGCCGGAATTGTCGGTGCGGCGGGTCAGCCGGGGGCAGGACGTGGCGAAAGCCTGCAGGGCGGCGGCGGTGTTATCGGGCTTGAAGCCGAGGCCCGCGGTGACGGGGCCGCGCATGACGCCGGTGAGCGCGGCGGTGGCGGGTTTTACCGCAGGCGGGGTTGGCGGCGTGACCGGGCGCGGAGCACTGCCTTCGGGCACAAGGCGCACGCAGCCGCCAAGCAGAAAGAGCGCCGCGATGATCGCAGCGCTCTTCGTTTTACAGAACCCTTGAATGCCCCTCACTTGAAGCCTCAGGCCTCGTCGGTTTCGTCGAGCAGCCAGTCGGGATCGCGCGAGGTGAGGTCGCGGCGGAAGGTCCACAGATCGCGGGCTTCGATCGCATCGTCGAGCGAGCCGGCGATGACCTGCCCTTCCGCGTTGCGGGTGACCGAGGCGATGTCAGCCAGGAAGCGGACGGTGATGCGCGCGGTCTGTCCTGCGATCGAGGCGGCGACGATGCGCGCTTCCTCGATGCGAATCACGCGGGCGTCGATCACTTCGCCCGCAGCGGCGCGGGCATCGATGGCCGAGCTGAAGCCTTCGAAGACGTCAGCATCGCAGAGCTGGCGCAGATCGTCCTTGTCCCCGCGCCAGAAGGCTTCGAGGATCATGGTGTAGGCGCCCTTGGAGCCGGCAAGGAACTGCGCGACATCGAAACGGCGATCGGCCGAAATGATGGCGCGGACGCCGGCTTCGGCACTGTTGTCAAACGTGCTGGGCGCAGGCGCTGCGAGTTCGCGCGGGCGCGGCGCGGCGGAACCGCCTTGCTGCTGCACCGGCTGCTGCGCTTTGGCGGAGGGATCGGGCTGTTCGATCCGGCGGCGCATCGGCTCCTCGTCATGCTCGGGCCGGCGGCCGAGGACGGAGTAGAGGCGCAGGCCAAGGAAGGCCGCAATCATCGCCAGGATCACAATTTGAACAATCACGCGCAAGATTCCCGAACTGTCCATGGCCCCGGATCGGAAGACCTGAGCTCACGGCGTCATTCCAACGTGCCTCAAATAGGTACGGATTACAAATGAACAACGCGTGCATGACCCTTTGGGCTCATCCCTTGGCAAAGAATCTTGGCCAGTTGTGGCGCTGATGCGCCAGACGCTTGCGCAGAGCTTGACGAAGACAAGGCGGATTGCGGGTCTTTGGCCATGGTGCTAGTCGCGCGGCCAAGGGAAACCCACACAGAAAGCACGTCTACATGGCCGACGAAGGCAACATCATTTCGAATCTCAACGTCGATGGTCCCGTTCCCAACGGGGAAGACACTTCGCCCGCGATCGGCCTGATCTCGCAATATGTGAAGGACCTTTCGGTCGAGAACCCCAATGCGCCCGAATCCTACCAGTGGAGCGAAGCGCCCGACATCGCGGTGGATTTCAACATCTCGGCCCGCGTGATCCAGCCGGAGATCCACGAGATCGAGCTGAAGATCAACGTGACCTCGAAGGGCAGCCAGGGCACCGCGTTCATCGTCGAGCTGGCCTATTGCGGCCTCATCGGCATGCGCAACGTGCCCGACGACCAAGCCCATCCGTTCCTGTTCGCCGAAGGTCCGCGCATCCTGTTCCCGTTCGCCCGCCGCATCGTCGCCGATGCCGTGCGCGATGCAGGCTATCCGCCGCTGATGCTCGAGCCGATCGATTTCAACGGCCTGTACATGCAGCAGCTGGCGCAGGCCCAGGCGACCGCGGAAGCGACCCCGGCCGGTCAGGCCTGATCTGACAGACTGAATCCGGTGGCCCGAAGGGTGCGGCTATGAACCTCCTCAAGGCTACCGGATCGATTGGCGGGCTGACGCTGCTCAGCCGGATTCTCGGGCTGGTGCGCGACAGCCTGTTCGCGCGGTTCGTCGGCGCGGCGTTTGCCTCGGACGCGTTCCTTGTCGCGTTCCGGCTGCCCAACATGTTCCGCGCATTGTTCGCGGAAGGGGCGTTTGCCAGCGCCTTCATCCCGATGTTCAACAAGAAGGTCGCCGATCCGGAAGGCGCTGGCCTGCGCGACGGGCTGGACTTTGCCGAGGCGGCGCTCGCCGTGCTGCTGCCGGTGCTGCTGTTGATGACGGTGGTGCTGGAAGTCTTCGCCTGGCCGGTGACGCTGCTGCTTTCGGGCAAGTTCAACGGGGTGAGCGCCGACCAGTTCGCCTATGCGGTGGAACTTTCGCGCTGGACGATCCCGTACCTGATGCTGATCAGCATCGTTTCCTTGTTTGGCGGGATTCTCAATTCGCTGGGCAAGTTCTGGGTCAACGCGGCGGCGCCGATCCTGCTGAACCTGACGCTGATCGTGGCGCTGCTGGGCTTCCATTCCGACGATCCGCTGGTGACGGCGCGCAATCAGGCGATTGCGGTGTCGGTATCGGGCGCGTTGCAGCTGGCGTGGCTCGCATGGGCCTGCCGGAAGAACGGGGTGCGGCTGCGCCTTAGGCGACCAAGGCTTTCGCCGGAAGTGAAGCAGTTGCTCAAGCTGATCCTGCCGGCGGCGGCAGGCGCGGGTGCAGTGCAGATCAATCTGGTGATCTCGACGGCCCTTGCCGCATCGCTGCTCGATCACGGCTCGGTCACCTACATCTACATGGCCGACCGGCTGAACCAGTTGCCGCTGGGGCTGATCGGCATCGGCCTTGGCACCGTGCTGCTGCCGACGATCTCGCGCCAGCTGGGCGGGGGCGAGGAGGCTGCGGCGATGGAGACGCAGAACCGGGGCATGGAACTGGCGCTGCTGTTGACCCTGCCTGCCACGGTGGCGCTGGTGCTGTGCGGCGAGCCGATTGCGGCGGCGCTGTTCGGCTATGGCAAGTTTGACGCGCAGGACACGCATTTCACCGCGCAGGCGCTGGCGGCGTTCTCGATCGGGCTGCCGAGCTATATTCTCGTCAAGGTGCTGACGCCCGGATACTACGCGCGGCAGGATACGAAGACGCCGGTGCGCTATGCCACGATCTCGATGGTGGTGAACCTTGCTGGCAACCTCGCGCTGATCGTGCCGCTCAGGCACATGGGGCCACCGCTGGCGACGGCGATAGCCTCGACCGTCAATGTCTGGCTGCTCTATCACACGCTGGTCAAGCGCGGGCACTTTGCGGCGGACGCGCGGCTCAAGCGGCGCACCGTGCGGCTGGCGCTGGCAGCGCTGGCGATGGGCGCGTTGCTGTGGGCCGGCCAAGGGCTGGTGATGCCCTATGTCCATGGCACGTGGACCCTGCGCATTGCGGCGATGGCTGCACTGGTCACCAGTGGGGTCGTCGTCTATGGCCTTGCCGCCGTCCTGACCGGGGCTTTCCGGGTGGACGACCTCAAGCTTCTCCTGCGGCGCCGCCGCTCCAACTGAAGGCAGTTCAATGCGTATCGTTTCGGGCATCCAGCCAACCGGCAATCTCCACCTTGGCAACTACCTGGGTGCGATCCGGAACTGGGTGCGCATGCAGGACGAGTGGTCGGCCAAGGGCGGGCAGTGCCTCTATTTCCTTGCCGATCTGCACGCGATTTCGATGCCGCATTCTCCCGCAGAACTCGCCGCCAACACGCGTGAGATGGTGGCGGCGCTGGTTTCGTGCGGGATCGATCCCGACAAGTCGATCCTGTTCAACCAGGCGCAGGTGCCCGCCCATGCCGAACTGCAATGGCTGCTCAACGGCACGGCGCGTATGGGCTGGCTGAACCGCATGACGCAGTGGAAGGACAAGGCGGGCAAGAACCGCGAGGGCGCGTCCGTCGCGCTGTTCACCTATCCGGTGCTGCAGGCGGCTGACGTGCTGCTCTACCAGGCGACTCACGTGCCGGTGGGCGAGGACCAGAAGCAGCATCTGGAACTGGCGCGCGACATCGCGCAGAAGTTCAACAACGACTTCTGTGCCGAGGACGCACCGCTGTTCACGCTGCCCGATCCGATCATTCCGCCCGAGGCCGCGCGCATCATGTCGTTGCGCGATGGCAGCGCGAAGATGAGCAAGTCCGATCCTTCTGACATGAGCCGTATCAACCTGACCGACGATGCCGATGCGATCATGCAGAAGGTGAAGAAGGCCAAGACCGATCCCGAGCCGCTGCCGGGCACGGTGGAGGGCCTCGCCGGGCGGCCCGAGGCGAACAACCTCGTCGGCATCTATGCGGCGATGGCCGGGACCACCCCGGCCGCAGTGCTGGCGCAATTCGAGGGCAAGGGCTTCGGCCAGTTCAAGCCGGCGCTGGGCGAACTGCTGGTCGAGACGCTGTCGCCGATGGCGGCACGCTATCGCCAGCTGCGCGAGGACGGCGAGGCGCTGGACGCGATTCTGGCCAAGGGTGCGTTGAAGGCGCGGGATCTGGCAGCGCCGACGCTCAGGCAGACCTATCAGGCATTGGGCCTTGTAAGGGGCTGATTTTCCGTCAGTTCGTTGCAAAACATTACGTGCCTGCAACATATGTTGCAGGCACCATTCAACGTGCATTCAGCACTTCCCGTCCAAAAAGGCGGCATGCTATGCAGTGCGTGTGTCTGGCAAGGGGCGGCGGACGCATAACAGGAGTCGCAAGGATGAATTCCGTTTCCAAAGTGAAGCCCTCGTCTTCCGGCAAGCGCCGTCTTCTGGGGCTTTCGGCTGTTTCGCTGATGCTCGTCTCGCTCGCCGGGTGTGCCACGCCGTTCAAGGCTGACGTCAAGCGTTTCCAGGCGCAGTTGCCGGCACCGGCTGGCCAGACCTTCGCGGTCGTGGCCGACGATCCCCGGGATGCAGGCGGGCTCGAGTTCGCGCAGTACGCCTCGCTGGTTGGTCGGCAGATGGAAAAGCTGGGTTATCAGCCCGCTTCCGCTGAAACCGCGGACCTGCTGGTCAAGTTCGACTACGGTATCGATGGCGGGCGTGACCGCGTCCGTTCCACCGGCTTTGCCGACCCGTTCTGGGGCGGTTGGGGTGGCTGGGGCGGCTGGGGCCCGGGTTGGGGCCCAGGATATGGTCGCTGGGGCCGTCGTGGCATAGTCGGCGGCGGCTGGGGCTGGGGATGGAACGACCCGTTCTTCTTTGGCGGCGGTGGCTGGGGTGGCGGCGTTGACGTCGTGACCGTCTACACCTCGGGCATGGACCTGAAGATTGACCGCCGTGCCGATGGCCAGCGCCTGTTCGAAGGCAAGGCCGAAGCAGCCTCGTCGTCGAATCGCCTGTCCTATGTCGTGCCGAACCTCGTCGAGGCGATGTTCACCGACTTCCCCGGCAACAACGGGGAAACGGTGAGGATCTCGATCGCGCCGGAAAAGAAGACGGTGAAGAAGGTCAACTGACCTTTAATGCGCTGAAATTCGGGAAGGCCTCGCAGCGATGCGGGGCCTTTCTGCTTGTGCGGCAGGCGTGGTGTTGTGCGTTTGCATCAGGTTTGCGCCATGCTGCGCGCGAAAGCGGATTGTTTGTGACAGCCCTTGGGGGATGCGCTATTCAGCCCGCGTAAACGTTGCCCGACGCGGCCTTGGGAGAGGATGCGACAACGTTCGCGCCGCGTCGGGCTTTCTACGTTCCCACATCATCGAAGCGCCTGAACACCGTGCGGGTCACTGCCGGTGCGGGATATCGCGTTCGAGCTCGAGCAATTCCTGCGGCAGGCGCAAGGAGCTGGCGGCTATGCGCGTTTCCAGCAGGAGATAGACCAGGGCAATCATCAGCAGCGCGATGGCGCCGAAGAAGGTGATGCCGGTAAGGTTGCGCAGTTCGAGCCCGGCCATTTCACCGATGAACAGCGATCCCACGGTGACGCCGATCGCGAGGCCGGACACGACCAGCAGCAGCAGCGCCCGGCCGATGAGATGGATGCGGCGATCGACATAGCGAATCTCGATCACGACAAGATCATGCTCCCGGCCCGAGGTCTGCGCGTGCTGGCTTTGCAGGGCGCGGGACCGGTCGACGATACGGCCAAGCCGCGTCGTGAGGATGTTCATGATATTGCCGATCGCCACGAGGACGAACACCGGGGCAAGGGCCAGCTGGATGGTCTGGGCGATCACGCCTGCATGGCCCGGATTCATGAAAACACTCGCTGCATCCGGGCTTTGTCGCACGTTGCCGCGCAAGCGGGCAAGCCGGATACGAATTCAGAACCACATCCTTAAGCCGACCACGGCGCTGACCTGCGAGGGACTTTCGCCTTCGAGGCGCGCCAGCCGGGCCGTTTCGCCAAGCTTGCGCTCCCAGTGTACACCGACATAGGGCGCGAATTCGCGCGCGAATTCATAGCGGACGCGGGTGCCCAGTTCGACCTTTTCAAGGCCCGCGCCGATGCCGAGTTCCGGCACGTCCTGCGCAGCAGCGTCGATCTCTATCGAGGGTTGCAGGATCAGGCGCTGGGTCAGGCGCATGTCGTGCTCTGCCTCGAGCCGGAAGTGCACGTCGCCCTTGTTCGAGACGAAAGCGTGGGCGCCGACTTCGAACCAGTAGGGGGCAAGGCCTTCGAAGCCGATCACGCCGTAGGTGCGATCGGGGCCAGCGCCGAAGTCCTGCCGCGCGCCGAGTTCGAAGTTCCACCACGGATCGAGCGCGTGGCGCCAGGCGGCGCGAACTTCGCCGGTTTCAAGCGGTTCGCCGAAGGCACCTTCGCCTTCGGTTTCGACGGCGAGGCGGTCAATATCGCCGCCGATCCAGCCCATGGCCTGCCACGCATAGCCGTCCTTGCCATTGCGCGGGCGATATTCGAGGCGATCGAGGATCAGTGCGTTGCCGAAGAAGCGCCCTTCCTTTGACAAATCGGCGCGGGCCTGCGCCATGCGCTGCTTGTCCCAGAAGGCATCGGCGGGATTGTCGGTCGGGACGGGCGGCGGCGGTGCATTGCCGACTTCGCTGTCGGTTACAGTGGGCATGGCATGGCCCATGTGGGCCGAGTGATCCATCGGCGCAGTGTCGGCGGGGGCGTCGGCGGGGGCGGCGGCGGGCGTGTCTGGCGCTGGCTGCTGGTGCATGGAGTGGTCCATGCCCTGCATTGCCGGCTCCTCGGCAGTCTGGCCGTCCATGGCGCCCATGTCGTGCCCGGAATGATCCATCTGGCCCTGCATCTGGCTCATATCGTGGCCGGCGTGCGGGTCCTGCGCTTCCTGGGCGAGGGCGGGCGTCGCGATCAGGGCCGCACCGGCGAGCAGCAGGCGCTTCATGCCGCGTCTCCCGAGCTGCGCACAGTCACGACGCGCATCATCCCGGCGTGCATGTGCAGCAGCATGTGGCAGTGGAACGCCCAGTCGCCCTCGGCATCGGCGGTGAGATCGAAGCTGGCCTTGCCGCCGGGCAGGACGTTGACGGTGTGCTTGCGCGGGCGGTTGCCCGGCTCTCCCGTGACCAGTTCGAAGAAGTGGCCGTGCAGGTGGATCGGGTGCGGCATCATCGTGTGATTGATCAGGTTCACCCGCACCCGCTCTCCCTTGCGGAAGGGGATCGGCTTGGCGCCGTCGGAGATGGTTTCGCCATCGATGGACCACATGTAGCGCTCCATGTTGGCGGTGAGGTTCACGTCGATCTGGCGCGACGGCGTGCGGCGATCGGGGTTGGCATCGCGCGAGCGCAGATCGGCATAAGTCAGCACGCGGTGGTCGACATCCTCGAGGCCAGTCGGCTTGTCGGCCAGACGGTCGGCGGGCATTGGCGAGATCGTGGCGACGCCCGGCCCCGGCTTCACGCCGGGCGCAAGGGAGAGGTCGCGCATCTTCATGGAATGGCCGGCCATGCTTTCGTTGGCGGGCTGGGACAGGTCGATCTCGCCGCCCGTCCCCATGTCCATCCCGCTCATGTCCATGCCCATGTCGCGCATGGTGAGGACAGGGCGGGCGCGGCGGGCGGGGATGGCCCCGGCCATGCCGATCTGCGGCGCAAGCGTGGCACGGACCAGGCCGGAACGGTCGATCGCCTCGGCGATGATGCCGAAGGGGGTGGTTTCGGTCGGCTGCACGATCACGTCGTAGGTTTCGGCAATCGCGATCTGGAACTCATCCGTCTCGACCGGCTGGACGTTGCAGCCGTCGGCCGCGACGACAGTCATCGGCAGGCCGGGGATGCGGAAGTTGAAGTTGGTCATCGACGAGGCGTTGATGATGCGCAGCTTGACCCGTTCGCCGGGACGGAACAGCGCGGTCCAGTTGGCGGCGGTGTCGTGCCCGTTGATGACGAAGGAATAGGTCGCGCCGGTGACGTCCGAGATGTCGGTCGCATCCATGCGCATCTTCGCCCATTCGAGCCGGTCCTTGAGGCTTTGGTCACGGCCTTTCAGCAAGCCGCCCACGGTTTGCCGTTGCCAGTTGAAATAGCCACCCATGGCCTTCAACTTGCGCAGCTGCTCGTGCGGGTTCATCGGGCTCCAGTCCGCCAGCATCAGCACGTATTCGCGGTCGAACGGGGCGGCGGTGTCGGGCTCGGCGGGGTCGATCAGGATCGGGCCGTAAAGCCCTTCGGCCTCCTGCATTCCCGAGTGCGAATGATACCAGAAGGTGCCGGAGTGCGCGATCGGGAACTCGTATGTGAAGGTCTCGCCCGGATCGATGCCGGGGAACGACAGGCCGGGCACGCCGTCCATCTGGAACGGCACCAGCAGCCCGTGCCAGTGGATCGAGCTTTGTTCACCCAGCGTGTTGGTAACGGCGATGCGCACCTTCTGCCCTTCGCGCAGGCGGATGAGCGGGGCGGGGATCGAACCGTTGACCGCGATGGCGGGGGCAGAACGATCCCCCACCGCGAACTTCGCCGCGCCGATGGACAGGGCAATGCTCTCGCCCGAAAGCACGCCGCCGGTGTTGCGCCCGGCCATGGCGCCGCCTTTACGCGAATGGCCGCCGTGGCCCGATTGCGCCCAGGCAGGGACAAGCGGCATTGCGGCGAGGCTACCTGCTCCGAGAAGCAGGTTGCGGCGATTGAGATGGAGCGTGTCGGTCATTACCTGCGATTACGCAGGACGACGGCTTATCCCTCAAGCATTTCCGACAATTTCTGCCGTGCCCGGTAGATCCGCGTTTCGACGGCCTTCTCGGTAAGGCCGAGCACGTCGGCGGCTTCGGCCATGCTCATTCCTTCGAGGCGGCACAGGATCAGCGGGTCCTTGAGATTGGCCGGAAGCGCGGCGATGGCGGCCGAGACGCGGGCGAACTCGCGCCGCGATATGGCTTCAGCTTCGGGATCGAGGCCGTGGTCGGCAACGTCGAAGGCATCTTCGAGGGGCCGCGCCATGCGGAACAGCCGCCGCACCGCACGGCGCCGCGCCCAATCACGGCACTTGTTGACGGCGATGCGCATCAGCCAGGCGCGAAACGGGCGGGCGGCATCGAACTTCGCCAGCGCGGCGAAGGCGGCGATGAACGCTTCCTGCGTGACGTCGAGCGCTTCGCCCTCGTCGCCGGTGTGGTGACGGGCGAGCCGGTACACGGCCTCGCGATGGCGTGCCATCAGCGTTGCGTAGGCGCTTTGCCTGCCGGCAAGCGCGCTGGCGACCAGCTGTGGGTCGCTTTCGTCTGGAGCGTCGCCCCCCGCCACCGGATCAGCGGCGGTCGGGCGAAGGGGGGGCGGGCGCGGTGAGGGCGCGGGCGATCTCGCGGTCGAAAATCGCCTGCTGGCTGGGGTTGAGCACTGCGCGCATCGCGAAGACATGGGCCAGCGTCGCCTTCTGCAGCTCGCCCATCGCCATGTGCGAGGCATCGACCGCGCCGGTCACCTTGGGGCCGATCTGGTGTTCGCTCTCGATCGCGCGGGCGAGATCTGCGTTCGAAGCGCGCAGGCGCTCGTCCAGCGTGCGGCGCTTGTTTGCGAATTCCGTCTCGAGCCGGTCGATCTCCAGGTTCTGCTGCGCCGAGAGATCGAGCCGCTCGTGCATGAGCTGGTGCAGTTCACTGCCGTGCTGCATCGGCATGAAGCCGCGCGCAAAGTGGCTGGCGGCAAGGGCGACGGCGGCCGAGACCACTGCCACCACGACATAGCGCAAGGCCGCGCCCATCAGTCCGCCAGCAGGTGCGAGGGCGCGCCCGAAGGCACGCCGAACAGGGGTTCCGCCTGGGCAGGCGCTGCAGGGGCGACTGAGCCGACGATTCCGACGACGGCGGCAATCGCCACGGCCATGACCATGCCGCGCCGTGCCGTGGCACTCTCGCGCCTGCGGGCGAGGCCGCGCATCACCTCTTCATCGATGACGAAGAGTGCAGGCGGAGGTGCTTTGGCGGCAAGAGCGCCCAAGAGTTCGTCGATATCGGCCATTGCTGGCTGGGTTCCTTTTTCCACGCAATTCCCATTACGCGCGCTCGGGCAAAATCCCTCAAGACAAAATTTGCGCTATGGCTTGAGGGATGCCGGGAATTGCTGCGTAAACCCTCCTAGATCCCAACCCGAAAGGACTTCCCATGCGCCGTCTTGCGCTCCTTGCTGCTCCTGCCCTTGCCATGCTGGCCATGCCCGGCGCAGCCTTTGCCCATCCCAAGCTCCTTTCGTCCAACCCGGCCCCGAATACGGCCGTGGCCAAGCCGACCAAGCTGACCCTGACGTTCTCAGAAGAGCTGGTCGGTCCGCTTTCGGGCATTGAGCTGGTGATGACCGGCATGCCGGGCATGGCCAACCATGCGCCGATGCCGATCAAGGGCTTCAAGACCGCCGCTGCCGGCAAGGTCCTGACCATCACCCTGCCGCGCGCTCTTCCGGCGGGCAGCTATAACCTCAAGTGGCATGCGGTTGCTGCCGACCAGCACCGCATCGAAGGCCAGTACGCCTTCACCGTTCGCTGATTCGGCCAAGGGGGCGTGGAAACGACGGGCCTGCTGACCGCGCGGGCGGCGGCGTATCTTGCGCTGCTGCTCGTGGCGGGCGTGCCGCTGCATGCGCTGGCGGCGGGGCAGGTGCTGGCGTTCCGCGCCCGACTTGTGCTGGCACTGCTGGCCATCGTCGCCGCTTTTGCCTCTGCATGGTGGGCGCTGGAAAGCGTTGCCGCCATGGCCGGCATCAGCCTTGCCGAACTGGATCAGGCGACGGCGGAGGTCGTGCTGGCGCAGACGCCGCTCGGCAAGGTCATGGAATGGCGGCTGACGGCGCTGGCCGCAGTGTTCCTCGCCTGCTTCTTGCCGCTTCGCGTGTTGCGCCTGCCGATCCTGGCGCTGGCTGGGGGCATCGCGCTCGGCTCGGTGGCCTGGACGGGGCATGCCGGGGCCAGCGAAATGGCGCTTCACCGTGTATCGGACGTGGCGCATGTCCTTGCCGCAGCGACGTGGATGGGCGCTCTGGCCGTATTCGTCACTTCGGCTTTCTCCCGCGAGGGGGCTGACATTGCCGCACTTGCGCGCTTTGCCCGCACCGGGAGCGCGGTGGTGGCGGTCCTCATCCTGACTGGCCTGCTCAACACGCTGGTGATTGCCGGCTGGCCGATGGCGTTCGAGGCGCGCTGGTTCAGCATACTTGCGGTGAAGCTGGCGCTGTTCGCGGCCATGCTGGCGCTGGCCGCCGGGAACCGCTGGCGTATCGTCCCGGCGCTGGAGCGGGGCGATAAGGGCGCCACGGCACGTCTGCGCCGATCGCTTGTGCTGGAATTCGCTGCAGGCATCGGTGTTGTCGGCGCGGTAGCACTGCTTGGCGTGCTCGATCCCTTGGTCTGAGGCCAAATGGCAACAAAGAATTCCCATCCGGGCGCTTGACCGCGCAAGCCAGTGGCTTAGCTCTCTTGCCGCTGCAACCTGTCAACGGGAGAGAGCTATGTTCAGCCATGTGATGGTTGGCGCCGACGATATCGACGCTGCCAAGAAGTTCTACGATGCCACCTTCGCTGCGTTCGGCGGGCCGGAAGCGATCACCGATCCCAAGGGCCGCCTGATCTATCAGCACAACGGCGGGCTGTTCATCGTGACCAAGCCGATCAATGGCGAGCCTGCCTGCGGCGCCAACGGTGGCACGATCGGCTTCCGCATGAACCCGGAACAGGCCAACGCCTGGCACGCCGCCGGCGTTGCGGCTGGTGGTACGGCTTGCGAAGACCCGCCGGGGCCGCGCGAAGGTTCGCCCTATTATCTGGCTTATCTGCGCGATCCGGCCGGCAACAAGCTCTGCGCGCTGGACATTATCGCCTGATGACACTCGAAACGGTCTCGACTTCGAAGGCGCACGGCGGAACGCTGGGCGTCTACAAGCATGAGTCCGCCGCGACGGGGACGGGGATGACCTTTTCGGTCTTCCTGCCCCCGCAGGCGGTGGACGGCGCTAAGTTGCCGGTGCTGGTCTACCTTTCCGGGCTGACCTGCACCCACGTCAACGTCACCGACAAGGGCGAGTACCGCAAGGCCTGTGCCGAACTCGGGATCGTCTTCGTTGCGCCCGATACGTCGCCGCGGGGCGAAGGCGTGGCTGACGATGCGGAAGGCGCCTACGATTTCGGCCTTGGCGCAGGGTTCTACGTGAACGCCACGCAGGAGCCCTTCGCGCAGCACTATCGCATGTGGGATTACATTGCCGAGGAACTGCCCGCGCTGCTGGGCGCGAATTTCCCGGTCGATCTGGATCGCATGGGGATCACCGGCCATTCGATGGGCGGCCATGGCGCACTGACGCTGGGGCTGACGTACCCGGAGAAGTTCAAGTCGCTTTCGGCCTTCGCGCCGATCGTGGCGCCGGGGCAGGTGCCATGGGGGCACAAGGCTTTGGGCGGCTATCTTGGCGATGACCGGGCGGCGTGGCGCAAGCATGATGCCGTGGCGCTGATCGAGGATGGCAAGCGTCCGGCGGGTGCGGTGCTGGTCGATCAGGGCGATGCCGATGGCTTCCTTGCCGAACAGCTGCGTCCTGAACTGCTGGAGGCTGCCTGCAAGGCGGCAGGCGTGGACCTGACGCTGCGGCTGCAGCCGGGTTACGACCACAGCTACAACTTCATCTCGACGTTCATGGAAGACCACATCCGCTGGCACGCCGAGCGGTTGTAATCGACAAGATCCTCCCCGTTTTCGCGGAACGCGCAAACGGGGAGGTGGCATTCGCGGTAGCGAATGACGGAGGGGTTCGATCCCCTCCACCACCAGCTGCGCTGGCGGTCCCCCTCCCCAATTGTCCTGCGGAAAATCGGGGAGGATTTGGAAGTTAACGCACGTCCTTCGCCACGGCGTCCAGCACGCCGTTGACGAACTTCGCCTCGCGCTCTTCGAAGAAGGCGTGGGCGACGTCGACGTATTCGGTGATCACCGTCGCCACCGGCACGTCCTTGCGGGCCATCAGTTCGTAGGAGCCGGCGCGCAGGATCTGCAACATGGTCTTGTCGAGGCGGGCGAGCGACCAGCCCTTGGCGAGCTTGGCCGAAAGCAGCAGGTCGATCTCGTTGCGGCGGGCGTCGACGCCCTTCACGACGTCATCGAAGAAGGCGACGTCGGCCTTGAGGTATTCGACGTCCTCGATCTCTGCGCCGAGGCGGTGCTGGTGGAACTCGTCCAGCAGCAGGTGGAGCGCGGTCTGCTCCATGTCGGCCTGATAGAGCGCCTGCACGGCGGCGAGGCGCGAGGCGGCGCGGGCCTTGCCCGAGATCGCGTTCACAGGCCGAGCCTTACTTCGATAGAACGGGCGTGGGCGGCAAGGCCCTCGGCCTCCGCAAGGGCGATGGCGGCGGGGCCGACGGCGGCAAGCGCGGCGTCAGTCGCCTCGATAAAGCTGGTGCGTTTCATGAAATCCAGAACGGAAAGGCCCGAGGAAAAGCGCGCGCGGCGCCCGGTGGGCAGGACGTGGTTCGGCCCGGCGACGTAATCGCCGACGGCTTCGGGGGTCATGCGGCCAAGGAAGACCGAGCCGGCATGGCGGATCTGGTCGAACAGGACCTGCGGATCGTCGGTGGCGATCTCGACGTGTTCGGCGGCAAGGGCATTGGCCAGCGCGGGCGCTTCATCGAGCGAGTCCACGACGATGATCACGCCGTAATCGTCCCAGCTGGCCTTGGCGACCCTGGCGGTCGGCAGCATGGCGATCTCGACGCCGACCATGTCCGCCACCTGATCGGCAAAGGCGGCATCGTCGGTGATCAGGATCGACTGGGCGACCGGATCGTGTTCGGCCTGGCTGAGCAGGTCGGCGGCGATCCACTGCGGGTCATTCTTCGAGTCCGCAATCACGAGGATTTCGGAAGGCCCCGCGACCATGTCGATGCCGACCACGCCGAACAGCTGGCGCTTGGCTTCCGCCACCCAGGCATTGCCGGGTCCGGTGATGACATCGACCGGCTTGATCCTGGCGGTGCCATAGGCCAGCGCGGCCACCGCCTGCGCCCCACCGACGCGCCAGACTTCGTCGGCTCCGGCGAGGTGGGCGGCGGCGAGGACCAGCGGATTGGCCTCACCCTTGGGCGTCGGGGTGACGACGACGAGGCGCTCGACGCCGGCAACCTTGGCGGGAATCGCGTTCATCAGCAGTGATGAGGGATAGGCCGCGCGGCCGCCGGGGACGTAGAGTCCGGCGCCATCGACCGCGCTCCACCGCGCGCCCAGGCGCATGCCGCTGGCGTCGGTGTAGTCGCGGTTTTCCGGCAACTGGGCGCGGTGATAATCGCGGATACGCTGGGCGGCGAGTTCGAGCGCGGCGCGCAGATCGGGCTGCAGCGCGTCGAAGGCTTCGCGGCAGGCTTCGGGCGAAATGCGCCAGTCATCCTCGCCGGGGGCGTGGCCATCGAACTTCGCGGTATATTCGGCCAGCGCTTCATCGCCGCGCAGGCGCACGTCCTCGATGATCGTCTGCACGTCGCGCGCGACGTTCTCGTCGCTCTCGCGGCGGTCCTTGACGAGGCGGGCGAAGGCCTTGGCAAAGCCGGGATCGCTGGATTTCAGGCGCAGCATCAGGCGGCCTTCCTTGCGGCGACCATCTCGCGGAAGGCATCGACCAGGCCGCCCATGCGGGCGCTGTCAGTCTTCAAGGCGGCGCGGTTGACGATCAGGCGGGCCGAAACGGGGAGGATCTGGCTGGTTTCGACAAGGCCGTTCTCCTTGAGCGTGCGACCGGTCGACACGAGGTCGACAATGCGGCTGGCAAGGCCCAGCGAAGGGGCCAGTTCCATCGCGCCGTTGAGCTTCACGACTTCGGCCTGGACGCCGAGCTTTTCGAAGTGGCGGCGCGTCAGGTTGGGGTACTTGGTGGCCACGCGGGCGTGGCTTTCGCGCGCGTTCGCGCCGCTTTCGACCATGCTCACCGGCTCGGCCACGGAAAGGCGGCAGTGGCCGATGTCGAGATCGACCGGGGCATAGAGATCGGCATAGTCGAACTCGTCGATCACGTCCGATCCCACAACGCCCGCATGGGCCGCGCCATGCGCCACGAAGGTCGCCACGTCGAAAGCGCGGACGCGAATGATCTTCACGTCGTCGCGGTTGGTGGCGAAGGACAGTGCGCGCGAGGCCTTGTTAAAGAAATCGGCCTCGGGCA
Source organism: Novosphingobium sp. ERW19 (assembly GCF_012641315.1). Taxonomy (NCBI): domain Bacteria; kingdom Pseudomonadati; phylum Pseudomonadota; class Alphaproteobacteria; order Sphingomonadales; family Sphingomonadaceae; genus Novosphingobium; species Novosphingobium sp. ERW19. Next base: position 31,318 of record NZ_JABAIC010000009.1, read on the forward strand.
CGATCCCGGCCTTCTCGAGCAGAGGCAGGGCCTCGTCGAGGATGCGGCCCTTGGGCAGGGCGAAAACGAGCGGTGCGGCGGTGGACATAACCCGCCGCCCTTATGGCAGCACGGCGCAAAGGGCAACCGAATGAACCCGATCATGGAGATCGAAGAGGCCGCAAAAGCCATAGAATGGCAGGCTGACCACGCCACGAACAATGGTGCACCCTGCACGGGGCGGGTGGTGCGGGCGCAATTGCGGCTGCTGGATGGCGACACCGAGGTCGGCAAGCGAATCGCGGCGTGGCCGGGAAAGCCGCTGGAGGACGCCTTGCCGCTGCGGCTGGCGGGCGGGCATCACAACCTCGTGCTGACGGGCAAGGATGCGCGCCTCGCCCCGGTCTATCGCGGCGAGGTGACCGATCAGGCCGAGGTCGATGCGCTGGTGGTTGCGGCAACGCGGGAGCATGACGCCGAGTTGCTGCCGTGGCTCGACGGGCCGCCGCAGACCAACGAGGCGGGGCGGTCGGCCTCGATCATGGCGGCGCTGCTGTGGCTTTCGGCCCGCGTCGGCCCGCGCTTCGAGCTGAACGAGCTGGGGGCCAGTGCCGGCGTCAACACGATGATGGAGCGGTTCTTCTTCGATCTCGGCGGGACGACGGCTGGCCCAGCGGATTCGCCGATGCGGATCGTGCCGGAGTGGCGCGGGGCCCCGCCGCCGCAGGCAGAGGTCGAGATCGTGGGCATCAAGGGCTGTGACCGCGCGCCGATGAACCTTGCCGATCCGGAACAGGCGTTGCGGCTCAAGTCCTACGTCTGGGCCGAGGTGACAGAGCGCATCGGACGGATCGACGCGGCGATTGCCCTGGCTGGGGAGAAGGCCCCGGACGTGGTACAGATGGACGCGGGCGACTTCGTGGCCGAACGGCTGGCGGCACCGCAGGACGCCGATACGACGCGCGTGATGTTCCATTCCATCGTCTGGCAGTACCTGCCGGACGAGACCCGCGCGCGGATCGAGGCGCTGATGACCGAGGCGGGCGCGAAAGCCAATGAATCTCGGCGACTGGCGTGGGTCATGCTCGAGACCAATCGCCAGACCTTCCGGCATGAATTGACCGTGCGACATTGGCCCGGCGGAGAGCAGCCCGTGCTGCTCGGTACTGCCCATGCCCACGGCGCCTGGGTGGAGTGGCTGCCCTAAGGTCTGCCTCACGAAACGAACGCTTTGCGCAATGGTTGAGCGAGGATGCGTCGCTCTTTTCTCCGCACTGTCGTCGTCCTGCTGGTCATCGCCTCGGCGGGTCTGGCGGGGCGGGAGTGGCTGCAGCGGCATCCCGAGCATAACCCATGGGCGCCGCTGGCCTTGGCCGATCCGCCGGGCTGGGCGACGGCGATGAAGCTGCAGACGTTGCGGGGTGACCGTGCGGTGTGCGGCAGGTTTCTGGAAAGCAGCGGAATCATGGCCGAGGCCCTGCCGCCTGCCGGCGAAGGGCAATGCCTGCGGGATGACCGGCAGGTTCTGCAAGGTCTGGCGCAGGCGAAGGTGAGGCTGGCACCGGGCGGAGCGCAGGCGACTTGCGCGATCGATGCGGGGCTGGCCCTGTGGCTGCGGCATGGCATCCAGCCTGCGGCGCAGCGGCTGCTGGGCAGTGCTGTTGCCTCGGTCGAGCATTTCGGCACGAGCAACTGCCGCCGGATCGGCGGCGGGTCGGAAGGGGCGTGGAGCGAGCACGCGACAGGCAACGCCATCGATGTGAGCGCGTTTGTGCTGAAGGACGGACGCCGCGTCTCGGTGCTCAAGGACTGGGGAACGGGCGACGAGAAAGCGGCGTTCCTGCGAGCAGTACGCGACGCTGCATGCCAGAGCTTCTCGACCGTGCTGTCACCGGACTACAACGCCGCCCATGCCGATCACCTGCACCTCGATCAGGCGCAGCGCACCGGCGGCTGGGCGGCTTGCCGATAAATCTCAGCCAAGGAACCGGTCGAGCGCGGCATTCACCGTGTCCGGTGCCTCCCACGGCACGAAGTGCCCGCAATCGTGCACCGGTTCGATGGTGAGATTGGTGACAAGCTTGTCCATGCCATCGAGGTTGCACGGGGGCAGAGCCATGTCGTCCATTGCCCAGATCACCAGCGTGGGGATCTTGAGCGGCGGGACGGCGGCGTCCTGATAGCCCGCAGGCAGTTCGAACGGCGCGTCCATCGGCGGGACAGCCATCGGGCTGGCGCGATACCAGTTGAGCATGGCGATGGCGGCGTCGGGGTTCGACCAGTCCTTGAACAGGGCGGCGCGCTCTTCCTCTTCCATGACCGGCGAGCGGTTCCAGTTGAGGGCTTTCATCAGCAGCGCCCCGAGGCCGTGTTCGCGCACCATGGCGTCGTTGGCGGTATCGCGGAAGGCGCGCATGTACTGGCTCGCCTCGCGCTGCTGCCGGTCGGTCCAGAGCAGGCGCGGGAAGATCACCGGGTGCGGGGCATTGGCGATGACGGCACGGGTAACGCGCGTCCCTTGTCCTAGCAAGGCCACGCCCCATGCAATCGCACCGCCCCAATCATGGCCGAGGATCGTGAACTGCTGCACGCCCAATGCATCGGCAAGCTGGAAGATATCGCCGATCAGTTTGTCGGGCGTGTAGTTCTCCACGCCCTCCGGCTTGGACGAGCCGCGATAGCCGCGCTGATCGGGCGCGATGCAGCGGAAGCGGGAGGAGAGGTGCGCGATCTGGTGGCGCCAGGTGCGGTGGCTTTCGGGAAAGCCGTGGAGGAAGATCAGGGCCGGCGCATCGCGGGGGCCGACGTCCAGCACATCGAGTTCGATTCCGCTGGCAAGTTTCACGCGCGCAAGTGCAGTCATTCCGGAGCTCCCTCGTCCATCTTTTGCGCATAGCCTGCTGCGACGACTGCGGCCATGCGGTCGTGCAGGGCATCGGGCGTGCGGCGCAATTCGCCGATTTCCTTTTCCATGCCCTCGCCCATGATGATCTCGCGCTCGCCTGCCGCTATGGCATCAAGCATCATTCCTGCGGCAATGTCCGGGTCGAGCCCGTTTTCGATGACCGCATCGCTGACCCCACGCCGTGACCCATCGGCCGTAATCGCGTTGCGCGAAACGTCGGTGCGGATCGAACCGGGCGCGATCACGTGGACCTTGATGCCGAGCCCGGCAACTTCGGCGCGCAAAGCGTCGGAATATCCGAACAGCCCGAACTTGGCCGCGCTGTAGCCGGTGCGCATCGGCGAGCCGACCTTGCCGGCGATGCTGGAAACCATGACGATACGCCCTGACTTGCGCTGTGCCATGCGCGGCAGCAGCGCCTGTGTGAGGGCTATGGGCGCGAGCAGATCGACCGCGACGATGCGTTCATAGACGGGGAAGGCGGTGTCCAGCGCAAGCGAGCGCTGCGAGATGCCGGCGTTGTTGACCAGCATGTCGACGTGGCCTTGCCAGCCCCATGCCCGATCGGCTGCCTGAGCGGCGGCGGCGTAGTCGGTCGCCTCGAAGGGCAGGACGAGGGCGTTGCCGCATTGGCTGGCGATCCGGGCAAGCGCGGCTTCGTTTCGTCCCGACAGGATCAGTTGCGCGCCCTGGGCGGCCAAGGTTCGCGCCAGCGCGGCGCCGATGCCGGAGGACGCCCCGGTAATCCAAACGACTTGTCCAGCAAATGCCATCCGCACGTTCTCCCGTTTGGACCGACTCTTAATCGATCCATTAAGGGCATGGTGTCAGGGATTTGCCGGAGAGGGAAGAGCGGGAATTACAGGAGCGATCAGGCGACTCTCAGCACCGGGGGCGAACGCTCCGCGCGCTCATCGTGGTCCGACGTGCGGAACCTGCTGACGAGGCGGCGCAACTCCTCGGCCGCGCGGGCCAGTTCGTGGGCGGCGGCGTTGCTTTCCTCGACCATCGCCGCGTTCTGCTGGGTGAGCGTGTCGAGGTTGGCGAAGGAGCCGCTTACGCGAGCGAGTTCTGCCGATTGCCGTACCGCCGAGTCCGCGATTTCCGATACCGAGCCGCTGACCTGCGAAACTCTGGTCACGATGTCATCGAGCACCGTGCCGGTCCTGCCGACCAGGCTGACGCCTTGGGCGACCTGTTCGCTCGACGTCTGGATGAGGTGGCGGATGCTGCTGGCCGCGTCGGCCGACCTCTGCGCAAGCGCGCGCACTTCATTGGCGACAACGGCAAAGCCCTTGCCCGCATCGCCGGCGCGGGCTGCCTCGACCCCGGCGTTCAGGGCGAGCAGGTTGGTCTGGAAGGCAATGCCGTCGATCAGGGAGATGATCTGGCCGATTTCGTTCGACGAGCGCTCGATCTCGTTCATGGCAGCGACTGCGCTGGAGACGACCGTGCCGCCTGCTTGCGCAAACTGCTGCGCTTCCCCGATGGCTTCGCGGGTCTGGCCGGCATTTCGCGCGGTCTGGTTGATTTCCGCGCAGATGTCCTGCGTGACCGAGGTGTTCTGTTCGAGAGCGCTGGCCTGCTGTTCGGTGCGGCGTGCCAGATCGTCCGATGCGCTGCGGATTTCAGAAGAACCGCGCGTGATGTGATGGGTGGTGGTCGAGACCGCACCGACAAGCCGGTCGAGATCGGTCGTCGCGGCGTTGAAACTGTCCTTGAGTTTTGCATAGGCCGGGGGAAAGTCGACGTCGATCTTGGTGCGAAGATCGCCAGCGGCCAGTTCCTCCAGCCGCTGTTCCACGGCCGAGATCACCAGTCTCTGCTCGTCGGCAACGCGTTGCCGTTCTGCAGCCGTCGCCTCTTCCATGGCGCGCTTGTTCGCTTCTGCCTCAGCCTGGGCGATGATCAGGCGCTGCAACTGGACGCTGAGGAAAACCAGAGCTGCCGTTTCTGCAATCACGACCACCGCGTGCAGGACCACGCGGAGAAAATCGGCGCCATTGTTGTAGACAAGCTCGGGCGCGACGAAGTTGCCGAGCAGGTGATGCAGGGCGGTCAAGGCGGCTGCGGTGATGATCGCGCGCCAGTCTGCCAGCACGACGATAATCGCCAGGCAGGCGAAGAAGACCATGTGCAGGTCTATCATCCAGCTCGATCCGGCCCACTGATAGAGCAGGATCATCGGGAAGGTCATGATGCCAGCCGCAACGGCGCAGCGCTGTGTAGTGTCACCCTGGCCGTTGAGGGCGACATAGGCAGTGAGGGCGGCCGCAATCGTCGCTGCGATCGGCGGCATGAATCCCGATCCTGCCCAGATTGCGCCGAGCCAGACGATCAGGGCGCCTATGAGCGATGCGAACGCCAGGGCACGAAGGCCGTTGGTGCGAAGGGCCTGCAACTGATCCATTACTTTTCAATCCCTGGAGAGCTGGTGCAAAGCCCAAGCGGGACCGCAATCGCGATCGCGCCGTGGCTTAGGGCAGAATACAAGGCGCCATCGGGCGCATGATCGAGGACTATTCCGCCGAGCGGCGTCGTCCCGATGATCCGGGCTCCGCGACCGGTTGCCCAGCCTGCGTAAGAGGCAGAGCCTGTTGGCGAAAGGGAAAGCACGGCCAGCGCCGCGCCCTGCTTGGGGGCAAGTGCCGTTGCCGGAACAAGCGCGCAGGCAAGCAGCAGCAGGCTGAGGCTGCCACGCTGGCGTTTCCTGCTATCGTTTCCTGCGACCCGCATGGGACAAGGATAGCAAACGAGTCTTGCCGGTAAGATATTGGCTGATCCGGATTTATACGTGCAACGGGAGCCGCCCGTGCAGTTCCGGGCAGGTCGGACCTTGGTGGTCGGCGCTTGCCGGCCTATGAGCGGGCGCGCCTGTCAGCAGGTTCGGAACAAAGCGTCGGGATATCCAAGCACAGTGAACTATCGTCATTCCTTTCATGCAGGCAACAGTGCAGATGTCGTCAAGCACAGCTTGCTGATCGCGCTGGTGCGGGCATTGCAGCTCAAGGACGGCGCATTGACGCTGATCGACACCCATGCCGGTTGCGGGCTTTACGACCTTCATGGCGATCAGGCGCAGCGTACCGGTGAGGCCATGCAGGGCGTGATGCGGGCATTTGCCGATGCGGACCCGCTGCTCGATGACTATCGCGCTGCAGTGCGGGCAGTGAACGGGGCGGGAAATGAAGGGGCCGGGAATGAAGGGGCCGGGCCGCTGCTCTACCCCGGTTCGCCGCGCATTCTGGCGCAGCTGCTGCGCCCGCAGGATGCCCTGATCATCAACGAAAAGCATCCCGAGGACGCCTATGCCCTGCGCGGGGCAATGCGCGGCACGCCTGCTGCCGTACATGAGCGCGACGCCTACGAGTTCTGGCTGGCGATGCTGCCGACCCGGACCCCGCGAGGGCTGGTGGTGGTCGATCCGCCTTATGAACAGACTGACGAACGCGCGCGGATCACCAAGACTCTCGCTGCCGCGCAGCGCAAGTGGGCGCATGGCGTGACGGTGATCTGGTACCCGCTGAAGGACCGCTCGGCGCATGTGCACTGGAAGGAAAAGCTGCGCAGGCTGGGCATCGCGAAGCTGCTGAACGTGGAGCATTGGCTTTATGACGCCGACCAGCCCGGCATCTACAACGGCGCCGGGCTGTTCATCGTGAACCCGCCTTATGCGTTTACGCAAGGCCTGCCGCCGATGCTCGATGCGTTGCGCGAGGCGCTGGCGCCTGAGGGGCATCGCGGCACTCTCAAGGCTGAGTGGTTGAGCTGACGACTAGGGATAGCTGACGGTGGTCGCCACCTTCGGCAGTGGGATGAATTCTTCCTCGTCGCCCGGCACTTTCGGGAAGCGGCCTTCCTGCCAGTCGGCTTTGGCCTGGTTGATGCGGTCGCGGCTGGAGCTGACGAAGTTCCACCAGACGTGGCGCTTGGTCGAGAAAGCCTCGCCGCCCATCAGCATGACGCGGCCGCCGGTTTCGGATTGCAGCTTGAGGACTGCACCGGGGGCGAGGACGACGAGGTCGTAGAGGGAAAGGGGGTGGCCGTCGACCTGCGCTTCGCCGCCGACGAGCATGACGGCGCGTTCGTCCGCCTCGGCATCGATCGGCAGGGTGCCGCCGGGCGCGAGCAGGATTTCGGCGTAGATCGTGGCGGCGTGCTGGGTGGTCGGCGCGGTCTGGCCCCAGAGCGTGCCCATGATCACACGGGCGCTGGCGCAAACGTCCTCGACCAGTGGCAGGGCGGTGACCTGTTCGAAGGCGGGAGCGATTTCCTCCTTGCCATCGGGCAGGGCGAGCCAGGTCTGCATGCCGTAGAGGTGGGGGCCGCCGGGGCGTTCGGTTTCGGGCGAGCGTTCGGAATGGACGATGCCGGTGCCGGCGGTCATCAGGTTGACCTGCCCCGGGCGGATCGTGGCGAAGGAGCCGAGGCTGTCGCGGTGGTCGATCGCGCCTTCGAAGAGCCAGGTTACGGTGGCGAGGTTGATGTGCGGGTGGGGGCGCACGTCCATCGCGGTGCCGGCGGGCAGGTGGGCGGGGCCGAACTGGTCGACGAAGATGAACGGGCCGACCATTGTGCGCTGGCGCGAAGGAATGGCGCGGCGGACCTCGAACGCGCCGAGATCGTGGGCGACGGGGGTGATGGTCTGGATGATAGGTTGATTCACGCGTCAGCCTCCAGATCGAGCAGCTCGAGCAGGTTCACCGGAAACACCGGCTCGTGCCACTGTGCCAGTTCTTCGCGGGTAAACCAGCGAAATTCCTTGATAAGTTCGCGCTCGATGGCGGTGTGGCCGGAGGTGTCGGGCGTGAAGCTTTGCGTGCGGACGCGGAAGAAGCGTTCGTCCGAGGTGATCGGTTCGCCTTCGAGGGTGAGGTAATCGTCGGCGCGGCGCGCGACTTCGGGTCCGCAACTGTCCACGGCGAGGCCGGTTTCCTCGAAGAGTTCGCGCACGGCGGCCAAGGCGAAGTCCTCGCCGGGATCGCATTCGCCGCCGACGCCGCACCAGAACGGGCGGCGGTCCTTCGGCGCGAAACGGATGAGGAGCAGGCGGTCGTGCTCGTCGAGCAGGAGGATGCGGGCGGCGCGCCTTATGCGCCTTGGCTTATTCACCGGGGGCTTTTGCCTTGATGGCAAGCGCGTGGACGCGCTGGCCGGGGAGGTCGCCCAGGGCCTTGTTGACCATGCGCTGGCGGGCAAGGCGCGACTGGCCGGCGAAGGCCGCGCTTTCGATCTCTACGGTGAAGTGGGATTCGCCGGTGCCATCATCACCCATGTGGCCCGAGTGCGAGGCGCTGTCGTTGATCACGGCAAGGCGCACAGGCGCCAGGGCTTCGGTCAGGAGTCGTTCGATTTCCTGTGCAACTGGTCCCGTCATGTCTTCCCTTCCTGACTTCCCGTCGCCATGTGGGGCGCAAATGCGTAATGACAAGTTCCACGGCCGCGTCCAGGGCACAGGGCGTGTGTGCAATGCTCCCGGTTGTGACGAGCCGGGCGAATTCCGCGCGCCGGGCGTGCGCTCTTCGGGCTTCGACGGGCCGGGCGATTATCGCTGGTTTTGCCTTGAACACGTGCGGCAGTTCAATTCGGGATACGATTTCTTTGCCGGGATGACGCCGGAGGAGATTCTCAAGGCGCAATCGCCTCTGGCCGGCTGGGAGCGCGAGACGCGGGCGTTCCGGCCCGATGCCGGGATCGATCAGGCGCCGCGCTGGGCAGACTTTGCCGATCCTCTGGAGGCGATTGCCCAGCGTGCCAAGGCGCGACGGGCCGATCACCAGAGGGCGGCCGATGCGGCGCGGCGCGGGATCAGTCCGGACGAGCGCAAGGCCTATGATGCGCTGCACCTGGCCTATGATGCCGATCGTCGGCAGTTGCGGCAGAGCTATTCCGAACTGGTGCGCAAGTACCACCCCGATCGCAACGGCGGCGACCGTACGTTCGAAGGGCGGTTGCAGGAAGTGGTCGAAGCGTACAACCTGCTCAAGGGCAGTGCGCTGTTCGCCTGATTTTCCGGCGTTGCCTGACATTTGTTGCGCCAGTCTGGTGACGTCTCGCACAGACTTTCCATAGGAAATTTCCTATGCCCTCCGTGCCAACAGCACATGGAGGCACGGACATGGCTTACGTCATCAAGAACGGAATCCTCAACGACAACTCCGATCCCGTAAGACAGATCAAATCGCGCAACACCGGGGGCGCCTTTCCGGCCCCGCCGAAGATCGTGGTCATCCACTTTACCGCAGGCGGATCTGCCGCCTCTTCGGCCAACTGGTTCGCCTCGCGCGACAACACCAATTCATCGGCACACGTGGTTGTCGACCGGGATGGCTCGATCATCCAGTGCGTCAATTTCAACGAGGTGGCATGGCATGCGGGCAAGTCGAACTGGCGCGATCTCGTCGGGCTGAACAGGCATTCGATCGGCATCGAGATTGCCAACTGGGGCGCGCTGCGCGGCGGCGCTAACGGCTGGTACAACGCAGCCGGGCAGAAGGTCGACAATGTCGTGATGGCGGTTCACCGCAATGGCAATCCCGATGGATCACGCACGCCGATCGGCTGGGAAGCCTATCCGGCAGCGCAGTTCGAGGCCGTGGTCGCCTTGGTGCGGGCGCTGCGGGAAGTCTATCCGATTGCCGAGATCGTCGGGCATGACGACATCGCCCCGGTGCGCAAGTCCGATCCGGGGCCGGCATGGGACATGGTCCGCTTCCGCCAGCGTGCGCTGGGCGGGCGCGATCAGGATGGTGCGAATGTCGGGGTGGTCCGCTCTCCGGGCGGGCTCAACCTGCGCAGCGGCCCGGGGACGAATTTTGCCGTGGTCCAGTTGCTGGCCGACGGCAGCAAGGTCATGCCGATGGGCGTGAACGGGTCGTGGATCGAGGTCACCACGCTCGATGCGGCGGGCAGGCCGAACAAGACCGGCTGGGTGCACAGTCACTATGTCGACCTCGACTGAGGTCTGAAACGAAACGGGGCTCCCGAAGGAGCCCCGCAGCGTTTTCAGCAGTGCAGCCTGAGATCAGGCGGCGGCAGGCGCCGCATCGCGGACCGACTGATCGACGTAGTCGGCAAACTGCTGGAAGTTGTCCACGAACTTGTGGACCAGTTCCTGCGCGGTCTTGTCGTATTCCTCGGCGTCCGCCCAGGCAGAGCGCGGATCGAGCAGGCGGGTTTCGACGCCGGGAACTTCGACCGGCACTTCGAAGCCGAAGTTCGGGTCCTTCTTGAAGGTGGCGTTGTTGAGGCTGCCGTCGAGCGCGGCGTTGAGCAGGGCGCGGGTTGCCTTGATCGGCATGCGCTTGATGCCTTCCTGCGTGGCCTTGCCACCCGACCAGCCGGTGTTGACCAGCCAGCACTGCGCGCCGCCCTTGGCGATGCGCTCCTTGAGCAGATTGCCATAGACCGACGGGTGGCGTGGCATGAACGCCGCGCCGAAGCAGGTGCTGAAAGTGGCTTCCGGTTCGGTCACGCCGATTTCGGTGCCGGCGACCTTGGCGGTGTAGCCCGAGAGGAAGTGATACATCGCCTGCTCCGGCGTGAGCCGTGCGATCGGAGGCAGAACGCCGAAAGCGTCAGCCGTGAGGAAGATGATGTTCGACGGCGGCGGCCCGAGGTTCTCGGCGCTGGTGTTCGGAATGAACTCGATCGGGTAGGCGCCGCGGGTGTTCTCGGTCTTGCTGGAATCGGTGAAGTCCAGTTCGCGCGTGGCCTCGTCCATCGTCACGTTCTCGAGGATCGTGCCGAACATCTTCGTCGTGGCATAGATCTCCGGCTCGCCCTCTTCGGAGAGGTTGATCATCTTGGCGTAGCAACCGCCTTCGAAGTTGAACACGGCGGTGTCCGACCAGCCATGCTCATCGTCACCGATCAGGGTGCGCGACGCATCCGCCGAAAGCGTGGTCTTGCCGGTGCCCGAAAGGCCGAAGAAGATCGCGCTGGTGCCATCGGCGCCGATGTTGGCCGAGCAGTGCATCGGCATGACGCCCTGGGCGGGGAGCAGGAAGTTGAGCAGGCCGAACACGCCCTTCTTCATCTCGCCCGAATATTCGGTGTTGCCGATGAGGATCAGCTTCTCGGTGAAGTTGACCGCGATCACGGTGTCGCTGCGGCAACCATGGCGTTCCGGATCAGCCTTGAAGCTGGGCAGGTTGAGGATGGTGTATTCCGGCACGAACGAGGCCAGCTCTTCAGCCTTGGGGCGCACCAGCAGGGTGCGGACGAACAGGCTGTGCCAGGCCATCTGCGTGACCACGCGCACGTTGACGCGATATTCGGGCTGGCTGCCGCCGAACAGGTCGGCGACATAAAGTTCTTGCTGACCCTCCATGGCAGCGAGGAAATCCGCCTTCAGGTTGGCCCAGTGATCAACCGACATAGGCTGATTGATCTTGCCCCAGTTGATCGAATTCTCGGTGGTAGCGTCGCGGACAATGAACTTGTCCTTGACGCTGCGGCCAGTGAACTTGCCGGTGTCGACAAGCAGTGCCCCGTCCTTTGTCAGCCGTCCTTCGCCCTTGCGCACCGCATGTTCGACAAGCGGCGCAGTACCGAGATTGGCGAACAGCACTGCCGGTTCGGGGAAGCCCTGGCTGGCGAGGGACACGTTCAGGCTGGTATCGGACACTTGGGGCCTCCCGTTGGTGGCGCTTCGGACAGGGTTTTGCCCGCTTGCGCACGGATTGCGAATACGAATGCGCTGATTCTCGACCTGCGCATAGTCACCTGCGTTTGCTGCGTCAAATGACACGCGGCAACGAAGTTTTTTTGCGCATCGGGTTGCGTTCCATGCAACTGTAAATGCTGCAGTGCAGCGGCATTTGCGCTTGAAGTTGCAAGCTTTGCTTTGGCCCGGTATCGCTCGAAACCATGGCCACGCCGCAACCGCCTCGCGCCGAAAGCGCAGACATGCCGCGCACGATCGCGCTTGTGGATGATGACCGCAACATCCTGACAACGGTTTCGATCGCGCTGCAGACCGAGGGCTTCGCCACGCGGCTCTACAATGATGGCGATGCTGCCCTGAAGGCGCTGCTCGACAATCCGCCGGATCTGGCGGTGTGCGACATCAAGATGCCGCGCATGGACGGGCTGGAATTGCTGCGCCGCCTGCGCGAGAAGAGCGATCTGCCGGTCATCTTCCTGACCAGCAAGGACGACGAGGCCGACGAGGCGCTCGGCCTGTCGATGGGGGCTGACGACTACATCGCCAAACCGTTCAGCCAGCGACTGCTCGTGGCGCGGATAAAGGCGATTTTGCGGCGCAGCGAAATCGTGCGGCGCGAGGCTGCCGAACTGGAAGCGGACAGCGAACCTTTGCCCGAGCCGATCCGTCGCGGGCGGCTGGTGATGGATCCGGCGCGCCATGCGGTGACATGGGGCAGCGAGCCGGTTTCGCTGACGGTTACGGAATTCCTCATCCTTGAGGCGCTGGCGATAAGGCCGGGCGTGGTGAAGACGCGCAACCAGTTGATGGATGCGGCCTACCACGACGACGTGTTCGTCGATGACCGCACGATCGACAGCCACATCAAGCGCCTGAGGCGCAAGTTCCGCGCAGTGGATGGCGAGTTCGGGGCGATCGAGACCCTCTACGGCGCCGGGTACAGTTTTGCCGAAGACTGACGGCCGTGTTCAGCCGGGTTTGCGTCGGCGGCGCCTGCGGGCGCTGTGGCGTATCCGCGGCGTCTCGCTGACCACGCGCATCCTGTTCGTCAACGTCATTGCCCTGGCGCTGCTGGCGGGCGGGTTCTTCTATCTCGACAGCTATCGCACCCAGCTGATCGAGGAGCGGTTCAAGCTGGCGCGGGCCGAGGCGGAGATTGCTGCCGATGCCTTGGACGGGGCGAAGATGGCGCAACGCAAGGAACTGCTGGCGCGGATCGGCACCGATCAGGTGCTGCGCCTGCGGCTCTACGATCCTGAAAGCCAGTTGCTGGCCGACAGCTTCGGCCTCGCCCCCCCGTCGTTCGCGTTAATCAATCCCGAGACCGAGCCGTGGTACCAGAAGGCGGCGCGATTGCTGGACCGGGGGGTTGACTTCATCGTCAACGCGCCGACGGTCGAGCGCTACAGCGATACCTCCGAGCGGCCGGCCGGTAGCTGGCCGGAGATCAAGGCGGCGCGTCAATCAGGGCGGACGGAAGTGTACCTGCGCTATGCGCCCGACCGCACTCCGGTGATCACGGCGGCGACCCCGGTGGGCGACAAGGGCGAAGTGCTGCTGACCTTGCGCAACGCGCTCGACGTGACGCAATCGGTGCGTGATGCCCGCCAGACGCTGGTGATCATCATCGGCATTGCGCTGCTGCTGTCGGTGCAACTCTCGCTGTTTCTGGCGCGGACGATCGTGCAACCATTGCGGGCGCTGGTGCGGGCGGCGGTGCGTGTGCGGCTGGGGCGCGAGCGCGAGGTGGTGGTGCCGCGCCTGCCCGATCGTGGCGACGAGATCGGCCTGCTGGCGCGGGCGGTTTCGGACATGACGACGGCTTTGCGCCAGCGGATCGACGCGGTGGAAAGCTTTGCCGCCGACGTGGCGCACGAGCTCAAGAACCCGCTGGCTTCGCTGTCGAGTGCGCTGGAAACGATGGAGCGGGTCGAAGAGCCGGCACTGCGCCGCCAGCTTTCCGACATTGCCGCGCATGATGTGCAGCGCATCGACCGCCTGATCACCGAGATCGCCGACGCGAGCCGGATCGATGCGGAACTGAGCCGCGCGACCTTTGTCGAGGTGGACCTCGCCTTGCTGGCCTCGCAGGTGGTCGGCGCACGCGATGTGCGGGCCAGCGCTACCGTGCCGATCCGGATGGCGCGACTGGAGGGCGAGACGACCGTGCCGGGCGATGCCGCGCGGCTGGAGCGCGTGCTGGAGAACCTGCTCGACAACGCGGTGTCATTCTCGCCGCCGGGCGGCAGCGTTGACGTCAAGGTCTGGGGTGATGGGGATTGGGCGCATATCGCGGTGAGCGATCACGGCCCGGGCGTGCCTGTGGCAGAGCGGGACAAGGTGTTCGAGCGGTTCCATTCGGTGCGGCCTGCCGAGGAAGCGTTCGGCGCGCACAGCGGCCTTGGCCTGGCCATCGCCCGGACGATTGCCGAAGCGCATGACGGCACGCTGACGATCCATGACCGGCCCGATGGCAAGGCCGGCGCCTACTTTCTGCTGAGCATTCCTCTCGCGGTAGAGGAGGAGGCGGAGTGAGCCGGGCGGTGCAACTGACTTGCGTGGCGATTGGCGGAAGGGGCCTGCTGATCGCGGGTGCGCCGGGGAGCGGCAAGTCCAGTCTCGCGCTCGCGCTGATCGATCGCGGGGCGGTGCTGGTCGGCGACGACGGGGTGATGTTGGAGGCAAAGGCAGGCCGCCTGATCGTTGCCGCGCATCCCAATACGGCCGGAAAACTGGAAGTGCGCAACCTTGGCATTCTCGATTTCCCGGTCTCGGCCCCGGTCCCGGCGGCCTTGCTTGTGCGGCTGGACAGCGCCGCACCGCGGTTTATCGAGCAGGCGCAAGCATATGAATTGGAAGGAATTAGCCTTCCTTCAGTGGCGCTCTGGCCGGAGTCGCCGGTGCTGCCGCTGCGCGCGGAACTGGCGCTTTCGCGCTATGGGTTGACGTTTTCCTGATTGGGGACAGGTCCTTTTTGCGGACTTTCCAAGCGTGCGGCAAAGGCGCAAAGCGGGCTTCCGATGGCGCAAGACTCAAGCTCTCCAGACTCTGGCCCTCAGCGCATTCTCCTCGTCACCGGCTTGCTCGGCGCGGGGAAGACAACCGCGCTGCGCACGCTGGAGGATCTGGGCTGGGAGGCGATCGACAACTTCCCGATCCGCCTGCTTGATCGCCTGCTCGAGACCGAGCCGGGGACGGCGCGGATGGAATCGGGCGCGCCGATGGCGATCGGCTTTGACACCCGGACGCGCGGGTTCGATCCGGCCAGGACGATCCAGCTGGTCAAGAAGCTCTCGCAGCGCAAGGACATCGAGGTCACCACGCTGTTCCTCGATTGTGGTGGGGCCGAACTGGAGCGTCGCTACAACGAAACGCGCCGCCGCCATCCGATGAGCGAGGACAAGCCAGCCTCGACCGGGATCATGGCCGAGCGCGAACTGCTTGAGCCGCTGCGACGCTGGGCCGACGTGGTGATCTCGACCACCAGCTTCACCTCGAACGACTTGCAGCAGGCGATTCGCGACCAGTTCGGCAATGTGACCGCCGCTGCGCCAACGCTGACGATCAGCAGCTTCGGCTTTTCGCGCGGGACGCCGCCGCTGGCCGATCTGGTGTTCGACATGCGTTTTCTTGCCAACCCGCACTGGGTGGACGAATTGCGACCGCAGACCGGGCAGGACCCCGCGGTGGGCGACTATATCCGGCAGGACCCCGCTTTTGCCGAGGCTTTCGAGCGGATTCGCGATCTTCTTCTGCTGCTGCTTCCGCGCTATCGGCAGCAGGGCAAGGCCTATGTCCACGTGGCTTTCGGGTGCACCGGAGGCAAGCATCGTTCGGTGTTCATGGCCGAGCAGATCGCTTCAGCCTTGCGCGCGGAAGGATTTTCACCCACATTGCTGCATCGCAACCTCGCGTCGCGCGCGGCCGATCTGCTTGAAGGTCGGAAAGCTTGAGACAGCGAGGGAGAACAAGGATGGGCGGGGCAGCACTGGAAGCCATGCGTTTTGATTCCCAGTCGTCTTGCGCGCCCTGCAATCCTGCCAAGCTCGCGTTCATCGCCAGCAGTGCAGATTGCCCGGCCGCACTTCGGAGCCTGCCCCTTTCATGATCGGTCTTATTCTGGTTACCCACGGCGCTCTTGCCGACGAGTTCATTCATGCGATGGAGCATGTCGTCGGCCGACAAAGCGACGTGATCGGCGTGTGCATCGGCCCCAACGATGACATGGAGAAGCGCCGCAAGGAAATTGCCGACGCGATTCGGCGCGTCGACAGCGGCGAAGGCGTGATCATCCTCACCGACCTGTTCGGCGGAACGCCCTCGAACCTTGCGATCTCGCTGATGCAGGCGGGGCGCGTGGAAGTGATTGCCGGGATCAACCTGCCCATGCTGATCCGTCTGGCCAAAGCGCGCAATTGCATGGGTGTGAAGGAAGCGACAGCCGCCGCGCGAGATGCGGGGCGGAACTACATAACGATCGCTTCGGAGTTCTTAGGGCAGGATGCATGAGATGGCAGAACAGGGTTACGTCACCCGCGAGACGGTAACGATCGTCAACCAGCGCGGCCTTCATGCACGGGCCAGCGCCAAGTTCGTCAACGCGGTGGCCAAGTTGCCGGCGGGGTTCGAAGTGACAGTAGCGAAGGATGGCACCGACGCCGCCGGCGCCTCGATCCTGGGGCTTATGATGCTGGGCGCGGCCAAGGGCGATACTGTCGATGTGAGCGTGGCCGGGCCTGAAGGCGAGGCGGACGCGATCCTGATGAAGCTGACCGGGCTGATCAAGGACGGCTTCGGAGAGGATTGATCCTCTTGCCGCAATGGCTGCACTGCCCCATGGCAGCGGCATGACCCGCAAGATCATCACCGGCTATTCCAACCCGACGGTAAAGTTCGTCCGCAGTTTGCGGGAGAAGAAGCACCGGCGGCGCGAGCGCAAGTTCCTGGCCGAGGGGCTGCGCCTGCTGACCGACGCGCGCGAGGGCGGGCGGCTGCCGGAAATCCTGCTGATGGCGCAAGGGCGCGAGGGGCATCCGCTGCTCGACGAGCTAGAGGCGGATGTCGCCCGCGCCGGGGGCGAGGTGATCGAACTGCCGCTGGATATCCTGGCCAAGGTTACCGGCAAGGAGAACCCGCAGGCGGTGGCGGGGGTGTTTGCCGAGTGGGACACTTCGATCGGCCTGATCGATCGAAATTCTGCGCCGATCTGGTTGGTAGCGCACGCCATGCGCGATCCCGGCAATCTTGGCACGATGCTGCGCACGGCTGATGCGGTGGGTGCAGGCGGGTTGATCCTTATCGACGATTGCGTGGATCCGTTCTCGGTCGAGGCGGTGCGCGCCAGCATGGGCGCGATCTTTACCGAGCGGCTGGCGCAGGCGCGGTGGGATGAGTTTCTCGGCTGGTTGCGTCAGGGCGAGGGACAGCTGGTGGCGGCCAGCTTGCGCGAGGCGGTGCCCTATCGCGGCGCGCCCTACGCCAGCCCATGCTTCGTGATGGTCGGCAATGAATCACGCGGGCTGCCCGAAGATTACGAGATGGCCTGCGACTTGCGCGTGACCATGCCGATGAAGGGTCGCGCGGATAGTCTCAACGCGGCGGTGGCAGGCGCGGTGCTGGCCTACGAAGTGCTTGCCAGCCTGCCTGAATAACCACGTACTAACCGGTTAATCGCACGCTCAGTCGCGCGGGCGCATGGTCGCCTCATGCGTTCGACTCTTGCTCTTCTTGCGGTTTCGGCCTCGCTCATGGCGGGTTGCGCCACTGCGCCTTCGGGCAGCGCTGGGTTGTCCGGGACAGAGTGGACCATCCTGCGCGTAGATGGGGCGGCGCCGGTCGTGCCGGAGAAGGCTTCGCTGAAATTCGAGGACGAGCGGCTGAGTGCCAACGTCGGCTGCAACGGGATCGGCGGTGACTATCGCGTCGATGGCGTCCGGCTGGTCGCAGGGCCATTAATGGCGACGCGGATGTTCTGCGAGGGTCCGGTGTGGCAGCAGGAAGAGGCGGTCAATGCGCTGCTCTCTGCTGCGCCCCAGATCGAGCGGCGCGGACGGACGATGCGGCTGGTGTCCGGCGGTCATGCGCTAGATCTGGAACTGACCGCAGGTTGATCAATCCCCGGCGATGAAGGCGGTGATCTGCCACTGACCCTGCTTGGGTTCGGCAATCAGGCGATAGTCGAGCAGGCTGCGAAGCTTGCGCGTCTCGATCCAGCCCTTGGTGCCATCATGGGTGGTGACGCGGATCGCCTTGGCTTCACTGTCGAAATCCATCGGATCGATGCCGACAATCGTCCAGCCTGCCTGCGCTGAGGGTTTGCCGCCGGGCTTATCGAGGGGTTTGTCGAGCAGGGGCGTGTCGTCGCCGAGCACCAGCATGGCACTGTAGCTGTCGATGTCTTCCGGCACGTTCCAGAAAACCCACGGCATGGCAGCCAGCCCGCCTTGCACGGCGCAGCCGAGCGGCAGCAGCGCGTCGAGTTCCTGCCACAGCTTCGTTTCGGGATCATCGAGGCGCTTGACCAGTTCGGCAGGGCCATTGCCGCCGCCATAATCGAGCGCGATATCGGGGGCTGCGAGCTTGGATAGTGCTTGCGCGTCCCGCTTCCGGATCGCGGCGACCACGGCCTTGTGGAAGGCAGGCCAGCCTGGCTGCTTCTGGCACTCGTCCCGCGGCGCATAGCGGGCTTCCTTCACCGAAGTAGGCGCGAGGGTGGCGGGCTCGCTAGCTTCAGGTTCGGGCGCTGCCGCTGATTCCGTATCCCGTGGGGACGGTTGCGGGATTGGGGAGGCGGCACTCGCGCTTGGCGACGCATCAGGCTCGCTCCCCTTTTCGCACCCGGCCAGAGCCGCAAGCGCGGCAGTGGCCAAAAGGAGCCGGGCGAGCCTATGGGTCATTCTGCCGCCACGTCTCCATCGTCGTTGGCAATTGCCGAGAGCGCTGCCGGTTCTGCCTCGGCATAGCGTGGAGCGGATTCGACGAGGGGGACTTCTTCCAGCTCGCGCTTGCCGATTTCGATGTGCTTGTCCTTGAGGCGACGGCCTGCGGACAGGACGTTGCGTTCGAAGCTGCCGACGAACTTGTTGTAGTTGCTCACCGCACTGTCGAGCCCACTGCCCACGCGCTTGAGGTGCTCGGCGGCGACGGCAAGGCGGTCATAAAGTTCGCCGCCCATCTTGCCGATCTCGCGCGCTTCGCGGGCCAGCCCGTCCTGCCGCCAGACTTGCGCCACGGTGCGGGCGATGGCGACGAGGTTGGTCGGGCTGGCGAGCAGCACGCGCCGCTCGAAGGCGAAGTCCCACAGCGTCGGGTCGCGCTCCAGCGCGGCGGCGATGAAGTGTTCGCCGGGGACGAACATCAGCACGTAGTCCGGCGCTTCCTCGAACTGCGACTGGTAGGACTTTGCGCCCAGTGTCTGGATGTGGTTGCGCATCGACTGGACGTGGGCGTTGAGAGCGATCTTGCGGGTGTCGTCGTCCTCTGCCTCGAACGCATCCTGATAGGCGTTCAGGGAAACCTTGGCGTCGATAACCAGCAGCTTGTTGCCTGGCACGCGCACGATCGCATCGGGGCGCAGGCGGCCATCTTCGGTGTTGACCGAATGTTCGGTGATGAAATCGGTGTGTTCGGACAGGCCGCACTGTTCCAGCACGTTGCGCAACTGCAGTTCGCCCCAGCGCCCGCGCGTCTTGGGGCCATTGCGCAAGGAGTTGCCGAGCTGCGCGGCGGCGGCGCGCACGGCTTCCTGCCCATCGCGCATCGACTGGATCAGGCCGGTCAGCTGGCCGAACGAATCCACGCGCTGCTTTTCAAGGCTCTGCACCTGCTCTTCATAGCTGCGCAGGCGCTGGTCGACCGGGGCGAGGAGGGACTTGAGACGTTCGGCGCTGGTCTTCTCGCTCTCCTCGAAGCGGGCCTGGGCGCGGTTGAGGAAGGCTTCCTGCGCCTTTTCGAGCACCTTGTTGCCGGCGTTCTCGAACTCCTTGCGCAGCGCTTCCTGCGCCTCGATCAGCAGGCGCTTTTGCTCTGCAAAGTTCTCGGCATCGGCCTTCATGCGTTCGAGGTCGGCGCGCAGGGCCTCGCGCTCGGCACGCACTTGCGCGAGTTCGGCGCGTACCTGATCGGCATCTGCGGCGCGCTGTTGCGCGGCGGCGAGGGCGGGGGCGAGTTCGTCGCGCTGGCGGCGGACGTCCTGCAGTTCCGCGAGGCCAGCTTCGAGTGCCTTTGCCCGCTCCACCGTGGCGGCAAGGTCCACCGTCATAGCCTTGACTGTGCCTTCGTGCGCCTTGGCTTCGGCATCGCGGCTGTCATGGCGGGCGCGCCATTCGGCCGCCGGGCGTGAACCGAGGAACCAGCCGATACCAAGCCCGATCACAAGCGCTACGATTACGAAAAGGGCAGATTCCACGAACTTCTCCAGCAGGAACGAAATGGGAACCTACCGTGACGTGCGGATTGGCGCAACCGATTCAGCCGGCGTGTTCCACAAGCAGGACGGGGCGCGGAACGGAAAGGCGCGCGACCCGCTAAGTCCTTGCGAACGAAGGAGAGCGCCCATGTCGATCGAGAAGATGATTTCGGAGCACCCGCAGGTGGGTGGCAACTACAATGCGTCGCTGGGTCTGGCGGTGAAGCATGCGGTCTATTGCTCGGCGATCTGCAACTCGTGCGCCGATGCCTGCCTTGCCGAGGCGATGGACATGGACCAGTGCATCCGCATTTGCCTCGATTGCTCTGACGTCTGTGCGGCGACCAGCCGTATTGCGATGCGGCGGACGGGTTCGAACCGTGAGCTGATCAGGGCGCAGCTTGCCGTGTGCATCAAGGCCTGCGAGATCTGCGAAGCCGAGTGCGCGAAGCACGACCATGCCCATTGCCGCCGCTGCGCGCAGATGTGCCGGGAATGCGCGGACGATTGCCGTCGGGCGCTGGAAGATCTGGATCGTGAGGTGCATGAGGCCGCATAACGCGGCCTCATCGCGTCAGGCGACCTTGCGCAGCTTTTCCAGCTTCTTGAGCGCCATGTTGCGCTTGAGACGGGAAAGGTGGTCGATGAACAGGATGCCTTCGAGGTGGTCCATCTCGTGCTGGAGGCACGTGGCCATCAGGCCGTCCATGTCCTCTTCATGGGTGTTCCCCTCGAGGTCCCGCCAGCGCGCGCGGATGCGGGCGGGGCGTTCAACCTCGGCGTAGATCTCGGGCACCGAGAGGCAGCCTTCCTGGTAGAGGCTGTGCTCTTCCGAGGGATCGAGGATCTCGGGGTTGATGAACACCCGCGGTTCCTTCTTCGTCGGCTGGTGGTGATGGTGGTGACCATCATGATCGCAGGCGACGGGTTCGGCATCGGGATCATCGGGCTGAAGGTCGATCACCAGAACGCGCAGCGGCACGCCCACCTGAATCGCGGCGAGGCCGATGCCGGGGGCATCGTACATCGTCTCGAACATGTCTTCGACCAGCGTCTTGAGCTCGTCGTCGAACTTTTCGACGGGGACGGAGACCTGCTTGAGGCGCGGGTCGGGGACTTCGATGATTTCGCGGATGGCCATGGGGGGCAGATAAGGAATGTGGACCGGACTCGCAAGTGCGGTGCGCAGGCGTTGCGCCAGTGCCCACCCCCGGCCCCTCCCGCCTGCGGGAGGGGAGGTGACAGGGCGGTTTCCATTCCGGGGTGGGGTCCTAAGCCACGGGCCGCCTCGCCCGCAAGGCTTGCGCCAAGGTGCCCTCGTCGAGATAATCGAGCTCTCCACCCACCGGCAGGCCGTGTGCGAGCTGCGTCACGCGGACCGGTGCGTCTTCCAGCCGTTCGGCGATGTAGTGCGCGGTCGTCTGGCCTTCGAGCGTGGCGTTCATGGCGAGGACGATTTCGTCGATCCCGCCTTGGGCCACGCGATCGAGCAGCTGGCCGATGGTCAAGTCCTCCGGGCGCACACCTTCCAAGGCCGAGAGCTTGCCGCCCAGAACGTGGTACTTGCCGGTGAATAGGCGCGCACGGTCCAGCGCCCAGAGGTCAGCCACTTCCTCGACCACGCAGATGGAGCGCTGGTCGCGGCGGGGGTCGCTGCAGATGCCGCAGGGGTTGGTGGTGTCGACATTGCCGCACACTTCGCATTCGACCAGCAATTCCTGCACCTGGGTCAGCGCGTTGAGCAACTGGGGCAGGGCCGTCTCGCGCCGCTTGATCAGCCACAGCACGGCGCGGCGGGCCGAGCGGGGGCCGAGCCCGGGAAGGCGCGCCAATGCGCCGGAAAGTGCCTCGATCTCTTGCGATGCCATGGCAGCACAGATAGGGCCGGGGGCGACAAACGGAAGGCCTTGCAGACAGCTTATGCGCATCATCTTCATGGGGACGCCCGATTTCGCGGTGCCGACGCTGGAAGCGCTGGTGAAAGCGGGGCACGAGGTGGTTGCTGCCTATAGCCAGCCGCCGCGTCCGGCCGGGCGGGGCAAGAAGCTGCAACCCTCGCCGGTGCATCTGGCGGCAGACGCGCATGGCATCGAGGTGCGCACGCCGGTTTCGCTGAAGGGCGCCGATGAGCAGGCGGCCCTTATGGCGCTGGAGGCTGATGTGGCGGTGGTCGCGGCCTATGGGCTGATCCTGCCGCAAGCGGTGCTGGATGCGCCGCGGCTGGGGTGCCTGAACGTGCACGGCTCGATCCTGCCGCGCTGGCGCGGGGCGGCGCCGGTGCAGCGGGCGATCCTTGCAGGGGATAAGACGACGGGCGTCACCATCATGCAGATGGAGCGCGGGCTCGATACCGGGCCGATGCTGGCCAAGGTTGAGACGCCGATCGACGGCAAGACGGCGGGGGAGTTGACTTTGGAGCTTGCCGAGAAAGGCGCCGCTCTGATGGTGGAGGTGCTGGCTGACCTTGCGGCTTATACTCCCGTGGTGCAGCCGGAGGCGGGCGTCACTTACGCGCACAAGATCGACAAGGCGGAGAGCCGGCTGGACTTCGCGCGCGATGCGGTGGACGTGGAGCGGCAGGTGCGGGCGTTTGCGCCTGCGCCGGGGGCGTTCTTCGAGCTTGAGGGCGAGCGGTATCGCATTCTCGCGGCGGAAGTCGTCGATGGGACGGGAGAAGCAGGCGTGACGCTGGACGAAGCGCTCACCATCGCCTGCGGCGCAGGCGCGATCCGGCCGATGTTGATCCAGCGTGCAGGGCGTCCGGCGATGGACGCTGCCTCGCTGCTGCGCGGGCGGGCGATTGCGGCGGGGACGCGGCTCGGCTGATGCGGTTCGCTCTGACTCTCGAATGGAACGGCCGGCCCTACATGGGCTTTCAGCGCCAGTCGCACGGACCGAGTGTGCAGCAGGCGGTTGAGGACGCAGTCGAGTCCGTGACCGGTGAGGCCGTGATACTCAACGCCGCCGGGCGGACCGATACCGGTGTCCATGCGCTGGGGATGCGGGCGCACTTCGATCTGGCGCGCGAATTCGATCCGTTCCGCATGATGGAGGCGCTGAATGCGCGGCTGCGGCTGGCCGGGCATCCGATCGCCGTGCTGGATTGCCATGAGGCGGCGGACGACTGGCATGCGCGCTTCTCGTGCATCGGGCGGTCGTACGAGTATCGCATCATCAACCGCCGCGCGCCGCTGACGCTGGACCTTGGGCGGGCATGGCGTATCGCCAAGCCGCTGGACGCTGCGGCGATGCATGAAGCAGCGCAGGCGCTGGTCGGGCACCACGATTTCACCACGTTTCGTTCGGTTCATTGCCAATCGGCCAGTCCGCTCAAGACGCTCGACCGGCTTGACGTGCGGCGCGAGGGCGACCGGGTGATCATCGAGGCGGCGGCGCGCAGTTTCCTCCACCATCAGGTGCGCTCGATGGTCGGGTGTCTGGCGCTCGTGGGGCAGGGACAGTGGCCGGTGGCCCAAGTGGCCGAAGCGCTCGCAGCAAAAGACCGTAGCAAATTAGGACTTAACGCGCCCGCCGAAGGTCTATACTTCGTCTCCGCAACATATCCCGGAGAGTGAAAAATGACCGAACTTCAAGGCCAGCGCATCGTCTCGCAGCTTGATTCCGACGGCACCCTGACCGTCAGCCTTGAAGACTTCACCCTGCCTGCGCCCGAGGGGCGGCAGGTGGTGATCCGCGTGGAAGCGACGCCGATCAACCCTTCGGACCTTGGCCTGCTGTTCGGCCCTGCCGATATCGAGAACGCGGAATTCTCCCCGGGCAAGATCGTGGCGCGCATGCCGGACCCTGCCGTGCGCGCGATGAGCGCGCGTCATGGTGCTGCGATGCCGGTGGGTAACGAGGGCGCGGGCACGGTCGTCGCGGCGGGCGATGCGCCCGAAGCGCAAGCGCTCCTCGGCAAGCGTGTGACCTGCTTCCCGGGCGGCATGTATGCGACGCTGGCTGTGGCTGACGCCGCCATGTGCCTGGAACTCCCTGAGGGCGTGACGGCGGAGCAGGGCGCCTCGGCCTTCGTAAACCCGCTGACCGCGTTGAGCTTCACCGAGACGATGCGCCACCTTGGCCACAGCGCGCTGGTGCATACGGCGGCGGCGTCGAACCTGGGCCAGATGCTGGTGAAGATCTGCCAGGCTGACGGGATTCCGCTCGTCAATATCGTGCGCAACGATGCGCAGGTTGCGATCCTGAAGGGGATCGGCGCCGAGCATGTCGTCGACAGTTCGAAGGAGACGTTCCTCGATGATCTCGCCGCCGCGATCGGCGCGACCAAGGCGACGATGGCCTTCGATGCGATCGGCGGCGGCAAGCTGGTCAGCCAGATCATGACGGTGATGGAGCAGGTCGCCAATTCGGGCGCAGCCTACAGCCGTTATGGCTCGAACAGCCCGAAGCATGCGTTCATCTATGGCGCGCTCGATCTTTCGCCGACCGTGCTGACCCGCAACTTCGGATTCAGCTGGGATGTCTCGGGCTGGTTGCTGACGCCGTGGATGGGCAAGCTGGGTGCCGAAGTCGTCGAAAAGATGCGCCGCCGCGTCATGGCAGAACTCACCACGACCTTTGCCAGCCACTACAAGGCGCGGGTCACGCTGGACGAGGCGCTGACCAAGGCAGCGGCGCTGGAGTACAATGCGCGACGCACCGGCGAGAAGTATCTGATCACCCCCTGATTTGATGACCCGGCACCTGCGTAAGGTTACATAGGCTTTGCGCCAGCAATCTTGAACTGCTGGTGACCTATCCGGCAGTGATGGACAGGGTTCGGGGCAGGATTGGGCTGGAAAGGCTGTGGCAGTGGCTACTGTCGCAGCCCGGCTCGTTGCTGCATCTGTTGCGCTATCACATCGAGCCGGGCGAGGCCGAGTGGTTTGCACGGCGCAAGCTGGAATACATCAATTCCCTTAGCGGCAACCTGTTCGAAGCGCTGCGCATGG
This sequence comes from Novosphingobium sp. ERW19, assembly GCF_012641315.1. Taxonomy (NCBI): domain Bacteria; kingdom Pseudomonadati; phylum Pseudomonadota; class Alphaproteobacteria; order Sphingomonadales; family Sphingomonadaceae; genus Novosphingobium; species Novosphingobium sp. ERW19. The sequence continues at coordinate 56,229 of NZ_JABAIC010000009.1, forward strand.
CGTTGTTGCTGGCGATTTGCGCTCCGGGCCTTACCTGGCACTTCTATGTTTGCGCCGTGCTGCTCCTCGCGCAGATGCGGGTCGGCTTGACCGAACTGCGCCGGAAGGAAAGCTGCGGACAGTACGCGCCATCCGAAATGGTCGAGATCTGGGCGAAGGGCATCTGGCTGCGCGCGATATTCCTGGCGGCGTTTACCGCCTGCTGCATCATCGCGGTGCCGACGGAGCGGGTTGGCGCGCTGATCATCTATGTGCTGGTGCTGGCGCAGTTGGAACTGCTGCTGCAGTTCACGATGCCGGTTGCCGGGATCATCTCGCAGACGATCTCATTGGGCCTGACCACAATCGCCCTGCTGTTCCGGCAGGATATGCGTGGAGAGCTGATTTTGCCGGTCATGGCGCTGCAGCTGCTTGCCCTGCACGTCATGCTGTTCAACCTGCACTACATGTTCGCCACGCGCATCCTGCGGACGCGGCGCTTGAAATCTGCCAACGAGACGATCCAAAGCCTGCTCACCGAGTACGAGACCCACGCCAGCGACTGGATGCTGGAAACTGACGCGAGCGGGCGGATCGTTGTGCCATCGGACCGGCTATGCGCGGCCTTGGGCCGGACTGCGGCCGAGCTTGAGGGCGTCAAGCTCATCAATCTCCTTGTCGCCGGGGTGGAGACAGAGGCGATGCGAGTGGCAGCTCGAAAGCTCAAGCCATTTCACGATTTGGTTGTGCCGGTGGTGATCGATGGGGATCTTCACTGGTGGTCGGTGACGGGAAATCCGGTCTATGACGACCTCCGGCATACGGGGTTCCGTTTGTTCATAAGAGACGTGACCGACCGCTATACGGCGGAAAGCCAGGTACGCTTCCTTGCCGACCATGACAGCCTGACTGTCCTGCCCAATCGCCACAATTTCCAATCGCGGCTGGAATCTGCGCTGGACGGTGCAGATGCGGACAATCCGTTCGCGGTGCTGTATGTCGATCTCGATCACTTCAAAGCGGTGAACGACACGCTGGGCCATCAGTTCGGCGATAGCGTGCTGGTTGAAGCGGCATGGCGCATCAAGTCCGCCCTTGGCGGCAAGGATTTCGTGGCGCGATTGGGTGGCGACGAGTTTGCGTGCATTGTCGATAGATTCGATGCGATCGAAGACCTGCGGCTGGCTGGCAAGGCAATCGTCGAGGCGATTAGCCAGCCAATGGAAATCGAGCGCCGCACCGTTCGCATCGGTGCAAGCGTCGGTATCGCGTTTGCGCCCGAACATGGGCCGACTTCGGAAGTCCTGCTGCGCAGCGCTGACCTTGCGCTGTACGAGGCGAAATCGCGCGGTCGCGGATCGGCGATCGTCTATGATCCGGCCATGGAGGAACTGAAGCAGGAGCGTGGACGGCTGGAGCTTGATTTGCGCAGTGCCCTCGCCGATGGGGAATTCGAGCTGCACTACCAGCCGTTGCATGAGCTTGCCGGAGACCGGATTGCCGGGTTCGAGGCCCTGCTGCGATGGCGACACCCCGAGCGTGGACTCATCCCGCCCGACGTGTTCATCCCGATTGCCGAGCAGACCGGTCTGATCGTGGCGCTGGGCGAATGGGTTCTGCGCGAGGCGTTGGCGGAAGCGGCTACCTGGCCGGCGGACATGACGGTGGCTGTGAATGTGTCGCCAGCGCAAATGGCGGATTTCACCTTGCTCAAGCAGGTGATTGCGGCGCTGTCGGCGAGCGGCTTCGATCCGCATCGGCTGGAGCTGGAGATTACCGAGACGATGCTGATGCAGGAATGCGACGAGCACCTGCAACAGCTTGAGCGCCTGCATGCCCTGGGCGTGCGGATCGCGCTCGATGACTTCGGGACGGGATATTCGTCGCTGAATTATCTGCGCAGCTTCCCGTTCGACAAGATCAAGATCGACCGCTGCTTCATCACCGAAATGCAGGCCGGTAGCGAGAGCAGCGCGATCATCGAGGCGGTGCTGGATCTGGCGAGCAAGCTCAACATGCAGACCATCGCCGAGGGCGTTGAATCCGAGGAACAATTGGCCAGCCTGCGCGCCTTGGGTTGCGAGCAGGTGCAGGGCTATCTGATCAGCAGGGCAATTCCGGCCGCTGACCTGCCGATTACCCGACGTTTTGCGAGGCAGGACTGCGCCATTGAGGCTGTCACGCCCCTCACGCCCGAATACCAGCCTGTGGCTGACGCGTTTCCAGGCGCAGACATTCAGGAGGCCCGGCGGGCCTGAGCCCGCCGCAACCGTCACCCGTTTCAGCCGCGGTGTGCGACGCTTTCGGGCAGGTCCTTGCCGAAGACGCGCTGGTAGTATTCGGCCACGAGCACGCGCTCGGTCTCGTCGCACTTGTTGAGGAACGAGAGGCGGAACGAGAAGCCGACGTCGTTGAAGATCTGGCTGTTCTGCGCCCAGCTGATCACCGTGCGCGGGCTCATCACGGTCGAGATATCACCGTTGATGAAGCCTTGGCGGGTCAGGTTCGCAACGCGCACCATGTCGGCCACGATCTTCGGATCGAGCGTCGGCACCTTCTTGCTGACGATTTCGACCTCGGTCGAATCGGGCAGATAGTTCAGCGCGACGACGAGGTTCCAGCGGTCCATCTGGCCCTGGTTGATCGCCTGCGTGCCGTGATAGAGGCCCGAGGTGTCACCCAGACCCACCGTGTTGGCGGTGGCGAACAGGCGGAAGTGCTTGTTCGGACGGATCACGCGGTTCTGGTCGAGCAGCGTGAGCTTGCCTTCGGTCTCCAGCACGCGCTGTATCACGAACATCACGTCGGGGCGGCCGGCGTCGTACTCGTCGAACACCAGCGCGGTCGGCGTCTGCAGCGCCCAGGGCAGCAGGCCTTCGCGGAACTCGGTGACCTGGAGGCCATCGCGCAGGACGATGGCGTCGCGGCCGACGAGGTCGATGCGGCTGATGTGGGCGTCAAGATTGATGCGGATGCACGGCCAGTTGAGCCGGGCGGCAACCTGTTCGATGTGGGTCGACTTGCCGGTGCCGTGATAGCCCTGGACCATCACGCGGCGGTTGTAGGCAAAGCCCGCAAGGATCGCCAGCGTGGTGTCCGGATCGAACACGTAGGTTTCATCGCGATCGGGCACGCGCTCATCGGCGCGGCTGAACGCGGGGACCTTCATGTCGATGTCGATGCCGAAGGTCTCGCGGACATCGATTTCGGTGTCGGGCGCGGCGAGCAGCGTCGTCGCGTGGCTGTTCGGAAGTTCGCTCATCGCTGCCTCGCCTATACGGGCGGGCGCGGCGCTGCAATAAGGTTTCACGGAACCTGTCCGTTAGAATGGGAGAATTTCGATGAAGCTCTACGGCGCGATGCTTTCGCCGTTCGTGCGCAAGGTGGCGGTTGTCCTTACGGAAAAGGGCATTTCCTTCGATCTGGCACGGGGCGGGCCGGGGAGCAGCGATCCCGAATTTCTCGCCTGCAGCCCCTTGGGCAAGATTCCGGCGATCGACGACGACGGCTTCCAACTGGCCGATTCGACTGCGATTGCGATGTACCTTGATGCTCAATACCGCGAACCGCGTCTGATCCCGGACGATGCCAAGCTGCGCGGCAAGGCGGTGTTCTGGGACGAGTTTGCCGACACCGTGCTGGGCGCGTCGGGCCTCAAGATCCTGTTCAACCGCCTCGTCGGTCCGAAGCTGATCAAGACCGGCGGTGACGAGGAGATTGCCCTGCAGGGCGAGGCCGAACTGCCGCGCTGGGTGGACTGGCTGGAAACGGCTGTGCCGAACGAGGGCTGGCTGCTGGGCGAGAGCTTCAGCCTCGGCGACATTGCCGTCGCCTCGATGTTCCGCACGCTGGCCTATGTTGGCCACGGTGTCGACGCAGCGACGCGGCCCAAGACGGCAGCGTGGTATGCGCGTGTCACGGCGCGGCCAGCGTGGGCGGCGGTGGCGGCGATGGAAGAGCCGATTGCGCGGCGCATTATGGCCATGTGACCTCGGGGTGCGGGAGGGCGGGTTGCGTCCCCCCGGAAACGCTTCATCGCTTTGCGCTTGTGGCATACCGACTGGTTGGTATGCCTGACCGGGTGATCCCGAATCGACCCTTTCGACCTCCGGCAGTGACCGCAAAGGACAAGCTGCTTGAGGCGGCGGTAAAGCTGATCCGGTCGAACGGCTTTGCCGGGACCTCGGTCGATCAGCTTTGTGCCGAGGCCGGGGTGACGAAGGGTGCGTTCTTCCATCACTTCGCCTCGAAGGAAGCGCTCGGCGTGGCGGCGGCAGAGTACTGGTCGGCGAGCACCAGCGGGTTCTTCGCCGAGGCACCTTTTCATGCACTGCCCGATCCGGTCGACCGGGTGCTGGGCTACATCGATCTGCGTATCGCTCTGATCGGCGGGCCGCCGGAAGCCTTCTCGTGCGTGGCCGGGACCCTGGTGCAGGAAGCGTTTCGATCGAGCGCGGCAATTCGCGTCGCGGCTGAAGCCAGCATCATGGCGAATGCGCGGGCGCTTGAAGCGGATCTCGACGCGGCGGTGGCACAGTACGGCGTAGCGGGCACGACAGGAGCCAGCCTTGCACGGCATGTCCAGGCGGTGATTCAGGGCGCGTTCGTTCTGGCCAAAACCCAGCCCGATGAGACCGCCGCGGAACTGGCGCGAGAGCAACTGGCGCACCTGAGGCGCTACTTCGCGATGTTGTTCGGGAGAGATACCGGAGAGGAGTGAAGGCCCATGCCCTATGTAGACGGGTTCGTGCTGGCGGTGCCGACCGCCAATCGCGAGAAGTACGAGGCAGTCGCCCGCAAGTTCGACGCCATGCTGGTCGAGCATGGCGCGCTGCGGGTGGTCGAGGCTTGGGGAGAAGATGTGCCCCATGGCAAGCGCACGGATTTCCACCGCGCTACTGAGGCGACAAGCGAAGAGACAATCGTGTTTAGCTGGGCGGAATGGCCTGACCGGCAGACCCGCGATGCCGCGCACGCCGCGATGGAAAAGCTCATGTCCGAAAGCAGCGAGCCGATGGACATGCCCTTCGACGGGACGCGGATGATCACCGGGGGCTTCACCACGATGCTCGATCTGGGGCAGAGGGTGTGAGCCGCCCTGTTCCGTTCTGCTGGTACGAATTGATGACCAGTGATGACGAGGGCGCGGCGGACTTCGACCAAGCGGTGGTCGGCTGGAGCTTTTCTGCGCCCGATCCGCAGTCGCCGATGGATTATCGCATGATCGCGCGCAGCGATTGCGGTGCCAATGGCGGGGCGCTGACCCTGATCGCGGAGATGCAGGCATGACCGTCCCTCCAGTAACGCTGTGCCTGTGGTACAACGGCGACGCCGAGGAGGCGGCGAGTTTCTACGCTGCAACATTCCCCGACAGCCATGTCAGAGCCAGCCATCGCGCGCCGACCGATTTTCCTGGCGGTTCCGCCGACACGGTGCTGACAGTCGATTTCACCGTACTCGGCATTCCGTGCATCGGCCTCAACGGCGGCCCGCTGTTCCCGCATAGCGAAGCGTTCTCGTTTCAGGTCGCGACCGATTCACAGGAGGAAACCGACCGTTACTGGAACGCCATCGTCAGCAATGGTGGTGCCGAGAGTGCTTGCGGCTGGTGCAAGGACAAGTGGGGCCTGAGTTGGCAGATCACCCCGCGCGTCCTCACGAACGGGATGGCCCATGGCGATCCCGCCGTCCGCGCCCGGGTCTTCACCGCAATGATGACCATGCACAAGATCGATCATGCCGCGATTGAGGCCGCAGTCCGAGGAGAAGCCTGATGCTCGCGCTCTACGGTCACCCGTTCTCATCCTACACATGGAAGGCGCTGATCGCGCTTTATGCCAATGGCACGCCATTCACATTCCATAGCCTTGATGCGGAAAACCCTGAGCATGAGGCCGCCTATGCACGGGTCCAGCAGGCCAGTCCGATGGGCAAGTTTCCGCTGCTGGTAGATGGGCAGCGCGAGGTGTTCGAGGCGACCTCGATCATCGAGTATCTTGCGCTTCATCATCCCGGTCCCGCGCCGCTCATGCCTGTGGAAGCAGACGACGCGATCCGCACGCGCATGATTGACCGGGTATTTGACAATTACGTGATGAACGCGATGCAGGACAGCGTCGACGATGCGATCCGGCATGGGGCGGTCTCGGCCGAAGTGCAGGCGCGGGTCGAGCAGCGCGTCACGCGCGCCTATCGCTGGATCGACGCATGGCTGGCGGGATATGCGATGCCTGCGACGATCAGCCTGATCGAATGCGCCGCCGCGCCCTCGCTGTTCTACGCCGACTGGGTGGTGCGCATCCCCGATGACTGCGCCCGCCTGCGGACGTGGCGCGCGCACCTTCTGGCATTGCCGCCGGTCGCGCGCTGCGTCGAGGATGCCCGGCGGTTCCGGCACTACTTCCCGCTTGGTGCGCCCGATCGCGATTGACATGCAAGGAGACAGACATGCACGAGCTTTCGATCACTCGGTATATTGCGGCCAGCCCGGTCAAGGTCTGGGACGTGCTCGCCAACCGGCAGGAGGAATGGTGGTGCCCCAAGCCGTGGCACATCACCATGGTCGCTCAGGAGCGTCGGCCCGGAGGCCGGTCGGCGATGGTCATGCACGGCCCGGATGGCGAGGAGATGCCGCAGGAGGGGATATTCCTCGCCTGGGAGGAAGGCCGGCGGTTCATCACGACAGATGCGGTGACGCATGACTTCGAGCCATCGGGACCGTTCATGATCGGTATCTGGGAAGTGGCGCCGGAGGGCGATGGCACGCGCTATACCGCCAGCGCCCGGCACTGGACCGAGGAGGCCATGCAGAGCCACGCCGAGATGGGCTTCGAAGCCGGGTGGAACGCCTGCGCCGACCAGTTGCAGGCGCTCGCCGAGGCAGATTGACGTTACGGCGGGGCAGGCGCAATCTCCCGCCATGGGAGAGAGAGCGCAGGCACCGGCGCAACTTGCCGGGTTCGATCGCGAGACGTGGGCGGCACTGCTGGGCAATGCCTCGCCGTTTGCCGTCGGCGCGGGGGAGGTGCTGTTCCGGCAAGGCGATCATGCCGATGCACTCTACCTTGTCGAAAAAGGCCTGCTGGAAATCGCCGCGCGCATCCCGGGTGACGACAATGCGGTAATCTCGGCGATCCGTCCCGGCGAAGTCGTGGGCGAGTTTGCGCTGCTGGACGACGGCCCGCGTTCGGCCCGGGTCAAGGCGGTTGAGGACACGCGCGGGCTGGTGGTGTCAGGCCGCCGCTTTCGGGCGCTGCTGGCCGATGGCTCGGACTGGGCCATGCAACTCGGCCACGCCTTGCGCCGCCTCGTGGCCGCGCGCACTCGGCAGACATTGGAGCGGATCGTTTCCGAGGGGCATTTCGATCCTCTTTCGCTGCGGCAATTGCATTCCGGCCCGGGACCGGTCCCGTCGCGTGTCGATGCTGCCGCGCTGGCGCGAGGGCTTGGTCGCCTGAAGGGGATCGAGAATGTTGTGGGGACGGGGACCCTGCTGGAAGCGCGGCGGGGTGCTACGGTCGCTGCTCCCGGCGATAGCCAGGACGGCCTGTTTCTTGTCTTGCGCGGGGCAGTGCGCGCAGCGGTGCCACGGGGCGCGATGGCGGAGCAGGTCTTCGTGTTCGGACCCGGCTGCTTTGTCGGCCTGACCGGCCACAGCGACGGCGGGCCGCAGCCCCTGCTGGTGACGGCGGCGGAACAGGCGCAACTTGTCCATCTTCCTGGCCATATGCTGGCCGCGCTGGAGAGAGAGGCGCCGCCGTGGCTGCCCGCGCTCCACGCCGCATTCGGTCGGCAACTGGTGCAGGACCAGCGCAAGGCCAATCGCCATCTCGGGCGCTCGCTGTCTCTGGCGCGGTTCAACCATGCCGGGGAGCTGGGCTGATGTGCCGCATCCTGAGCTATCTCGGCACGCCGGTCCTGCTCGACGACCTGCTCTATGCGCCTGATTCCTCACTGCTCAACCAGACCATCGGCGCGCAGATGCTGCAAATGCTGAATCTGGCAGGCTTCGGCATGGCGGCGTGGGACGAAGCAAGCCATGCCCCCAACGTGCCCTTCCGCTATCGCACGACGCAAGTCGCGCTGTTTGACCGCAATCTCAAGGCGCTGGCCGGAAAGCTGCGTTCATCCGCACTGCTAGCGCACATTCGCGGCGTGCCCTACAACTCGACCGTCCAGATCAACGAGCAGAACTGCCATCCCTTCCGCTTCGATGGGGTGCCCCTGTCCATGGCGCACAACGGTGATCTTGCGGGATTTCGCGACATGCGCTTCGATCTCGCGCCGCATATCCGGCCCGAGTTCGCCAGGCAGATCCAGGGCTCTACCGACAGCGAATGGATCTATGCGCTGGTCGTCTCGGCACTGCCCGATCCGGGCGGGATCAACGAGCCGGACGCCATCCTCGCCGCCATCCGCCATGCCTTGAGCGTGCTGCGCGAGGCGCGGGCGCGGCATGGGATTACGCGGTCGAGTTCGACCAACCTGATGTTCTGCGATGGCACCAACCTCGCCGCCGTGCGCTTCACTTTCGACTTCGGGCACTTCGATGCGGGCGCGCTGCAGGGCAGCTCGGAGTATCTCTCGATGTGGTACACCTGCGGACGCGACTATGGCCTGCACGAGGGCGAATGGAAGCTAACCGGCGGCGCGATCGATGCCGACAGCGTGATTGTCGCTTCCGAGCCGCTGACCCGCGATTTCGCCACGTGGATCGAGGTGCCGGAGTATTCGGCGTTGCTGGTGCGGCGCGATGGGGCAAGGCGGCGGGCGGAAATTCACGCTCTGGAAGTCTGACTGACGCCTGTTACTCTGCATGGGGCAGAGAAGGGGATTTCCAATGAGCCTGTTCGATTCGATCCTTGGCCAGGTGGCCGGCAATGTCGATGTGAAGAACCTTGCGGCAAAGGTCGGCATCGATCCCGACATGGCCGAGAACGCGATTGCGGCGCTGGCGGCGGGGCACCAGTCGAAAGGCGACACGATCGAGACGGCAGCGGCCAATTCCGGGCTCGATGCTTCGAAGCTGCAGGAGATCGTCGGCCATATCGGCGGCGAGGGCGCATTGGCGAGCTTTGCCTCGGCGCTCGGCCAGAATCCCGATGCGCTGAGCAAGGTTTCGGCGTTCCTTGACAGGGACGGCGACGGCAATCCGCTCGACGATCTTGCCGGTATGGCCAAGGGCCTGTTCAGCCGCTAACGGATTCTGATTGGCGGCACCGGCCCGCTCCCCGGCCCGACCACCCATAGGAGACACTGCCGGGTGGTCGGGCCGGGGGAGCGGGCCGGTGCCGCATTCAAGGAATCCTGCATGCTTGATGCCGCGCTTTCGCTGATGATGCTGGCCGCCATTGCTCTGGTCGGTGGGGCGGTGTTCCTGCTGCGCCGGGGTGAGCGCAAGCGGCCGGTGCTGATGCTGACGCTCGCCGGGATCATGGTGTTGAACCTGATCATCTGGACGCTGCCAGATAGCACAGGCACTACGCTGAAGGGCGCGGCCGAGGCGGGGCCGAACCAGTAGTCAGCCCAGTTCGATGCACCCGCCATCGACGCTGAGGTCCACGCCGTTGATGAAGCTGGCCTCCGCACTGGCGAGGAACAGCACCGCGCGCGCCACTTCTTCCGCGGTGCCCATGCGGCCGATCGGCACGACCGACGAGAGCATGTCGCGCATGCCTTGAACCTCCTCGGGCGTGGCGTCGCGCTTGAAGATTTCGGTGTCGGTCGGGCCGGGGCTGACCATGTTTACCCGGATACGGCGCGGCAGCAGTTCCTTGCCGACGATGCGCGCCATCGCCCTGAGGCCAGCCTTGGCGGCGGCATAGGCGACATTGCCCGGCACCGCGGCGGTCGATCCGATAGAGCCGGTGATGACGATCGCGCCGCCATCGCGCAGCAGCGGCAGGGCCTTCTGGATCGCGAAGAATGCGCCGCGCAGGTTGACGCTGTGGATCTGGTCCCAGAACTCGGGCGTGACATCGGGCACCATGGCGAAGCCGCCGACGCCAGCGTTGACGAACAGCACGTCGATCCCGCCCAGAGCCTCCTCGATCTCGGCCCAAGCGGCCTCGGTCTGGGCCAGATCGCCCATGTCCGAGCGGACGCACAGGGCATCAAGCTCTTCGGCCACCGCACGCAAGGTTTCGGCGTTGCGCCCGGTGATGGCGAGCTTGGCACCCTCGGCGGCAAACATTCGCGCTGCGGCAAGGCCGATGCCAGCGTTGCCGCCAAGGATTGCCACGCACGTGTTGTCGAACCGCATAGTTCGCTGCTCCTAGTCCAATTCTTCGTCGCCCCGGCGCAGGCCGGGGTCCATTGCCTCTCTGTCCCGCACGATTGCGCCGTTATGGATCCCGGCCTGCGCCGGGATGACGGGCAGGCAGTTTCAAAACATCGTGTTGGTATTGGCCGAAGCCTCCGGCACGGGCGAAAGCACGTCCCAATGCTCCATCACCCGGCAGCCCTCGACACGGAAGATGTCAACCACGGCAAAGCCCCGCTTGGCCGCTGCGTCGCCGTTTTCAATCCAGCCGTGACTATGGACCGCGACAAGATTGCCATCGGCGATGATGCGGTGGATCGTCGTGCGCTGGCCGGGGTTCTCGGCCACGAACTTCTCGAGGAACCCGATGGCGGCTTCACGGCCGGTGGCGGCATAGGGGTTGTGCTGGATGTAACCGGGATCGACCCAGCGCTCGAACGAGGAGCGGACCTTCTTCTGGATGTAGAACTCGTCCATGAAGTTGCTGACGACCTGCTTCGGGGTCAGCTTGCATTCCTTCGCCTGCGCGGCACTGGCGGTGAGGGCGAGGGCAATTGCTGCGAATACGAGGCGCATCGTTCTTCTCCCTTCAAAACATGCTGTTGGGGTTGACCGGCTGGGCCGGAACATCCTGAATTACGTCCCAGTGCTCGACGATCATGCCGTCTTCCACCCGGAAGATATCGACCACGGCAAGGCCCGGATCGCCCGGCCAGCGCACCACATGGGTGTGGGTGATGACATGGTCGCCATCGACGAAGCTGCGGTGGATGGTCTGCGTGGCCTCGGGCGATTCGGCTCGCACGCGGTCGAGGAAGCCCTTGAGCGCCTCTACTGTCGGCTCGGCCAGCGAGGAATGCTGGACGTAACCCGGCGCGATGTAGCGGTCGACCGCGCTGCTATCCATCGCGATCAGGACCTTGTGGTACATCTCCAGCACGAGGTCGTGGTTGGCCTGTTCAGCCGCTGTCCGCGCCATGCGCCTCTCCCCTTTATTTATAACAATTGGTAGAGTATGCCTTGCCACGAGAAGGCCGTCAAAGCCTCAATTTGTCTTGGGAGAATCGATGACCCGCGCCGAGCTCTATGCCGTTCTTGACCGGTTCCTGGCAGCGTTGAACGCGCGCGATCCGCACGCGCTCGATTGGGCGCCGGGCGCGCATCACAGCGAGAACAACGTCATGCTGGAGATTGGTGACGGCGTTTGGGGCACTATCGACCGGCTGGGCGACTATCAGTTGCGCTTTGCCGATGTGAAGACGGGTCAGGTGGGCTATTTCGGCACGGTGATCGAACCCATCGAGGAATCCGCCTTCACCCTGCGGCTGGGGCTGAACGAAGCGGGGCAAATCGTGGAGTGCGAGATGCTGATCGTCCGCCAGTCCGACAGTGGCATCAAGTTCGAGAACTGCCGCTACTGGGACAAGCCGATCCTGCACCGCGAAGCGCAAGCGCCGGTTGCGCGCGAGGAAATGGTGCGCCTGTCGAACGGCTACTTCGACACGCTCCAGCGCAATGACGGGACGATCCACACGAAGTTCCACCCCGATTGCAACCGGGTGGAAAACGGAGTCCAGACCACGCGCAATCCCGATTTCGCCAAGATCGTGCCGGTCTCGGCGCTCGGCTGCGAAGAGCAGTTCCGCATGGGCAACTACCGCTACGACGACGACTTGCGCGCCCGCCGATTCCCGCTGGTGGATGAGGAGCGGGGGCTGGTGCTGGCGTTCGGCTTCATCGACCATTCCGGCCGCTTGCGGGAGTTCCAGCTGACCGACGGGCGCACCGTGAAAAGCCCCGTGCTGCGCCCGCACAGCTTCTATATTTCCGAGCTGTTCAAGATCGACCACGGCATGATCGAGCAGATCGAGGCGAACTTCATTACCGTGCCCTACCGCATGCCTTCGCCATGGGATTCGCTGTGATGGCGGGTCTTGTGCGGGCATGCTTCGACAAGTTCCGCATGAGCGGCAAGGGAGCACTTGGGGTGGCAGCTCTGGCTGTCGCAGCCTGCACGGTGGCTGCCGTTCCACTGCAGGTTGGCGCAGGGCGGGAATGGCTCAGCCCGGGCGGCGATTCCGGCAAGACCCACCACTCGCGCCTGACGGCCATCAATGCACAGAATGTCGGCCAACTCGGCCTCGCCTGGGCGGCTGATCTCGACACCTTCCGCGGGCAGGAAGCGACCCCCGTCGTCGTCGATGGTGTGCTCTATACGTCGGGCACTGCCGGTCGCGCCTATGCCTTCGATGCAGCAACCGGCAAGGAACTGTGGCGGTTCGAGCCCGAGGTCGACATGCAGGTCAACCGCACGGTCTGCTGCGACATGGTCAATCGCGGTGTCGCCGTGGCGCGGGGCAAGGTGTTCGTCGCGTCGCTCGATGGCTGGATGTACGCGCTCGATGCGCGAAACGGCGCAGTCGTGTGGAAGAGCGACTTTATCGAAAACCGCGCCAAGGGTGATAATTCGACTGGCGCGCCGGAAGTGGCGGGCGATGTCGTGGTGATCGGCATGGGCGGCGCGGAATACGACGTGCGTGGCTATGTCACTGCGCTCGATCTCGACACTGGCAAGCTGCGCTGGCGCTGGCATGTCGTGCCGCATGATCCGAAGCTCGGGCTGCAGGAGACGCCGGAGCTTGAAGCCGCGCTCAAGACCTGGGACCCGAACAGCCGCTGGGACATCGGCGGCGGTGGTAGTCCGTGGGATGCGATCAACTATGACCCGGAAACCGGGCTGGTCCTTGTCGGCACCGGCAACGGCGGGCCCTATGCCACGTCGAAGCGCTCGCCTTCGGGCGGGGACAACCTCTACCTCGCCAGCCTCGTCGCGCTTGATCCGAAGACGGGGCGGATGAAGTGGCACTATCAGGAAACGCCGGGCGACAACTGGGACTTCACTGCCACCCAGCCGATGATCTTCACCCGCATGGACATCGATGGCGAGAACCGCCCGGTCGTGCTGCACGCGCCCAAGAACGGCTACCTCTACATTCTCGACCGGCGCGACGGGAAGCTGCTGCGCGCCAACCCCATCGTCCGCACCAACTGGGCCAAGGGCATCGATCAGAAGACCGGACGCCCGATCCTTGATCCGGAAGCGGCGGACTATACCACCGGCCCGAAGATCGTGTTCCCGGCCACGACCGGTGCGCGCAACTGGCATCCGGCCAGCTACGACCCGGCGACCGGGCTCTACATTGGCGCCGTGCTCGACATGGGCAACCTGATCTTCATGACGCCGGGGGCCAAGCCGCTCAAGGCGCGCGGGCTCAACAACGACGCGGCGCTGATCTTCACGCCCGATGTGAAGGAGGCGCTGGCTGCATTTCCGCCCGAGTTCGGTGATGCCGTGCGCAAGCTGCCTGCCTATCAGGAAGCGCTGCGGCAACCAGCCACTGCGCAGATCCGCGCGATCGATCCGCTGACCGGCAAGACCGTCTGGTCCGCCGACACCGCTGGCTGGCAGGATCGTGGTGGCGTGCTGACGACTGCATCGGGCCTTACCATCTATGGCGGCGTCACCGGCAAGCTGTTCGTGCGCGAAACGAAGACCGGAAAGCTGCTCAAGGAAATCGACACCGGCACCCCGATCATGGCGGCGCCAATGACCTACGAGGTCGGTGGCGTGCAGTACATCGCGGTCATGGCCGGGTGGGGCGGGGGCGGTTATCCGTTCGTGCCGCGCTATTCCGCTGCCTACACGCGCGGCAACATGAACCGGTTGCTGGTGTTCAAGCTGGGTGGCGGCACGGTGCCGATGCCCGATCTGCTGCCGACACTGGAAGTCGCGCCCGAGCCGCCTGCACAGTCCGCCGGCGTCACCGCGGCTACCATCGCAAAGGGGCAGGGGCTGTTCTTTGGCAACTGCGCCATTTGCCACGCCAACCAGCCGCGCTCGATCACGCCCGATCTGCGCCGGATGCAGCCGGGCACGCACGAGGCGTTCCGCCAGATTGTGCTGCAAGGGCTGCTGACGCCGAACGGGATGCCGCGCTGGGACGATATCCTCTCGCCCGGCGATGCCGATGCGATCCACGCCTATCTGATTGACCTGCAGGGCAAGACCCGTGCCGACGAGCTTGCCAAGCAGAAGGCCGGCAAGCCGCTTGACGGGCCGAGCCTGACGATCCTCTCGAACTATTGAGGCAACTCATGGACTTCTCCACGCTCGACAATCCTCGCCTCGAATTCGCCTTCGCCTGCCGGTTGCGCTTCACCCGCGTCCAGATGGTGCCGGACCTGCCTTCGGGGGGCATGCGTAGCGCGGTCTACGTGGACGAAGGCGAGTTCGAAGGGCCGCGCCTGAAGGGCAGGGCGGTGCCCAATTCGGGCGGCGATTATGCGTTCTTCCGGCCTGACGACACAGCCGTGTTCGACGCGCGTTATGTGCTCGAAGTCGATGATGGCACGCTGATCTACATGCAGAACAAGGGCTTCCTGTGGGGCCGCGAGCCGGGAACGATGGACCGCCTGCGTGCCTGGGCCTTTGCCGGGGGAGAGCCGGTGCCGCACGCGGAATACTACCTGCGCGCCCAGCCCACTTTCGAGACCAGCAAGGGCAAGCACGACTGGCTGACGCGGCATGTGTTCATCGGCGTGGGCGAGCGCAAGCCGGACGGGAATTACGTGAAGTATTACGCGCTGACGTGAGGCTTGACGGCATATCACAAGTGCTGCAAACAATAACAATTGTTAGAAAAGAAGTGACGGGAGAGTCCACGCCTTGAAGCTGCACCTGCCTCCGCGCGTCAGTCCCAAGCAGTTCCAGGCGGCAATGACCGCCTTCGCCGGCGTGGTCGGCAAGGACTGGGTGATGGACTCGGACGCCGACCGCGACGTCTATTCCGACACTTACGCCCCCGGCAGCACCGAGGAGTGGCCGGCATCGGCTGCGGTCGCGCCTGCCTCGGTCGAGGAAGTGCGCGCGATCGTGCGCCTCGCCAACGAGCACAAGACGCCGCTCTGGCCCGTCGCGCGCGGCAAGAACCTGGGTTACGGCACTGCCGCGCCGCGCCTGCCGGGTACGGTGGTGCTTGACCTTGGCCGGATGAACAAGATCCTCGAACTCGATACCAAGCTGGCTTACTGCGTGGTCGAGCCGGGCGTTGGCTTCTTCGACCTCTACGAGCATATCCAGCGCGAGAAGGCACCACTGTGGATGTCGGTGCCGGGCAATGCCTGGGGCTCGGTGCTCGGCAACGCACTCGAACATGGCATCGGCTACACACCCTATGGCCTGCACGCCCGCAATCTTTGCGGGATCGAGGCAGTGCTGCCCGATGGCGACCTTGTCCGCACCGGCATGGGCGCAATGAGCAACAATCCGGCCTGGCACCTCTTTCCGATGAGCTATGGCCCGACCTTCGACCTCGCCTTCTCGCAATCGAACCTGGGCGTGGTGACCAAGGCCGGTGTGTGGCTGCAACCTGCGCCGGAAAGCTCGCTCGAGATCGTGTGGGACATTCCGAAGGTCGAGGACATCGGCTGGGTGGTCGACACCATCGCCCCGCTCAAGATTTCGGGCCTGATCGACCAGAACGTGTTCATACCGTCGTGGCTGGGCAAGATGGTCCTCAAGGGCCAGCGGCAGGACTTCTGGGACAAGCCATCGGCCATCCCCGAATGGCGCGTCGAGGAACTGCTGAAGGAGCACAAGCTTGGCTACTGGCAGGTCGCGCTGCGGCTCTATGGCGAGGAAAGCGTGGTCAAGGCCAAGGCCGAAGTGGTCAAGGCGGCGATGAAGCGTAATCTGGCCGCCGCTCCCGAAGAGCATTGGTGGCATCCCGGGGACTACATCCACGGTGTCGACACGACGATGGGCATTCCATCAGCCGTGCCGCTGCAGATGTCCGACTGGATCGGCGGACGCGGGGCGCACATGGGCTTCTCGCCCGTGGTCCCGGCCACCGGCAAGCATGTGCTCGATCAGATGGCCCGCAGCCGCAAGATCATCGCCGACTTCGACGTCGATTTCTACGCCAGCTTCACCATCGGCGGGCGCTTTGCCAACAACGTCAACATGCTGATGTACGACCGCGACAATGCGGCCGAGGTGGTCAAGATGCGCAAGCTGTTCGACGCGCTGATCACCGAGACGGCCAAGGCCGGTTATGCCGAATACCGCACGCACCTCGGTTGGATGGATCCGGTGATGGAAACCTTCGACTTCAACAACCACGCGCTGCGTCGCTTCGGCGAGAAGGTGAAGAACGCGCTCGATCCCAATGGCATCATTGCGCCCGGCAAGCAGGGCATCTGGCCCGCGGCCTATGCGGACGCGCGCGGCAGGAGCAACAAGGTATGACCCGCGCATCGCTCGTCCTGGTCGGCGCACTGGGCCTCGCCGCAACAGCCGTCTTCGCTGCGCCTCCGGGGCCACCGCCCGGCCCCCCGCCGCCCTACCAGATGCGCCCGGTCGCACCGACAGGCGACAGGCTCAAGCCCGGCGGCGATGGCAAGGTGCTGTTCGAGGTGCATTGCGGTTATTGCCACCTGACCGGCGGCATGGGCACAAACCTGCTGACCAAGCAGCAGGTCATGGCCGGCAACAGCCCTGACAAGGGCCTGCTCGCCAACCGCACCGACCTGACTGCCGATTACGTCAAGACCGTGGTCCGCATGGGCAAGGGCGCGATGCCGCAGCAGACCAAGGTCGATTTGACCGACGCCGAGCTTGATGCCGTGGCGAAGTACCTCGGAAAGGCGGGCTGATGCGCGTTTCCCGTCGCTCGATGCTCAAGGGCAGTGCACTGGCAGGCGCTGTTGTCGCAACGCCCGCGATGGCAGCCGTGGCGAGCCCGCGGCCACTGGTGGTGTTTGACAGCCGCATTCCTGAATCCGCTGCCTTCGCTGCAACACGGGCTCCGGGCCGGTCGATCGACCTTGCCCTAAGTTCGGCTGATGCTGCGCGTGCGATCAAATTCCCTCAAGTCGTGACAGGGCTCACACGCTGGAGCGACTGGACTGCGCTAAGAGGGGTCATGGAGGCGCAGGGTTTGCGTCTCTCGGAAGAGATTCGTGCTGCCGCCCCCCTCTCCGGCCGCACGCATCTTTTCCTCTGGACGATGACTGCGCGCTAGACAGTCCCGGCGCAAAGCCAGCAGTCTGCAAAAAGGGGTGCGTTCCTGTCGGGACGTGCCCCTTTTAACGTGCCGTCCGTTTTCACTCGGTGAAACGTTCAGAATGGGCGTCTGCCCCACCCGCGTCTTATTCCTCAATGCGTATTTCGACAGCATGCGGGCTTGACCCGCGCTCTCGCGCAATTAGTATGTGTTACTAACAAATTCCGTCGCGTATCGGAATCGGGAGAGAGGCGATGCAACCAGTGGGCAACAGATGGACGCGGTAACTCTCTATCACTGGGAACCCAACGCCAACTCGGGCAAGCCGATGCTGGCGCTGATGGAAAAAGGTGTGCCCTTTTCCAGCCATTACATCGACATGCTGCAGTTCGACCAGCACAAGCCGGAATATCTCGCGATCAATCCGCAGGGCACGATCCCGGCCATGACGCACAACGGTCTCGTCCTGACCGAGAGCACCGCGATCATGGAATACGTCAACGACCGCTTCGAAGGCCCCGACCTCATGCCATCCGACGCGCAGGATCGCTGGCGGGTGCGCTGGTGGATGAAGTTCATGGACCAGTGGCTTGGCCCCAGCTTCTCGATGATCGGGTGGAGCGTGTTCGTCGGGCCCATGGTCCGCCAGCGCGATCCCGCCGAACTTGCGGCTGCGATTGATCGCATCCCGCTGCCCGAACGCCGCGTGGCCTGGCGCAAGGCGATCAACGGCGATTTCTCGGAAAGCGAGATGGCTGAAAGCCGCCGCCGCGTCGGCCTCGGCATTGCCAAGCTGGAAGAGGAACTGGGCAAGCGGCCCTACGTCGGCTCGCATGAGTACAGCCTGGCCGACATCAACATCTTCAACAGCACCTATTCGCTGCCCCTTTCGCAGCCCGATCTGGCCGGCAAGGACAAGACGCCGAACATCATGCGCTGGCTCAAGCGGGTCTACACCCGCGACGCGGTGAAGAAGACCTGGGCGATGGGCAAGACGGACCTAGCCCATCGCTATGGTCTGATCATGGCGGAGATCGAGGCATGAGTGCGGTTCTTTACCACGGCGAGCCCAACGGTGCTTCGCTGACCGTGCTTGCCGCGCTGGCGCAATCGGGCCTCGACATCGAATGTCGCCGCATCGACCTGCTTACCGGCGAACGCCATGCGCTGCCCGGCATTGCCGACCCGGTTGCGCTCGACCTGTGCATCGAGGGTGAAGGGCCGGTGCTCGTCATCAATGGCGAGGCCATGACCGAGTCCGTGTTCCTGGCGCAGTATTTCGACGAAGCGGCGGGCGGGGTCGGGCTGCAACCGGCGGACGCCTATGCGCGATGGGAAATGATGATGTGGTGCCGCCAGATCACCGAGCGCTTGTCGCCTGCTGCCGCGCTGCTCGGCAATCTCGCCACCTCGCAGCAGGCCATAACCGCTATCCCTGCCGAAGAGTTTGCAAGTCTTACAGCGCGCATCGTGTCGGACGACCTGCGCCAGCGCTGGCAGGCGCTTGACGACGATGTTGTCGATGCTGCCCAAGTGGCCGACAGCGAGACCAAGGTCGCCGCCGCTGTCGAGCGCTGCGAGAAGCAGCTGGCCGATGGTCGCGAATGGCTGATGAGCACATTCTCGATTGCCGACCTCGTCACTTGTTCCTGGCTCGCCGGGATGCAGGTTCTGCGCCCCGGCGCTTTCGCCCATGCGCCGCTGACGACCGCTTGGCTTGCTCGCACGCTGGAACAGCCCAGCGTTCAGGCGGCGCTTGCCAGATCGACCGTTTCCGAACCGCTCCGCGCCTGGGCGCCGGGGCCAGAAATCAACCGTTGGGGATAACCAATGCGCGCCATCGACTACTTTGACCGCGGCCATGACCGCGATCCGCAGCGTCTCGCCATCGTCGACACCGAGACCGGCCTCAAGCTGACCTTTGCCGAGACCAAGGCCCTGTCCGAACGCATTGCCGCCGCGCTGCAAAAGGGCGGCTTCGAGAACCAGGACTGCCTCGGCCTTTATGGCCCGAACGACGGCATGCTGCTGGTGGTGCTGCTGGCGATGTGGCGCGCCAACGGCAAGTGGATTCCGGTCAACACCCGCAACGCGATCGATGCCAACGCCGCCTACATCAATTACGTGCGCCTCAAGTGGCTGGTCTATCATTCGTCGAAGGCCGACGAAGTCCAGCAGCTCAAGGACCTTTGCCCGACGCTCCAGCACTTCGTCTGCCTTGATCAGCGCATGGGCAATGACCCGAGCCTCGACGAGTTCATGGCCGGCGTGAGCGAAGCCGATTTCGTCGAGCCCGAGATCGATGCGTTCGGCAACCTGATGGACATGGTCGGCATCTTCCCGACCGGCGGGACCACTGGCCCCTCGAAAGGCGCGAACGTGACCAACCTCGGCTGGGGCACGATGATCGAGACCGCAGCCGACGGCATGGGCGGGCGCACCGATTCTCCGGTCGCGCTGGTTTCTGCCCCGATCACCCACGCCGCCGGCCCGATTGCACTTTCCACGCTGAGCCTTGGTGCCACGCAGGTGATCCTGCCCGGTTTCGACGCCGAGCGCGTGCTGCGCACGATCGCGGAGTACAAGGTCACCCACATGTACCTGCCACCGACGGCGCTTTACCAGTTGCTTGCTTCGCCGGAGCTGGGTGACCACGACTATTCCAGCTTGCGCATCTTCATCCTCGTCGGCTCGCCCTGCAGCCCGGAAAAGCTGCGCCAAGCAGTCGAGGTGTTCGGCCCGGCGATGTGCCAGTCCTATGGTCAGGTCGAATGCCCGATGATCGTGGCGTGGTTCCCGCCTGAGGATGTGGCGAAGTTTGCGACCTCGTCACCTGAAAAGCTGGCCTCTTGCGGCAAGCCGACCCGCTCGATCAAGGTCGCGCTGCTTGACGATGATGGCAACGAAGTGCCGCTTGGTGAAGCGGGCGAGATCTGCGTGCGTGGCGCGCTCGTCACGCATTCCTATTTCGAGAAACCCGAGGAAACCGCCGAAATCCGCAAGTTCGGCTGGCACCACACCGGCGACGTCGGCAAGTTCGACAAGGACGGCTACCTCTATATCGTCGACCGCAAGAAGGACATGGTCGTCTCGGGCGGTTTCAACGTGTTCACCGCCGAAGTCGAAGCTGCCGTGACCGAGCTTGCGCAAGTGCGCGAGGCCTGCGTCTTCGGCATTCCGCACGAAAAGTGGGGCGAGCAGGTCCACGCGGTGGTGGTGGCAGACGGCATCACCGAGGCTGAAATCATTGCCTATGCCAAGGAGCGCCTGGGCGGGGTCAAGGCGCCGAAATCTGTCACGTTTATCGACTCGATTCCGCGCACCGCTGCGGGCAAGATGGACAAGAAGGCGCTGCGGGTTCCCTATTGGGGCAACGCCGATCGTATGGTCAACTGATCCGGAAAACGGACAGTCGGGAGAGAGCTGGATATGCGTTTGAAGGTCCTGGGCCTGATGGCCGCACTGCTGCCGCTGGCGGCGTGCAACATCAAGAGCGATGGCGACAAGGTCGCCGTCGCTACCGCAGGCGTCACCGATGCGATGATCGCGCAAGTGCCCGAAGGCGAATGGCTGAGCTACGGGCGCGATTACGGCGAGCAGCGCTTCTCCCCGCTGACCCAGGTCAACGATACCAACGTCGGCCAGCTCGGCCTTGCGTGGTTCCATGATCTGGAGACCGCACGGGGGCAGGAAGCCACCCCGCTGATGCACGACGGCACGCTCTACATCTCGACCGCGTGGTCGATGGTGAAGGCGTTCGATGCCAAGACCGGCGCGCTCAAGTGGTCCTACGACCCGGAAGTGCCGCGCGAAACGCTGGTCAGGGCCTGCTGCGATGCGGTCAATCGCGGTGTTGCGCTCTATGGCGACAAGGTCTTTGTCGGTACGCTTGACGGTCGCCTCGTCGCTCTCGACCAGAAGACCGGCAAGCCGGTGTGGTCGAAGGTCGTCGTGCCCAATCAGCAGGACTACACCATCACCGGCGCACCGCGCGTGATGAAGGGCAAGGTGCTGATTGGCAGCGGCGGTTCGGAATACAAGGCGCGCGGCTATATCGCGGCCTATGACGTGAACTCCGGCAACGAAGTGTGGAAGTTCCACACCGTCCCCGGCAACCCCGCCGATGGCTTCGAGAACAAGGCCATGGAGAACGCCGCCAAGACCTGGGCTGGCGAATGGTGGAAGCTCGGCGGTGGCGGCACCGTGTGGGATGCGATCACCTATGATCCCACCACCAATCTCGTGCTGTTTGGCACCGGCAACGCAGAGCCGTGGAACCCCGCTGCCTCGGGCCGCGAGGGCGACAGCCTCTATACCTCATCGATTGTCGCGGTGAATGCCGATACGGGCGAATATGCCTGGCATTTCCAGGAAACACCGGAAGACCGCTGGGACTTCGACAGCGCCCAACAAATCACGCTGGCAGACCTGAACATCGGTGGCCAGCAGCGTCATGTCGTGCTGCATGCCCCCAAGAACGGCCATGTCTACGTGCTCGATGCCAAGACCGGCCAGTTCATCTCAGCAACGCCTTTCGTTGCGGTCAACTGGGCGACCGGCATTGATCCGAACACCGGCAAGGCCACGGTCAACCCCTCCGCCCGTTACGAAAAGGGCGCGCCATTCGTTAGCCTGCCCGGCGCGGTCGGCGCGCACTCGTGGCAGCCGCAGAGCTTCAGCCCGAAGACGGGCCTGCTCTACTTGCCGGTAAACAACGCGGCGTTCCCCTACGCCGCTGCCAAGGACTGGAAGGCGACCGATATCGGCTTCCAGACTGGCCTCGACGGGTACGTCACCGCAATGCCGGCCGATGCCAAGGCTCGCTCCGCCGCGATGAGCGCGACTACCGGTACGCTGGTGGCGTGGGACCCGGTCGCGAAGAAGGCCGCGTGGAAGGTCGAACTGCCAAGCCCGTCGAACGGTGGCATTCTTTCGACCGCCGGCAATCTCGTGTTCCAGGGGACCGCGGGCGGTGATTTCGTCGCCTACAGCGCGGACAAGGGCAAGCAGCTCTGGTCGTTCCCAGCCCAGAGCGGGATCATTGCCGCACCGATGACGTATGCGATTGACGGCGAACAGTACGTCGCGGTCATGGTCGGATGGGGAGGCGTCTGGGACGTCGCCACCGGCGTCCTTGCGCACAAGGCCAAGAAGCAGCGCAACATCAGCCGCCTCATCGTGTTCAAGCTCGGCGGCAAGGCTGCGCTGCCTGCCGCTCCGCCAATGGCCAAGATGGTGCTCGACCCGCCGCCCTTCACCGGCACGCCTGAACAGGTCAAGGCTGGTGGCGAGCTCTATGGCCGTTACTGCAACGTCTGCCATGGCGATGCGGCGGTTGCCGGCGGCGTGAATCCGGACCTGCGCCATTCCGCCGCGCTCAACGCTCCTGAAGCCATCCGGTCGGTAGTGATCGACGGCGCGCTGCAGCACAACGGCATGGTGTCGTTCAAGTCGGCCCTGAAGCCCGAGGATGCGGACAACATTCGCCAGTACCTGATCAAGCGCGCCAATGAGGACAAGGCTCTGGAAGCGCGCTGACAAGAATGCTATGAACAATAGCAATCATAACGAGTGGAGAGATTCATGACGCATCTTTATCCCAACCTGATCAATGGCGAGCTGGTCACCACCGCATCGTCGCTCGATGTGGTCAACCCGGCCAACGAGCAGGTCATCGGCCAGGTCCCGGCTTGCGGCGCTGAAGAACTGGATCGCGCCGTTGCAGCCGCGCGCGCCGCCTTCAAGACCTGGTCCAAGACCCCGGTCGACGACCGCCGTGCCGTCATCCGCAACATGGCCTCGGCAATCGAAGCCAACTTCGATGAACTGTATCGCCTGCTGACCAGCGAGCAGGGCAAGCCGCACCACCAGGCCCAGCACGAGATCGGCGCCTGCGCCGGGATCATGAACGCCCAGTCGACGCTGACCCTCGAAGAGACGATCAACGAGGACAGCGCCGAACGTCTCAGCCGCACCCGCCGCGTGCCGGTCGGAGTGGTCGCCGGGATCGTGCCGTGGAACTTCCCGCTGCTGATGGCCGTGCAGAAGATCGCGCCCGCGATCCTCACCGGCTGCACCATCGTGCTCAAGCCTTCGCCGTTCACGCCGCTGACCACGCTCAAGTTTGCCGAGCTGATCAAGGACATCGTGCCGGCGGGCGTCGTCAACATCATCACCGGGGAAGACGCGCTCGGCCCGATGATGACCTCGCATCCGGACATCGACAAGATCACCTTCACTGGCTCGACTGCAACCGGCAAGCGCATCATGGAAGGCGCCTCGAAGGATCTCAAGCGCATCACGCTGGAACTGGGCGGCAACGATGCCTCGATCGTCCTGCCCGACGCCGACGTCGAGAAGGTGGCCGAGCAGCTGTTCTGGTCGAGCTTCACCAACGCCGGCCAGATCTGCGTCGCTGCAAAGCGCGTCTACATTCACGAGGACATCTACGACGACCTGTCCAAGGCGATCGCCGAATACGCCAAGACCGTAAAGGTCGGTGACGGTTCGGAACAGGGCACTGGCGTCGGCCCGATCCAGAACAAGAAGCAGTTCGAACGCGTCTGTGAATTGATCCAGGACGCCAAGGACAACGGCTACAAGTTCCTCGTTGGTGGCGACGTCGATCCCTCGGGTTCGGGCTACTATGTGCCGATCACGATCCTCGACAATCCGCCCGAAGACGCCCGCATCGTGGCGGAAGAGCAGTTCGGCCCGGTCATGCCGCTGATGAAGTTCTCGAGCGACGACGAAGTGATCGCTCGCGCCAACAATTCGGAATATGGCCTTGCTGGCGCTGTCTGGACCAAGGACACAGAGCGTGGCGTGAAGATCGCCGAGCAGCTTGAGACCGGCACGGTGTGGATCAACGAGTTCCTCCACCTCTCGCCTTTCGCGCCTTTCGGTGGCCACAAGCAGTCCGGCTTCGGTGCGGAATACGGCATCGAGGGCCTTAAGGAGTTCACCTATAGCCAGGTGATCACGGTCAAGAAGGACGCGCTGGTCTGATCCGCGCCTGAATGTCGAAGTCGGCCCTGTCGTATCGCGGCAGGGTCGTCTCGACCTTGCACAAATGAAGGAATAGAACGGTGCCTATCGACCTGTCGAAGATCAAGGCGATTGACGTCCACGTCCATGCCGAGGTCTCGTGCCACGATCCGGAAGATCCGGTCATGGGCCAGTTCTTCGACGCGGCTTCAGCCTACTTCAAGGCTCCGCGCGAACGCCCCAAGATGCCCGAGATCGTCGAGATCTACCGTGAGCAGCAGATTGCGTTCTGCATGTTCACGGTCGATGCCGAATGCGGCATGGGGGCCAAGCGCGTGTCGAACTACGAAGTCGCCGAGATGGCGGCCAAGAACGACGACATCTGCATCGCCTTTGCCTCGATCGATCCGCACAAGGGCAAGTTCGGCGCGCGCGAAGCACGTGACCTGATCGAGAACTATGGGGTAAAGGGCTTCAAGTTCCACGGCATTGCCCAGAACTGCCACCCCGCCGATCGCGTCGGCTATCCGATCTACGAAGTCATCGCTGAATACGGCCTGCCCGCAATCTTCCACACCGGCCACTCCGGCATGGGCACCGGCATGCGCGGCGGTGGCGGCATGCGCCTGAAATATGGCCAGCCGATGCTGGTCGATGATGTCGCGGTCGATTTCCCCGACATGAAGATCATCCTGGCCCACCCATCGTGGCCGTGGGTGGATGAAAGCCTGTCGATGGCGTTGCACAAGGACAACGTGTTCATCGACCTGTCCGGCTGGAGCCCGAAGTACTTTGCCCCGCAGATCATCCAGTACGCCAACACGCAGCTCAAGAAGAAGATGCTGTTCGGTTCGGACTTCCCGCTGATCCACCCGCAGAAGTGGATCGACGCCGCGCTTCAGGTCGGCTTCAAGGAAGAGGTCATGCCCGGCATCATGAAGGACAACGCCGCGCGCCTGCTCGGGCTCGCCTGAGCCTGCGCCATGGCCGATCCTGACGACATCCGCGCCTGGCAGAGGCTCGATGCGGAAGTGACCACGTCGGGCCGGATCGAGGACAAGGACGTCATGCGCCTCGCCGATCTGGGCGTCGCGCATGTCGTCAACCTCGCGCTGGAGACCCATCCCGAGGCCTTGGCCGGGGAAGGGGAGAAGCTGGCCGCGCAAGGCATTGCCTATACCCACATTCCCGTGCCGTTCGACGCGCCGGGCGAGGAGCACTTCGCCGCCTTCGTGAAGGCGGTGGAGGAAGGTCCCCGGCCGGTGCACGTCCACTGCATCATGAACTGGCGCGTCTCGGCGTTCTTCTACCGCTACAACCGCGAGATTCTCGGACTGCCCGAGACAGAGGCGCGCAAGCTGATGGAACGGCAGTGGTCTCCCGAAGGTCATGACAGCAAGGAAGCCCGCGTCTGGGCGGAGTTCATCGCAAGGACGTCCGAGTGACCGACCTTACGGGCAAGCACATCGTCATCACCGGCGCCTCCACAGGCATCGGACGCGCCACCGCTACCGTATGCAGACAGGCCGGCGCGCGTGTTTCGCTGATCGCCCGCCGCGCCGATCTGCTCGAACAAGCCGCGCGTGACCTTGGCGGGAGCACCGCCTTCGCTGCAGCGGACGTTGCCGACAAGGCCGCGCTTCATGCAGCGCTCGATCACGCGGCCGCTGCCAACGGCCCGATCGATGGCCTGTTTCTGAACGCCGGCATCGGCGGCATGTTCGCTCCCGTCGAGCAATATACCGACGAGATGTTCGATGCCGTGATGGCGGTGAACCTCAAGGGCGTGCTCTGGGCGATCCAGCACGTACTACCCGCCATGAAGGAGCGTGGGACAGGCGCGATCCTCGTCACCGGCAGCCTCGCCAGCGAGCGCGGTTTGCCGATGAACGCGGGCTATGTCGCGAGCAAGCATGCTGTCCTTGGCCTGTCGCGCGCGGTTGCCAACGAAGTCGCCGAGTTCGGGGTGCGCTGCAACTGCATCGTGCCGGGGCTGATCGAGACGCCGATGCTCGATGGCCTGCCGCCCGAAGCCGCCTCGCAGATGGCCAAGGCCGTGCCGCAAGGCCGCACTGGCCAGCCCGAGGAACTGGCCAGGGTCGCCGCCTTCCTCCTTTCCGACGCCGCGAGCCACGTCACTGCCCAAAGCTGGGCGGTCGACGGTGGCATGCTTGGCACCATGCGAGTCTGACCCCCGGGAGACGCCGATGGCCCTGAAATACTACCACGCCGAACCGCTGGCGAATTCGCTGAAGTCGATGGTGCCGCTCAAGGAGAAGGGCCTCGCTTACGAGAGCATCTACGTCGACCTGCACAAGTTCGAGCAGCACCAGCCGTGGTTCACTGCGATCAATCCCGAAGGCCAGGTGCCCGTGCTCGATCACGACGGCACGATCATCACCCACACCACGGTGATCAACGAATACCTCGAGGACGTTTTCCCCGATGCCCAGCCCGCCGACGCGCCGTTGCGTCCGCGCGATGCGGTGGGCGCGGCGCGGATGCGCTACTGGAACAAGTTCATCGACGAGCACGTGATGAACTTCGTCTCGATGCATGGCTGGCACCGCATGGTCGGCGTGATCGCGCGCAATATCGAGAATGGCGAGTTCGAGAAGCTGCTCGAGAGCATCCCGCTGCCCGATCAGCGCAAGAAGTGGGCAACGGCGCGCTCCGGCTTCTCCGAGGCGGACCTCGCCAACGCCACTGCCAAGATCGAATATGCCCTCGCCAAGGTCGAGGCCCAGCTTGGGCAGACAAAGTGGTTGGCAGGTGACACGTACACTCTTGCCGACATCAACTTTTATTCGCACTGCGGCATGATGGTCGAGCGTATGTTTCCCGAGATGGAAGTGGCGAGCCGCTTCCCCCGCCTGTGCGAATGGCGCGATCGCGTCACCGCGCGTCCCGCTGTCGCCGAAGCCCTCAAGAGCGAGGACCGGACCGCCCCGGGCCTGCGCACCTGGTCGGGGCATGTGCGCTGATGGCTGGTTTCGTTCTGATCCATGGGTCCTGGCACGGTGGCTGGTGCTTCGATCCTGTCGCGGAAATTCTCCGCGCGCGGGGGCATACTGTGGTCGCGCCGACACTGCCCGGCATGGGCGGCACCGCGGAGGAGATGGCCGCCGTCACGCTTGATCGCTGGGGCGATTTTGCTGCGCAGCATTGCCGTGACCTCAAGGCGCAGGGTGTAGGGCCAGTTGTCCTTGGCGGACACTCGCGCGGCGGCCTTGTCGTGTCGACCGCAGCGGAGCGTGATCCGTCTGCCATGGACGCCATCGTCTATATCTGCGCAATGATGTTGCCAGCGGGCATGAGCCGCGCCGAATTCAAGGAACTCGAAGGCCCCAACCCCGCCTTCGATGCGATCATTTCCAAGGTTCACGGCGGGATCGCGACCGTCATCGACGCGGCAAATGCCGCACCCGTCTTTGCGCAAGTCTCGCCGCCAGACCTCGTCAGTGCGGCGATGGCAAGGCTCATGGCCGAACCCCACGCGCCGCGTTCGGAGAAGATCGCGGTGACACCGGAGCGCTGGGGCAGTCTTCCGCGCACTTACGTCGAATGCACGCTCGACCGCACGATCCCGATCGAAAGCCAGCGCCGCATGATTGCCATGTCGCCTGGCGCGAACGTGGTCACGCTTGAGGCCGATCACAGCCCCTATCTGTCGAAGCCGCAGGAACTGGCCGACGCTCTGGAGGCGGCAATCTCCGCCTAATCGGCGAAGAAGTTCAACTCCAGCAGCACGTTGTTCGGGTCTGCGGTGAAGATTTGCCGCAGGCCGATGGCTTCAACCACGTTGGTCTGGCAGTCGAGTCCCAGCGCGGCCACGCGCGCCACCACTTCGTCATAGCCCGAGCAATTGAGCGCAACGTGATGGATCGCGCCGGTGAGCGCGCCCGGCTGCACCTCGCGGTCATAGGCGCGCGGGCAGTCCACGGCGTTGATGTGCACGATGGCCTTGCCGGCTGCATCGTACATCCACTGCGCGTTCTGCGGGGTGAGGGGAGGTGGGCCGTCCCGCCGTTCCAGCCCGAGCAGCGCCTTGTAGAACTCTGCCGTCTCGTCGAGCCGGTCGGTGATGATGTTGACGTGATCGAGCGCGTTGACGTGCATCTGTACTCTCCCGCAGCAAAACGGCGGCAGGAGCATGGTGCCCCCGCCGCCGCCCTTTCTCAACTATTGAAACCGCTCAGCTCTTGAACACGACCGTCTTGTTGCCGTTGACCAGTGCGCGATCCTCAAGGTGCAGGCGAACCGCTTCGGCGAGGACGCGGCGCTCCACGTCGCGGCCCTTGCGCACAAGGTCTTCGGGGCTGTCGGCGTGGGTCACGGTCTCCACGTCCTGGTGGATGATCGGGCCTTCGTCGAGGTCCGCGGTAACGTAATGCCCGGTCGCGCCGATCATCTTCACGCCGCGCGCATGCGCTTGGTGATAGGGCTTTGCACCCTTGAAGCTCGGCAGGAACGAGTGGTGGATGTTGATGCAGCGGCCGGCGAGGAACGCCGTGAGATCATCCGACAGGATCTGCATGTAGCGCGCCAGAACCACCAGTTCCGCGCCCGTCTCGGTGACGATGCGCTTCACTTCAGCTTCCTGCTGCGGCTTGGTCTCCTTGGTGATCGGCAGGTGGTAGTAGGGCACGTCGCCGATCAGCGAGATCGACAGCGCTTCCTTGGGATGGTTGCCGAGGATCGCCACGACTTCCATCGGCAGTTCGCCGATGCGGGTGCGGTACAGCAGGTCACCCAGGCAGTGGTCGAACTTGCTGACCATGAGCACGACCTTCCGCTTCACGGCGGTGTCGCGCATGTTCCATTCCATGCCGTAGTCATCGGCAACCGGCGCAAAGGCCGTGCGGAACGCATCGATCCCGGTCTCGCCCGGATCGAACACGACTCGCATGAAGAACTTGCCGCTCAGCGAGTCATCGAATTGCTGCGCCTCGCGGATGTTTCCGCCCGCTTCATAGAGGTTGCCCGTGACCCGGGCGACGATGCCCGGCTTGTCTTCGCAAGACAGCGTCAGAATCAGCGATGCGCTCATCAAAATCTCTCCCGTCCTTGTCGCGTTAGGGGTGGCGCACAGAGGGCGCAACATTTCCCATTGCGAATCTCGAAGGAGATTGTATGTGTTGCATACAAGTTTTTCAACCCTGCCATTTCACAAGTCGGGAGAGTTCAAGATGGCGAAGAACCTCGAAGAGGTAATCCAGCAAGGCGGCAACGTCGTCGAGATGCTGCGCAACTCGCAG
Organism: Novosphingobium sp. ERW19; assembly: GCF_012641315.1. Lineage (NCBI taxonomy): Bacteria > Pseudomonadati > Pseudomonadota > Alphaproteobacteria > Sphingomonadales > Sphingomonadaceae > Novosphingobium > Novosphingobium sp. ERW19. The sequence goes on from NZ_JABAIC010000009.1 coordinate 85,778, forward strand.
CTCGGTGCTTATGTCTATCCGGTCGTTGCGCCGGAATTCTCGAACTGGCGCAGCGAACAGTGGGCATGGCAGCACAGCGCCGTCCTGTTCGACCAGTCGCACCACATGGTGAACCTCTACATTCGTGGCAAGGACGCGCTGAAGCTGCTGTCCGACACCATGATCAACAGCCCCAAGGGCTGGACGGTCAACAAGGCCAAGCAGTACGTCCCGACCACGCCTTACGGCCACGTCATCGGTGACGGCATCATCTTCTGGGAAGAAGAAGAATCGTTCACCTACGTCGGCCGCGCCCCGGCTTCGAACTGGCTTCGCTACCACGGCGCGACCGGTGGCTACGATGTCGAGATCGAACTCGACGACCGTTCGCCGATGCGCCCGATGGGCAAGCCCGTCACCCGCAAGGAATGGCGCTTCCAGATCCAGGGCCCGCAGGCGTGGAACGTGATCGAGAAGCTCCACGGCGGCCCGCTCGAGCAGCTCAAGTTCTTCAACATGAGCACCATGAACATCGCCGGCAAGACAGTGCGCACGCTGCGCCACGGCATGTCGGGCGCACCGGGCCTTGAAATCTGGGGCCCCTATGCCGAGCAGGAGGAAATCCGCGCCGCCATTCTGGAAGCTGGCAAGGAATTCGGCCTGATCGCTTGCGGCAGCCGCGCCTACCCGTCGAACACGCTGGAATCCGGCTGGATCCCCTCGCCGCTGCCCGCCATCTACACCGGCGAAAAGCTCAAGGGCTTCCGCGAATGGCTCGCTGCCGACAGCTACGAAGCGACCGGTTCGATCGGTGGTTCGTTCGTCTCGGACAACATCGAGGACTACTACCTCAACCCGTGGGAGCTGGGTTACGGCAACTTCGTCAAGTTCGACCATGACTTCCATGGCCGCGAGGCACTGGAAGCCCTGAACCCCGCCGAGCAGCGCAAGAAGGTGACGCTCGCCTGGAACCCTGAGGACATGGCCAAGATCATGGCCTCGCTGTTCAACCCGGATGGCGAACAGTACAAGTTCTTCGACACCCCGCTCGCCAACTATGCCTCGTCGAACTACGATCGCGTCGTCGATGCTGGCGGCAAGACCGTCGGCTTCTCGATGTTCACCGGCTACTCGTACAACGAGAAGCAGGCGCTCAGCCTCGCCACGATCGATCCGGAAATCCCGGTCGGCACCGAACTGCGCGTGGTGTGGGGCGAAGAAAACGGCGGTACTCGCAAGACCACCGTCGAGCCGCACAAGCAGATTGAGGTCCGCGCGATCGTCTCGCCGGTTCCCTACAGCCGCGTCGCTCGCGAAAACTATGCCGAAGGCTGGCGCACCGCGCGCTGAGCCCAAGCAGACTGGCGCCGCCCGGATTGCTGCAAAGGCAACCGGGCGGACTGCCCTCAACCATTGAGAGGATCCCGCACATGGCAGCACCGCTTATCCATCCCAACTGGGACAAGGCGCCCGACGGGATCACTGATGGCTTCAGCCTGGAGATGACCGCGAAGGACGAGGCGTCGCTGCGCGATGCCGCCCCGCTCATCCCGGCCGACACGCCCATTGCCGTCACGTTCCTCCCCGGCGAGGACGTTGCCGCCCGCGTTGCCGCCACAGTCGCGGTTCGCCAGCTCGGCTTCGAGCCGATGCCCCATTTCTCCGCCCGCCGGATCACCTCCGAGGACGATTTCGAAGGCTACCTTCGCGCTGTGGTCGAACAGGCCGGCGTGACGCGCTGCTTCATCGTCGCAGGCGATCCGCCCGAGCCGGTTGGCCCCTATTTCGATACCTCCGCCCTGATCGCCACCGGCGCGTTCGAACGCTCCGGCATCAAGGCCATCGGCATTGGCGGGCACCCGGAAGGGCATCCGAACATGACCGAGGCCGAATGCTGGGCGGTCCTCGAAAAGAAGGTGGCCGAGATCACCGCGCGCGGCATGGCCCCGCTGATCGTCACCCAGTTCGGCTTCGATCCCGATGCCTTCCTCGCCTGGCTCAAGGAATTGCGCGCGCGCGGCATCGATGCCCCGGTGCGCATCGGCGTGCCCGGCCCCGCCGGGATCAAGCGCCTGCTCGCCTTTGCTGCCCGCTGCGGCGTGGGTGCGTCGACCTCGGTGCTCAAGAAGTACGGGATTTCCGTCACCAACCTTCTCGGCACGGCTGGACCAGACAAGCTGGTCGATGCCTTCGCCCGTGGCCTCGGGGCCGAGCACGGCAAGGTGCGCCTGCACTTCTACCCGTTCGGCGGCCTGACCAAGACGCTCGAATGGATTCACGGTTACAACAAGAAGCACGGCATCGGCCCGGGGGCCTGAGCCATGACCGACTTCGTGCTGGTACACGGCGCGTGGGGCGGCAGTTTTGCGTGGGATCGGTTGAAAGCTGATCTCACCGCCGCCGGGCACCGCGTCCTCGCTGCCGATCTCACCGGTCTTGGCCGCCGCAAGGCCGAGTTCAACCCCGGCATCACGCTGACCACGCACATCGATGATGTGTGCGACCAGATTGCCAAGGCCGGTTTCGATCGCTTCGTGCTGGTCGGCCATTCCTGGGGCGGCATGGTCATCACCGGTGTCGCCACGCGCCTCGGTGCGCGGATCGACGCGATAGTCTACGTCGATGCTTTCCTGCCGCAGGATGGCCAGTCACTGTGGGACCTGACTGGGCAGTGGGAGCACGATCACTACATCGGCAGCCAGAAGCGCAAGCCGGGTGCGGTTTCCCCGCTCCCCGGTCTTGAAAGCCCTGTCCTGTCCGATCACCCGTTGCTGACGTTGGTCGAGGCGGTGCGCTTCACCGGTGAGGAAGCGAAGATCCCCCGCCACGTCTACATCTTCGCCAATGGCTGGAGTCCGTCACCTTTCGGCAAGTTCGCCGATGCAGTGCAGGACGATCCGGCGTGGGAGTATCACGAGGCCGAAGCCACCCACAACGTCATGGGCGATCAGCCCGAGCAACTGCTTCAGATTGTGCTCGGCTGCGCCTGAATTTTGCTCAACCCTGCTGCGCCAGGCTCTGCATCCGCTTGAGATAGCGCGCCAGCACGTCGATCTCGAGGTTGACCTTCGATCCCGGCTTCAGCGCGCCCATGGTCGTGACCTGCGCGGTGTGGGGGATGATGTTGAGCGCGAAGTGGCATGAACCGTCGGGTTGATCGGCCACTTCGTTGACGGTCAAAGACACGCCGTTGACCGTGATCGACCCCTTGGCCGCGATGTAGGGCGCCAGCTCCTGCGGCGCAGAAATGCCGAACTTCAGCGATGCGCCTTCCGGGCAGATGCCGACGACTTCGCCCACTGCATCGACGTGCCCGGTCACGATGTGCCCGCCCAGCTCATCGCCCAGTTTCAGCGCCGGTTCGAGATTGAGCGGCGCGCCCACGGTCCATTGTTCGGAGGCGGTGCGGCTGACGGTCTCGCCCGAAACGTCCACCGCAAACCAGCCTTCGCCAGCCACGCCACCCTTGTCCACCACGGTCAGGCATACGCCCGAGCAGGCGATCGAGGCACCGATGGCGATCTTTGCCGGGTCCATCGCGCACGAGATCGTGATGTGGCGGTCGCCCTTGTCCTCGATGGCGAGGATGTTGCCGATTTCCGTGACGATCCCGGTGAACATAAGAAATCTCCTTCAGCGGACCCGCTCGTAGACGTCGAGCGCATCGCTGCCAAGCGTCCGCCGGTCCACATTGCGCCAATGGCCGTGCGCGTCAGCAAGCGAGCCCAGGCGGATGTCCCCGATGCAGGGCAGGCCATCGCCAATGATGATCGGTGCGCGATAGAGCAGCAGCCGGTCGACCATGTCAGCGGCAAGGAAAGATGCCGCCGCTTGCGCTCCGCCTTCGACGAAAAGGTACTGGGCATCTCTGAAAGCCTGTGGTGCGGTGATATCTACTACCGCCGTCCAGCCTTCCGGAACCGTTCCCCGCGTCAGTACCATGCGCTGCGGGCTGCGGTGTTCAAGCCCCGGCAAGCGCACGTCAAGCCTTGGCGCATCGGCGCGAAAGGTTCCGCCGCCGACCAGGATCGCGTCGGCCCGCGCCCGCTCGACATGACAGTGCGCCCGCGCCTCGGGGCCGGTGATCCATTTGCTGCTGCCATCGGGAAGCGCGATCCGGCCATCGAGCGATGTGGCAAGCTTCAGCGTTATGTAAGGCCGTCCCAGTGTCGCGCGGCTCAGATATCCGGCCAGCGAATCCCTTGCAGCGGGGCTGGGCAGGATTTCGGCCTCGATCCCGGCTTTTCGTAATGCCGCGATGCCACTCCCCGCCGTTCGAGGGTCCGGGTCCTCAACGCCGATCACCGCCCGCGCAAGGCCGCTCTCCAGAACCAGTGACGTGCATGAGGGCCCGCGCGCACTGGCGTGGGCGCAGGGCTCCAGCGTCACGTAGAGCGTCGCACCATTAGCCGCCTCGCTCGCCATCGCGAGTGCCTCGGCTTCGGCATGAGGGCGACCGCCCGCCTGCGTCCAGCCGCGTCCAACGACCTTGCCGTCCTTCACGATCACCGCGCCTACCGCAGGATTGGGCCTGCTCAGCGGACGCCCGCGCGCAGCAAGTGCCGCCGCAGCATCGAGCCAGCGCAGGTCCTCAGGCCTGCTCATGGTTTTTCGGTCTGCGCCTTCTTCATCTCGGCATCGTAGACCGGATTGTCGACCAGGTGCTTGTCGAGCACTTCCTTGCGCGCGGCCTCAACCTTCTTGCGGTACGCCTCGCGCTCGGCCTTGCCTTCTTCATAGGCACGCTTGGTTTCAACCCCGGTGGCGTCGCCGACCGCCTTGTACATCTGGCGGATACGCTCCTGCCGCGCCTCTTCCTCGGCTTCCTCTGCCCGGGCCTTGGCCGTCGCCGCCTTGTTCTCGGCAAGAATCTCGGCGTCGCTGCGGTCCTCGATGAAGCTCGGGAAGTAGATGATCTCGGGCGGGCGGGGCAGCGCCGTGCCGCCTTCCATGGCCATCGCGGTGAACAACGTCCCCGTCACCGCCGCCGCCATCACCAGTCCGACACGGCGATAGTCGCTGGGCGCGGTAAACACCTGCCAGAAATCGACGATGGCCCGGCGGGGGGAAACATTGCGGAAGAAGGCTCTCATGCTGGCCTAGATAGGCGCTGGCGCAGGCTTTCGCTACCCATCGGCAGGCATTCAGCCAAACGGCACATAGAGCGAGCGACCGTGCCGCTTGAGCCAGCGGTTCGCGCTCTCGATCTCGCCTTCGAAAAGCTGTTCGAGATGAGCGTGGAAAGCGGGGCTGTGGTCGAAATGCTTCATGTGCGCCACCTCGTGGGCCACGACCGAACGTCGCACGAAATCGGGCGCCATGATCAGCCGCCAGTTCATCCGGATCGATCCGTCCGCCGCACAGCTACCCCAGCGGCGCTGCGCGCGCGACAGCGACAGGCGCGGCACCACTTCCCCGGCAAGGGCGCAATAGTGTGCAAGATCGACGGCAAAAAGCGCCAGCGCCTCTGCCTCCAGCCAGCGCTGCAGCCGTGGAGACAGCCCCTCGACCGGCCCGCCGACGATCAGGCGGCCATCTGTGATCACCGGCTTGCGGGGGGCCCGCTCCGACCATTCGATCTGCAAGGTCTCGCCCCGCCATGGCAGCGCGGCATCGGGCGCGATCGTGCGGGGTTCCGGCATCCGCGCCAGTTGGCCCGCGAGCCAGTCGGCCCGGTCGCGCGCAAATGCCTCGGCATCGCCGACGCGGCCCCACGCGGGGATGGAGATGCGCGCTTCGCTGCCATCGGGCGCAAGCCGCAGCGTCATGCGCCGGGCATGGCCAAGCTTGCGGATCACCAGCGGAAGTTCGCGCCCAGCCACGTCGATCGTGCGGCGCGATACCGCGCGCGGGGCCAAAGTTCCGCGAGAGGGGGTCTGCGACTTCGCTTTGGTGTCGGCGCGCCGTAGCCAGTCGAGCACGCCCCTACCCATCGAAGTATTCCGGGGGCACGACATGATCCTCGATCGGTCCGGCCAGCGTCTCGCTCACCGCCTTGCCCACGACCGACTTCCCGGCACGGTGCACTGCCTCGCGATCGCCCGACACCAGATAGTGCCAATCGGGCAGTGGCCTGTTCTCGGCCCTCAGGCGATAGGCGCAGGTGTCGGGCAGCCACGGCAGGTCGCGCGCCAGCTTCGGCGTCAGGCGCAGGCAATCGGGCACATAGGCGCGGCGGTGCTTGTAATCGCTGCACCGCGCAGTCCTGAGGTCCAGCAGCTTGCAGGCGACATTGGTGTGGACCACCTCGCCGGTGTCCTCGTCCTCCAGCTTGTGCAGGCAGCACTTGCCGCAACCGTCGCACAGCGCTTCCCACTGTTCGCGGCTGAGTGTCCCCACCGGCCGTTCCCAGAAGCGGTCCTCCGTCATTCCGGCGTCAATTCACCCACTTGGCGAGTTCGGCGGCCACGGCTTTGCCGTCCTGCTCGGCAGGCAGCAATGCGATGGCTGCGCCGTCCGGGCCCATCAGATAGGCCGCGCGGCTGTGGTCCATCAGGTAGGCATCGGGCTTGCCCTCGTCGCGCCGTTGATAGAACACCGCCCACTTCTTCGCGACGTCGGCGATCTGCGCCGGTGTACCCGTCAGCCCGACCACGTTCTTGCCGAAGTTCGCGGCATACTTGCCGACGACCGACGCGGTATCGCGCTCGGGATCGATGGTGATGAAGATCGGCACGATCGGCTTGGCGTCGGGGTGCTCCTTCGCGAACAGGCGCAGGCCCTGCGCGATGTTCTGCATGTCGAGCGGGCAGACATCCGGACAGAACGTGTAGCCGAAATAGACAATGCGATACTTGCCGGAAAAGTCGCTCCACTTCACGGCCTGCCCATCCTTGCCGGTCAGCGTGAAGTCGCCGCCGATTGCCGCGCCTGCGAGAGGCGGTTGCTCGGCAGGCGTCATATTGCAGCCGCCAAGCGCGAAAGTGCAGGTTGCGGCAAGCGCGGCGAGTGTCGATCTGAAAGTGAGGGCCATGGCGCGCCGGTTCATGCTCTGCTAACCGTGTCCTTGCAAGAGGCGAGTCCGCAAGGCCGTAAATGGCTGATGGGGCACGCAACAGGAGGATCGAATGCTGTCGAAGATGCGCAGGCCGCTTACCATGCTGGCCATGCTGCTGGCCGCTGCCACGGCAATTCCGGCGCAGGCCCAGTTTTCCGACAGCTACAAGTTTCTCGATGCCGTCCGCAAGAAAGAGGGCGACAAGGTGACCGAGGCCCTGAACGAGCCCGGCACACAGATCATCAATACCAAGGACTACACCACCGGGCAGACCGCGCTGCACATTGTCGTGGCCCGGCGCGACCTTGTCTGGGTGCAGTTCCTGATCGCCAAGGGAGCCAACGTCAACGCGCGCGACAACCGCGGTGTCACGCCGCTGGTGGCTGCCTCGGAAATGGGCTTTCTCGAAGGCGTGGATGAACTGATCAAGTCGGGCGCGCGCGTCGATGAGGCCAACAACACCGGCGAAACCCCGCTGATCAGCGCCGTTCACCGAAAGGACCTCGCGCTGGTGCGGATGCTGGTCAAGGCCGGGGCCAATCCTGATCGCCCGGACAATTCGGGCCGGTCCGCGCGCGATTATGCTGCGCTCGACAAGGGCAGCCCGGTGCTGGGCGAACTGGAAAAGGCTTCGAAGGAAGCAAAGTCCGCCGCGCCCAAGAAGACCTACGGCCCCTCGTTCTGACGGGTACTGACATGACCGACGAAACCCTCGATGCCCTCCGCCTTCGTCTGGCTCCGGCTATTGCCGAAGCTGCTGCGTTCGATGGCTGGAAACCGGCTGCCGTTGCTGCGGCCGCTGCCATGGAGGGCGTCGATCCCGCGCTGGCTGCCTTTGCGTTCCAGGGTGGTCCGATGCAGATGATCTCCGCATGGATCGCGCGCATCGACGCCGACATGGCCGATGCGCTGCCCAGCACCCAACTCGGCAACCTGCCGATTCGCGAGCGCATCCGCCGTCTTGTCCAGTTCCGGCTCGATGCGCTGGTCGGCAAGGAAGAAGCCCTGCGTCGCGCGCTGGCGGTCATGGCAATGCCGCAGAACGTGGCAAAGGCGACCCGGCTGGGCTGGTCGAGCGCCGATGCGATGTGGCGGCTCGCAGGAGATGTCGCCACCGATTACAACCACTATACCAAGCGCATCACGCTAGGCTCGATCTATGCTGCGACGCTTGCCTACTTCGCGCAGGATACCAGCGACGGCCACGAGGACACGCGCACCTTCCTCGACCGCCGGATCGAGAACGTGATGCAGTTCGAAAAGGCCAAGGCCAAGTTGGTCAAGCCGCGCGAGGAAACCTTCTCGCTGACGCGAATGCTGGGCCGCCTGCGCTATCCGGCGGCGTAACCGGTAACACATAGCGCGCCGCCCTTCGCCGGGATGACGATTGAAGGGTGGCGCCGACCTTCCTTTTTTGATCCAGCGCAATTCTATTGCGAATGACTTGCAAATGCTGGCTCGCTATGGCAGCGGGAACCGGTGACGCTCGATCAGCTCCCTATCGGTACGCCCGCCCGAATCGCATCGGTGGATTGGTCCGCGCTTGTCGCGGAAGAGGCGCAGCGCTTGCGTGCGCTTGGTCTTGACGAGGGGGCGAGGGTCACGCTCGCCTATCGTGGTGTCTTTGCCGGTCGCGATCCGCTGGCGGTGGAGATTGGCCGCATGACCGTCGCCATCCGCCGCATCCATGCGCTGGCGATGACGGTCGAACCGATCGCAGAAGCTGTCGCATGAGCAAGATGCCCACCGTCGCCGCACTGGTCGGCAACCCCAACGCCGGGAAAAGCGCGCTGTTCAACGCGCTGACCGGTGCGCGCCAGAAGATCGCCAACTATCCCGGCGTCACGGTAGAGCGCAAGGCGGGCCGCCTGCTGCTCCCCTCGGGCGAGCCGGTCGAACTGGTCGACCTGCCCGGCTCCTACGGCCTCGAAACCACCAGCCCTGACGAGGAAGTGACCCGCAAGGTCATCATGGGCGAGCAGGCCGGCCAAGCCAGGCCCGATGTCATCGTGCTGGTGCTCGACAGCTCGAACCTCGAACAGCACCTCGTTTTCGCGCAGGAAGTGCTCGAACTCGGCCGGCCTACGGTGGTTGCGCTCAACATGGTCGACCTTGCCGAGCGCGATGGCTTGACCCTCGATCCCGCCGCACTCGAAGCTGCGCTCGGGGTGCCGGTGATCCCGACCGTGGCCGTACGCCGTCGTGGCCTGACCGAACTTGCTGCCGCCATCGCCGAAGCGCGTGACAAGCCCGAGCGCGCGCACGATGCAGCGCGTCCCCACGTCACCCTGCCCGAACGCCGCATGCTGGCCCACCAGATGGCGACCGCGGCGATCCTTTCGGAGACGGCAAAGCACCGCATCCATGCGCGCATGGACAGGCTCCTGCTCCACCCGTGGGCGGGGCCACCGATCCTCTTCGCGTTCCTGTTCATCGTCTTCCAGGCGGTGTTCAGCTGGGCCACGCCCTTTGCCGATGCGATTGACGGCGGCGTTTCGGCGCTCGGCGATCTGGCCAAGGCCACCCTGCCCGAAAACCTGCTGCGCGATCTCCTGACCGATGGCGTGATCGCAGGCGTCGGCTCGGTGCTGGTGTTTCTGCCGCAGATCATCATCCTGTTCTTCTTCATCCTGACGATGGAGGCGACCGGCTACATGGCCCGCGCCGCCTTCCTGATGGACCGCATGATGGCCGGCGTCGGCCTTTCCGGGCGCAGCTTCATCCCGCTGCTGTCGAGCTTCGCCTGCGCCATCCCCGGCATCATGGCCACGCGCAGCATCACCGATCCCAAGGACCGCCTGACCACGATCCTGATCGCCCCGATGATGACGTGTTCGGCGCGTTTGCCGGTCTATGCGGTGATCATCGCCGCGTTCATCCCCAACACCCGCGTCGGCCCCGGCATTGGGTTGCAGGGTCTCGTCCTGTTCTGCCTCTACGTCGCCGGGATCGTCGGCGCGATGGTGGTGGCGCTTGTCCTGCGCCGTTCGGTCACCAAGGGCGCGGCTTCGGGCTTCATCATGGAGCTGCCCAAGTACCAGCTGCCCACGCTCAAGGACCTCGCGCTCGGCCTGTGGCAGCGCGCGTGGATCTTCCTGCGCCGCGCGGGCACGATGATCTTCACCGTCACGATCGCGCTGTGGATCCTGCTGAACTTCCCGCGCGCAGAGCCGGGGCAGGACCAGGTCAACGCCTCGGTCGCCGGTACTCTGGCCAATGGCCTGTCGGTCGTGCTCGAACCCATCGGCTTCAACCGTGACATGAGCCTGGCGATCATCCCTGCAATGGCCGCGCGCGAAGTCGCGGTCAGCTCGCTCGCCACGACTTATGCCGTCAGCGCCAGTGATGACGAGGATCAGGCTGCGATGGCGCTGGGCGACCAGCTCAAGTCGCGCTGGACCCTGCCGATGGCGCTCGCCTTCCTCGCGTGGTTCGTCTTCGCGCCGCAGTGCCTCTCGACCATCGCCGTCGCCCGGCGCGAGACCAACGGCTGGAAATGGCCGGCGTTCATGCTCGCCTACCTCTTCGCGCTGGCCTATGCGGCGGCGGGGGTGACCTACTGGACGGCGATTGCGGCGGGGCTGGGTTAGAAGGGTTTCACGCAAAGGCGCGGAGAAGAAGGGGAGGCGCGGGGTTGTCGCGCTTGCGGCATAGCCGCTCTCCAATTCCAATCTTGCGTCAGCCTCGTCGTTGCCGGAGTAGAGGGGCCTGTCGGCCCAGCGCTACCCCCCTCTGCGTCTCCCTTTCTTCTCCGCGTCTCTGCGTGAACCAATCTTCCTTCTGGAAAACTCACAGGCCCGGACTCGCCCCCCACCAAAGCCATGCGCTACGCAATCGGCCAGATCAGAAGGAACGTGATTCGATGGCAGGCAGCGTCAACAAGGTGATCCTTGTCGGGAACCTCGGGGCAGACCCCGAAATCAAGAGCTTCCAGAACGGTGGCCGCATCGCCAACCTGCGCATCGCGACATCCGAAAGCTGGAAGGACCGCGCCACCGGCGAGAAGAAGGAGCGCACCGAGTGGCACTCCGTGGTGATCAATTCCGACGGTCTCGTCGGCGTGGTCGAACGCTTCCTGCGCAAGGGCTCGAAGGTCTACATTGAAGGCCAGCTGCGCACCCGCAAGTGGCAGGATCAGTCCGGCAATGACCGCTACACCACCGAAATCTCGGTCGGCGGCATGGGCGGCGTGCTGACCATGCTCGATGGGTCGGGCGGCGCTGGCGGCGGCGGCATGGGCGGTGGCGGCGGCGGCCGCTCGTCCGGCGGTGGCTGGAATGATGGCGGTTCTTCGGGCGGTTCGGGCGGCTTCGGCGGCGGTTCCTCGCGCGGTGGCGGCTCGTCAGGCGGCAGCGCCGGCGGTGGCTGGAACCAGGGCGGCGGCGGCTTCGGCGACGATCTGGACGACGATATTCCGTTCTGATCGTCGGATTGCTTGACGCAGGAACAACAAGGCGCTGCGGGCAAAAGCTTCGCGGCGCTCTTGTTTATCGCAAGCTCAGGTCCCCCGTGTATCCCCGTAGAGGTGGATATGCAGCCGGTCGGTAAAGCGCCAGCCGCGTTCCAGCGCTTCCTCGGCCAGCCAGCGCGAGCGTTCGCGCAGAACTGAACTGGCTGTGCCCTCGGGCATCACGAACAGGTGATCGCTGGCGATGCCATGGCGGTCCTGCAGCGCGGCGATCTCGGCAAGGTCGGAAGCGCTGGCCACCACGAACTTGAACCATGCGCGGGTATCGCGTGCCCATGCATCCAGCCGCTCGGGCACCAGCGCCAGTTCTGCGGGATTGCCCGAATGCGCCAGCTTGGGGCTGACGTTGAACTGGTCGATCAGCGCATCGAGTTCCGGATGCACTGCCACGGTGCCGTTGGTCTCGACCTCGACATGCAGGGCAGGGCGTTCGGCCTTGAGCATGGCCACGGTGCGCGCCAGCGCTGCCCCCTGCAACAGCGGCTCACCACCAGTGATCACCAGCCGCTCCTCGGGGTGGGACAGGATCAGCGCGGCTGCGTCAGCCTCGCTCATCGCGATCTGGTTCTCTCCCCGCTCGAACGCCACCTCGTCGCGGTGCGGCCGATTGTCGCCGGTGAAGCGCCAGGTATAGGCGGTGTCGCACCAGCGGCAGGCGAGGTTGCAGCGCGAAAGCCGTACGAACACCGAGGGCCGACCCATGCCAGGGCCTTCGCCCTGAAGCGAGGAGAACACCTCCGGCTCGCCGGGGTTCACGGTGGCCAACACGATCGACATCTCAGGCCCTTACTTCTTCCCCCATCAAGGGGGACGGGAGTTTATCCCAACCGCTGCAGCGCCGCCGCCAGGCGCTCGGCCTCGGCAGCATGCATCGCGTGGTCGGCGCGGGCCTTCTCGACCGCTTCGGGCTTGGCCTTCTCGACGAACGAGGGATTGCCCAGACGCCCTTCGAGCGACTTCGCTTCCTTCTGCGAGACTGCCAACGCCTTCTCCAGACGCGCCTTCTCCGCCGCGATGTCGATCACGCCTTCGAGCGGTACGATGATGTTGGCATCGCCCGCGCCAACCTGCATCGCAGCGCCCGAAGGCGCCGATTCGAAGCGGATGCCGTTTAGCCGCGCAAGACGCTCGATTGCCGCAGGGTTCGCCTCGATGATCGAGCGCGTCTGCGCCGAAGGCTCGGGCAGGTAGGCGTCAAGCTTGGCCCCCGGCGAAATGCCGAGTTCGTTCTTGGCGGTGCGCAGGTTGGAGACCAGCGCGATCAGCCATTCGACCTCGCGCTTGGCGGCCGCATCTACCGTAGCTTCGGGCTTGGGCCAGGCCGCGACGATCAGCTCGCCGTCGCGCTTGCCCAGCGCATGCCACAGCTCTTCGGTTACGAACGGCATGAACGGATGGAGCATCACCAGAATCTGGTCGAGCACCCAACCCGCGACCGCCTTGGTCTCGGCATCGAAGTTGCCCTTGATCAGTTCGATGTACCAGTCGCAGAACTGGTCCCACACGAAGTGATAGACGGTGTTGGCCGCGGCATCGAAGCGCAGGTCGGCCATCGCCTGATCCAGCGCGGCGACGGTTTCGACGACTTCGCCGATGATCCACTTGTTGACCGCCGCTGTGGCGGCAGGGGCTGCGACCGAGGTGCTGCCGGTGATACCGTTGCTCTGGCAGAAGCGCGCGGCGTTCCACAGCTTCGTGGCGAAATTGCGATAGCCCTCGACGCGCTTCTCATCCATCTTCACGTCGCGGCCCTGGCTCTCCATCGCGCACATGAAGAAGCGCAGTGCGTCAGCCCCGTACTTGTCGATCAGGCCGAGCGGATCGACCACGTTGCCCTTGGACTTGCTCATCTTCGCGCCATCGGCGGCGCGGACAAGGCCGTGCAGGTAAAGCTTCTTCCAAGGCACCTCTTTCATGAAGTGCAAGCCCTGCATCGCCATGCGCGCATCCCAGAAGAACAGGATGTCGAAACCCGAGACAAGCAGGTCGTTGGGATAGTGCTTCTTGAGCAGCGGTGCGTCTTCATCCGGCCAGCCGAGCGTGGCGAAGGGCCACAGGGCGGAGGAGAACCACGTGTCGAGGACATCGTTGTCGCGCTCCAGCGTCACGCTCGCGCCTGCTTTGGCCTGCGCTTCCTCTTCGGTTTCGGCAACATAGCACTGGCCGTCCGAGCCATACCAAGCCGGAATCCTATGCCCCCACCACAGCTGGCGGCTGACGCACCAGGGCTGGATGTTTTCCATCCAGTTGAAGAAGGTCTTTTCCCAGGTCTTCGGCACGATCTCGATAGCACCCGAGCGGACCGCTTCCATCGGCGCCTTGGCCAGCGTTTCGGCATCGACGTACCACTGGTCGGTCAGCCACGGCTCGATCACCACGCCGCCACGATCGCCAAACGGGGTCTGGATCGTGCGCGGTTCGGCATCGTGCAGAACCTCGTTGCCTTCCTTGTCCTTCGTCACGTGCGGGATCAGGAAGCCCTGTTCCTTCATCCGCTCGACCACGAGCTTGCGCGCATCGAAGCGGTCGAGCCCGAGGAACTCCGCAGGCACCAGCCCGTCGGCGGTCTGCACCACCTTGGCCTCGGCATCGAACATGTTGAGCATGCCGGCGGCCTTGATCCCGGAGCGCTTGCCCACTTCGAAGTCGTTGAAATCATGCCCCGGCGTGATCTTCACCGCACCCGAACCCAGTTCCGGATCGGCGTGCTCGTCGGCCACCACCTTGAACCGGCGTCCGGTCAGCGGCTGCAGGATGTCCTTGCCGATGACCGACTTGTAGCGCTCGTCCTCGGGATGGACCGCCACGGCCATGTCGGCCAGCATCGTCTCGGGGCGCGTGGTCGCAACCTCGATGTAGTCCAGCCCGTCGTCGCGCTTCACGCCATCGGCCAGCGGATACTTGAAGTGCCAGAAGCCACCCTGAACCTCGCGCGTCTCGACCTCAAGGTCCGAGATCGCCGTCTTGAGCTTGGGGTCCCAGTTCACCAGCCGCTTGTCGCGGTAGATCAGGCCCTGGTTGTAGAGGTCGACGAAGACCTTCACCACCGCGCGGGTGAAGTGCGGGTCCATCGTGAACTGCTCGCGCGACCAGTCCATCGAGCAGCCGAGGCGGCGCAACTGGCCGGTGATCGCGCCGCCGCTTTCCGCCTTCCACTCCCACACCTTGTCCACGAACTGCTCGCGGGTGTAGTTGGTGCGCTTGTCCTGCTTCGCCTCCATCTGGCGCTCGACCACCATTTGCGTGGCAATCCCGGCGTGGTCCATGCCCACCACCCACAGCGCATCCTTGCCGCGCAGGCGTTCATAGCGGATCGCCACGTCCTGCAGCGTGTTGTCGAGCGCGTGGCCTATGTGGAGCGAACCTGTCACGTTCGGCGGCGGGTTGACGATGGTAAAGGGCGCGGCATCGGGCCGCTCGGGGCGGAACAGCCCGTTCTGCTCCCAGTGGGCATACCACTTGGCTTCGATCCCGGCGGGTTCGAATGTCTTGGCGAGTTCGCCGGAAGTCTGCGCTGAAGTCGTCTCGGTCATGGGGCAGCGCCTTGCCATTGCCGGCCCGCGCCTGCAAGCGTTCCGGGGAACCGCAAGCGTTGTTCCGCCGTTACGGCGCTTGTGATGCACTTGTCGCCTTGGATTAAATCCCCCATGAAGCGGGCAAGATGCGGGAACTGACCGATTTCCAGATTGAGGCCTCTGCGCAGGGGGAAGGCGCGACGCTCGCCTTCCGCGGGCCGATGACGGTGTCCTCGCTGGGCCTTGCCGATGCGCGTCTGCGCTCCATCGGCGAATCCGTCAGCGTGATCGATCTTTCCGGTGTGACCCGGATGGACACCGTCGGCGCGTGGACCGTCTGGCGGCTGTCGCGAGACAACGACGCGAAAATTACTGGCTGCAGCGAGGATGCGCAGAAGCTGGTCGATGCGATCAGCAAGGCGGATTCGAACGACCATTCGGTGGCCGCCGCGCGCCTCCCGCTGCTTGAACGCGTGCCCGCGCATGTCGGCGATGTGATGATCGGTCTGGGGCTGGGCATGTTGCAGGTGCTCGGCTTCCTCGGCCAGATCATCCAGGCCGCCGGGACACTGCTGCGCCACCCATCGCGCTTTCGCGGCAAGGCGCTGGTCCACCAGATGGAACTGGTGGGCGTGAACTCGCTCGCGATCATCGGGTTGATGAGCTTTCTCGTCGGCATCGTCATCGCCCAGCAGGGTGCAGTGCAGCTGCGCCAGTTCGGGGCGGAGATCTACACCGTCAACCTCGTCGGCCGCCTGACCTTGCGCGAGCTTGGCGTGCTGATGACCGCAATCATGGTCGCCGGCCGCTCCGGCTCGGCCTTTGCGGCACAGCTTGGCACGATGAAGCTGACCGAAGAGGTCGACGCCATGCGCACCATCGGCGTCTCTCCGATGGAGGCTCTGGTCGTCCCGCGCATTGCGGCAACGATGATCATGATGCCGCTGCTCGGCTTCTATTCGGCCTTCCTTGGCATCATCGGCGGCGCCTTCCTGTCGAGCGTTTCGCTCGGCATCCCGTTCTTCACCTTCCTCGCGCGGATTCAGGAAGTGGTGCCCCTGCACGACGTCTGGGTTGGCCTGACCAAGGCACCGGTATTCGGCCTCATCGTTGCGCTGGCGGGCTGCTATCAGGGCATGCAGGTCAAGAACAATGCCGAGGAAGTCGGCGCGCGCACCACCGCTGCGGTGGTCATGGCGATCTTTACGGTCATTGTGCTCGATGCGTTCTTCGCGGTGTTCTTCACCAATATCGGGTGGGGCTGATGGAACAGGCCGCAACCACCACGACCGAGCAGCTTGTCGGCCTGCCTGATCCGTTCGAGGGCAAGTACCCGATCCGCGTGCGCGGCGTGCGCAATGTCTTTGGCGATCACGTGATCCACGATGGCCTCGATCTCGATGTGCGCCGGGGGGAAATCCTTGGCGTTGTCGGGGGGTCGGGCACCGGCAAGTCGGTCCTGATGCGCACGATCATCGGCCTGCAGATTCCCGATGCGGGCGAGGTCGAAGTGCTCGGCGATACGATCACCGATGCCCGCGACGATGATGACATCGACATCCGCAGCCGCTGGGGCGTGTTGTTCCAGGGCGGCGCGCTGTTTTCGACGCTGACCGTGGCCGAGAACGTCGAAGTCCCCTTGCGCGAATTCTATCCCGAAATCAGCGACGAACTCCGCCACGAGATTGCGCGGTACAAGGTCCTGCTTTCGGGCCTGCCGGCCGAGGCGACAAGCAAGTATCCGTCCGAACTTTCCGGCGGCATGAAGAAGCGCGCCGGCCTTGCCCGTGCGCTCGCGCTCGATCCCGAATTGCTGTTTCTTGACGAGCCGACCGCCGGGCTGGACCCGATCGGCGCAGCGGCGTTCGACCAGCTGATCCTCAAGCTGCAGCAGACGCTTGACCTCACCGTGTTCCTGATCACCCACGATCTCGATACGCTGTATGAAATCTGCGACCGGGTGGCGGTGATCGCGGACAAGAAGGTGATTGCCGTGGGCACGATCCCGGAACTGCTCGCGCTCGATCATCCGTGGATACAGGAATACTTCAACGGCCCGCGCGGACGTGCGGCGCAAGATGCGCAAGAGCGGCATGATGCTGTGCGGGCAACACTTTCGGACGACGGGCGTTCTTCGCCTGATCCTGACGGGGCATAAGGACTAGCCGATGGAAACGCGCGCAAACCATATCTGGGTCGGGCTCGTCACGCTGGCATTGCTGGCGGCGACCGCCGTGCTGACCATCTGGATCGCGCGCCTGAACCAGGGCGACCTCAACGAATACGACATCTTCTTCAAGCAGTCGGTCGACGGCCTGGCCAAGGGGTCGGAGGTCTCATTCTCGGGCGTGCCGTCGGGCCAGGTCAAGGACATCAAGCTGTGGGAGCGCGATCCCGAGTTCGTGCGCGTGCGCATCGCGGTCGACCGCAAGGTGCCAATCCTGCAGGGCACCACTGCCAGCCTGCTCGGCAGCTTCACCGGCGTTTCGACGATCCAGCTTTCCGGCGCGGTCAAGGGCGCCCCGCCTATCGCTTGTCCGAAGGAAAACAAGCGCGCCACTTGCCCCGAAGGCGTGCCGGTGATCCCGACCAAGCGCTCGGGCCTTGGCGAAATCCTTTCGAACGCGCCGCTCCTGCTCGAACGTCTCGCTACGCTGACCGAGCGCCTGACCATGGTGCTGTCGGACAAGAACCAGAAGTCGATCGAGAACATCCTCGCCAACACCGATCGCATGACCGGCAATCTCGCCGATGCCTCGCCCGATGTGAAGCGCACGCTGGCCGAACTGCAGGCCACGCTGCGGCAGGCCAACTATACGCTGGCCAGCTTCGAGAAGCTGACGAACTCGGCCGACAATATGCTCAACAACGATGCCAATGGCCTCGCCAAGCAGCTGCGTCAGACGCTGAAATCGGCCCAGGGCGCGGCTGATGAGCTGCAAGGCACCCTGAGCGAAGCCCGCCCGGCCGCCCGCCAGCTGAACGAACGCACGCTGCCTGCGGCCGAAGCGGCCATCCGCGATCTGCAGGCGACCACGAAGAGCTTGCGCGAAGTGACCGACCGCCTGAACGATCAGGGCGTCGGCGGTTTTGTCGGCGGCCCCAAGCTGCCCGACTACAAGAATTGAGGAGGCGATGAAGATGATCCGCAAAGCCCTTGTCGTCCCCGCACTTCTCGCCGCCCTCTCCGGTTGCGTCAGCCTCGGCCCCAAGGTGCCGGACACGCTGCTGGCGCTCACCCCCACCGCCGCGCCTGCTGCAGGCAGCGGCACCAGCGGCACGTTGGCCACTGCGCTGGTAGTGATGGAGCCCTCGGCCGAAGCGCGCCTCGCCGTCACGCGGGTGCCGGTGCAGATTGACGATGCCAACGTGGCCTATCTCCAGAAGACGATGTGGGTCGAACGCCCCTCGCGCCTGTTCCAGCGCCTGCTCGCCGAAACCATCCGCGCGCGCGGCAGCCGCCTCGTGATCGAGAGCGATCCGGGTGCAGCGGGTCTCCACCTCTCGGGCCGCCTGCTCGACATGGGCTACGACGCGCGCACCCGCTCCGCCGTGGTCCGCTACGATGCGGTCAAGGAAGCCGGCGGCCGCGTGGAGACCAGGCGCTTTGAAAGCACGGTGCCGGTGGCAGAGGCCGAAGCCAAGTACGTCGGCCCGGCGCTGAACGAAGCCGCGAACGCCGTGGCCAAGCAGGTGGCCGACTGGGTGGGGTGATGTTGCCCTTGCGCTGATTGGGCAGCAACTGGATCCCGGCCTGCGCCGGGATGACGAGAAACAGAGCTTTGTATCAATCGTCACCCCGGCGCAGGCCGGGGACCATTGCCTGTAAGCCTAACCCCGCGCCAGCCCCGCAAACCGCGCCGCCGCCGCAAACGCGCCAGCCCGCTTCTCGCGCCGCTCCATCGCTTCGGCGTCCTTGCCCCAGAGTTCGGCCTGCCAGTCTTCTTCGAGGTTGGCGGCATCCCACAGCGCGTCAAGGTCGGCTTGCGGTTGCAGCGCGGCGAGGCCGATCACCAGCGAGGCGGCGAGGCTGGTGGTGTTGCGCAAGGCGGCAAGCTGGAAGGCATCGAGCGCTTCGAGTTCATCGCGCAGGGCGGCCAGCGTTTCGACCGGTTGCGGCTTGTGGATAATGCCGGTTACCCGCACGAACTGCACGCCCAGACGGGTTTCGGCATTCGCCAGCAACGGTTCCCACATCAGCCGCTGGCGCGCGGCAAAGGCCTCGTCCGGCTCGGCGCGATAACATAGCGTATCGGTCTCGGCGTAGGGCAGGATTTCCCCGATCACCGAGGCGCGGTCCCGCGCCACCACGTCGATCGCGTAGTCTGCCATGTCGCGCAGCAGGAACAGCGCGGGGTCGATTTCCGGTCCTTGCGCAGACCATTCCGCCGCCATGGCCTCGGCCAGGGCTTGCGTCGGCACCACTTGCGGCCTGCCGCCTACCGTCTTGATCGCCCGCCCGTCGAGCCTCACCCCGAAGCCGCCTTCTGCCGCCTCGACCGTCACTGCCTTGTAAAAGCGCTTCATTGTCTATTCCGGAGTACGCCACCGCCGCGCGACGATGCGCGGCAGGAAAAAGAAGTCCCACAGGCCTGCCAGAGCCAGCACGATCCCGACCAGCGGCGGGAGCTCGGCCAGCGGCCCCGGCCCCTTGCCCGCCTGCACCAGCACGCCGAGCAGCACCAGCACCGCGCCCGAAGCCCGCACCGCCTGCAACGCGAAATAGCGGCCCATTGCCGGATCTCGGGCCTGATCGCTCATGCAATCCTCCCCAGCAGTGCACGCAAGTCCTCGATGCTCGTCGCCACCGCTTCCGCGCCGGCTTCGATCAGTTCCTCGGTCTCGTGATAGCCCCAGTCGACCCCGAACGAGCGCACGCCCGCGTTCACGCCCATGTGAATGTCATAGACGGTGTCGCCGATCATCGCCGTGCGTGCGCGATCCGCGCCGGCATCGGCAATGCACTGCTCGATCATCGAGGGGTCGGGCTTGGAAGGATGACGGTCCGCGGTTTGCAGCGAGACGAAATGCCCGGTCAGCCCATGCGTGGCGAGGCAATGGGCAAGGCCCCGGTCTGACTTGCCGGTGGCGACGGCAAGTTGCCAGCCTTGCCCCGCGAGTTCCTCGATCAGCGAGGCGATGCCTTCATAGAGCGGCTCGGCCACCGCCCCTGCGGCACGGCGGGCGCGGAAGGCGTCCTTGTAGAGTTCGGTGAGGCTCGCGTGCTCGTGGTGTTCGCCCTCAGGGTGCAGTTGGCGCATCGCCTCGTGCAGCGAGAGGCCGACGACGCGGCGCGTCAGCTGGCGTTCGGGCGGGATCAGGCCCGCAGCCTTGAACGCCGCATCCATCGCCGCGCAGATATCGGCCTGGCTGTCGACCAGCGTGCCGTCGCAATCGAAGATCGCCAGTTTCAAGGAACAAGCCTCCGCATCAGTTCGGCGATCGCCGGAGAGCCCTCGGCTTCCAGCCCAGCCGCCACGCGCGCACGCTCATCGGCGCTCTTGTTCTGCGATAGCTTGAAGGTGGGCCGCCATGCCAGCACTTCCATCTCGAAGCCGACGATCCCGCCCATCATCGCACGCAGCTTGTCCTCGGGCATCTTGTCCATCGTCCAGGGTGTGCCTTCGGTCACCCGCGCCTCATGCGCATCCGAAACGGTCTCGAGCAGTCCGCGCAGTCCATCCTGATCCATCCGCCGCACCCGGCCTTCCATCTCCAGCGCGACGTAGTTCCACGTCGGCACTTGCGCCGGATCGGCATACCAGCGCGGGCTGACATAGCCGTCCGGTCCGTTGATCACCGCCAGCGCGGTCATGCCGTCAAGATGCCGGGTCAGCGCATTGCCCCGCGCGAGGTGGAACTGCACCGCTCCGTCGCCGGTCGAATGCAGCGGTACGTGCGCCACGCGCGGCCCGTCCGGCACCGTGGCAAACACCATCCCGAACCCGATCTCGGCAATCAGCGCCTCGAACAGGTCGCGGTCATCATGCCGGAAGGACGGGTTGGGATGCATCAGTCCTTCCGCGTCCTCGGGGCAGGCTTGCCCGATGGCGCCCTGCGCGGAGCAGCAGGCTTCCCGGCAGGCTTTGCAGGACCCTTTTTCGGCGGCGCGCCCTTTGTCGGACCAGCGCGCTTGCCCGTGGGCTTGCGACCGGCGCTGCCCGCACCCTTCTCACTGTCGGCGCGCTTGCGGCGTTCGCCCCGGCGCTCCTTGCGATATTCCTTGGCGTGCTGCTTCGCCGCGCGCTTTTGCATGGTCTTTTCAGGGACCAGCTTGGGCGCTTCCAGCGGCAGGTCGCCGTCTTCCTCGTAGAAGCCGAGGCTGGCCATGCTCGCCGCGAAGTGCGCCGGAAGCGGCGCGGTCACGTCGATCAGGTCGCCCTCGGGATGCTCGATCCGCAGGCGGCGGGCGTGGAGGTGCATCTTGCGGCTGATCGTGCCGGTCAGGAACGCGGCCTGCCCGCCATACTTGCCGTCACCGACGATCGGATGGCCGATCGCTGCCATGTGCACGCGCAACTGGTGGGTGCGCCCGGTCAGCGGCTGCAGTTCGACCCATGAGGCCGAATTGCCCGCGCGGCTGATCACGCGGTAACGGCTGCGCGCGGACTGGCCCTGGCCGCTCTCGTCGACCATCATCTTCTCACCGCCCGTGCCCGGCTGCTTGGCCAGCGGCAGTTCGATCAGTCCGTCCTTCACTTCTGGCACGCCAACCACCAGCGCCCAGTAGATCTTGCGCGCCGAGCGGCCGGAGAAGTGCTTGGAAAAGAATGCTGCGCTGCCCGGCGTGCGCGCGATGAGCAGGACGCCCGAGGTGTCCTTGTCCAGGCGGTGGACGAGGCGCGGGCGGGGCTCGCCATCGGCGGCATAGGCATCGAGCAGTCCGTCGACATGCTCGTGCGTGCCGCTCCCGCCTTGCGTCGCAAGGCCCGGCGGCTTGTTCAGCACGATTGCGGCGCGGTCCTTTTCGAGGACCATCGATTCGGCCAGCGCAATCTGCTCCTCGGTCAGCGGCTTGCGCACGCGCTGGCCCTTGATCCCGGCGCCCACCGGCGTGGCATTGCCGGGAGGGACGCGCAAGGTCTGCCCGGCTTCGAGCCGC
The DNA here is from genome assembly GCF_012641315.1 of Novosphingobium sp. ERW19. Taxonomy (NCBI): domain Bacteria; kingdom Pseudomonadati; phylum Pseudomonadota; class Alphaproteobacteria; order Sphingomonadales; family Sphingomonadaceae; genus Novosphingobium; species Novosphingobium sp. ERW19. The sequence goes on from NZ_JABAIC010000009.1 coordinate 107,839, forward strand.
GTATCGACATCGGCGCGCTTGCCATCGACGCGGATCTGCCCGGTGCGGGCCCAGCGCGATACGGTGGCAAAGCCGACCTGCGGCAGGTGGCGCTTGAACCAGCGGTCAAGCCTTGCTCCGGCATCGTCGCGGCCCACGGTGAACTGGCGGACGTTGTCGTCCGGGATCTTGCCGCGGCTCATGCTGCACCCCGCATCATTGAAAGGCCAAGGAACAGCCCGGCCACGCCGCCCAGCAGCGAGCCCAGCGCATAGAAGCCGGCCATGCCATAAAGTCCGCGCTGCATCAGCATGGCGGTTTCAAGGCTGAAGGCAGAGAAGGTGGTGAAGCCGCCGAGCACGCCGACGCCGAGCAGCAGGCGCAGCGATTCGCTGCCGTCCTGCCGCGCCAGCCATCCTGCAAGCAGGCCCATCAGCAGGCTGCCGCTGACGTTGATCAGGAAGGTGCCCCATGGGAACAGCGTGTTGGGACCGGAAAACGCAGTTACGGCGCGCCCCGCGTGATAGCGCAGCATGGCGCCTACGCCGCCACCCAGGGCGACGATGGCAGTTGCCGTCAGTGTATTGGGAGAGTTCATCCGCCGCCCTTAACCTCATGGCCTGCAAAATGCACGACTTTGCTTGCCTTTGTGGCCCGATTTGGCTAGTGGCGCACCCGTTCGGGCCGGTCCTGTACGGATTCGGCTTGTTTTGTGTTTCCAGATTCAAGGTGACTCCCGCCGGTTTCGCGGGCTCTCGCCGTCAGATTGAGGTGTAGCGGTTTATGCAGATTCTCGTTCGCGATAACAACGTCGACCAGGCTCTTCGTGCACTCAAGAAGAAGCTGCAGCGTGAAGGCGTGTATCGCGAAATGAAGCTGCGTCGCCACTTCGAGAAGCCCTCGGAAAAGCGCGCTCGCGAGAAGGCTGCTGCCGTCCGTCGCGCCCGCAAGCTTGAGCGCAAGCGCCAGGAGCGTGACGGCGTCAAGTAAGAAGGATCGGGGCGGAAACGCTCCATCTGGCTACTTGCCGTTCGCGCCCTGATGGGCCAAGAGGGCGCCGCACTCCGGCGCCCTTTTTCGTGTGCCGGATCAGGTCATTCGAATCATCCAGCGCGATTCGAAGCGAATCGCGCTTGAGGGGGAAAGCATGTCGGAAATCACCCGCGTTCCGCTCCAGCCCGTTGCCAAGGGCTCGGTCGGCAAGATCTGGCTCGGCGTCATCGCTGCGGTCGTGCTCGGCTCGGGCGTGGCCTATGCCACCCGCTACCAGGGCATCGAGATCGAGACGGTCAAGGCCGGCACCGGCGCTTCGCCGACCAAGGCTGACGTGGCGCTGATCAACTATGTCGGTCGCCTCGCCAGCGGCAAGGAGTTCGACCGTGGCCAGAATGCGGTCCTCCCGCTCGAAACCGTGATCCCTGGCTTCTCCGAAGGTCTTTCGAAGATGCAGAAGGGCGGCAAGTACGTCCTCGAGATCCCTTCGGAAAAGGCCTACGGCGCCGAAGAGAAGCGCAATCCGCAGACCGGCGAAGTGGTGATCCCCGCCAATTCCGACCTCGTCTTCGAAATCGAACTGCTCGATTTCCGCAGTGCTGCCGAAATCCAGCAGCAGCGCATGATGCTCGAACAGATGCAGCGCATGCAGGGTGGGGCCGGTGGTGCGCCCGGTGGCGCTCCGGGTGGCGTGCCGATGCCCGAAGGCGCTCCGCAACCCTGATCCTGGCCGGGCGCCCTTATGGGGCGGCCTCGGCTTGAAGCACGCCGTGCGCTCTGGTAGCGCGCGGCGTTCCTTTTTTCTTTCCGATAAGAGTATCCGCCATGTCCGTAGATACCGCCACGGTGGCGAAGATCGCCTCGCTGGCCCGCATCAAGGTCACCGAGGCCGAGCTTGACGCGATGGTCCCCGAACTCAACGGCATCCTCGCCTGGGTCGAACAACTCGGCGAAGTCGACGTCACCGGGATCGAGCCGATGACTGCCGTCATCCCGAACCACCAGCGCCTGCGCGATGACGTGGTCAATGCCGATCCGCTGACCGGCGGCGACATGCGCGATGCGGTGCTGGCCAACGCGCCAGCGCCCGAACATGGCTTCTTCGGCGTGCCCAAGGTGATCGAATAATGACGAATATTACTGATCTCGGCATTGCCGCCATCCGCGATGGCGTGGCCAAGGGCGCGTTTTCCGCCACCGAAGTCGCCACCGCGTTCAACGCGGCGGTCGAGGCCGCGCAGCCCGCGCTCAACGCCTTCATTGTCACCACGCCGGAAAAGGCGCTGGAAGCTGCCGCGAAGGTCGACGCGGACCGCGCCGCTGGCAAGCCGCTTGGACCAATGGCGGGCGTGCCGATTGGCATGAAGGACCTGTTTGCCACCAAGGGCACGCAGACCACCGCCGCATCGAAGATCCTCGAAGGCTTCAAGCCGCAGTACGAATCGACCGTTTCGCAGAAGCTGTGGGACGCGGGCGCCGGCATGCTCGGCAAGCTCAATCTCGATCAGTTCGCCATGGGCTCCTCGAACGAGACCAGCGCCTTCGGCAATGTGATCTCGCCGTGGCGTCGCCCGAACGACACCGCGCCGCTGGCCCCCGGCGGCTCTTCGGGTGGTTCGTCCGCGGCGGTTGCCGCGCGCATCGCGCCTGCTGCCACCGGCACTGACACTGGCGGCTCGATCCGCCAGCCCGCGGCCTTCACCGGCATTTCCGGCATCAAGCCGACTTACGGCCGATGCTCGCGCTGGGGCGTCGTGGCGTTTGCCTCGTCACTCGATCAGGCAGGCGCAATGGCCCATGACGTGACCGACTGCGCGATCATGCTGGAAGCCATGGCCGGGTTTGATCCGAAGGATTCGACCAGCCTCAACCTGCCGGTGCCGGAATGGACCGCAGGCCTCAACGCCGACATGCGCGGCAAGAAGGTCGGCATCCCGCGCGAATACCGCCTCGATGGCATGGACCCTGACGTCGCGAAGAGCTGGGACGATGGCATCGCCTGGCTGAAGGATGCCGGCGCCGAGATCGTCGAGATTTCGCTGCCCCACACCAAGTACGCGCTGCCGACGTACTACATCATCGCGCCGGCAGAAGCCTCGTCGAACCTCGCCCGCTACGATGGCGTGCGCTATGGCCTGCGCGATCTGCCCGATGGTGCCGGCCTGCAGGACATGTATGCCGCCACCCGCGCCGCCGGGTTCGGTCCGGAAGTGAAGCGCCGGATCATGATCGGCACCTATGTGCTCTCGGCGGGCTTCTACGATGCCTACTACACCCAGGCGCAGAAGGTCCGCACCCTGATCGCGCGCGATTTCACCAATGCGTTCATGGACGTCGACGTGATCCTCGTCCCCACCGCGCCGTCCTCGGCCTTTGCGCTGGGCGAAAAGAGCGCCGACCCGCTGGAAATGTACCTGAACGACGTGTTCTCGGTGCCTGCCAGCCTTGCTGGGCTCCCGGCCATGTCGGTCCCGGCCGGGCTTGACCGCAACGGGTTGCCGCTTGGCCTTCAGGTCATCGGCAAGGCGTTCGACGAGCAGGGCGTGCTCAATGCCAGCCTCGCCATCGAACAGCGCGCGCAGTTCTCCGCGCGCCCGGAGAAGTGGTGGTAAGACAGTCGACCGACGGGAGCGGCGCGGGCATGCCCTTGCGCTATCCCGTCCTCGATGCCTTGCGCGGTCTTGCGGCGCTGGGGGTGGTGTTCCACCATATCCCCGCAACAGCAGGCCTGTCCGCCGCCGGATTCGATGCGAACTTCGGCCGCATGGTCGATCTGTTCTTCGTCCTTTCCGGCTTCGTGATTGCCGCCTCCTATGGCGCGAAGCTGTCGGCAGGCTTCTCGTTCTCGCGCTTCATCTGGCTGCGCTGGGGCCGCGTCTGGCCGCTGCATGCCGCGATGCTCACCGTCTTCGCGCTGTCGATGCTGGCGCTGGGCGTGATGCGGCCAGAATTGCGCACCCACGGCCTGATGGCAGGGCAGGGCGATCCGGCGGACCTGCCGATTGCCTTCCTGCTGCTGCAGGGCGTGGTGCCGTCGCTCGGGATTACATGGAACCACCCGAGCTGGTCGGTCTCGGTCGAGATGCTGCTCTATCTGCTCGCCGCTGCGGGCTGGAAGCTCGCCGGGCAGCGCGTGTGGATGGCGTGGCTGGCGCTGGCCGTGGCGGTGCTGACCTTTGCCACGTTCGGCGGTCCGCTTGATGGCCTGGCGTCCAACATCGGGCGCGGAATTGCCGGGTTCGGCCTCGGTCTTGCGCTGCATCGCGCCTACGAGCAATCATCGCCACCGCAGTTGCCGATTGCTGTGGCGACCGTGCTTGAGCTGGCTGCCTTTGCCGCTCTTGGCGCGGTGCTGTGGGGCAGCGGCAATCTCATGGCCTTCGATCTTGCCGCCACCGCGCTCGTCGCGCTCTCGGCCCTGCAACGCGGGCTCGTCTCGCGCCTGCTGTGCGCCGCGCCGTTCCAGTGGCTCGGCACGATGTCCTACGCGCTGTACATGGTCCACGTCTTCGTGATCGGCCGCGTGTTCGATCTTCTGGCGGTGCTCCAGCCGCGCCTGGGGCTGATGATTGCCGATAGCACCATCGGCGGTGCCGACGCGCTGACCGGCCCCGATTGGCAGGCCGACGCGATGAAACTTCTCATCATGGCGCTGTGCCTGATCGTGGCGGTGCCGTTTGCCAGACTGATCGAACAACCGGCGCGGGCGTGGTCGCGCCGCCTGGCCGGACGACCGGAGCCGAGGCCAGCCAATTGACCCCTTTCCAACCCATCCCTCACACCTTATCGGGCAGAGCATGAGCGAATATCGTATCCAGGGCGCAACCGGCGAATGGGAGGTCGTGATCGGCCTCGAAGTCCACGCGCAGGTCACTTCGAATGCCAAGCTGTTTTCCGGCGCGGCCACCGCGTTCGGGGCTGAGCCGAACACGCAGGTCAGCCTGGTCGACGCGGCGATGCCCGGCATGCTGCCCGTGCCGAACATGGAGTGCATCCGCCAGGCGGTGCGCACCGGCATGGCGATCAATGCGCAGATCAACAAGTGGTCGCGGTTCGATCGCAAGAACTACTTCTATGCCGATTTGCCGCAGGGCTACCAGATCAGCCAGCTCTACCATCCGATCGTCGGCGAAGGTTCGATCGAAATCCAGCTTGACGACAAGAACCCGGAATCGACCAAGACCATCGGGATCGAGCGCATCCATGTGGAGCAGGACGCCGGCAAGCTGATGCACGATCAGCACCCGACGATGTCCTATGTCGATCTCAACCGCTCGGGCGTGGCGCTGATGGAAATCGTCAGCCGCCCGGACATGCGTTCACCGGCAGAGGCCGGGGCCTACCTGTCGAAGCTGCGCACGATCCTGCGCTATGTCGGCTCGTGCGACGGCAACATGGACCAGGGCTCGATGCGCGCCGACGTCAACGTCTCGGTCCGCCGCCCCGGTGAACCGTTCGGCACCCGCACCGAAACCAAGAACGTCAACTCGGTCCGCTTCGTCATGGCCGTGGTCGAGCAGGAGGCAAAGCGCCAGGTTGCCCTGATCGAGGATGGCGGTGCGGTGGTGCAGGAAACGCGCCTCTACGATCCCGACCGCAACGAGACCCGCTCGATGCGTTCGAAGGAAGACGCGCACGATTACCGCTACTTCCCCGACCCCGACCTGCTCCCGCTCGAACTCGATGATGCTTTCCTCGAGGACTGCCGCGCGTCGCTGCCCGAGCTGCCGGACGCCAAGCGCCATCGCTATGAGACCGCGCTCGGCCTGTCAGCCTATAACGCAGGCGTGTTGACGGCGGACGTGGAAACCGCGCGCTGGTTCGAGGCGCTGCTGGCCGAGACAGCCGCCAAGGCGAAGAAGCCCGAAGCGGAAGTGGCCAAGCAGGCCGCCAACTGGCTGATTTCCGAACTGTTCGGCGCGCTGAACAAGCTCGGCAAGGGGCTGGACAATTCGCCGGTCAGCCCGGCGGCAGGTGCCGAACTGCTGGCGCTGATCGCCGACGGCACGATTTCCGGTTCGATCGCCAAGCAGGTGCTCGAAAAGATGCTCGAGAGCGGTGACGGCGCCGCCGCCATCGTCGAGCGCGAGGGCCTGAAGCAGACCTCCGACACCGGCGCGATCGAAGCGGCGATTGACGGCATCCTCGCCGGCAATGCCGACAAGGTCGATCAGTACAAGGCAGGCAAGGAAGCCCTGTTCGGCTTCTTCGTCGGCCAGACGATGAAGGCGATGCAGGGCAAGGCCAACCCCGGCGTCGTGAACGAACTGCTGAAGAAGAAGCTGGCCTGATCCGAGTTGTGATGCGGCAGGGACCGACGTTGCGCCCGTCCCTGCCGCATAAGGTCAGGGCTTTATCGGCTTGCGCGGGGCCTTGGCTTCGTTGTTGGCGTATTCCTCGAAGTTCTTCTTGAACACGCCGACCAGCTCGTCGAGCGCCGCAAGCGCATCTTCGCCTTCCTTCGGCGGGAAGAGCTTGAGGCCATTGCCGCCCCAGGCCTTGTATTCGAAGTCGATCTTCTGGTCCTTGCCGAACTCGCGCACCATGAACAGCGTGCGCAGCGAGCGGCCATAGATCGCCGCCTTCTGGTAGAACACGTCAGCCACGATCAGTTCGGAGTAGCACGTCGCCTGCGAATCCGAGCGGCGCGTCTTGACCGAATTCATCGTCTTGCGCTCAAGCGGCTTGGCATGGGTGATGATCGTGGTGCCCGGCGTCATCTTGATCATGCTGCGCAGGTCAAGCGACAGGAGCGCGTCGAGCTGGCTGGGGCTGTCGAGCGCGCTGGCCAGCAGCGTGCGGTTCGTCGCGTCGCGGTTCGAATGGAGGGCGGCATCGAGCAGACCCCCGCCCAGCAAACCAGTCGTCATCGAGGTCATGCGCTCGGCAGGCCAGATGTGCAGCTCGCAGCCGTCAGCTGCAGCATCCTTGGGTGCATAGGTCATGGTTTCAGGGCCAGCGGGCGTTGCCGGAGCAGCCGCTGCTTCCGTCGCGGCGGTCGGCGCCTGCTCTTGCGCGAATGCCGCGCCAGCGCTTGCCAGCAAGAATGCGCTGGCAGAGATCAGATACGTCTTCATGCTTGGATCTTTCCCCGTCCGTTAGATTTCCCGTACTTCACTTCTTCTTTTTCGGAGGCGCATTGAGCGCCAAGCCGAAATCTTCGACGCTGCGTGCGAGCGCAGCGCCAATTTCCTTCATTGCCGGTGCGGGATCGGTTCCCTGGGCTGGCGGGAAGGCCAGCAGCTTGATTGCCATGATTTGCCCGAAGCTGCGCGATGGCGTTTCCGCGCCATCGAAGCGCTTGAAGCGGTAGATGACCTTCAGGTATTTTCCGCTGAACACGTCTTCCTGGAAGAACACGTCGTCTATCGCGAGCTCGGCCTGGCAGGCGGCAGGTGCCGCCCCACCGCTGGCGGCAAGCCACGATCCCGGCGTTCCGCGCAATGTGCGACTGTCGAGTGCTTCGGGATGTATCGTCAGCGAATAGCCGTTCAGGCCGAGCGCCTTGGCAATGTCGATGCCCGAGAGGATGTCTTTCTGCCGTTCGGTGTCCAGCGGACCCTCCGGCAACTTCTTGTAGCCATCGCGGCCGTTCACTGCCCCATCGACGATCCCGCCGTGAAGCCAGCCGTAATATGTCGAGCGCAGGTTGCTCCCGGGCCAGACGTGCAGCGCGCAGGCAGCTTCGGGCTGCGGCGCGGCAGCAGTGGCCGGGGTGGTCTCTGTTGCCTGAGCCGGGGCGTCCTGAGCCTGGGCAGAGTGCGATGCCGCCAGCAGGCAGGCAAGAACGGTCATCACGCGGGACTGTTTGGTCATTTGGCCTTTCCGCCTTTGTCTTGCGCCTTGTCGCGCGCACGCGCGAAGAGCCCGATCGTATCCAGAAAGGCTCGCTCGAGATCCTCGGCAAAGGCTTCGGGCGTGCGCTGTTCTTCCTTTGGCGAGGTCATGAGCGCAGCCTCGACCGGGATTGCCGCGCGCTGTTTCAGGTCGTGTGTCGACCCGAATTCTCGCAGGATCACCAATGATTTGAGGCTGTGGCCGTGGGCATAGACGCGGGTATAGGTAAGATTGGCCAGCAGCAACTCGGCATGGCAGGGGCTTGCCGCGCTGACCAGCGGAGCCGCGTTGCGAGCCATGGCCATTGTCGCGGTCTCATCATGAAGGACGATGCGGTAGCCGCCGAGATGCAGGGTTTCCGCCAATGGGGCCTGCAGCAGCAAAGCGCGTTGCCGCGACGGCTGCAGCATCTCGACCTGTTCAGCCTCTTTTTCTTCGTAAGAGAAATTGTCGACCACGCCCTTGGCGCGATTGGCCCGTTCAGGTGCGATCAGGCCGACCACGCCTCCGCCAATAGGATGGCCATGGCCATAAGTGAAATTATCGAGGGCGCGCGCACTCAACATAGCGAGTCCGGGGCTCGGCCAGACGTGAAGTTCGCAGCCCTCTGCCGGCTGCGCGGCTGAAGGGCTATCAACCAAGGCGGTGCTTGCAGCAAAGGCGAGGCAAGCTGAAACCAGCGCAGCTGCGCGCTTGTTCATGATCTTAACCGCCCCCAGATCCCCAATGGAGCGGACAGTACTGTTATGAAGATTACAGAACAAGGTCCAAAATGGCCCGTTCCGACTGCCATTTCAGATATTCTTGGGTCGTGTCAGTGAACCGGGCGCCTGTGCAGCTGTGCTGACCGGCGCCCAGCATTCTTACCCCCGCGTACCCTCCATCGGGAAAGTGCCGAACATGCCTGCCGTTACCTTGCCGGTCAGGGTGTCGCCTTCTATCGTGGCGGTGCAATCGAGCGTCATCGGCATCGGCACGGTCATCTTCATCTGCCAGGTCAGCGTGTTGCCATCGACCTTGCCGTTCTCGACGTCCATCGAGCCCATCTGGCCGCTGTTGGTGCCGGTGAAGCTGTCGCCATCGACGTTGACGGTGAAGGTGCTGGTCTGATCGCCCATCGGGGTGTGGGTCACGCAATTGTAGGTGCCGGCAACGGACATTGATGCTCTCCCATTATGGTGTGCTGGGCAAAGTCTATCTACAAACGTGTCAATAGCAAGGCAGGCCGCGTGACGAAGCGTTGCGCGCGGTTGGCAGCACGAAAAAGGGGGCGTGCTCGCCGCACGCCCCCCCAATTCGCTTGCCGTTGTGAAGCTTACTTCGGCGCGGCCATTTCCTCCACCGGCAGGCCGAACTTGTCGAGCTGCGGCTTCACCTTGGCGGCATCGCCGACAACCACCCAGACCATGCCGTCCGAGTTGATCTTCGAACGGAACGCCTTGTCCACTTCGGCGGCGGTCATCTTGCCGTAGCGGGCGGACAGCGTCTCGTAGAAGTCGTCCGGGCGCTGGTAGTTGACGATCTTGGCAAGGCCGTCGAGCACAGCGGCGCTGGTCTCGAACATGCCCGGCAGTTCGCGGGCGCTGCCCTTGGTCGACCAGTCCAGCTCCTCGGCGGTCACGCCCTTGGTGCTGCCGTACTCGTCGATCTCGCGCTTGATCTCGACCAGTGAATCCCCGGTGCGGTCGGTCTGCACCGGTGCGATCACCTGGAAACGGACCTTGTCGAGCGGTTCGCTGACGCCGTTGTAGGCGCCATAGGTCCAGCCCTTGGCCTCGCGCAGGTTCATGTTGATGCGGCCGAGGAAGTTGCCGCCGAGGATATCGTTGGCGGTGTTCAGCGCGACGGTGTCGTCAGTGCCCTTGGCGTCGATCACCTTGCCGGCCATGATGAACGACTGCGGCGAGCCCGGGCGGTCGACGAGGATGACGCGGCTCTTTTGTGCCGGAACTGCCGCCGAGAAGTCCTTCACCGGCCGCGCCATGCGGTTCGAGGGCCAATTGCCGAAGCTGTCGTCGAGCATCTTGACCACGGCGTCGAGCGTGGTGTCGCCCACCACGAAGATGCGCGCGGTGTCCGGGCGGAACCAGCGGGCGTGGAAGGCCAGCAGATCCTCGCGCGTCAGCTTCTTCACGACTTCGGCATCGCCGAGGCCGCTGGAGGGGAAGGCGTAGGGGTGGCTGCCGTAGAGCGTGGGCACGAGCACGCGGGTGGCGAGGGCCTGCGGGCTTTTCATCTCGGCCGAGATTGCGGTGAGCTGCTGCGTGCGCACGCGCTCGAGGTCTGCCGGGGCGAGCGCGGGACGGCGCACCACGTCTGCGAGCAGGCCGAGCGAGGCGCCGAGGTTGGGCGACAATGCATCGACCTGGAACGAGGTCAGGTCGCTCGTTGCCGACAGCGAGATGTTGGCGCCGAGGCGTTCACGCTCCCGCGCGAATTCCGAGCCCGAAAGCTTCTGCGTGCCTTCGTCCATCAGGCTGAGCAGTAGCGATTCGGTGCCGAGCGCCGACTTGGGATCGGCGGCATAGCCGGCATCGAAGCTGACGCGGACCGATACGGTCGGCACTTCGGAACGCTTGGCGAAATAGACGGGAATGCCGTTCTTGAGCGTCGCGCGCTGGATCGCCGGGAAGTCGAGCGGGGCAAGCTGGCCAACGGCGGGCAGCTTCGAACGGTCGGCTCCGGCGACAGCAGGGGCGGGCACGCCCTTGGCCGGCATGTCGGGATCGCGGAAGTAGGCAGGGTGGGCACCGGTTGCGGTCTGGGTGTAGAACCCGCCGCGCGCCTCGCCACCCTCGGTCCGCTCACCCGGCTCGACAGTCAGCGCGAAGGCCGGGCGGGTGAGCCACTTGGCCGCTGCTGCCTTGACCTCGGCGGGCGTCATCTTGGCGGTGCGCTCAAGCTCCTGCCGATAATGTTCGGGCGTGCCGTTGTAGAGCAGGCCCTCGGCCAGCGTCGGAGCCTTGCCGTTGAAACCGCCGGTGCGCTCCAGCCCGCGGATCTCGCTGGCGGTGGCGGAGGTTGCCGCGCGCAGCAGCTCGTCCTGCGTCGGGCCTTCCTTGATGAACTTCGCAATCTCGGCGTCGAGTGCGGCGGCGACCTTGGCCGGATCCTGGCCCGGCGTGACATCGGCCTTGATCACGAACTGCGCAGCCTGCGCGAAGACTTCGGCATCGGCCGAAACCGCGACCGCAACTTTCTGTTCGCGCACCAGCGCATCGTCGAGACGCGACGAGGCGAGGCCGCCCAGCACCGAGGCGGCAAGGTCAAGCGGCAGATAGTCCGGGTTATCGAGACCGGGCACGGCCCACATGCGGTAGATGCGCGTGGTCGCGACCTGATCCTTGATCGTCTTGGAGACGGTGGAAGGCAGCGTTGGCACCGGGGCGCTGACCGGCTTGACCTTGGGACCCGGCTTGATGTCGCCGAACCACTTGGCAACCTTTGCCTTGGCGGTCGCCGCGTCAATATCGCCCGACAGGACGAGGATTGCATTGTTCGGGCCGTAGTGGTCGGTGAACCAGCCCTTCACATCGGCGAGGCTGGCGGAATCGAGGTCGGCCATCGAGCCGATGGTCGAGTGGTGGTAGGGGTGGCCCGAGGGGTAGAGGTTCTCGAGCTGTTCGTACTCGACGATGCCGTAAGGGTTGTTGTCGCCCTGGCGCTTCTCGTTCTGGACGACGGCGCGCTGGTTATCGAGCACCTTCTGGGTCACCGCGCCGAGCAGATGGCCCATGCGGTCGGATTCCATCATCAGCACCATATCGAGCGCGGCAGTGGGCACGGTCTCGAAGTAGTTGGTGCGATCGAACCAGGTGGTGCCGTTGACGTCGGTCGCGCCGACCTGCTGCAACGGGGTGAAGAAATCGCCCGGCACATTCTCGGTGCCGTTGAACATCAGGTGTTCGAAAAGGTGGGCAAAGCCGGTCTTGCCCTTGGGCTCGTTCTTCGAGCCGACGCCGTACCATACCGACACTGCCACGACCGGGGCCTTGCGGTCGGTGTTGACCAGTACAGTCAGGCCATTGTCGAGCTTGAAGCTTTCGTAGGGAATCTGGACCTTGGCGACGAGGTCAGGCAGCGGAGCGGGCTTTGCTTCCTGGGCAAAGGCAGGGGATGCAAGTGCAGTCGATGCGGCAAGGGCAAGCAGGCTGGCGGAAAGTTTGTGCTGCATGAGTGTCCCATGGAGTGGCAGCGAACAGGGGCGCTGCGGGGGTTGTGCAAGGTCGAAGAGCAGGTCCCGCCTGAACAGCGGCTTAGCCACAGCTCCCAGATTTGGTTTGATTGGAAACTTTCTAGTGCCCATGCTCGCGCGCGCAAGTGGGGCGTGCCCAATGGGCAGGTGCCACGCGATCCGTTTCGACAAACGACAAAGAGAGACCGATGAACGTCAAGCTGCTTGTTTCTGCCCTGTTGCTGTCTGGCGCAGCGGTTCCCGCCCTGGCCGAGGAGCCGGTGTTCGATGCGCAGGCCGTGCGCGCGCACGTGACCTTCCTGGCCGACGATCTGCTGGAAGGCCGCGACACCGGCAGCCGCGGCTACGACATCGCCGCCAGTTACGTTGCCTCGCAGTTCATCGCGTTGGGCCTCAAGCCCGCCGCTGCGGACGGCTCGTTCTTCCAGAAGCTGACGGTGCGCGAGGCGCGGCTCGATGGGGCGCCGAAGCTGGCGCTGACCTATGGCGGTAAGGAAACGGTGTTATCCGACACCGCGCAAGTGCTAGTGCGGCCGAGCCTGACCGACGCCAAGGTAGCGATCGAAGCGCCGCTGGTGTTTGCAGGCTTCGGCTTCGACCGCCCGGACCTCGGCTTCAATGACTACAGGGGGCTCGACGTGAAGGGCAAGATCGTCGTCGTCCTGACCGGCGCGCCCAAGGGCACGCCGAGCGAGCTTGGCGCGCACCTCAACTCCGACAAGGCAATGATGGCGATGAAGCGCGGCGCGATCGGCGTGATCAGCATTCCGACCGACGAGGACACCAGGCGCCGCCCCTGGGACAAGCGCGTGGCGATCTCGGACGGTCCGGCCAAGGGCTGGGTCGGGACCGATGGCAAGGCGTTCAGCCGCACGCCTGGAATCATGGGCGGCGCCACGCTCAACCCTGATGTTGCCGCGCCGCTGTTTGCCGCATCGGGCAAGTCGCTCACCAAGATTCGCGCCGAGGCCGACAGGACCGGCGGCAAGCCCAAGGGCTTTGCGATGAAGGCCAAGGCCAGCCTGTCCTACGCGCAGACCTGGAAGGACGTGCAGAGCGAGAACGTCGTTGCCGTGCTGCCGGGTTCCGACCCGGCGGTTGCCGGCGAATTCATCGGCATGACCGCGCACCTCGACCACATCGGCATCCACGGCAAGGGACAGGACACGCTGCACAACGGCGCGATGGACAATGCCTCGGGCGTGGCGACGATGCTGGAAGTGGCCAAGGCCGTGGCGAAGGAAAAGCCCCGCCGTTCGGTGATGTTTGCGGCGCTGACCGGCGAGGAAGGCGGGCTGATCGGCTCGGACTACCTCGCGCGCAATCCGGTGGTTGGGGGTGAAGTGGTCGGCCTCGTCAACTTCGACATGCCGGTGCTGACTTACATGTTCTCGGACGTCGTCGCGTTCGGGGCGGAGAATTCGACGATGGGCAAGGTCGTGGCCGAGGCCGCGAAGAAGGCGGGCATCAAGCTTTCGCCCGATCCGATGCCGGAGGAGGGCCTGTTCACCCGGTCGGACCATTATCGCTTCGTCCAGCAGGGCGTGCCGGCGGTTTTCATGATGACCGGCTTCGAAGGGCCGGGCGAAAAGGCGTTCCGCGGGTTCCTGAAAGACCACTACCACCAGCCCAGCGATGACCTGAAGCTGCCGTTCAATTGGGACGCGGGCGCGCTGTTTGCAAAGGTCAACTACTACACCGTGATGGGCCTCGCGAACGGGGCCGAGCGGCCCAAGTGGTACGCTGGCAGCTTCTTCGGCAAGGAGTTTGCACCCAAGGCGGCGAAAGCGGCTGATCCTGTGAAGTGAGGTTGCGCGGGGTGCCCACCCCGCTGCGACTAAGCCTTTCTGCGAAAGGCCAAGTCTCGCGGCCCTCCCGCCTGCGGGAGGGCTGGAACAGGTCGTCCAACTCCCCTCCCGCAGGCGGGAGGGGCTGGGGGTGGGCATCGGCACCACACTTTGCTCCCGATCAAGGAACCACCCCGGTCGAGTGGTGTAGCTTTTTCGTCGGCGCAGCACTTGTGTTGCGAAAAAGCCACACCATGTCTTGCGCAACAGGAGGACACTCGACCTTATGAACCTCGAGAAATTCACCGACCGCGCCAAGGGCTTCCTGCAAGCCGCGCAGACCGTTGCGATCCGCATGAATCATCAGCGGATCACGCCGGACCATATCCTCAAGGCCCTGCTGGAAGACAGCGAGGGCATGGCCAGCGGGCTGATCCAGCGCGCGGGCGGCAATGCTGCCCTGGCGCAGACCGAAGTCGACAAGGCGCTGGCGAAGATTGCCGCCGTCTCCGGCTCGGGCGCGCAGCAGACGCCGGGCCTCGACAACGATGCCGTGCGCGTGCTCGATTCCGCCGAGCAGATCGCGGCCAAGTCGAACGACAGCTTCGTGACTGTCGAGCGTATGCTCGTCGCGCTGACGCTCGCCACCACGACTTCGGCGGGGCAGGCGCTGAAGGCTGCGAACGTCACGCCGCAGGCGCTCGAGGCGGCGATCACGCAGCTGCGCGGCGGGCGCACGGCGGACAGCGCCAGCGCCGAAAACGCCTATGACGCGATGAAGAAATACGCCCGCGACCTGACCGAGGCCGCGCGCGAGGGCAAGCTCGATCCGGTGATCGGCCGCGACGAGGAAATCCGCCGCACCGTGCAGATCCTCGCCCGCCGCACCAAGAACAACCCGGCGCTGATCGGCGAACCGGGCGTGGGCAAGACCGCGATTGCCGAAGGCCTCGCGCTGCGCATCGCCAATGGCGACGTGCCGGATTCGCTGCGTGACCGCACGCTGATGGCGCTCGACATGGGCAGCCTGATTGCGGGCGCGAAGTATCGCGGCGAGTTCGAGGAGCGGCTCAAGGCGGTGCTTGACGAGGTCAAGGGCGCGGAAGGCCAGATCATCCTGTTCATCGACGAGATGCACACCCTGATCGGGGCGGGCAAGAGCGAGGGCGCGATGGATGCGGGCAACCTGCTCAAGCCCGCGCTCGCCCGCGGGGAGCTGCACTGCATAGGCGCGACGACGCTGGACGAATACCAGAAGTATGTCGAGAAGGACCCCGCGTTGCAGCGGCGGTTCCAGCCGGTGTTCGTGGGCGAGCCGACGGTGGAGGACACGATCAGTATCCTGCGCGGCATCAAGGACAAGTACGAACTGCACCATGGCGTGCGCATTGCCGACAATGCGATCGTGGCGGCGGCGACCCTGTCCAACCGCTACATCTCCGACCGCTTTTTGCCTGACAAGGCCATCGACCTGATGGACGAGGCGGCGAGCCGCATCCGCATGGAAGTGGAAAGCAAGCCCGAGGAGATCGAAAAGCTCGACCGCCGCATCATCCAGATGAAGATCGAGGAAATGGCGCTGGCCAAGGAGACCGATACCGCGTCGAAGGACCGGCTGGCGACCTTGCGCGAGGAGCTGGCGAACTTCGAACAGCAATCGGCCGAGCTGACCACGCGCTGGCAGAACGAGCGCGACAAGATCGCCGCCGAGGGCAAGGTGAAAGAGGCCCTCGACGCCGCGCGCAGCGAGCTGGACGTGGCGCAGCGCAATGGCGACCTGGCGAAGGCCGGGGAGCTTGCCTATGGCCGCATTCCCGAGCTTGAGCGACAATTGGCCGAAGCGCAGGGCGTCAGCGCCAATGCCATGCTGCGCGAGGAGGTGACCGCCGAGGACATCGCCGCCGTCGTCAGCAAGTGGACCGGCGTGCCGGTTGACCGCATGATGGAAGGCGAGCGCGAGAAGCTGCTCAAGATGGAAGAAGTGCTCGGCCAGCGGGTGATCGGGCAGAAGGACGCGGTGCTGGCCGTGTCCAAGGCGGTGCGCCGTGCGCGGGCCGGCCTGCAGGACCCGAACCGTCCGCTGGGCAGCTTCCTGTTCCTCGGCCCCACGGGCGTCGGCAAGACCGAGCTGACCAAGGCGCTGGCCGGCTTCCTGTTCGACGATGACAACGCGATGGTCCGCATCGACATGTCGGAGTTCATGGAGAAGCATTCGGTCAGCCGCCTGATCGGCGCGCCTCCGGGCTATGTCGGTTATGACGAGGGCGGGGTGCTGACCGAGGCGGTGCGGCGCAGGCCCTATCAGGTCGTGCTGTTCGACGAGGTCGAGAAGGCGCACTCGGACGTGTTCAACGTGCTGCTGCAGGTGCTTGACGATGGCCGCCTGACTGACGGGCAGGGCCGCGTGGTGGACTTTACCAACACGCTGATCATCCTGACCAGCAATCTCGGCAGCCAGTACCTCGCCAATCTGGAAGAGGGGCAGGATGTGCAGACCGTCGAGCCGCAGGTGATGGACGTGGTGCGCGGACATTTCCGGCCCGAGTTCCTCAACCGCCTGGACGAGATCATCCTGTTCCACCGTCTGGGCCAGGAGCACATGGCACCGATCGTCGAGATCCAGGTGGCGCGGGTGGCCAGGCTGCTCAAGGATCGCAAGATCGTGCTGGACCTGACCGATGCGGCCAAGCGCTGGCTGGGCCGGGTCGGCTACGATCCGGTCTATGGCGCGCGTCCGCTGAAGCGGGCGGTGCAGCGCTATCTGCAGGACCCGCTGGCCGAGAAGCTGCTGGGCGGCGAAGTGCCGGACGGTTCGACCGTGCGCATCGACGAGGGCGATGGGGCTTTGAGTTTCGTCGTCGAGTGATCGAGGAAGGGGCTGCTGCGGTGGCCCCTTTTTCTTTCTGTTTCACGCAGAGACGCGGAGAAGAAAGGGGAGACGCGGAGGAGAGAAGAGAGTTTGAGGCGGCTGCGCCGCAGGCGCCTTCCCAAGGACTCTGCGTCTCCCTTTCTTCCTCTGCGCCTCTGCGTGAACCATTCCACGCTTTGATACAGAAGATCATCCGCTGGCGAGTGCGGACGGTAACGCCGAGGGGAAGCTGACAGATCGCGCGACCGGTGCGGTGCCGTTGCGGCACGCGCGGGATGGGGCGCGGGACCGCTTGCGAGTGGCCGGGGGGCGGTTCCGAACCCCTGATCGGCTCAGCCTGAGGGCGGACATATGTGAAAGGACGAAGCTTTGGCAGCGGCTCGCGGGCTGCCTTGGCTTCTGGCAAGCGGCTGCGTGAAAAGAACCTGTCGTTTGCGCAGACACTGTCACGCAAGTCAGGCGGGTTCCGCATCCGCAGCGTCGCTCAGGGTTCGGCGCCGTGCTATCAGCCCTGGGGTGTCCTGTCTGTCCTTGGGTAACGACAGGTCTTGCCCGGTGGGTCTTGGGCTTTACGCCCCGCATTGAACCCACGCGCACCTGCCGCACCGATCGCGCCGGAAGCATCCGCGCCAGACTCTGGGCATCGGCTTCCGAAGGGAGAGGAGCGGGTTGGCCTTGTGCCCTCTCCTGACCTGTGGGTGGAGCATGTAACCTATATGGTTCGTTTTGTCAAGAAACTTAGTTTGTGCTCTCTGTGCGCGAGGAGGATGCAGATCGCCGCGAACGACTTTGCAGGTGCGAAGAAGATGCTGCATTGCAGTTCCCTGCACCGGGAACCCTCGCTATAGGCAGCATCAAGGGTATGTCTCACGGCAGGCCAAGTGGAGCGGAAAATGAAGTTTATTCGCGAGATAGTTGGTCTGCGAATCTACCTCGCATTATGGGTTGCAGTAGGACACGGTCTGCAGCTGAGTGGCTGGCTGAAAGGTGACAATCCAGTTCTCTGGTTGCTCCTGCGGACAGATGCAGCAGTATATGTGTTCATGATCGTTAGCGGGTTTGTGATAACAAACCTGATCGAGAGTCAGAAAGAACCGTATTTAAAGTACATTTTTCGGCGTTTCTTTCGACTCTATCCCGCCTTTATTGCCTGCTGTGTCATTGGATACTTTATTCTACCAGCTTGGGCTGAATTGGTTGTTCGGGTGGCGTGGCAGGACGCACCGGGATGGCAAGAATATGCTTCTTCGGTGGAGCTGCTCCGGAGTCAATCAGTCGATAATACAGCGCCGCATTTGCTCTTGCACGCCACCATGCTCCACGGACTTGTCCCGATCGAGATGCTTCCAAAGGCACCGGTGGCCTTTCTGCCGGCGGCATGGAGCATTTCGTTGGAATGGCAGTTTTATCTCATCGCACCTTTCCTGCTGTCCCTGAGGGGAAAGCCATTCGCAATGGCAGGTGGTGCGATCGTAATGGCTGTACTTCACCTCACATTTTATCGGGGATTGCTCGGGCACTACGAGGTGGCTTCATCCATTTTTGGTGTGCTGGTGTTCTTCGTGGTGGGCATCGTCTCCCGCTTGGCCTACGATCGGTTGCGCGGTCTTGATGGCAACCCCTATGCATGGTCGGCTTTGCTTGGCGCCGTTGCACTTGCCGTTTTGAAAGATCCCATACCCCTTGGCATTTGGGCGATCTTTTATCCTTTTCTGCTTTGGCCCGAGAAAGCCGGCTATGCATTTCGGTTGCTGTTTGCCTCCAAGCCCGCACAGATCCTCGGGGAGGCCTCTTACTCTCTTTACCTCATCCATCGGCCAGTTCAGGTTGTGCTGGCTGTCGTTGCCGTGTCGATCGTTCCAATATCGAGTATTGGGCGCCAAGAAATGCTTATCGTTCAACTTGTTGCAATCGTTGCAGCGCTCCCGATAAGCGTTGCCATGTATTACTGGCTGGAGCGACCGGCGATGCGTTTTGCAAAACGAGTGACTTCAGGCCCCGTCCTAACACCCCCAGAATTGCGGTGAGAAGTACGGCGACAATTTGCGGGGGTGGCTAACGTCCACCCCCGTCGTGCGCCACGGTTGCTACCGCTCATACAGTGCCTTGCACCCTACCTCCATCCTTCCCATATCTCCACCAATGGGGGCCGCTGACACGATCATTTCCGGAACTGTCGCGAGTGGCGGGCAGCGGCTGGACAAGGCTCTGGCCGATGCTTCGGGCCTTTCGCGGGAGCGGGTGAAGGCTTTGCTTGCCGAGGGGCGGATCAGCCTTTCGGGCAAGGTTGCCGCGCAAGCCTCGGTCAAGGTGGCCGAGGGCACCGCCTTCGAAATCCGCGTGCCGGAAGCCGCGCCGGCCGAGGCTGTGGCGCAGGATATTCCGCTGAGCGTCGTCTATGAGGACGATGCGCTGATCGTGGTGGACAAGCCGGCCGGGCTGGTGGTGCATCCGGCGGCGGGGAATCTCGACGGCACGCTGGTCAACGCGCTGCTGCACCATTGCCGGGGGCAGCTTTCGGGCATCGGCGGGGTGGCGCGGCCGGGGATCGTGCACCGGATCGACAAGGATACGTCCGGGCTGCTCGTCGTCGCCAAGACTGACGTGGCGCATGAGGGGCTGGCCAGGCAGTTTGCCGACCATTCGATCGTGCGCGCCTACAAGTGCGTAACGGCGGGCGTGCCGATGCCGCCATCCGGCACAGTGCGCGGGGCGATTGCGCGGTCCAGCCATGACCGCAAGAAGATGGCGCTGGTCGAGGACGGTCGCGGAAAGCATGCCGTGACGCATTTCCGCACGCTTGCGGCGCTCGAAGGGGCGGCTTTGGTCGAGTGTCGGCTGGAGACCGGGAGAACCCACCAGGTGCGCGTTCACCTTGCGTCAATCGGCCATGCGCTATTGGGTGATCCTGTCTATGGACGCGCACCTTCAAAGCTTCGGCCGCTGCTCCAGCGGCTCGGGTTTCATCGCCAGGCGCTGCATGCGGCGGAACTGGGGTTCATTCACCCCGTTACCGGTGCAACCCATCATTTCGCCAGCCCGACGCCCGTCGATATGCGGGAACTCATCGTCGAACTCTGCGCTGAAGGGCATGATGCAAAGGTACTGGCGATGTTGTAATGAAGGACTTTGGAGTCGTCCGCGAGGAGGCTCCGTTTGAGTGGTCCCGCCGCCGGTCGCCCATCAGGGGGCCGTCACATGGGAACCGACGAGAAGAAAGGACGTGTTCAGGTGAGTGAGGAAAGAAAAGCTGTGACAGTACCTGCCCTTGGCGGGGAAGCCAGCCTCAACCGCTATCTCTCGGAAATCCGCAAGTTCCCCGTGCTTACGGCTGAGCAGGAATACATGCTCGCCAAGCGTTTTCAGGAACATCAGGATCCCGAAGCTGCCGCTCAACTGGTGACGAGCCACCTGCGTCTCGTGGCGAAGATCGCCATGGGCTATCGCGGCTATGGCCTGCCGGTCAGCGAGCTGATCTCCGAAGGCAACATTGGCCTGATGCAGGGCGTGAAGAAGTTCGAGCCCGACCGGGGCTTCCGTCTGGCCACCTATGCGATGTGGTGGATCAAGGCTTCGATGCAGGAATTCATCCTGCGCTCGTGGAGCCTGGTGAAGATGGGCACCACGGCGGCGCAGAAGAAGCTGTTCTTCAACCTTCGCCGGATGAAGAAGAACCTCGAGGCGTTCGAGGATTCGGACCTGCATCCGGACGACGTGCGCAAGATCGCGACCGACCTGGGCGTGCCCGAGCAGGAAGTGGTCAACATGAACCGGCGCATGATGATGGGCGGCGATGCCTCGCTCAACGTCTCGATGCGCGAGGACGGCGAGGGTTCGTGGCAGGACTGGCTGACCGACGACCGCCCGCTGCAGGACGAGACCGTGGCCGAGGCCGAGGAGGCAAGCTATCGCCACCAGCTGCTGGTCGAGGCGATGGACAGCCTGAACGAGCGCGAGCGCCATATCCTCACGGATCGGCGTCTGGTCGACGAGCCGAAGACGCTGGAAGAGCTTTCGCAGGTCTACAATGTCAGCCGCGAACGCGTCCGCCAGATCGAGGTGCGCGCATTCGAGAAGCTGCAGAAGGCGATCCAGCGGATCGCGGTGGAGCGCAAGCTGCTGCCGGCCTGATGCGGGTTGGGTGTTTGATAAGAAACGGCCGGGTGGTGAGCCCGGCCGTTTTTGTTTGGGCTACGACATGTGCAGCCGGTCCGTATCCAGCGCGGCCCCGGCCAGAAACCACAAGGCGTGGCGGCCGGGGAGGAAGAAGTAGCCGCCGCCTTTCAAGGTGACGTAGCGCTGTACCGGGCATAGCTCGAGCGGGGCGTTGCGGCCGATGATGGTGAAGCGCTGGACGTCGCTCTCGCTCGGCCCCTTGTGCATGGCGAAGGGGTCGGGCTCGCATTCGAGGCCGTGGAAGGTGGGCGAGGCGAGCCAGGTTTGCTGGACGAATTCGAACTGGCGTTCGAGATCGGCGTTGAAGGCCATGAACAGCGTGCCGCGCGCGGTATCGCCGTCGTTGTCGAGATAGGGCCGGCCACGGCGGAGCAGGCGGTGGCGGTTGCTGACCGAGAGTTCCACCGGCTCTGTCGGCGCGAGGCTGTCGCGCGGGAAGGTGCGGCGGACGTGGGCACCGAAGGGGCAGCGCAGGCCTTGCGGATCGGCGTCCTTGTAGAGGAAATCGTTCTTGCGCATCGCGTCCACGCCGCTCTTCATCGCCGGGTGGAAGGGATTGTCGATCAGCGCCGAGCCATCGCGCCAGCGGCCGAGCATCTTGGCGGCGATCCATTCGCGGGTGCGATGGATGTTGCCGTTGTGCGGGTTGATGACATCGGGCTGCTTGCAGATTTCGTGCGCCTTTTCATCGAGCTGCCTGCGAAAGCCGTCGACGTCCTGCGCGAGCTGGCGGATCACCAGATAGCTGCCGTTGCGGCCGAAATCGCGCGCGCGGGCGCCCTGATCGGCGAAGTCGGGGTACTGCGTCGGCTGGTCTGGCGGGGGCGAGGGGAGGAGGAGCTGCGGGCACATCCCGAGATCCTGCATCGGGCGCTCGACCAGCGGCGATGGCGGGTAGTAGCCGCGATTGTCGGTGTAGCCGAGGATGAACTCGCCGGGTTCGACGCCGTGGACCGGATCCGGCGCGCCGTGGCGACCGGGGAAGCCGCGCACCAGGGGCTGCGAGACGCCGTCGACGAAGCCGAAGGGTTCTTCGGAGAGGTCGTCGTTGCTTGATGTGGCATGGACGAATTCTGCGCCCTCGGCAGGCTTGGACACGCTGTCGTCGCTGGTTCGCCATGCCTCCTTGAAGCGTTCGAGGTCGAAGGCCTTGAGGCCGGTGCGTATGGAGGCCTTTTCGGTGATGCCGATGGCGGCAGCGTCGCTGACGATCTGCGCGAACTTCTGCGCGGCAACTTCGTCCTTGGCATAGAGCAGCAGCACGATGTGGGTATCGTCGTCACACCATTCGAGCTGTTCTGGATCGCCCAGTGCGCGCTTGCGGCTGGCGTGGGCCATGCCGAGCGAGAAGGCCGGCGGGAAGGCTTGCGGCGTGCCGGGGCCTTCGAGCGCCAGTTCCTTGTCCAGCCCGAGCAGGCGCAGGCCGGCGGCGGAGAAGGCGATATTGCAGACGAAATCCTGCGGCGGCTTGTCACCGAACGAGACGAGGTCTTCGGCGATCAGGCCAGCCAGCCACTTCTGCACATGGGCATAAGGGTGGGCGCTGCCTTCGCGGCGGGGTTCGCCGAAGTTGAGCGCGACGACCCGGCTGTGCGGGTGGCGCTTCAGCCCGCCAAACATCAGCGTCTGGATTTCCTCGTACTGCAACCCGTAATCGGGGCGTGGGATCGAGCCGAACAGGTCGAGCCAGGCCTCGGCGTCCGACGGGTTGGCTTCGAGGCGGTCCTTGCACAGAAGGCCGCTGACGATCAGCGCGTGCTTGCGCATGGCGGTGGTGGAAAGATCGGGGTGTGCGGCGAACCAGAACGGGGTGGGGCGCATCGAGCAGCGGGCATAGCGCTTCATCCGGTCGCCGTCCTCGGCGCCCTTGAAGAACAGCAGGCGCGTGGCGGGGAAACCCTCGGCGTTGCTCCACACGGCGGTGACGCCCTCGGACGCCTTGGTGATGAAGTCCTCGAGGTAGCTTTCCCAGCTGCCATCGTAGTTGGAGAAGAACACCAGTTGGCGCGTGCCGGGCAGGACCACCCAGCGTGCGGCGTGGATCGTGCCGATGGTGGCGAGGAAGCCTTTCCGCATCACCCCGATCTTCGCCATGATGGCAACGGCAGTGAAGGCGAGCGGCAAGGTCCACTTGCGCACCCATGCCTTGCGCAGGGTAGTGACGCTGACCATGTGGTTGGGGATCACGCCGGGCGCATTCTCCTTGGCCATCATCGCGCCGAGTGCGGCGGCAGACGGCGTGCGGTCCACCGGCGTGTTGGCGAGTTCGTCGCGGCGCAAGGCCCACGCCACCGCGGCGACAATCAGCAGCGCGATGACCACGGAGGGCAGGATCGCGCCCTTGAGGAGCGCAAAGCCGGTGGCTCCGCCCGCGCGGCCGAGCAGAAGTGCCAGAAGATAGCCGATACCCAGCAGCGGCCAGATCAGTCCTTGTGCGTTGGCAAGGCCCTTGCCGATCCAGCCGAGCGTCCAGCGCGAGCGGGCGAAATCCAGCCACGGCGCGTCGTTGCGTTCGCAGAACGCGAGCTTGGGCGGCTTGCGGTCTTCCAGATGGGCGAGGTCGTCCTTCAGCTCTGTCGCGACGACGCGGAACAGGCTTTGCGGGCCGTGGAGCGAGGAGCGGGCACGTTCGCGCGCGATGATGGAACGCGCCTTGGCGACGATCGCGCGGTTCTCGTCGATGGTGCGAACGCCGAGGCCCGGCAGACCGACGAAGGGCAGGCCGGTCAGGCGGCGGTCGAGAAACGGCACGCGGAACACCGCCGGGTTGATGCCGTAGGCATGGCGACGCAGCAGCGGCAGGACCTCGCCGACCGCGCTGATGCCGCTGGTCAGCTTGAGCACCGGGAGCAGGAGCGCTCCGGCGTGTTCGGCAATCAGATCGAGCGCACGTCCGGCGTTGCCATCGACGGTGGCTTCGAGCACCAGATGGGCCTGCTTTCCCGGCGCTTCGGGCGGGATGGCGTGGATGCTGGCGAAGTGGACCACGCCGGTCTGGCGCAGGGCCGTGGCCATGGCTTCGTTCGCCGGATTGCCGAGTTCGCCGATCTCGCGCTCTATATCGCCGACGTCGCACCATTCGGACTTGTCTCCGAAGGGGATGGCAACGGTGACGAAGTCCTGATTGACGCTCAAAGGTTGGTTCCTTTGTAATTAGGGGATGGCGGTAAAGCTCAGGTCGTCGGGCAGGCCGAGGAAGGTGCCGAGAGCGGCGTTGGGTGCGGGTTCAATCCGCCCGGATGTGGCGGCGATGGCCTCGGCAATGATGGTCCAGGCAATGCCCCGGCCGTAGCAGACATGGGGCCCCTGCAGCGGGCCGGAGGTGATGTAGGGGCGCGCCGGATCGGGAGCGAAGCGGTGCGGCTGGGGGAATGCGGCCTCGTCGTGCGCTGCAGCGCCGACCAGCGCAACGATGCGGTCACCGGCCTTCAGTTGTTCCCCGCGCCAGGTGCAATCGTGGCGGACGCGGCGGACGAGCTGGCTGGTATCAGCAAGGCGCAGCATTTCGGCGACGGTGGCGTCGCGCGCTTCGGGCCCTGGCGCGGGATCGCCCAGCCGCTGCACCAGCGCGGGCCAAGGGATGCCCGCTGCGCGTCCACGCTCCGAGGCGCTGAAGGCGGCCACTTCCGAAAGCACCTTGCCGACGATCAGCACGAGCGCGCCGGTCAATTCGAACAGGACGCTGCGCGCCTGCAGGCGGTAGTCGGCGACTTCGGGGAACTGCGGCTGCACCGCGACAAGCGCGCTGAGCAGGCTGGTTTCGGGCGCCACTTGCGGCATGTCGAGCGCATCGTCGATGGCGGCGAGGCCGACGCTGGCGGTCTTCCCGGCCAGCCACGGCATCGCTCCGGAGCTGGTGGTGATGGTACCGAAGACATGGCCGAACAGCGGCACCTGCAGGAACAGGGCGTTGAGCGCATCGCCCAGTTCGTCCCTGCGGCGCAGGGCGGGGCCGGGTCTCGTCAGGTTCCGTGCGAACAGCAGCAGCGGCACCGGCCATGGCACCTTGGAGGGTGCAGGCACGCCCAGAACCCGCCGCGCCATGCGGTAGGAGAGCAGGAAGGCATATTCGCGGACGAAGTTGATGGTCTCGCCAGTGCGCGCGCGCGACTGGTAACGGTCGAGAAGATGCGTAGCTTCCTCGCGCGCCATGGCTGCAATCCAGCCGCGGAAACCGGGATCGAGATTGGGCGGAAGGCTTGGGTTCACGCCGGGGATGCGGGCATTGAGCCAGCTTTGCGCAGCATGGAGCTGGCGGAGGCGCACTTGCCGGTTGGCGTCGTTCTCACCCACCAGGTAGCGCGTGCCGGGCAGGACCTGTTCGAGCAAGTCGTCGTACTGCTGCAGCGAGAACGTGTCTTCTTCGCAGAGCAGGGCGCTGACCACGTCGTGCCTTGCGGCGGCGAAGACACGAACGCCGTTCTTGTCCAGCTCGGCGCAGCGGAGCAGCGCGGGCGCACCCGGCTGGAACAACCGGGCTGACGCTGCGGCAAGCACGGCCTGCTGGTTCATGCGATGCGATCCTCGATGGCGACGAGCCGGCGTTGCAGGCAAGCGAGGCCGAGTTCGTCGATCCTGCTGACGAGATCGGCGGTCGGCACATCCTGCGCGCCCCACACGGCCATCCCGGTATGCGCCTCAACCTCGCGGCACAGCACCAGTGCGTGCAGTTCGTGCATCGCTTCTCCGCACGAGCGGCTGTGTTCGAGAGCCTCGGCGGCAAGGTCGGCGGCCTGCACCACCTTGCCCTGCGCCATGGCGAGGCGGGCGCGGGCCTCGTGCAGGTAGTAGGTCGCAGAAGTGCGGACCTGCCGGAAGTGGCCACGCGCGACCGATTCCGCCAGCACGGCTTCGGCTTCGTGCAATTGGCCGAGTTCGATCAGGGTCAGGGCAAGCCAGCTTGCGCTGGCCGGTTCGAAGCCGAGGAAATGGTGGTGCAGGCAATCGGCATAGGCGCCGCGCAATATGCCAAGGGCCCGTTCGAACCTGCCCTCGCGGTAATGCAGGTAGCCATGGGCGAGATCGGCGAGCAGTCGGGAATAGGCGTGGGCATAGCGGCGCGAAAGGTTGAGCGCCTCGGCCACCCACGAGCGTGCCTTGGCGATTTCACCCAGATCGGTAAGATACCACGCGCCGAAAGCGCGGGCGAGGACGTGGGGGATCACCACCACCGCGCCGAAGGTCGATCCGCGCTGTCCATCGTCCAGCCGGTTGCCCAGACGTTCGATCCGCGCGATTGCCGCACGCGGGCGGGCTTGCGAGAAGGCAAGATAGGCCGCGACGAGATCGGCATAGGTCCGGCGGGGCAAGCTGTCATGCGCATCGAGATCGGCCTCGGCGCGGGCGAGCCAGGCCTCGCCCTGAAGTGGGGCGCCATCGATCCAGTCGAGCACGGCCATGTTGATCCGCGCCACGGTGCGGATGCCGGGGCCCATGTCGACGGTGCCTTCGGCCAGAAGCGCCATGTCTTCGCGCGTGATCTGCTCTTGCGAGAGTTGCTGCAGCGTATCGAAGGCGAGCAGCGAGAAGCGTGCCCGTTCCATGGCGGCAGCGGCCGGTTCCAGGCGTGCCGCCATTTCACGCGCGCGCAGGTAGAGCTGGCGCACCGAATCGATCGCGGCGAGGCTCAATGCCTGCTGGCAGGCATCCCAGAGATGTCCGAGAGCGCGCTGCGGCAGGCCGGCCTTCTCGGCGTGGGTCGCAAGTTCGGCATGGCTGGCAACCTCGGCCTCCTGCGACGACGAGGCTTGCGCGGCGAGCAGTTCGAGCGCCCTGGCGTGCATCATGGTGCGCCGACGGCGGGGCATGGTGCGGTAGGCCGCTTCCTGCACAAGCTGGTGGGTGAAGCGCGCCTGGTTGGCCACGGCAAATTCCACCACGCGCGCTTCGACCAGCCGCGCGATGGCGCCGGAAGGGTTGCGGCAGACGAGGGCAGCGCCGTTCTGCAGTCGGCTTACCGGGAAGATCGGCCCAAGTGCGGCGCAGAACTGGCACAGGCGCGTCGCATCATCGTCAAGCGCGGCGAGGCGGGCGCCAAGCAGGGCATCGAGCCGTGCCGGGATGCGGGCCGACAGTTCGGCCGGTTCGGTGCCGTCCTCGCCTTGCGCGCTGACCGCGAATTCCTGCAGGGCGAGCGGCAGGCCTTGGGCGCGGTCAAGAATCCGCTCGATTGTATCGTCATCAAGCGGAGCGAAGCGGTTGATCATCGCGACAAGGCTGCGTGCGGCGCGGGGGCCGAGCGGTTCGAGGTTCATCACCTGATCGCAGCATTGGGCGAGGCTGGTGAGCGCTTCCGGCCGTCCGGCCAGAAGCATCGTCATGATGCGGCCATCCCTGATGCCGGTGAGCACCGACAGGCTTTCGCGATCGAGATACTGGCCATCGTCGACCAGCAGGAGCAGGGGAACGTGGACTACGGCCAGCTGCAACAGGCGCAGGATCGTCTGCGTGGCGATACGGTTGCGGTCGCCCGGAGCGAGATGGGCCAGCCACTTCTGGCCATTGTCGATAAGGCCCTGCAGGCATTCGGCCTGGTCTGCCGTCAACGCTGCGGCGGATGCCACGTCGGCCAGCAGGGGCTGCAACAGTTGCATCAGATGGCGGACAGGACCGCCGAGGCAACCGAACGGCACCGGCGCGAGCAGCGCGTTGCCACGGACCACCAGCGTCGTCACGCCGAAGCCCGCCGAGAGGCGCGCGCCTTCCAGAAGCAGGCGGCTCTTGCCCATCCCGGCTTCGCCGACGATGCACAATGCGGCGCCCGCCTGACCCGAAACCAGCGCCTTGACCGCGTCGAGCTCGACATCGCGGCCAATCAGCGGGCTGGTGGCGTTGCCCTTCACCGGAATGCGGTCCCCGCCTTCAAGGTCAATCGCGGTGAGTTCGAAGACCGCTTCGCCGCGCTGGTCGATCTCGCTGGTGATCGTGCCGAGTGGCTGCAGCTGGCAGGATTCGGCAATCAGCGAAACGGTAGTGGCCGAAATTGCCACGCTTGCCGGTGGCGAGAGCTTTTCGATCTGCCCGGCAACGTGCGTGGCGTGGCCGACGACATCGAGGATGCTGCCGAAATCGTTGTCCTGGCGGCGCAGCAGGATCGGCCCGGAATGGAGGCCGACGCGTGCGCGCGGTGCCGGAAGAATGCCCGAAGGCCCGCTGCGCATGCGTTCGACAATGGCACGTGCGGCAAGCGCGGCGCGCAAGGGGTGGTCCTCCACCGCCGGATGCACGCCGAACACGGCCATTACGCCATCGCCCTGCACGCGCACGACCATGCCGTCGAAATCGTGGATCGCCTTGCGGATGAGGCTGATCGTGCTGTCAAGAACATCACGGGCGTCTTCCGGATCGAGCACGGAAATGAGCCGGGTGGAGCCGACGATATCGGCGAAAAGCACGGTGGCAAAGCGCACGGCCTCGACATCGCCGGACAGCGAGGGCACCCGCCCGTTCGCTTCCCCGGCAATCGGCTGCACCGGTTGTCCGGTGGCAGTATCGAGTCCCTCGGCCCGCACCTTGTTGTCTTTCGCCCCCATGACAGTCCGGTCGAATCTCGCGCCGAACCGACTGACAATGGCAGATATTCAGTTTGTTGACTGAATCGCAACGAGAATCGGCAGGGACCTTCGGCATGTGCTGTCGCACAGCCGGTCATGACAGGCCGATGATCTGGTGGCTGCGCGCCATGCCCGAGCGTTCCGGGATGCGTTGCAACTGCGCCCGGGTAAAGCCATCGCGGCGCAGCGGCAGGGCCGTGCCGTCAAGGTCATAGCATGGCAGCGCCTCGCCCTGGCGCGAGACGCGGATGGACCAGCCCCAGCGGCGCTGGTCGCATGCGAGGCCGAGAAAAGCATCGCATTGCAGCATCAGGCAGGGCGGGCGCAGAGCGCCCCTTGCCGCAAGCACGCGGTCGACATCCTCGTCTGAAAGCGAAAAGCGCGCGACATCGCAATCGTCCTGCCGGGGCAGGGGATCGGAACCGGTCGGCGTGACGATCTGCAGCGACGGGCGCAGGATAGCCTCGCCCACGCGTCGGAATTCGACCTGCAGGGGGCCGGGGCCGGATTTCCAGATGAGATAGCGCTGCATTGGCCTCGGTCGTTCGTCCCCGGCAATTGGCCGAAAACGGTGGAAGTGTCGGGCCGCTCTCTATGCCGTCCGCCCGCGTGAGGCGTCCGTCGGCCAGCGCACCGGCCCCTTGTGATTTGGCGCACATTCTCTAAGCCTTCGCCGTGAGATGCCGCGGGAACGGTGATATCTGTGTCCAGTTCGATCCTAATGGTGCCGGATGATGTCCAGGCAGTTCTTGCTCTTCACGGGCGGCAGATGCGCGTGCGCAAGGGGCAGGTCCTGCTTGCGGTGGGTCTGCCAGCGACCGACGTCTACGTCGTGCTGGAGGGCAGCGTCAGCGTCTCGCTCGTCTCGGCGCAGGGGCGCGAGACGGTGCTCCGGGCCATCGGCGCGCGGGAGATGTTCGGGGAACTTGCCGCGATCGACGGGGAGCCGCGCTCGGCCGACGTGGTCGCGGCTGAGAACAGTACCCTGCTGGTCATTCCCGGGCCGACCTTTGCCGGCCTGCTGGGCGTGGAGCCGGTCCTCTCGCTGTGGCTGGCCCGGTACCTTTCGCACCAAGTCCGCTACCTGACCAACCGCATCTACGAGCTTTCGACGATGGGCGTGGGACCGCGCCTTCAGGCAGAATTGCTGCGGCTGGCAGGCGAGCCGGACCAGGCCGGGGCCGCCACGATCAACCGCATTCCGACCCAGGCCGAACTTGCCGCCCGCATCGGCACCAACCGCGAAACCGTGACGCGCGAATTCTCGCTGCTGATCAAGGAAGGGCTGGTCACGCGCGAGGGACGCCGCATCGTCGTGCCATCGGTGGCGCGGCTGGCCGACCGGCTGCATCGTTATTCGCAGAGCAGTTGACGATCAGGTCTGCCAAGGCGTTGCCAGACCGGGTGCGGCGCGGATAGGCTGGGTCCATGCTCGAGGACCTGAAGAACCCCCGCACCACCACTGGCCGACGCTCCGGAATCATCGGGCGCATCGGCTGGATTCTTGCCCGGCTGATTGCCGCCTTCCTGTTCATCTCGGTCGTGCAGGTGGTGATCTACAAGTTCGTGCCGGTGCCGGTCACGCTGACCATGCTGATGGACGATCATTCCATCACCAAGGACTGGACCCCGCTGGGCGACATTGACCGCGACATGGTGGCGGCGGTGATTTCGGGCGAGGACGGCAAGTTCTGCCAGCACAACGGCTTCGATCAGGAGGCGATGATGCAGGCGTTCAAGCGCAACCAGAAGGGCGGGCGCATCCGCGGCGGTTCGACGATCAGCCAGCAGACCGCCAAGAACGTGTTCCTATGGCAGGGCGGCGGCTATTTCCGCAAGGGTCTGGAAGCCTGGTACACCGTGCTGATCGAGACGATCTGGGGCAAGCGCCGGATCATGGAAGTCTACCTCAATGTCGCCGAGACCGGGATCGGCACTTATGGCGTCGAGGCAGGTGCCCAGCGGTATTATGGCAAGAGCGCGCGCAAGCTGAGCCCAGTGGAGGCCGCGCGCATCGCCGCCGTGCTGCCTTTGCCCAAGGAGCGCGAAGTAAACGGCGCGGGCGGCTTCACCCGGCGCCACGGCAATTCCATCGCGCGCCAGGTCCGGGTGGTGAAGAACGACGCGCTGGATGCGTGTGTCTATAATTGAGGGTGGGCTGCCACGTTTCGGCGATCATCTTACTTTAGGAGCTGATAGCTTCCATCCGTTTCAAAAAGGCAGAGAATTCCTGTAGAACTCTAATGTCACTATCGTCTAATCCATCGGGATCAAAGTGCATAACTTGGTTGCGAATCCCCCGGACCCGGTCGAGCTGCTCGCAAAACGCACCGCGATCGATTTTTATGTCGAGGCGGTTCCAGTTAGCTGGATCTCGCAACAGAAAAACGTATTCGCCGAATGTCAGATCCGCGACTGAGTGGACGACGTGTGTGCTGCCAGGATCGCGAGCGGCGGTCAGCTCCGGAATTGTGAAGGCATGTCCGATCATGTTGCGCACATGAGTTTCGACCTCGCTAAGTAACAGAAATGGCTCTGAAAGCGCGCGGAACTGAAGGCTAAGGTCGGCAGCTGTGACAATCCCCACGATTCGGCGCTCGCGGTCACGCACGAGCACGAAGTCGTGTTGTACGATTTGCTGGATCGCATCGAAGATTGATGCGTCACCGTCGAGTACGACTGGCTTGATCATATGGTCGACTAGTCGACCGTCGGCCTTTCCCAACACCGACCGCATCGCGATGGAGGACCATGTAACGACACCTTTAACGTCCCGTTCGCCAACCATCACAGGCAATTGACTGAAGTCGTTGAGCATCATCGTTGTAACCGCCTGCTCAAGGCTCGCCTCTGGGTTGATCGAGACGACCGGTTTGTTGGCAGCTTGGAAGCGGCTCAGTCGATAACCCGCCTCGCGCCGCTCCCACTTGGATTCCAGATGCTCTACGTCTGGTGCTTGTGAGGCGACCCCTTCGGTTACCCCAATGGAGCCTGCAGCGGTGTGGCTTGCCGCCTCCGCGACGCCGCTGAGATGAAAGGCGATCAATCCGTCGATCCATTGCTCATCAATATCCGGCACCGTGGAGAGTTGCAGCGATTCCAGTTCCTCGCGGATCCGCGCCACAATTGAGATACCGCGTCGCTTTGCGTCGAACCAAGAAAGAAACTCGCGCACGGTGACTGGGTTGACAGCTCGCCCTTCATGAAGCGCATCACGGATAGTGGTCAATTCGGTTGGTGGCACGTTACTTCCCAAACGGTTAGCGATCATTGGCTGCCTCGGTTCGAACCTTTGCCGCCTGCTCAACGGCTGCCATAGAGCCCCTTCACGGTCGAAGTTCAATCGGGAAATAGACGACATTCCTTTTACGGGCACGAACGACCGTTTCGTCCCATTTGATGCAACACGTTGCGCAAACTCTGCTGCGTTTCATGGTCGCCACCAGTGAAACCCATACCAACCAACAAAAAGCGCGGGGTGAGTTTCCCCACCCCGCGCCGTTTTGTTCAACCGTTCAGGCTAATCAGAAGCCGACGCTGATCGAGCCGATCACCGTGCGCGGTGCGCCGATCTGGGCGAAGGGCACGCTGCTGGTCGAAGTTGCGGTGCCGCTGAAGCCGCCGACATAGACTTCGTCGAACACGTTGAGGACGTTCAGCTGGAAGAACGTCTTGTCGTTCAGGCCGAGGAACTCGAGGCTGACCTTGGCGTCGAGATCGACCAGCGTGTAGGCCGGGGTCTTGTTCGGATAGACCACCGAACCGCCCGAGGTGATCGGCAGGTTCTGGTCGTTGACATAGCGCGGACCCGTGCGCTTGGCCTGGACGCCGAGCGAGACCGGGCCGATTTCACCCTGGGCGCGGGCGCCGAAGGTGTAGACCGGCGCGCCGCCTTCACGCTTGCCGGCGGTCTGGGCGAAGATCGGGGTGGTCACGCCGCCCGAGGTCGTCTCGCCGATGACCACGTTGTTCTTGATCTTCGACTTCAGGTACGAGCCGAACAGGTAGAGGCTGAACTGGTCGACCGGCATGAACGAGATCGAGCCGTCGACGCCGTACTTGTCGACGCGGCCGAGGTTGCGATAGATCGTCGCGTCCAGATCGACGTCGTAGGCCGAGGCCAGACGGTTGTTGTAGATCGTCCACCAGCCCGAAGCCTGCGCCTGCACGCGGCCCGAACGGACGCGGAAGCCGAGGTCGAAGTTGTGCGAGGTTTCGGGGTTCGGCTTCGCTTCAGCACGATCCGGAGCGTAGAAGAACGACTGGTAGAGGTTGTCCGTACCCGGCACCTGCAGGCCCTTCGAGTAGTTGCCGAACACGCTGGCGCTGGCACCGATGCGGTACGTGAAGCCGGCGGTCGGCAGCGGCTTCGAATAGTTGAAGATGCGCTGCTGCGGGGTCTGGAAGGTGGTTGCCGCGTCGTACGTGGCGTTGGCCGCATCGGTGCCGAAGCAGGCGACGTTGCCGCCTGCTGACGTTGCGAAGCAGTAGTTGGTCAGGTTGCGGCGGAAGAACGGCATGCGCACACCGGCGGTCACCGTCAGATCCTTGAAGTCGCCGCGGTATTCGCCCGAAACCTGATGCAGGATCGCATAGGACAGGCGGTTGCGCTTCTGCAGGCTCGAACCGTCCTTGGCGAGGATCGGGTTGTCGACCGGGAAGTAATCGGCGCCGAAGCCGTTCTGGGCGAGCAGACCCGCTTCACCCGTCTGCCGGTGACGGCCGCGATCGTACGAGTAGGCAAGACGGACGGTGTTGTTGTCGTCGATATCGTAGCGCAGCGACGAGATGACGCCGAGGCGCCAGGTCTGGGTCTGGCTGGGGCTGTGGACGCGGACGCGATCGAGGATGTCACCGTCGCCATTGATGTCGACACCGGCGAAGTAGTTCGGGTTCGAGCTCGAGCCCTGAATGAAGCCCGAAAGACCCTGCGGGGTGAGGCCTTCGCTGGCGATCAGCGTGCCGCCGCCGTTGGCCTTGGTGTACTGGATGCTCGGATCGACGGTCAGCACCAGGCCATCGGCCAGCGTGAAGCGCGAATTGATGCGGATATTGCCGGTGTTCGAGGGGTTGTAGCGGTAGTCGAAGGCCGAACCGCAGCTGGATGCGGCATCGGCAACGCCTGCGACGCCAGCGGGCACGGTGCAGCGCGCGGTCTTGATGTCACGCTCGGCCTTGGTGTCGGGGAAGGTGTCGCTGCGCAGGTTGACCGAACCGAAGAAGTTGTTGCGGTTGCGGTTGTAGTGACCGGCGATCGAGATGAAGTCGCCATTGTCGCTCAGCGGCTGGAAGATGCGGGCGTTGATCTGCTTCTTGTCGATCTGGCCGATGCCGCCGAAGATGGTGTCATTGGTGGCCGAGCTGGCGGCGATGAACGCGCGAAGGCCCGAGGCATTGAGGTTGCCAGTGTCGATCGAGCCGAACACGCGCATGAAATCGAAGCGGCCAGCCGAACCGACCATGCGCACGCCGAAGTCTTCGGTCGGCTTGCGGGTGCGGTAGTTGACGGTCGAACCCGAAGCGGCGGCAGTCGGGCTGTCGACATCGGTCGAGCCGAGGTTGACGTTGACCTGTTCGATCAGCTCGGGGTCAAGCTGCTGGTTCGAATAGAGCGCATAGTTGCCGGTGTCGTTCAGCGGCAGGCCGTCAAAGGTCTGCGAGATGCGCGTGCTGTCGAAACCGCGGATGGTCAGCGTGCCGCCGGCCGAACCGAACGGGTCGTTGTTCTGGAAGCTGACGCCGGGAACGAGGTTGATGATGTCGTTGATCGACTGGCCGGGTGCCTGGCGGCTGATGATGGCCTGGTCAAGCACCTGCTTGGCGCGGGTCGTGTTCGGCGTTTCGACGCCTGCAACCGACTTGGCGACGGTGCCGGTGACGATGATCGGCTGTTCGAAGTCGACCGAACCGGTGGACTGGGCGTGGGCTGCGCCGGCCATGGCGACGCTACCGAGAGCAATGGTCGAGGCTGCGACCAGGAACTTCATCTGCATTATCTGACCCCGTTTCAAGGCGCCGTGTGGCGCGGTTTGTGGCGCGGTTGTTCCCCGCCGTATGCTTAGGCCGGAGCGGGAATCACCCGGTGCGCCGAACCTTCGCGAGCGGCCTTAGCGGCCCTTGCCTTGGCTCCAAACCGGTCTCAGGTGACACTATAATGACGAGGTTACGACAATGCGGCGGCGTGGTTTGCGCCTGCGTAAAAAACTGTCGTGGAGTTTGCCTGCGCGTATCCAAAGATTGCGCAGTTGCCTCGTTTCCGGCCATTTTCCGGAAGCCGTGGCGATGTTGCAACACATAACAAAAATTGTTGCATTGCAGCGAAGTGCAGCGCCTCAACGGCTCAGGCGGCTTCGCGTTCCTGCGGTGCGATGAAAGCTGTCAGCAGCCATCGCCGATCTCCCTCGCAACCCAAGGCGGTGAGCTTGCCGGAAGCAAAAGCGCCGGTATCGATGCCGATGCGGTTGTGCCTCAGCACCGGCTCGTCGGTGATCGTGTGGCCATGCACGACAAGGTGGCCGTGCGGATCGGCATGATCGAGAAATTCGCGGCGGATCCAGCGCAGGTCCGAAGTCATCTGCCGGTCAAGCGGCACACCGGGGCGGATGCCGGCATGGACGAACAGGTAATCGCCCATGACGATCTGGTCTTCCATCGCCTGCATGAAGGCAATGTGATCGGGGGGAACCAGTGCATTCGCCCGCTCGATGATCTCTTCGAGATTGCCGCGGCTGTATTCCTCGCCCCGCAACCCATAGCTGAACAGCGTTTCCCGGCCGCCGTGGCGCAGGAAATGGCGCATCGTTTCCTCGTCGCGCAGGCTGCCGAGCATCATCTCTTCATGGTTGCCGGCAAGGATGCGGACCTTGCCGGTGGCCATGAGCTGCATTGCCCGCTCGATCACCCCGCGGCTGTCGGGGCCGCGATCGACCAGATCGCCGAGCAGGATCAGCGTCGTGTCGGCAGCCCCGCGCGACGCATCGTCGGCGTCGATCCGGGCGAGCAGCTGCTCGAACAGGTCAAGCCGTCCGTGGATGTCGCCAATCGCATAGACGCGCTGCCCGGCAGGCAAGGAGGCTTGCTGCGGCAGGGGCTCTTCGGCGACAGGAGATGAAAACAGCGAGCGAAGCTTGTTGAACATGGATCCTCGTTAGCGCGCGATATGGCCCCGGCCTGTGCTTCATGCAACACCTTTGCCAAGCAATGCGTTGCCGAGGCCCTCGGGGCTTGCCCGCAGTCCGGCCCGCAGCCCGGCCGGATCAGCGCAAGTAGAAGTCGATCGTCGTGACCACCCGGACCTTCTTGTATGGCGTGTCCGACACGCCCCAGCCGCCGCCATCGCCATCGCGCGCGGTGATCTCGAAATAACCCTGGCTTGCGGTCTTGATGCCATCGACCGAGGCGCCGCTGTCGCGCGCGAACTGTTCGGCGGCGGCGCGTGCATCCTTGGTGGCGGCGGCGACCATTTCGGGCTTGATCGCGTTGAGGCGCGTGAAGGTATAGGCCATGCCCGAGCCTTCCTCGAGCATCACCCCGCGCCGCACCAGATCGAACTGGCGCTTCACTGCCCGTTGCGCGCGGGCGATATCGGTGGTGCGCAAGGTCATGCGCTGGCGCACCGAGAAGCTGACGACGCCGTCGCTGGTCATCGTCTGGACGTTGACCCCGGTCGGCTGCAGCGCGTCTGCGGGGAAGCCGAGTTCGCCGAAGAAAGCGCGGATCGCCTGGCTGTCGCGGTCGACGCTGGCCTGTGCGCTGGCAAGGTCGGGCGCGGTGGCGGAATAGGCCAGGGTCCATGTGGCGAGATCGGCAGTCACCTCGCGTTCGGCCAGGCCGCGCACGGTGACGGAACGATCGGCAACCTTGGCGCGGCGGAATCCGTCGCCGATGAACCAGCCGCCGGTGACCAGTCCGGCCGCCAGGATCGCGACCGGCAGGAGCGCCATTCCACCCTGCGGCAGGATACGTGAGCCGCGCCCTTGGGTTTCCGTCGCGTCGTCACTATCTTCAGCCTGCATCGCCATCTCCCGGGCTTGGTTGCCTGCGACGAGTTGTGCGATTCTGTCGATGAACCGCTTTTGAACGGAATCCCTAGCCGTGACCAAGTTTCTCCACACCATGATCCGCGTGACCGACCCGGACGCGACGATCGCCTTTTTCGAACTGATCGGTCTCAAGGAGACGCGCCGCTTCTCGAGCGAGCAGGGACGCTTCACGCTGATCTTCCTGTCCGCTCCTGGACAGGAGGGCGTCGCCGAGGTCGAGCTGACCTACAACTGGCCGCCGGAAGACGGATCGCCTGCCGAAGTCTATGGCGGCGGGCGCAATTTCGGCCATCTCGCCTATCGCGTCGACAATATCTACGAGACCTGCCAGCGCATCATGGATGCGGGCCACATCGTGCACCGCCCCCCGCGCGACGGGCACATGGCTTTCGTCAAATCGCCTGACGGCATTTCGATCGAACTGCTTCAGGAGGGCCATCTGCCGCCGCAGGAGCCTTGGGCAAGCATGCCGAACACCGGCAGCTGGTAAGCGCAAAACCTTGCTGTTGTCCGAAACGGCGCCCGGAGTGATCCGGGCGCCGTTTGCTATGTGCGTCAACGGGTTTCTGGCCTCGATCCGAAAAGGGTGAGCCACCTGCCCAAAAGGGCGTTGACTCCATGTTGCTCTGCAGCATTATCAATCCCGGACAGGCGTCATGGAATGGTCAAAAGGCCGCGCCGGTCGAAGGGGTATTGCTGACAACCTGATGTCTGTCGCGCCGACGCGACGGGGCCGGAGACGCTGCTGTCTTCGGCTGGCGGGGATGCTTTGCCTTTTCATCTGGGCCGTCTGTGCGGCGGTCCGGCCATGTTGCGGTGCAATGTGGGGAAGATGCGCAATGGAATTGGGGATGGATGCACGGGGAGAAGCAAGGGCCGGGTCAGACCTGTCCGGGCCAGCCATAACAGGGGGTTGACGAGATGAAGAAGCAGATCGGGTTCAAATCCAAAGCCATGCGGGCGCTGGGCGTTTCGACCATCCTTTCGACGATGGTCCTGCCCACCGTCGCCCGCGCCGCCGACGAGCCTCAGGAAGCCGCCGCTCCTGCTGCCGAACCGCAGGCTGCCGAGGAGCAGGGCCTGGGCGAGATCGTGGTGACCGCGACGCGCACTGCCACTTCGATCCAGAAAGTCCCGATCTCGATGCAGGCGCTGAGCGCCGACACGCTTGGCCAGCGCCAGGTCAAGGGCCTGACCGACTTTGCCTCGCTCCTGCCGTCTGTGACCTTCGCCGGCATCGGGCCGGGCCGCAACACGCCCTATTTCCGCGGGATCGTGCCGGCGGGCGGCGGGCGTGAATCCGTGGGCTACTATATCGACGATATCCCCATCACCGGGACTGGCCTGCCCGACATCATGGCCTACGATCTTGAGCGCATCGAGGCGCTCTCGGGGCCGCAGGGCACGCTCTACGGTGCAGGCTCGCTGGCCGGTACGATCCGCTTCATCACGAAAAAGCCCAATCCCGACAAGTTCGAGTTCGGCTATGATGCCGAGGTCAACAAGTACGGCAAGGGCGATTTCGGCGGCCAGTACCAGAGCTACATCAATGTGCCCGTTACCGATACGCTGGCGATCCGCGCGATGGGTTTCTACCGGCGCGATGGCGGCTACATCGACAACACGCCCAACAACGGCAAGTTCAACGATGGTCGCCCCTCGGTCCTGACGCTGGGTGACGAAAATCCGAACACCAGCTTCACGCTCGACAATTCGTCGATCGCTCAGGACGACTACAACTCCATCGAAGGCTATGGTGGGCGCATTCAGGTGCTGTGGCAGCCGTTCGATGGCTGGGACATCATGCCCCAGATCAGTGCGCAGAAGCAGACGACCAATGGTTACTTCGGTTTCGATCCCCGCGTCGGCGATCTTGAAGTCCACGACTATGACAAGACCAGCCAGAACGACAGGTGGTATCAGGCCGCTCTGTCAATTCACGGCCATATCGGTGACTTCGATCTGGTCTCGGCCACTGGCTACTACCAGCGCCAGATCAAGCTGCTGAACGACTACACCTACTACACCGTCACGTATGATGGCTTCGGCCCGGGCTACGAAAACTACCTGCAGTTCTTCAGCAAGAACGGTTGTACCGGTTCCGGCGCCTCGCTCAAGTGCAGCAGCCTGATCAATCCGACGCAGTTCTACAGCGGGCTTCGCAACGAGAAGAAGTTCACGCAGGAAGTGCGCCTGACTACGCCGAAGTCCTGGCCGTTCGACGTGACCATCGGTGGTTTCCTTCACCACCAGACCAACGACATCAACAACGACTACGGTATCCACGGTCTGGCCGACATCGTCGGCTACACGCAGTCGGGCGGTGGTGACAGCAATCCGGCAGGCTTCGGCATTCCGGTCAGCCAGGGCGGAACGATGGTCCTTGGCTCACCCGCTGTGAAGCGCGATGCCTTTTATCTCAGCGAGCAGACAAACCACTGGAAAGACTATGCTGTCTTTGCTGAAGGGCACTACAACATCACGCCCGAACTGAAGCTGACCGGCGGCATCCGATACTTCTGGACGCGGTTTGACGTGACCGGATTTGGCGGCGTGGCGGCATCGGCGCAGAACGCACCATCGATCTTCCTGCCGACCGGTGCGGTGGGCTGCCCGCTGCCGTTGCCGGCCGAGCGACTGCAGTGCCGCAACTTCAACCGCCTCGATCCGCTTAGCGTCGGCCGCTATCGGGAGCAGGGCGAAACGCACAAGGTCGCCGTGAACTGGCAGTTCCAGCCGGACAAGATGATCTATGCGAACTACTCGACCGGGTTCCGTCCGGGTGGCTTCAACCGACCGCTCCGCATTCGTGCCTCGGGCGGGTTGCCGCAAGTGATCGTGGCGGCGCCACCGTTCAAGTCGGAAGAGCTGACCAACTTCGAACTCGGCTTCAAGGGTACATGGAACAACATGTTCCGCCTGAACGCCGCAGTCTATCTCGAAAAGTGGAACAACATCCAGTATTCGGTTGTGGTCGCGGGCGCACAGGGTGCGGGCTACACCGGCAACGCCGGCAAGGCCGAGGTCAAGGGCATCGAGTATGACGCCGATCTCAAGCTTGGTGCCGTTACACTCTCGACCTCGGGCGCCTATAACGACGGCAAGCTCAAGGGCGACTTCTGCAATTTCATCGCAGACCGCGCCGCGCTTAGCATCACCCAGCTTGCCACTTGCGCCGTCGGTACGCCGGTCCCGGGCACCAATGGCCAGACTCCTTCGGTTGCCGCGATCGACGGAACCCGCCTGCCGCGCCAGCCGAAGTTCAAGGGCACCACGTCGGTGCGCTATGACGGTGACTGGGGCGACAAGGACTTCTACGTCCAGGGCGCAGCGCTCTATCAGACTGGCGCGACGCAGGACCTCAATGTCGACCAGAACGCTCTGTACGGCAACACCCCGGGCTTCGTAAGCTTCGACTTCTCGGCCGGGATCAAGACCGAAAGCTGGACGCTCGACGTGTTCCTGCAGAACGCCTTCGACAAGCGCGGGCAACTGACCAAGAACACCTTCTGTTCGATCGACTTCTGCTCGGGCTCGTCCCGCACTTTCATCATCAAACCGCAGTTCTTCGGCATCCGCTGGGGCCAGAAGTACTGAGGTTCCCAGGACTTTACCCTGCAAAAGCGACTGTGCCCCCACGGGAAACCGTGGGGGCTTTTTGGTGGGGTGGTGTGCATGATCCCCCTCCTCTGAAGAGAAGGGGAGATGCTTGTGCGATGGCTTGGCGGGCGCTCGCCCCTCTCCCAACCCTCTCCCCTGAAGGGGAGAGGGCTTTAGACGGAAGGCGCGTCGGGGTAGCTGTCCAGCACCGGACCCAACGCGGACTTGAGCGGGCCGAGCCACGGCTCGTAGGGCTTCCACGCCTCGAGCCCGTCCTTGAAGATCGGCTGTCGGACCTGTTCAGAGCTGGCGGTGCGCACCGCGCGCTCGGTCTTGTAGAATTCGAGGCAGGCGGCATCGAACGGCACGCCGATGTAACCGAGCAGGCGCCGCACTTCGCTTTCGGTATCGGCGACCATGCGCTCGTAGATCACGCGGTGGACGTGGCCGGGCGCTTGCGTGTCCCACGCTGCCATCAGGCCGACGTAATCGCTGTAGTAGCGCCCGATGTCAGTCAGATTGTAAGTGAAGGTCTGGCCGCGCGCGAAGTGCTGCTTCCAGCCTGAGAAACAGCAGGACAGAGGGTGCCGCCGCGCGTCGACGATCCTGGCGTTGGGCAGGATCAGCCGGATCAGGCCGACGTGCTGCCAGTTGTTGGGCATCTTGTCGATGAACAGCGGACGGTCGGTCTGACGGTGTACACGCGTGCGCTCGATGTATTCCTCGCCGAGCCGCTGGCGGTCGGCCGGGGTGAGCGAGGCGATCATCGCGGCGAAGTCGGCAAACTCGCCCTCGTCGACCCGCGATTGCAGCCGCGCCCCGATCATCATCATCTCGGGCAGTTCCATCGTGCCCTCGATCATGGGATGGCTCGACAGGATCTGTTCGACCAGCGTGGAGCCCGAGCGCGGCAGGCCGACGACGAAAATCGGATCAGGGGCAGGGCAGCCGCCGTCTCCCATGGTGGCGATGAATGCGGAAGTGAACGTGCGCTGGGCCGCCTCAACCTCTGCCGAGAAGGCATCGGCATCGTGCAGGATCATCGTGCGCCGCAGGGCGTTGCCCTTGTAGTAATGCGCGAAAGAGGCGGCGTGGTCCTTGGCATCCTCGAACGCCTTGCCGAGCGAGAAGTGCAGGTGGAACACGTCTTCCTTGCGCTCCTCGGTGGTGTCGGCGAGCGACGCGAGAGCGCCTTCCATCGTCGCGATGTCGTCAGGCCCGAGCTTCACCGTCTTGAGATTGGCAAGGCTCCACCAAGCCTCGCCCATGGTCGGTTGGCGGGTAACGGCGGCGCGATAGGCATCGACTGCCTCGGCTTGTCGGCCCAAGGTTTTGAGCACGTGGCCGAGGTTCTGCCAGACTTGCGGCTGGTCCGCATCACGGGCGAGCAAATCGCGATAGAGGCCTGCCGCTCGCACCTGATGGCCCAGGCGCACCAGCACCGAGGCGAGGATCAGCTTGTGGCCGGGCGACGGGATCGGCGAAGCCTGCAGCACTTCGGCGTGTTCGAGCGCTTCGGGCAGGCGGTTGGTCTGGAGCAGCAGGCGGATCAGGAAATCGCGCGCGAGATCGAAGCCCGGCGCGCTGGCCACGGCCTGTTCAACGCGCGCGATGGCCGGTGTCATCTCGCCCTTTCGCCAGGCAATTTCGCCATGGAGGCGCAGAGCCGGGGGATCGTCGCTATCGCGGGCGAGACGTTCGGCGAGCATCCGGTCCGCGGCCTCGAGATCGCCATCCTGCACCGCGACCGCTGCCTTGAGCAGGCCGGTATCGCGCGAGGACGCGTGGACGCCGGACAGGTCGGCCCGCCATGCGTCCTGCGTGCGTCCTGCCTTGCGCAACTGTCTGGCGAGGAGGAACCAGCCACCGGCGATGGTGGGCTGCAACTGCGTCAGCGCCTGCAGGGCGGCAATCGCGCGCTGCGTGTCTTTGGCTTCGGCAGCGGCCTGGCCCAGTTCCCACAACACGGCGGGGACCCGGCCATTCGCTCGCGCCAGGGCGTCAAGCCTGGCGACGGCCTGCTTGCCCTTGCCCATCTTGCGCAGCGCCCGCGCGGCGAGGAATTCTGCAGGCGGATAACCCGGAGCCTGCCGCAGGATCGCTTCGGCTTGCGTCAGCGCCTTGTGCGGCGCGCTTGCCAGCAGGGCTTCTCCTTCGGCGAGGGCTTGCTGGGGCGAGGGCGCGCGCAAAGGCTGGATCATGGGCGCAAGCCTAGTCGGCACCGGCTCCTTGGGGTGTACGCAAATCGGCGCAAGCGGCGATGGCCTCGGCCCGGTGGCGCAGCCCGCACGCCGCGACCCAGCCGGTCACCTGCGCGACGGCGAAGCTGACGCCATAGAGGTTGCGGCGTGGTTCGACGCCGGGGATCGGGCGGGGATAGCCTGAGGCCATGACCATGCGCTGGTCGGCGCAAAGGGCCGGGGTGCCGCGCGGCAGGTCCCAGTCGAGACCGACGCCGAGGACTTGCGGCAGGCATCCCGGCCAGCAGGGCTGCCCGTCTGCCTCGTACGCGGCAACAATCAGGGTGCCGCGGTCTGTCGCTTCCTCGGCCAGCAGGGCGAAGACTTCGGCGTGCTGGGGGTTTGCGGTGCCGAGGCTGAGGTTGATCAGGTCGCACTCGGCTTCGAGGGCTTGCCGGATGCCTGTTGCCAATGCGCGGGCCGAGGCGCGCAGGCCATCGCGGAAGACGCGGATGGTCAGGATTTCGGCCTGCGGCGCAAGCTCCTGAATCGCGGCGGTAACGGCGGTGCCATGGCCAAGCTTGTCGAGCGCTTCGCGCGGGTCGGTCAGCACCGTGCCATCGGCGAGGATCGAGCAGCCGGGCAGGAGCCGCGCCGCGTCGATGTGCGGGTGGGTGGGGTGGACGCCGCTGTCGATCACCGCGATTCTAGCCATGCGCGGTAACCTGCGGTTCTATGCGCGCCTTGCCTCCCTCCAGCCGGATCACATGGTCCGCCATTTCAGCGAGTGCAGGCTTGTGCGTGATCACGATCAGCGTGGCATGGGGCAGGGCGCGGCGCAGGCCCAGCGCAACGACGCGCTCGGTCTCCTCGTCCAGCGCGGCGGTGGGCTCATCGAGGATCAGCACATCGGGCTGGCGCAGCAGGGCGCGGGCGATGGCGATGCGGTGGCGCTCGCCCGCCGAGAGAGCAAGGCCGCGCTCGCCGGTGCGGGTGGCGAGACCCTGGGGCAGACGGGCGATCAGCGGATCGAGGCCGGCGGCGCTGGCGGCGGCGGTGACCTGTTCGATCGTTGCTTCCGGGCGGGCGAAGGCGATGTTCTCGGCGATGCTGGCGTTGAACAGGAACGGGGCCTGATCGACGAGCAGGACTCGCGCCCTGAGGTCAGTGAGCGACAATTCGCGCAAGTCGGTGCCGTCGATGGTGACGTTGCCCGATACCGGATCGAGGAAGCGCACCAGCAGGTCCGCCAGCGTGGACTTGCCCGCGCCGGAGGGGCCGAGGATGGCGGTGAGAGAACCGGCCGGAATGGCAAGGCTGGCGTTGTCCAGAACCGGCGCGCGGCCGTGGTGCATGGTCACATTCTCAAGCCGGATCTCGCGGGCGACGACGGGCAGGGGCCAAGGCTTTTCGGCCTCAACCACTTCGGGCGCGGTGTCGAACAGTTCGAAGATGCGGGCGAGCGCGACGCGCGCCGTGGCAAGGCTCGCGGTCAGGCCCATCAGCGCCTGGACGGGGGCGAGCAGGCGGCCGTGGTAGGTGATGAAGGCGACGAGCGCGCCGATGGTCATGGTGCCGTCGATGATCTGCTTGCCGCCGTAGAGGATCACCGCCGCACTCGATGCGGTGACAATCGTGCCGGGGAGCGCGCCGGTGAGGAACGAGGTCGTCTGCATGCGCAGCATCGTGGCTACGAAGCCGCTGTTGGCCTTGGCGAAACGATCGGCCTCGTGCTTTTCCGCGCCCAGCGTGTTGACCGTGCGCATACCGAGGATCGTGTCGGCAAGCAGGCTGCCGATGTCCGCGCCGCGCTCGCGCATCTGGCGGGTGAGGTCGGTCATGCGGCGCTGGAAATGGAGGAAGCTCATCACCGCGAAGGGCACGAGCACAGTGCCGACGAGGAACAGCCTCCAGTCGAGCCAGAGCATCATGGCGACGGAGCCTGTGAAGAACAGCACGTTGCTGAGCACCGAAAGCAGCGTGTCTCCGGCCACGCGCTGCACGTCAGAGACGTCGGAATTGAGGCGCGACATCAGGTCACCCAGGCGGAAGCTGCCGTAGAAGCGCGGCGAAAGGCGCTGGAGGTGGCGCAGCAGGGCCACGCGCATGTCGAACAGCATCTGCGCCGAGAGCGAGACGTAGCGATAGGAGACCAGCGCGTTGACGGCAAAGC
Source organism: Novosphingobium sp. ERW19 (assembly GCF_012641315.1). NCBI lineage: Bacteria > Pseudomonadati > Pseudomonadota > Alphaproteobacteria > Sphingomonadales > Sphingomonadaceae > Novosphingobium > Novosphingobium sp. ERW19. The sequence continues at coordinate 152,223 of NZ_JABAIC010000009.1, forward strand.
CGCCGACCGTCGCCCCGACCATAAGCCCGGCGATCCGCACCAGCATCGGCCAGTCCCGCTTGAGCAGCGCCTCGTCGATCATCAGCTTGGAAATCCACGGCTGCGCAAGGGTCAGGCCAGTGGCAATGAGGCTGCCGAGGAGGACGAGGATCAGGCGCGGGGCATAGGGTTTGAGCCAGGGCCAGAGGCGCTTGTAGGTGCTCCACGGCGCGATCTTGGGCGCGGTGTTCATGCCGCCTGCTCGCGGCGGACAAGGTCGAAGCCATGGAGGGCGAAGCGCGGTTCCGGCAGCCTGGCGAGCAGGGCGGTGGTCTGTTCGTAGCCTGCTTTGGCGGCGGCGTATTGCTCATGCCACCAGCGGCCCGCGCCGCCATTGGCGTAGAACGGCAGCGAGAGTTGCAGGTGTCGCCGCAGCGAGGCGAGCAGGAGCGAGTGGTAGTGCGTGGCGAGCAGGGCAGGGTCCTCGCCCCGCGCCAGAGCACCGATAACTGCGGCAGCCAGAATGCCCTCGCGCGCGGCCTGTGCGGTGCCATCACCGCAGATCGGGTCGAAGGCAATGGCGGCGGTGCCGCAGGCCAGCCAATTGTCCCCGGCGAGTTGCGCCAGCATGCGCGGGCTGGTGTCGAACTGGCCGCCAGTGGACTCCAGTGCGTCGATCAGTGGGCCGATCAGCGGCGCATCACTTGCGAGCGTTTGCGGATCACCCCCAACGGCGAGGAGCCACGCTTGTCCGAAGCCGTCGGGGATCAGGAACAGCCATCCTGCATCCACGGCCTCGATCCAGCAGGTGCGGGCGGGGGCATTTGCTTTGAGAGTGACCCGCGCGGTCGCTGAAATCCGCTCGCCAAAGCGCAGCGTTTTGCCGCAGGAAAACGGTGCCATCGCCTCGATCGTGAAACGAGGCTGCACCGGCCCTGGATCGCACCCGCTCGTCGGATCGAGCGCCGCGGCAAGGTCGTCCTCCGAAACAACGACTGCCCCGTGCGGCATCGCGACGGCCTCGGCGCCGCCCCACTTCACCACCCGGTGCTCGATCCGGGGCCTGTCAGCAAACAGCGCAGGCTTGCCGAACACATCGCGCAGCAAGGCCAGCGCTGGATCGCTCAGCATGATCACCGGCACCGGACGGCGCAGGCCGGGTTCGCGCGCAAACGCGAACCCGGCCCGGTCCAGCAGGTGCGCGGCCGTAGCCACCGCGACGCCCTGCCCCCTCATGAGCACGTCAGCTGTCACTGCGTAATGATCATCCCCGCGCCGGTGGTATCGTTGCCGAGGTCGATGGTCTTGACGTGCTGCAGGGTCTGCGCATCGTACATCTCGATGTCGTAGCTGGCGCCATAGATGTAGAGCAGCTTGCCATCGCCCGACATGCCGAACTGGAAGCGCGTGCGGCAGGGGAACTCGGCCTTGTTCTTGACCAGGTTGGTAGTGAGGTCGAGGTGCCAGAACTCGCAGCGCTTGTTGCCGACCTTCTCCTGCGTGACGACGGTCCAGCCTTCCTTCATGTCTTTCGACACCTGCAGGCCGGCCATGCCACCGCCGACCGGGGCGGGGCCGATGGGGCGGAAATCGAAGGTCTTGGTGACGAGGTCGAACCGACCCACGCCATAGACCTTGTTGCGGATGTATGGGTCCTGCGCGGTGAACATCGAGACGTACTGATCGGGATTGCGCAGTGCCTCCACGCCGCCGCCGAAGCTGACGCCTTCGATGCCGGTGGCCTCGGGCTTGGAGAACTCCAGCCGGTCCTTGACCTTGAGCGATGCGGTATCGACCACCAGCACCTTGTCGCGGATCAGGAACAGCGTGCTGCCGTCCTTCGACAGCATGTAGTTGCCGCGCCCGGCGCCGTTGCGCACGTCCTCGTCGGGCACGTCGGCGGTGCGGACGACCGCCTTCCTGGTCAGGTCGATCACCCCGAACATCTGCGGGCTGACGGTCCAGCGGTCCTGCAGCTTCTCGAACTTCTGGATCATCGTGTAGAAATAGCGACCGGTCGGATCGGGCACGCCGCCGCCGAAGCGATAGCGCGTGGTCGGGGTGTTGAGGCTGAAGGAGTTGACCACCTTCTTGGTTGCCGTGTCGATCACCTCGATGCCGCTGGTGGTGATCGTGGTGACGTAGATCTTCTTCATGTCGTTCGAGATGCGCATCGAGGTGGGCAGGCCCGATGCCAGCGTGATGCGGTCCTTGATCTCGCCGGTCGCCTCGTCGACGATCAGCATCTTGTCGGGGTAGGACCCCATGAACACGGTCGATGCGTGCGCCGGGGCGGCGGTCGCAAGAAGGGGCAGGAGCGCGAGACCAAGTTTCTTCATGGGTCGGGTCTTCCGATGCTGACGTTTCACGAGAGAGCAGCAGCTCTCAGGGGAAGATGATGTCGAGGCTGCGCCAGTCCTTGGCCGCGGTCGCGCAATTGCTGGCCCAGTCGGGCGAGTAGTTGACATGATCGGGGACCTGCACCGGCCAGAAGCAGGTGACGTAGCAGTCGTAGATGTCGCGCTCGGCCGGCTGGCACAGGCCTGCCGTGCCGCCCCCGGCATCGACTTCCCAGCCCGGCGAGAAAGAGATCGAGCAGCCCATCGGCGTGTGCATCGGCTTCTGCTGGAGCGCGACGACGTCTTCCTCGGTCGAAGAAATGGTTTCCTCGATCCGCAGCGCCTTCTTGTTGAGGGGTTTCAGGTGCTTCATGACAAGCCCTTTCGTGCAGCAAAGCGTTCAAGAAATTCAGGGTTACGCTGGGCGACCGTGCCGTAGATCTTGAGGCAGGCCTCGGTCCATTCGCGGATCCAGTCGCAGTAGTGCAGGTTGGCGTGGCCGGTGTCGCCGTAGCGGACGAAGGCCTCGTGATGGCAGCCACCGGCGCAGAGCGGGCGCGCCCAGCAGGACGCGCATTCGTACTTTGCGCCGACATGGCCGCGCGTGAGGAAGTCGGTGCGCTTTTCCTTGTCGAGCCCGGTCGTCACGTGGCCGAGCACATGCGTGTCGGCATCGGTGAAGCGGTGGCAGGGTGACAGATCGCCCGAGGGGCTGACGCCGACAAGGCCGAGGCCAGCGCCGCAGGGGTGCGACTTGTTGGTGCCCTGGATCAGCTCGCTGATCGTCTCAGAGACGTTGGAGAAGCCATGCATCTCGCCGCGCAGGGCATAGGCGAGCCATTCGGCGGCGAGCTCGTGGAACGCGGCGACAACCGTGTCCATGCCCTCGTCATCGAGCGTGTAGGCCTGCTGGCCGGAGTCCGTGACTGGGGCGAAGCCGACTTCGTGGAAGCCGAGGTCGTCCTTGAGGTGGCGATAGATGCGGATCACGTCGGTCACGCCTTCGGTCAGCGTGACGCGGGCGGTGATCGCGCGGGTCTTGTGCCCGGCGATGAGCTTCCTGAGGCGCGGCTCCATTACCGCGTAGGAACCCTTTCCGTTCTTGTAGACGCGGTGGCGGTCCTGCAGGTCGGGCGGGCCGTCCATCGAGACGGTCACGCCGATTGCCTGATCCGACAGGAACTGGATGATCTCGTCGGTCAGCAGCGTTGCGTTCGTGGTCAGGCTGTAGGTCATGCGCTTGCCCGCCGCAGCAGCGGCTTCGTTGGCATAAAGCACCACGTCGCGCAGGAGCTTGAAGTTCATCAAGGTCTCGCCGCCGAAGAAGGTGATGTGCGGCACCTCGCGCTCGCCCGAACTCTTGAGCAGGAAGTCGACCGAGGTCTTGGCCGTCTCCAGCGTCATGTACTTGGGCTTGCCCGCAGGCGTGGCGATCTTGTCGGCGCCGAATTCGTAGCAATAGGTGCAGGCAAGATTGCACTGGTTGGTGACGTTGAGCACCAGCGCCTGCAGCGGATAGTCCTCGGGCGGAGCCGCCGGGGCGAGGGGAGCTTCGCGGATCTCGTCCGAAACGATGCCGCGAACGGCGCGCAACTCGCGGATCAGGTCTTCGGCATCGGCGCGCGAATAGCCCTTCTCGACCAGCGCACCAACCATCTCGCCATAGGCCATCTGGCGCTCGCCAAGCACGGCCATGACACTGGCCGCGCCTTCATCCAGCGCAAAGATTGCCCCTGCGGAGGCAAGGTAGACGAAGCCCGCGCCATCGGCTTCGAACAGGTGGATGTCGCCGCGGCGATACTTCGGGGCAAGGATCGTGGTCACTTGGCCACCTCCGGCTGATCCCAGCGCTTGTAGGCGGGCACGGTGACGATCATGAAGGCCTTGCCCTTGAGCGGCCTGCCCAGCGCGTCCTTCTCGGTCTTGGCCGTGGCGACGACCCAGACTTCGCCATAGTTGTTGCGACCCCACTTGCGCTCGGGGTTCGGCCCGTCGATCGCCGGGGTGAACAGCGCGGTCGGGCTGAGCTTGCCGACGTAGTTGACGTCGTCGTCGTAGTAGACGGTCGGCAGTTCCTCCATTGACCAGGTCACGTCGATCGGGCCCAGCGAGACGTCATCTGCGGTGTAGGGCTTGCCGTCGAGGCCCGCGTCGTAGCCAAGCGCGTCGAACTGCTGGTAGCCGGGCGTATGCTTCTCGCTGCCGCCGAGGCGGGCGATGGCGGTTTCTGGCGTGACCTTGATATAATCGACCTTCTTGTAGACCGGCAGGCCAGCGGCCAGGATCGAGCCGCCCACGCCGACGTCATGCGCGCCGACTGTGGCATCGGGGGCGACATCGACGGTGAGCACCGCCTCGGTCGGGCTGGCGGAAACCACCTTGGTCACCGTCACGCCTTTGCCGAGGTCGATGTCCGAAGCCTTCAGGCCTGCCGGGAAGGCATCGCCGATCAGCTTGAGCGATGCGCCCTTGGTCCCGGCCTTCAGCGCGTAGGGCCAGGTGGCGACGACCGTCGGTTCCGCGGCGGCGCGGGTCAGCTTCACGTTGAAGCCGAACTCGGTGTAATCGCCCCAGAACCAGCGGCCTTCCGCGCTCCTGCGGTCGGGCGAGAACTGCATCGCCTCGCGCGTTTCATGGTCCTGCGGTGCATCCGGCCGTGCCCCGGCAGGGCCGCTCGACGACGTGCCGCGCCAGGAATATCCGGTGTAGACCAGACCCTTGCCGCTGCGGGTGAGGGTGGAGCCATCGGCCAGCGATTTCAGCGTGATGGTGGTAGTGTAATCGTCATCGGCGCCAGCAGGCGTCAGCATCATATCGCCGACATAGAGCCCCTTGCCTGGCAGGAAGGCGTTGACCAGCCATTTGCCGCCGAGCTTGGCCGACGACTGCCGCGCCTGCCACTTCGTCCATTCGGGCGTCATCAGCGGCGCGTTCTTGTTCATGTAATCGAGCGCCACTTCCACCGGCAGCGGCTTGGGCGCGCCATTGGCGGGGACAGGCTGCGTCGGGTCTTCCACGGGCTTGCGAAACTGCGCGTCAGCCTGCGAATACATGGCGACGTGCAAGTTGCGCAGCAGGCTCCATTCCGCCTTGGAACGCCGCCAGGACAGCGGCTGGGCAAAGGCATGGCAGGCCGCGCAGGACTGGCGGATCGTCTCGTTCGGGATATTGCTTTCCACGACGATGCGGTGTTCGGGCAGGTAGGAAACCGGCTTGGCTTCCTCAGGCGAAAGGCCGTTGCTGGCCGAGAGCGAGCGGATCACCGCCTTGGCCTCAGCGGGCGTGATCGACAGGCCGTTGAGCGAGGCCATGCGGCGGATGACCTGTGCCCAGCCTTCGGGCGTGGTCCGCACCCAGGAAATGCGCGAGAGGTTGCCCTTCGCATCTGCGGTATGGCAAGCGCCGCATTTTTCGACGACCAGCGGGTCCTTGATGGCGATGCCGGCCTCGGTTTCCATCGGGTTAGAAGGATCGCGTGGCGGCTCCTTGGCGGACTGTGCCAGCACGATCGAGGCAGGGAGCGCGGTCAGGGCAAGGAATTGCAGAAGATGCCGACGGTGCGGGCGCTTTGCCCCAGTCTGGCTAACATCCGTGGCAGCATCACGGGCAGCATTTTCGGCCAAAGTCATGGTCGCGATTTCCCCCTTGGCAGGCCGTGTCCGCAACGAGTCGAACGCGGTGTCAGGGCAAAGACTGGACAGATGTCAAAAGTTCGTCAACGCCTTTGTTTTTGCGGTTGCGAAAAGGGTTTGGCGCTGTACCGGATGATACTCGCGCATGACCAAGGCAGGGGCCATACGCTGATCGCGCACACCGTTCAGTGGCAAGCCGACACGTGCATCGGGCAAATGCGGCGAACCGCAGCCGCAAGGTTGACGACCGCCCCTCGATCATGCCAGAGGCAGCGCATCCGGCAGCCCCGGATCAGGCAGCCTCCACGGCCGCGCGGGTGTAGCTCAATGGTAGAGCAGCAGCTTCCCAAGCTGAATACGAGGGTTCGATTCCCTTCACCCGCTCCAGCCTCTTATTTCGCCGCATCGCTGAGTTCAGGGTTGGCTCATCCCTTCGCCCGCTCCATTCTCACACGCAATTGCGCGCGTCGGCTTCTCTGTCCTCCATCACGGCGCGCCAGACGAGCGCGATGGTGTGCCACGCCAGCAGGCTGGGGGCCAGGATGTTCAGGACCGGCCGGATGAACATGCCGAGCCCGATGCCGTGCTGGACGGTGACGGTGCGCCCGGCAAAGAAGCTGTCCTGGATCATCGAAGGGATGGTCGAAAATACGATCTCGCCGGGAAGTGACAGGACATAGGCGATGACGATGGCGGCGGGGCGCAGCCAGCCTTCCCAGCGCTCCATCATCACGAACAGCAGTATCAGGGCGGGGGTGTAGCCGCCGGCTTCCGAAGTGATCAGGGCGAGGCTGACGGCCAGCAGCGTGGCCCGGTGGGCCGGCACCGCCTGTGGGCGGAACCAGATGGCGGCGGCACCGAGCACCATGCTGGCCTGACCCAGGCGAAGAATCAGGGAAATGATCGGATCGCCGGTCTCGACCAGCTGCGAACCGACCAGTGCAGTGATCGGGAAATCGGTGCTGTTCAGCAGCGACTTCATCGGGATGAACGTCACCGGATACCAGACATCAAGGACGCTTGCGGCATTGAAGCCGCCAGAGAAGGCCGTGATGTTGCCGACGATCTCGCCGGGCGTGCCGATGCCGAGCATGGCAAAGGAGGCGAGGTAGACAGCGACAAAGGCGATTGCGCCGCCTTCGAACCAGCGCCAGCGGCGACGCAGCAGTTGTGCCGCCAGGGCTGCCACCAGATAGACCTTGAGATTGATCGCCACGGCAAGGCTCAGCCACCGCAGGCGGGCCGACTTCAGCAACGGGCCAAAGGCCAGGATCATGCAGGCAAAGGCCAGCAGGATGAGATTGCCGCGCTCCAAGCCATAAAGCAGCGGCATGCCCGCGGTGAGCGCAAAGGATCGCGGTATGGCGGTGCGCCGGTCCAGCTTGGCAAATGCCAATGCGCAAAGGACGATATCCAGAAGATAGAAGCCATGGATCGCGGCGATGCCGAGCCAGTCACACGTGCGGACCTCGAGCCCGGCCGTCGTCTGCGCATAGCAGGATGCGAGGCCGAGGGGGCGCAGGACGACGAACGAAATCGGCGGGTAGATCGAGGCCCAGCTATCGTAGATGCCGCGGTCGTGCGCCCACCAGGCGGTGTTGAACCAGTCCATCCAGGTGTCGGACGATTCATAGAAGAACGGCTGCGGCAGATATCCCCGCGTGACGAGGTGCCACATGTTCCACACGGTCATCGCGGCAATGAGCGCGGCCATCGCCCATTCGAAGCGGAGCCCTGCGCGTCTGGCCATGATCAGGAGGCCGAGGGCCGGAAGACCCAGCGCTTGAGGACGAGATAGTTCAGGATGACACCGAAGGCGGTGGTTGCCGCGCCTGCAGCATAAGGGTTGGGTATGTATTGCGAAGCCAGGCGCAGGACGAGCAGGTTGACGATGTAGTTGCCGAGGTATGAAGCCACGAAGCGGAGTTTTGCCGGGCCGCTGCCGATGAACACGCCGCGCGAGTAGGTGACATAGTTGAACGCGGTGCCAAGGACGTACCCGATGGCCTGCGCCAGATACCGATCGAGGCCCAGCCATACCAGAGCGGCGTAGATGCCGAAGCCGAAGGCGGTGTTCATCGCTCCGGCAACCAGATAGCGCACAATCTCAACCATGCCCGCGCGCGGCATGTCAGTAATCTTGCGGGAAATTGTAGCGTTCCCGTTCGTGGACGAGCGGGGCTGCCCGGGTCCGCTCCGAAATCTGACGAACATGGTCTCCCATAAGCCCAAGGAAGCCGAAGATCAGCGAAACCTGCGCCTGCATCACGCTGCCGATCAGCCACCCGGCGATGGGGCGACCGGTAAAGAAGGCGATGCCTGCGCCGACCAGCATGGCCAAGGCGATCACGATGCCGACCACTCCGAAGTAAAGCGGCACGCGCAGGAGACGCTTGGACGAGCCGGTCAACCCCGTTACCGCGAAGTCGAGCAGAGTGAAGAAGTTGTTCTTCGATGCGCCACGCGCCCGGGGCGGGCGGACATAGCCGATCGTTTCAAGCGGGAAGCCCGTTTCTACCAGCAGCCCGCGATAGAACGGTTCAGGCTCATTCAGCGCCTTGATCGCATCGACGACACGGCGGCTGTAGAGACCAAAGCCGGTGGCATTGGGAATGGTCTGGAAATCGCCGAAGTTCTTGGCGAGCCAGTAGGACAGGCCACGCACCGCGCGTAGCACGGTTCCGGAATCCTCGGCTTCGCGGACGCCCAGTACGATGTCCACGCCTGCTCGCCAGCGTTCCACGAACTGAGGAAGCAGGGCAGGCGAATCCTGGAAATCGGCGCACATGCCGATGACGGCCCGCCCGCGCGCCGCGAAGATCCCATGCGTAGGCGAGCGCATCTGCCCGAAGTTGCGGGTGTTGACGATCAGGCGGATGCGCGGATCGCGCGCGCACATTTCCCGGATGATCGGCACCGTGCGGTCGGTGGAGCAATTGTCGATGAACAGGATTTCGAAGCTGGCTCCGGTCTTCTCAAGCTCGGCGATGACCGCCGCGGCAATGGCTTCGGCGTTGAGTTCCTCGTTGTAGCACGGGATCACGACCGAGATGTCCTCGATCCCGGTGGCATCTGCCGAAACGAGAGCGCGTGTCGGGGCGGTGCTGGCGCAGGTCATTGCACGACCTTTCGCGGCTCTCCCGGGGGAGGACGCAGCTTGTAGAATTCCACGGCCAGCCCGAGCAGCAACAGGAGCAGCCCGATCGCCAGGGCAGGGAGGTTGTACTGGCGGTCCGGATCGACATAGGCCGGTTCGAGAATGCGGATGTTGGCAGTGGAAGTCAGGTCCTCGACCGACGTGCCCTGCAGGAAACGCTTGTAGTTGTCGTAGAGCGACTGGGCGACATCAAGCTCGCGCCGCAGCCTGAGGCCCTTGGTCGATTCCTGGACCACCTGCCCGACCGAGCCGCGCTGTTGCGGCTGGGGTTCGGCTGCAAGCGCGCGACGCCGCAGCAGTTCCTGCAGTTCAACCTGGGCGCGCTGGACGAGAATGTTCTGGTCCGTGGCAAAACGGCGCAGCGCATTGAGTTCGGACTGCTTGGCCTCGATCTGCGCATCGAGCGCAGGGACTTTCTTGGCCACTTCCTGCACCGCCGACTGAGGATCGCCATAGCGCGTGTTGAGGCGGAAGGTATCGAATTCGGCCTGTGCCCGATCCAGCCGCTGCGCTGCCTGATCGACCAATTGTTCCAGAATGCGGCGCTTGTAGGCGGTTTGCTCGCGCGAGATCACGCCAAGCTGCTCGCGCACCGCATCGGCATAAGTTGCGACCACATCGCGCGCGAAATCACCGTCACGGCGGACCATCTCGATCTCGATGATCCCGCCGCGCATGATGCGTACGTCGACGTTCTTTTCGAGCCAGCGCAGGCCTTGCGTCTCGGTCAGGCCAAGCCGCTCACCCAGCTTGACGCGCCGGGCGACGAGCTGGCGGACATATACGCTTCGCGCGACCTTCAGGCTGACTTCGATCGCCGTCTGGTTGCCGAAGATGTTGGCGCCGGCACCAAGCTGGCTGAGCGTGCCCGAGAGGCCGAGCGTGGAGGGATCGCTTGGCGTCAGGCTTACCGCAGCGCGGTAGTTCTGCGGGTAAACCGTCAACACGGCACAGATCACCAGCGCGACAGCAAGACCGGTGCGACGGACGCGATCGTTGCCGATGATACGCCCGTGCACGAGGCTGCCGACAAGGCTCTTGCGCGGTGTCATCACTTGATCGCCGCAAGGGCTGCGGCACTGATGCCGGCCTGGAAGATGATCTGGGTAATGTCCTTGATCTTGGCCAGCAGCGTGGACGATTGCGTGCGAACCGGCACGAACAGCACGTCACCCGGCAACGCCGTGCTGTCGAGCGCGCCCTTGCGTTTGGTCTCCACTGCGCCATTGGCGTGGACAACGAAGATCGCGCCCTTGTCGGCCGAGCGCTGGACGCCGCCGGCCGATTCCAGATAGTCCTTCACCTTGCCGCTGCGTGCCGGATCGAGCAGGAACGAGGCCGGCCGGTATACCGCGCCGAATACGCCCACCGTATCGACGCGCGGCGGAACGATGATGCGATCGTTGTTTTCGAGGACGACCGTTTCGGGCAGACTCGTCGCGGTCGGCGTGATGTTCATCACCAGGCGCCCATCGGGTTCTGCGGTGCGCATTCTTTGCAGCAGGGCCCTGGCCGATGCCAGTTGCGCTTCACGGTAAGGCTGGCTTTGCGAGGCATAGCCGGTGAGGGCGGCGGCATTGACCATCTGTTCAAGCTGTTCGACCGCAGCCCTGAAGCTTTCGCGCTGTTGCTCGCGGACCGTGGCGCGGCTGAACACCGTTCCATAGACGAATGCCCGGCTGGTGAAGCCGCCGGCAAGGCGGACGACTTCGCTGACCGATGTGCCGGGGGCGACGAAGTAGTTTCCGGGCCGCTGAACCTCGCCCTCGAGCCGCACGAGCACGGACTGCTTTTCTATGGGGCGGGCGAGGCTGCCCTTGGCGAGGATCTGGAGAACGTCGCCGCCCTCGGCCGGGGAGAGGGCGAGCTGGGCGCGAGGCAGCTCGCGGCTGCCGACGCTGTCGCGGTCTGCAAGGCGGTAGAGGATGACACGATCGGGATCGGCCAGCTGGTTCGGGCCGCCGGCGTAGGCCAGAAGATCCTCCAGCGTCTCCTGTCCGCGCAGTTCGTAGATCGCTTCCTCGTTCGCGCTGCCGATCACCGCGACCTGCTTGCCGACTGCGGGCACGAACAGCACGTCCTCGTTGCGCAGTATCGGATCGCGTGAACGATCGCCCTTGCGCAGGATGTCGTAGAGATCGAAATCCTGCACTTCCTGCCCGTTGCGGTAGAGCTTGACGCTGCGCAGGCTGCCGCCCGCATTGGGGCCGCCCGCAGCGACCAGAGCACCGAGCAGCGTAGACAGGGAATTCACGGTGTAGACGCCCGGCTTCTGCGCGAAGCCTGTCACGAACACCCGGATGCCGTGGAGCTTCTTGATGCTGACAGACACGTCGTAGCCGCGATATTGCGCGCCGATCGCCTGCGAGACGTGCCGCTTGAGATCGCGATAGCGCACCCCGATGAGGCTGACCTCGCCAATGTTCGGGAGAAAGATGCGCCCGTTGGCGTCGACCGGGAATTCGGCGCTGCCGACGACCGATCCGGTCAGGTTGATCGCAATGACATCGCCCACGCCGATGGGATAATCGGGCGGAATGACGAGGGCCGAGGGCACGGAGTAATCGGTGGCACTTGGCACCAGCAGATCGGCGCCGAAGCGCGGCACCTTGCGGCCGGCCATGCTGGCGAGGAACTGTTCGAATTCGCTCAGCTTCGGTTCGGGGCGTTCGATATCGCCGCCCGATGTTTCGCGGGCGGCCTTGTCGGTGCCGGAACCGGACGAGCCTTCGGCGGAAACGTCGCGCTCGGTGCTGCTTCTTGCCGATGGCGTGATGTCGAGCGGCGTGAACAGGGTCGAGGTATTTGCGCTTTCGCTGTCGCTGCTGTCACGCTGCCCATTCTGCTGCGAGTTCTGTTGCGATTCCTGCTGCGCAAGTGCGGGCATGGCAAAGGCCAGCAAGCCCCCGGCGAGGGCGGGAACTATGGCCCGCGCGAAAGGCGCGGTGCGAGCGGGGGAGGGGGTGATAGGCATGACGTCTTCTTTTCTCGATCAGGCTGGGGCCGGCACGCCGGGAACAAGGGCCTTGGGGTGCGACTGTCCGAGCCAGTCCATCGTTTCTCTGATGCCCTGAAGCAGCGGCACGCGGGCGATCCCGTGCGTCCGGAGAAGGGCATCGTAGCGTGCGCCGTCCCCGTGATAGATGTCGGCATCGGGCGCGGTGATCGCCGCACGCTCGACGCTGCCTTCCGGCATCAGGCTGGCGACGAGCCGGGCGACGTCCCCCAGCTCCATCGGCTCTCCACCGCTGTCGAACCGCGATACGCCCTGCCCGCGCAGCATTGTGGCGAGGACCAGGCTCAGCAGTTCGCGCAAGCTGGCGTAGGAGCGGACGACTTGGCGGGGACTGCGCACTGCGATCGGCCTGCCTGCCAGCGCGTCAAGGATAAAGCTGGCAATGGCATAGGCTTCGGGCTTGTTGATGCGGGGGCCGAGCAAGGCATAGATGCGCACGATGGCGGCTGTGGCCTGACGATCCTGTGCCCATTTGCCGAAGCGCTCTTCCTCTTCGAGCTTGAGCTGCCCGTAGAGTTCGAGCGCACCTTGGGCGCTGCCGTCTTCCGCTTTTGCGGCGGCGCCTGACGAGGCAACGAACAGACCGGTGGTGCCGATCGCGTCCAGTGCGTCAAGCACTTGTCCGGTGATGGCGCGATTGGCCGCGGCGTAATCACGCTCGTCCATCACCGACGCGCGGTCCTTGGTCAGGAAGGCGGTGTGAAATACCCAGGTCAGGGCATGGGGGAGGTCGGCAATGGAAGAAAGCGCGGCTTGCGGCAGAGTGCTGCCGTCAGCCAGTGTCAATTCTCTGGCGCTCGATCCGAAAGCGCGGACCCGGGCGCGCAGAGCGTCAGGACCAAGTGCGGCGTTCAGCAAGTCGAGCAGCGCAAGGCCGATCCATCCACCCGAACCGGTGATGACGATCCGATGCCCGTCCCGGCGCAGAGCTTCCGCCACGATCGGATCAAGCATGGACGCCTGCCAGAATGGTGGAGGCAAGGTCTCCGAACCGGTCAAAGCTGCGGTCGGGGTCGGGGATGTAGTCAGCTTTTGCGTAGCCGTGGGTGAGGAACATGAACGGAATGCCGAGGCAGTCGGCCACGGCGTGATCGATTTCGCTGTCGCCAATGAACAGGCAATCGCGCGGCCGAACCTGCAGTTCCTCAAGGACCGCTTCGAGAAGATCGGGTGCAGGTTTGGACGGAATCCCCGGGCGTCCGCCCACGATCGAAGAGAACAGGTGCGCCAGATCCGTGTCGGCGAGGACCTGGTCGACGAGGGGCTGTGGCTTGTTCGAGCAGATTGCCAGCGTGAAACCCGCCTCGCGCAGGTCGATCAGACCTTTCTCGACATCGGCGAAGAGCGAGCTGCGCGCGGTTCGCTTGGTGGCATATCGCGCGCGGAATTCGGCTATTTCCTCGTCGGGATCGGCACAGGCGCTCCCGAGCAGCGCGGCGACCATGCGGGGACCGCCTTCGCTCATCCACGGCCGGGCAAACTCCGGGTCGATGACGAGATCGCTGCCACGGTCGCGCAGCATGTCGTCGAGAATCTCGACGCATATCGCGCAACTATCGACGAGCGTGCCGTCGAGGTCGAAGATCAGCGATTTCTGCACCCCCGCCATGGCCTATCTCAGGATGGCGCAGGGGCTCATGGCCTCTGCCAGTTCGGCATCGCTGAGGAAAGGCGAAAGGTCTTCCAGCGGCGGCGATACCATCGAGCCATCGGCCAGGCGGCGGCTGGACAGCTTGGGTTCGAACTGCTGACCCTTGTCTATCATCACTTCGCACAGCTGGGGCCCCGGACCATCCAGCGTCGCCCGAATGGCCGAATGCAGCTCACCATCGCGGCAGGCCTTGCGTGCGGGAAGTCCGAAACCATCGGCCAGTCTTGCGAAGTCGGGAAATGTCAGGCCGCTGTCTGGCCCGCAACCAACCGAAAAGCCGCTGAAGTGCGCAACCTGGGACTGGCGGATCGAATGGTAGCCGTCATTATTGAGGACGAAAATCTTGATTGGCAGATTTGCGCCGACGATCGTCTGCAATTCCTGCAGGTTCATCATGATCGAACCGTCACCGGCAAGGCAGACGATCCGCTTGGGTGCGCCACCCATGGCTGCGGCCCCGAAGTATGCACCGATCGCTGCGGGAAGATCGTAACCCATGCTGGCGCAGCCGGAGTTGGTGTAGAGCCGCTGGCCGGCCTTGATGCGTGCCGCCTGGAAAATCGTGACGCAGGCCGTACCGTCACCGGTGACGATGATGTCACCCTCGTCCAGTTCCTCGAACAGGGCTTCGGCAAACACGTAAGGGTTGCTTGGTCCTTCGGTCGAGCGCATCGAATCCAGCACGGCGGGGTATCGCGCAGAGCGTTCGCGACTGCGGGCGAGATAGGCTGCCCTGTGCGCTTCGCCAGCCGCTGGAATGGGCATGGACCGTGCCGCGGCAAAGAAGGCTCGCAGGTCAGCATGAATCGGTCGGTGAAGGCGCAGCGTCGGCTTGGCGAGTTCGGCGCTGTCGATGTCGACCATGGCCACCCGTGCATTGCGGGCAAAGCTGCCCCAGTTATAGCTGATCTGGCGGACATTGAGGCGGCTGCCGAGTACGAGGACGTAGTCTGCCGCCTGGACCGCGAAGTTGCCGCCACGATCGCCCACGCTGCCGGGCCGCCCGACATAAAGCGGGTGCGCATCCGGCAAGGCGTCGTGCGCGTTCCAGCCGGTCACGACCGGGGCACCGAGACGTTCGACGAATTCGAGAAACGCGGCATGCGTGCCTGACAGGCGGACACCGGCGCCCACGAACACGACTGGGCGTTCGGCTGCCGTGATCTCTGCCAGCAAAGCGCCGACTTCTGCTTCAAGATCAGTGCCTTCGAGAGCGCCGGCCTCTGCATCGGTATTGCTCGGAAGGTCGGCCAGACCTTCGTCAGACGCAGGATCATAACCTGCCAAGGCTTCGGGATCTACCGGGGCTGCCTGAACGTCGATCGGTACGTCGATCCAAACCGGGCCGGGCCTGCCCCTTCGGGCGAGGTGAATGGCGCGTTCGACCACCCGGCGCGTGTCCTGCGGGTCCTGCAGCAAGACGGCATACTTGGTAATCGGGCGCGCCATCGCGATGATGTCGACTTCCTGATCGCCAAGCTGGCGCAGGGGAATCTGCGGATAGTTACCCGCGATGGTCTCGCGCTTCACCTGCCCCGAAACGACGATCATCGGGACGGAATCGACATAGGCGCCATATACGCCGTTAAGGGCGTTCACGCCGCCCGGACCGGTCGTCACGTTGACCAGGGCGGGGCGTCCCGTGAGACGCCCGTAGCTTTCCGCGGCAATGGCGCAGGCCTGTTCGTGGTGGGAGAAGATCTTGCGCAGGCCCGCTTCCCGGCCGAACGCATCGTTCAGGTGCATGGCACCTCCGCCCGTCAGCATGAAGCAATCGCTGATGCCATGCTGGACGAGCAGACGCGCGATCAGGTCTGCAACACGAATAGTCTGCGCCATGGGGTCAGGCTGCTTCCGCCGTGCGGGCCGACACCTTCTGGCGGGCTTCCATCATTTCGATGCGGGCGGCGTCCTCCTCGGCGATGCCGCGGTAGAAATCGCGCTTGTTCTTCAGCCAGAGCAGTTCGAACTCGATCGCAAGTTCCATGCCGGCTTGGGCACGGCCATCATCGGCCACGATGGAATCGAACACGACCTTGCGGGTCTCGAAGCGGTCAAGCCGGTGGCGACGCGCGCCCGAAAGAAGCGGGATCGAATCCGGGCTGACACCGCCGCCCACGACCAGTTCGATGCCGCGAATGCGCGCTTCCTGCGCCACGCGGTTGACGTAGGCCGCCATGTCCGGTGAATTCACGAAGCCGCGATCCTGGCCGAGCGAGCCTGCAAAATCCACGCGGCCGAAGACGAAGCCGACCTTGCCTGCCTGCGCCACGCCGCCAAGTTCCTCGAGATGCTCGAACGTTGCCGCAGTTTCGACGTTGAACAGGAAGGACATGTCCTCCTGCTCCTTTGCCGGAAACACCTTGTTCTTGGCAGCGATGAACTTGCTGAGCGCATAGGGCGTTTCGACCATCGGGGCGATGATCATGTCGACTCCGTACTGGCGGGCTTCGATAAGATCGCGGATGGCCTCGCACCCGCCGATCTTCAGTGCCACCTTGAGTCCGGCGCGGCGCGCCAGTTCGAGCAGGCGAAGGAATTCATCGGAGCGTGTGCCTTCGGCTTCGAATTCCGCCTTGACCGCAACGAAACCGAGATCTTTCCGACCCTTTTCGAGAATGGCAAGCATTTGCTTTTCGTAAGTATTCATCTTGTCATCCTGTCCTTTTAACCAACAGATCAGCGCTTGCCGTTGACGAAATTGGCGAGCATTTCCACGCTGTAGGAAAGATGGTCTTCGGTAAGACCCGGATAGAGACCAATCCAGAAGGTGTTGGTCGTCACGAGATCGGCGTTGGCAAGGTCGCCAACAACACGAACATTGCGCCCCTTCATGTAGGGCTGATGCAGCAGGTTGCCGCCAAACAGCAGGCGCGTGCCGACCTGCTTGTCATTGAGGTACTGGACGAGCTCTTCGCGGTTCAGGCCGCTTTCGGGGCGGATCGTCAGCGGGAAGCCGAACCAGCTTGGCTTGCTGCGCGGGGTGGCCTCCGGAAGGATGAAGACATCCTCGAGCGGGCGCATCAGTTCGATCAGCTTGGCAAAGTTGCGACTGCGCGCGGCAATGAAATCATCGACCTGGGCAAGCTGGGCGAGGCCCACGGCAGCCTGCATGTCGGTAATCTTCAGGTTATAGCCGACATGGCCGTACGTGTACTTGTGGTCATAGCCGTGCGGCAGGGTGCCGAGGCGACGGGCAAAGCGCTTGCCACAGGTGTTGTCCTGACCGGGCGCGCACCAGCAATCCCGGCCCCAGTCGCGGATGGATTCGACCACGCGCTTGAGGCGCGGCTTGTCGGTGAACACAGCGCCGCCTTCGCCCATGGTGATGTGGTGGGCAGGGTAGAACGACAGCGTACCGAGATGGCCGAAGGTTCCGACCGGCTTGTCGTCATAAGTGGCGCCAAGCGCGTCGCAGGTGTCCTCGACCACCCAGAGGTTGTACTTCTCGGCAACGCGCATCACCTCGGCAAGGTCGAACGGGTTGCCCAGCGTGTGGGCGATCATGATCGCGCGGGTCTTTTCCGAGACCGCAGCTTCGATCATTTCCGGCTTGATGTTGTAGGTCGGGATGTCGACGTCGACGAACACGGGCACGAGCCCGTATTGCAGCGAGGGATTGACCGTCGTGGGAAAGCCGGTGGCGACGGTGATGACTTCGTCACCAGCCTTCAGCGCTTCGCTGCGATGGTAGTGCGACGTGAGCGCGGCCAGCGCGAGAAGGTTTGCCGACGAGCCGGAATTGGTGGTGAGCGCGTGGGCTACGCCCATGCGTTTGGCCAGCTGTTCCTCGAAAAGCGCATTGTAGCGCCCTGTCGTCAGCCACATGTCGAGGCTGGCGTCGACCAGGTTGCGCATCTCGCTTTCGCCCACGACCTTGCCGGACACCGGCACTGGGCTCTGTCCCGGCACGAAGGGGCGAGGGCCGTGGAAACGGCGGGCATATTCGCCAGAAAGGCTCAAGATCAGCTGGCGCAGCTCGGCTTCGTCGGCATGGGCGGCCACGGCCTGAACGTCGGCAGCGCGGGGAAGGGTGTCGGTTGTCATGTCATGCACTGCCTGATTGGAATTGTTGGGCCTGATTGGAATTGCTGGAATTTTTCGCGGTATTCGGTGAGCTGGCCAAGCGAAGTGGCTCTGGCGCAGTCGCCGCGATCCACGGTCTGGTGCCAGGAGACGATGCGCTGCAGCGCTTCGTCGAGCCGCCAGGTCGGCCGCCAGCCGAGGACGCTGCGCGCCTTTGCGCAATCGAGCCTGAGATTGTGTGCTTCGTGCAGGTTGGCCGCAGTTTCCGGACGGTCCCAGCCGGATGCGCCCCACGCTGCGGTCATCCTGTCGGCAATCCAGTCAACCGGCCGAGTGTCGTCATCCGCCGGGCCGAAGTTCCAGCCCTCGGCCGCCCAGGACTTCCCAGAAGCTAGCGCTTCGGCAATCATCAGGTAACCGCCGAGAGCTTCCAGTACGTGTTGCCACGGGCGGATGGCATGAGGGTTGCGAATCAACGGGCGCGCACCGGCGATCAACGCGCGGACGATGTCCGGGATCAGGCGATCCTGTGCCCAGTCGCCCCCGCCGATGACGTTGCCGGCGCGGACCGAGGCAAGACCAGCTGCCCCTTCGGCCGAGAAGAAGCTGCGGCGATAGGCGGAGATCACGATCTCTGCCGCGCCTTTGCTGGCGGAATAGGGATCGTGCCCCCCCATCGGATCGTTTTCGCGATAGGGCCAGAGCCATTCGCGGTTCTCGTAGGCCTTGTCCGAAGTGATGCAGACGATCGCCCGCAGGGCCTTTGCCCGTCTGCACGCTTCGAGCACGTGCACCGTACCCTGGACGTTGGTTGCAAACGTCTCGACCGGCGTATCATACGACAGGCGGACGAGAGGTTGCGCGGCCATGTGGAATACGACTTCGGGATCGCTCCGTTCGACCGCAGCCACGCACGTGGGCAGATCGCGAATGTCGCCTTCGATATGGTCGACCAGCGCATCGATCCGTGCCTGGCGGAACAGGCTCGTCTCTTCGGCCGGAAGTGACAGGCCGGTGACCTTGGCGCCCATTTGCGTAAGCCACAAACATAGCCAGCTGCCCTTGAAACCGGTGTGACCGGTCAGCAGGACCCGGCGTCCTGCCCAGAAAGCGGGATCGTGTTGGTGCGCCATGCTTACCAGCACTTCCAGGGCGCGGAACCTTCGGCCCAGAGGCGGTCAAGCAATTGCTTGTCGCGCAGGGTATCCATGGGTTGCCAGAACCCGCTGTGCCTGAAGGCGACGAGTTCGCCCTGCCGAGCGAGTGTTTCCAGCGGGCCGCTTTCCCAGATTGTGTCGGCGCCGGGGATCAGATCGATGACCGATGGATCGAGGACAAAGAAGCCGCCGTTGATCAGCCCGCCGTCGCCAGCGGGCTTTTCCTTGAAGTCGACCACCTTGTCACCATCGAACTCCAGCGCGCCGAACCGCCCGGGAGGGGCGACAGCCGCGATGGTCGCCTTGCGGCCGTGGGCGCGGTGGAAGGCGAGTTCGGCGGTCACGTCGATATCGGCAACGCCATCGCCATAAGTGAAGCAGAACGGCTCATCATCGAGATGGGAGCGGACCGCGCGCAGGCGGCCGCCGGTCTGCGCTTCGGCACCGGTTTCGACCAGCGTCACCTTCCATGGCTCGCACTTGGCCTGGTGGACCTCGATGGCATTGCGCGAAAGATCAATGGTTACATCGGCCGAATGCAGGAAATAATTCGCGAAGAACTCCTTGATGACGTATCCCTTGTAACCAAGGCATATCACGAAATCAGTCACGCCATGGGCAGCGTATATTTTCATGATGTGCCAGATTATCGGAAATCCGCCGACTTCGACCATTGGTTTTGGGCGAACAGACGTTTCTTCGCCAAGGCGAGTCCCCAGACCGCCTGCCAGAATGACCGCTTTGGTCAAAGTATACCCCAGAATGATTGTATGATATAAGGGCGTCGCCCCAACCACTCCTCATTATTACTTAGGTTTGCCAAAAGCGCGGCCATTCGCGTCCATTTTGGAGAAGAAGCGAAAAGTTACCTTCATTTAGAAGCTAATAATTCTGACCACCGGGCCGCTTCTTGGCGCATTTTCTTGCGGGCGAAGCACGATCCGCTCCTGTCCCTTTTGCAATAGCGTCTGGTACATTCGCATTTCGTCGCGGAAGCGATCGCTCTCGGCTGCGTAGCGATCATACTGTGCGATGATCGCATAATCGGCTGCGCAGGAGCCGGCGCGTTCAGGCGCAAGTGTGCCGTAATCGACGATGGCGCGTGATCCCCGCGCGGACTCGATCGTGGCATAGTCGATCTTGCCCGCCAGCATGGCTTTGGCATCGACGCAGCCTGCATCGCCCATCGGAAACAGGATGCGCCATGGTGCACCCTGCAGGTCAAAGGCGAACTGTTCGATAAGCACCGTGGAGCCGGGCGGAATGTTGGCCAGCGCCCAGGCGGAGGCCGCTTGACGCGTGTCCTGCGCCCGCGCCGCAGTTCGATCGAGCGAGGCTGCGGCCAAGGGAAGGGCAACCCCTGCGAGAACGGCGGCAGGAGCGAGCCTTTGGGCCCAGGATCCACGCGCGGCGGCCCGGTTTGTGATCCAGCTTGTGGCTGCACCGATGGCAATCGCCATGAGCGGCAGCAACGGCAAGGCCCAGCGGTCCCACACCAGACGTTGCGCTGCCAATACCACGATGAAGCCCAGCAGCACTGGCAGCAGCACTCTTGCCGCCATCCCGAGGCGCGCGATCAGCCACAGGCCCCAGATTGCGAGCAGTGATCCCGCCAGGCCAAGACCTGTCAGGACCGGACCCTGCCCATACCACGCCAGGTTCTGCCAGGGAGGGCCACCGGTTGCGCCAAGGTGATGCGCCTGCGCCTCGCCCTGCAGGTTGCGCCAAAGCGTTTCGTGATCCAGCACAAGGTAGGGGGAAATCAGCAGCAGCAGTGCGATGGTCAGCGCGCCGAACACCGCTAGACCGGCGAGGCTTTCGCGCAAGGTAGCCTCATCTTTCCTCCAGCGATCGAGCAGCACCGCGACCATCGCCAGGGCGCCCAGCGTAAACGGCCATTTGGTGGCGATGGCCAGCGCCAGCCAGACTGTGGCCCACACGAAGCGGCTTTTCGAGGCCTCGCGGGCAAAGAGCGCAGTGGCGATCAGGCAGGCAAGCAGAAAGCTTGTTGCCATGATGTCGGACCTGATGACTTGCGCCCAGGTCACCGCCAGAGGGCTGACCGCAAGGACGAGGCCCGCACCCAGCGCTGCCTTGCCATCGAGAAGCTCGGAAGCGAGGCGCATGGTCAGCCAGACGCAGAGGACTCCGAACCCGGCCATGGCGATGCGTCCCGGCAGGATGATCAAGGTCGGATCGGCAAAGACCGCGTCGGCAAAGGCTGCGGGTGATGCGAAATGACCGGTGACGTAACCCGCACCGAATACGAGCACGTCGACCAGCGCGAGAACATACATCGTGGTTGTGGCAGGATGGCCGAACCATCCGGGATTGAGCGTGCCGGTGCGCAGCATGCGGATGGCTCCCATCTCGAACATCAGTTCGTCGGGATCGTTGAGCGCGGGCAGACCAAAATCGATGTGCTGAAGGCGCAAGGCTGCGGCCAGAACCAGAACTGCCATCATGGCCAACTTCATCCTGATCCCGGTCATTCGCAGGTTTGATCAGCCATATGCGATGCCGCAGGCGTTGAGTCCGGGTGCGGCATGGTATCAATAGGTCCTTGTCTGTGCTTGCCTTCCTGCCGGCGTCTCTTGAGAATAGCGTGCGGCGGGAAGTTACGGCGAACTTCAAGGCACCCTATAGCCTGAAGTCGCAATAGTCCGCGTCGGCCCGCTCCATTTTGGATTCACTTTCGATATGTCGATGTGCGGCGCGACCGTCAGAACGGGATCTCCGCACCGTCCCAGGCCATCAACCTGCCGGATTGCGCCGGTGTCAGGCCGTCGATCACGTCGAGCAAGTGTCCGGCCGAGCGTTCGGCGGTAAACAGCTTTTCCGATGGCACGCCGCGCTGGAAGGGCCGTGAGAGGGGGGTATCGACCGTGCCCGGATGCAGCGTGACGGCCACGGCCTGCGGGTGGGTGCGGGCAAGTTCGATGGCGAGAGTCTTCACCAGCATGTTCAGCGCCGCTTTCGAGGCGCGGTAGGAGTGCCAGCCGCCAAGGCGGTTGTCGCTGATCGAGCCGACGCGGGCTGATATGGCGGCGAAAACGGCAGGCCGGTCCCTCGGCAGCAGAGGCAGGGTGTGGCGGGCGATCAGGGCAGGGCCGATGGTATTGATCGCGTAGAGCTCCGCCATCGCACCGGCATCCAGCGCGCGCCATGACTTTTCGGGGCCTTCGCCAGTTGCGCGAACCAGACGGCCGGTCGCCACGATCACAAGGTCGAGCGGGGCGCCGATCGCTGCGCAGGCCTGGGCGATGGAGCTCTCATCGAGCAGGTCGAAGCGGTGGGGCACGATTTTGCCATCGCCGCCGCCGCCGCTGCGCGACAGGGCATGGACTTCGGCCACGTCTTCACGCGCGGCAAGAAGAGCGGTCAGGGCGGCGCCGATGCCGCCACTCGCACCGAATACGGCACATCGTTTCATCATGGTCATCATGCCGTTGATGGAGCTGTGGCAACGCTCCGTCGATATGGCCCAAGGCATGGCGCTGTGTTGCGAGTATAAGACAGCTTGCGCCCGGCCGCGCGACATACCATGTTGCCAAGATAGCATGTTGAACGCGCTCAATTCCGAAAGTCCCAGCACGATGGCTTCCACACCGACCGAAACCGCCACGATGTCCCCGATCAGCCTGACCCCGCCCGATCCGGTGCCGGTAGTTGCCCCCGCGCAGGCGGCAGGGCTGGTGCCGGTATCGGACGAGAACCGGTCCAAGCTTGAGGCCAAGGTCGATGCGTTCGTGGCCGATCTGATCTCGGTCGATGCGCAGAGCCCGGAATTTGGCAAGAAGGTCGACCAGTTGACCAACATGGGCCGCAAGGAGATTGCGCAGGCGGCGGGCATGTCGAACCGGTTTCTCGACCGGCCGATCCGCGCGATGGACAAGGACAGCGGCGTCGGTGCCGATCTTGCCGCGCTGCGCCGCACGATCGAGGACCTCGATCCCGGCCGGCAGGGCAACCTGTCCTCGGGCCGCAAGTTTTTGGGCATCATCCCCTTCGGCAACAGCCTGAAGAAGTATTTCGATGGCTACACCTCGGCGCAGGGGCACATCAAGGCGATCCTTGAACGCCTTGCCTCGGGCAAGGACGAGTTGCTGATGGACAATGCCGGGATCGACGTGGAGCGCCAGAAGCTGTGGGAGGCGATGGGCAATCTCGAGCAGATGATCCATATCTCCAAGACGCTCGACGCCAAGCTGGAGGAGGCCGCTGCCGATCTCGACCACACCGAGCCGGCCAAGGCCAAGGCGATCCGCGAATCTGCGCTGTTCTACACCCGCCAGCGCACGCAGGACCTGCTGACGCAGATGGCGGTGACGGTGCAGGGCTATCTCGCGCTCGATCTGGTCAAGAAGAACAACGTCGAACTGGTCAAGGGCGTGGACCGCGCCAGCACGACCACAGTGGCGGCACTGCGCACGGCGGTGACCGTGGCGCAGGCGATGACCAACCAGCGGCTGGTGCTGCAGCAGATCACCGCGCTCAACACCACGACCGCGAACATGATCGACAGTACCGGAAAGCTGCTGCGCGAGCAGACCGGCAAGATCCACGAGATGGCCGCTTCAAGCACGATCCCGCTGGAAACGCTGCAGCGTGCCTTCCAGAACATCTACGACACGATGGACACGATCGACACCTTCAAGCTCAAGGCTCTCGATGCGATGAAGCAGACGGTGACCACGCTGTCGGGCGAGGTCGAGAAGTCGAAGGGGTACATCGCGCGGGCGGAAGGCGCAGCGCAGGCCAAGCTGGCAGGCCCCGAAACCTCGCCGCTCCTGACGCTCGAGGGCTGAGCAGCGCATGGCCAATTCCTCGGCTCATGACAGCGACCGTATCCTTGCCGAAGCGCGCTCCTCGCTGGTGCGACAGCAGGCGGGCGGGCGGCGCAGCATCGGCAAACGCTCAGCCGAACTGAAGCGACAGCATTTCGGCAAGAAGGCCGCACGCATGGCGATGTCGGTCGGCGTACTGCTGGTGGGCGCGATGGTTGCGGGGATGATCCTCGACGGCATCGGCATTCTCGGCGTGATGGTGCTGGGCCTGGCGATCGTCGCTGCGCTGGCATTCTTCGCGAAGTATCCGAAGATGAAGGTGCCTGATCTGTCGGCGCTCAACACCGGCGATGTGCGAACGATGGTCGGGCGGACCGAACTGTGGCTCGAGGCCCAGCGTCCGGCGCTGCCTGCGCCGGCGGTGCAGCTTGTCGACCAGATCGGCGTGCAGCTCGATGGCCTCGGAGTCCAGCTCGAAGGCATCGATCCGGCCGAACCTGCCGCCGTCGAGGTGCGCAAGCTGGTGGGCGAGCATCTGCCGGGCATGGTCGAAAGCTGGCGCAAGATTCCGCCCCATTTGCGGCGCGAAGAGCGCGGCGGGCGAAATGCCGATCAGCAGCTTGCCGATGGTCTTGGCAAGATATCCAAGGAAATCGACGAGATCACGCGGCAGCTGGCGGCGGGCGATCTCGATGCGCTCGCCGTGCGCGGGCGCTATCTGGACTATCGCTACGGGGAAGGTCTAGAGGCGGCGCCCCAGCTCGAAGCCCCGAAGGTCAACTGATGCGCATCGCCATTCCCCACTCGCTCGACCGTGACGAAGCGCGCCGGCGGCTGCGCGAGAAGGCGGCGCAGGCCGCGGCCAAGGCTGACGGCATGGCAGAGGTGAAGACCACCTTCACCGACGACGACCACATGGTGATGACCGTCAGCGCGATGGGCTACACGCTCGATTGCGGGGTGGAACTGGCCGAAAAGGAACTGGTGGTCGAGGTCGACATCCCCGCCAGCCTCGGTTTTGCCAAGCGCATGATCGAAGGCGTGATCCGCGAGAAGAGCGGCAAGCTGCTGACGTGAAGCCGAGGGCGCAGCCATCAAGGCCGCGCCCCTGATCAATCAGGCCTTTTCCAGTTGCGGGCGGTTGGCGACGAGGTTGTCGACCACGCTGGGATCGGCCAGCGTCGAGGTGTCGCCAAGATTGGACATGTCATTCTCGCCGATCTTGCGCAGGATGCGGCGCATGATCTTGCCCGAGCGGGTCTTGGGCAGGCCGGGGGCGAACTGGATCACGTCGGGCGTGGCGATCGGGCCGATCTCGTGGCGGACCCACTGGATCAGCTCCTTGCGCAGGGCCTCATCCGGCTCGACCTCGGCATTGCAGGTGACGAAGGCATAGATGCCCTGGCCCTTGATGTCGTGCGGCATGCCGACGACGGCAGCTTCGGCAACCTTGGCGTGGGCGACCAGCGCGCTTTCGATCTCGGCCGTGCCCATGCGGTGGCCCGAGACGTTGATCACGTCATCGATGCGGCCGGTGATCCAGTAGTAGCCATCCTCGTCGCGGCGGCAGCCGTCGCCGGTGAAATAGAGGCCCTTGAACGTGCTGAAATAGGTCTGGAAGAAGCGTTCGTGATCGCCCCAGACCGTGCGCATCTGGCCCGGCCACGAGTCGGTGATGACAAGGCAGCCGTCGGTCGCGCCTTCAAGAAAATTGCCATCGTTGTCGACCAGCGCCGGCTTCACGCCGAAGAACGGACGGCTGGCCGAGCCGGGCTTGAGCGGCGTGGCGCCGGGCAGGGGCGTGATCATCGCCGCGCCGGTTTCGGTCTGCCACCAGGTGTCGACGATCGGGCAGCGGCTGTCGCCCACGACCTTGTGATACCATTCCCACGCCTCGGGATTGATCGGCTCGCCCACGGAACCCAACAGGCGCAGCGACTTACGGCTGGTCTGCTTCACCCAGTCATCGCCTTCGCGCATCAGGGCGCGCAGGGCGGTGGGGGCGCCGTAGAAGATCTCGACCTGGAACTTGTCGACCACCTGCCAGAAGCGGCTGGGATCGGGGAAGTTGGGCACGCCTTCGAACATCACCGTGGTCGCGCCATTGGCGAGCGGTCCGTAGACGACATAGGAGTGGCCGGTGACCCAGCCGATATCCGCTGCGCACCAGTAGATCTGGCCGGGCCGGTAATCGAACACGTACTGGTGGGTCATCGAGGCCCAGACCGAGTAGCCGCCAGTGGTGTGCAGCACGCCCTTGGGCTTGCCCGTGGAGCCGGACGTGTAGAGGATGAACAGCGGATCTTCCGCGTTCATTTCCTCAGGCGTGCAGTCGGCACTTTGCGCGGCAACGCCCGTGGCCCAGTCGACGTCGCGGCCCTCGACCATCGGCACGTCGGCACCGGTGTGGCGCAGCACGATCACGCTGTCGACGCCGGGGCACTGCTTGAGCGCTTCGTCGACGTTGGCCTTGAGCGGGACCTTCTTGCCGCCGCGCAGGCCTTCGTCGGCGGTGAGAACGATGCGGCTGTCGCAGTCGATGATGCGGCCGGCAAGAGCGTCGGGGCTGAAACCGGCAAAGACGATCGAGTGGATCGCGCCGATGCGGGCGCAGGCGAGCATGGCGACGGCGGCTTCAGGCACCATCGGCAGGTAGATCGTCACGCGCTCCCCGCGCTTGACGCCTTGCGCCTTGAGCAGGTTGGCAAAGCGGCAGACCTGTTCGTGCAGTTGGCGGTAGGTGATTTCGCGGTGGGGCGTGGTCGGGCTGTCCGGCTCCCACAGGATGGCAATCTGGTCGCCGCGCGCTTCCAGATGGCGGTCAAGGCAGTTGGCCGAGAGGTTGAGCGTGCCGTCCTCGAACCAGCGGATGCCGAAATCGGCCTCATGATACGATGTATTCTTCACCTTGGTGAAGGGCTTGATCCAGTCGAGCCGCTTGCCGTGTTCCGCCCAGAAGGCTTCGGGATCTTCGACCGACTGGCGGTACATCTCGAAGTAGCCCACTTCATCGACAAGGGCGTTCTCGGCCCATTCTGCAGGGACCGGATAGACTGCTTCGCCCATGTTCAAACCCTCCTCGAAACTTTCTCTTACCCGCGTGTGTAACCTGTGTCGGCTGCTGGGGCTTTTGGACAATAGTCGTAGATATCCGCCGACTCCGCCGAAGCGGCAAGCCGCTCCGTAAGCCCTTGGCAGCACGATGTTGCGATTGGCAAGCGCTTGACGCAATAGCAGCAAATGCAAACCTTTGCCGACTACCACGCGCACGTCTATTTCGATCCTGCAGAGGCGGATGAAGCCGGCGGGCTGTGCATGAGAATGCGCGACGAGCTTGGCGTTGCGATGGGGCGCGTGCACGCCCGCCCGGTTGGGCCGCATCCGCGTGGGTCGTGCCAGATGACGATCCCGGCAGAGCGAATCGGTGCTGCCATCCCCTGGATGATGGAAAATCGCGGACATTTCACGATCTTCTGCCACGGCAACAGCGGCAATGACCTGGACGATCACACCCGCCATGTCATGTGGTTAGGCGATAGCGAGGCCCTGAACCTTGCTCAATTCGGATCAATTCAGTCAAAAATGTAAATCAGCAACATTTTGTCGCATTGCCGCCCGTCGCGCGCAAAACGGTGCCTTCAGCTAGAGAACATGTCGATCTGCGGGGGCGAACGGATCGGGCAGGCGCAAACAGGGCGCCAAACCGCCGCTTTTCCCCAGCAAACGTCACCATAGTGCCTGTTCTTCAACCTTGGCACCACGGGCGTCGCTGCTATCGTGCACCGTGTTGCTGCAACCGCGCCGGAGCTTTATGCAATCTCCATCAATCGTACTTGTGGAAGACGACGGGCCGCTGCGGACGCTGACCGCGCGTGCCTTGCGGGAAAACGGCTACAATGTCCGCACTGCTGCCACTGGCGCAGAAATGTGGGTGGCACTGGAAAGCGAGCCGGCCGATCTGGTCGTGCTCGACATCATGTTGCCGGGAACGAGCGGGATCGAGCTGTTCCGTCGCCTGCGCAAGCAAAGCGACGTGCCGATCATCTTCGTCTCGGCTCGCGGCAGCGAGGAGGATCGCGTCCTCGGGCTTGAACTCGGCGCGGACGATTATCTGCCCAAGCCATTCAGCACGCGCGAACTGGTGGCCCGGATCGGCGCGGTACTGCGTCGCGGGGCCAACGCCGTCACCGATACCGCTGGCGATACGGGCAGCCGCAGCGGCGACATCCATTTTGACGGCTGGTCCGTGTCGATGGCCCGGCGCGAACTGCATTCGCCCAGCGGCGCGATGGTGGACCTGACGGGGGCTGAATTCGATCTGCTGGCCACTTTCATCGGCCAGCCCCAGCGCGTGCTCGGGCGTGAGCGCCTCATCGAACTTTCGCGCACCCGCTTGGGCGACAGTTCGGATCGCAGCGTCGACGTGCTGGTCAGCAGGTTGCGCCGCAAGCTTTCCGCGGCTGGAGGCAATGCTCCGATCGTAACGGTTCGCGGCGTGGGCTACATGTTCAAGGCCGAAGTGCAGCGCGCCTGATGCTGTCGCGCCGCTTTGGCCTGCCCGAGCGGCTTCTGGCGATCCTGCTGCTTGTCGCGTTGGTCGATTTTGCGGCCAATACCCTGCTGTTCGATCGTGCCAGCCAGTTCGCGTTGCGCGAAGACGACGCCGCGCGCGTTGCCGAGAATCTGATCATCGCCACCCGCGCGATCGAGCGCGCGCCGGTTACTGATCGCAGGCAGGTTGCCAAGGACCTCAGCTCGGCGCGGTTCGCGCTTGATTGGCAGCCGTCCGGCAATCGTCCGGGCGGGTCGATCCAGCTGTCGCGCCTGCGCCAACAGATCATAGAAGACGCCCCCGAACTTGGCCGGGCCGACCTGCAACTGCATCTCAAGCCGGTGGCCGTTGCCGGCAACATCACTGGATCGCTCACCCTGCCTGACCGCAGTATCGTGCAGTTCCAGACTTACGCCAGCGATGCCTGGACGCTCAATGCCGGGCGCATCCTCACGCTGATGATGCCGACCCTTGCGCTGGTCCTGCTTGCCTGGGTGCTGTTCCGGGCAACACTGGCGCCGCTGCGGACCCTGGTCCGGGCGTCGAAGACCGTCGGTTCGGGACCGCCGCAACTGCTGTCCGAACAGGGCACCGCCGAAGTGCGCGACCTCATCCATGCCTTCAACGAGATGCAGCAGCGCGTCTATGAATCCATGACCAACCGCACGCAGTCCATGCTGGCGATCGGGCATGATCTGCGCACCCCGCTCTCGCGCATGCAACTGCGCGTCGAAAGCCTCGATCTCGACGAGGAAACGCGCGAGGGCATGAGCGCTGACCTCGGCGAGATGCGGCACATGCTTGAATCGCTGCAGGCCTTCGTCGAATCCGGCGGGAGCCGCCTGCCAGCCGAACGCATCGATGTGGCGGTGATGGCGCAGACGCTGGTGGATACCGCCGCCGACAATGGCGCCGATGCCACCTTCCACGGCCTCGAAAGCCTCGAGATCATGGCGCGCCCCGTCTCGGTGCGCCGTGCTCTTTCCAATCTGATCGAGAATGCGCTGCATTACGCGGGCAGCGTGCGGGTTACCGTGCAGCGCGTCGACGGCGCGGCCGAGCTCCAGTTCGACGACGATGGCCCCGGCATCCCGGCCGAGCGCATCGACGATGTTCTGCAGCCATTCGTTCGGCTGGACACTGCGCGCGCCCGCGATACGCCGGGCATGGGCCTTGGCCTCGCCATCGTGCGGCGGGCAATCCAGCTGGATAATGGCACCTTGCTACTGCGCAATCGGCCCACTGGGGGCCTCCGCGTCACGGTCCGTTTCCCGTTGGCGACGAACTGAAAGGTTGCGAAACAGTTCGTTACACACCCGCGCTCATGCGGAAAGATGCGGCACATACTTTGACTAGTTTCCGGGCGACCTCAGTCGGTTGTCGAGTCTAGTGAAAGGTCCAGCACCGTGAACGAGCTTATCGGCCGCGTCTTCAGCTTCGAAAAGACCATCTTCCCCGACAGCCGCGAACTGTTCGGCAAGCTTGTCAGCGAGGGACAGTCACCCAAGGCGCTGATGATTTCGTGCGCGGATTCCCGCATCGTTCCCGAGCAGATCATGCAGGCCCAACCCGGCGAGCTGTTCGTCTGCCGCAACGCCGGAAACATGGTTCCTCCCTACGCCACCATGAACGGCGGCGTGACCTCGACCGTAGAATACGCCGTCATGGCGCTGGGCGTGCGGGACATCATCGTTTGCGGCCATTCAGATTGTGGCGCGATGAAGGCGCTCTCCGCGCCGGCGCTGCCTGAAGGCATGCCGAACGTGGTCGCCTGGCTGCGCCATGGCGCGGCGGCGGAAAGCGTGGTCTCCAGCTGCTCGCCCCACCTCGGCACTGACGAGCGCGTCCGCGCGGTCAGCCTGCAGAACGTGATTGTTCAGCTTGACCACCTCCGCACGCATCCTTCGGTGGCGACAGCCATCGCAAAGGGTGAAATGTCGCTGCATGGCTGGTTCGTCGACATCAGCGCCGGCATGGTGCTTGGTCTCGACGGCGAGACCGGTGAGTTCGTGCCGCTGCGCGAAGACAAGCCGCTGCCAGTGGCGCTTCCAGCCCGCTCGCGCCGCGTCCTCGACGCCTGGATCGCCGAGGCCGCAGAATGACAGCCGCGACTGCCGAGGCCGGTGGCGGGATTTCCCGCTACTTCGTCCGCGATTTCACCGCGTCTATCGTGGTGTTCCTTGTTGCCATGCCCTTGTGCATGGGCATCGCCATTGCGTCGGGCGTGCCGCCTGAGAAGGGACTTGTTACCGGGATCATCGGCGGGATCGTCGTTGGCCTGCTCGCCGGTTCGCCGCTGCAGGTAAGCGGTCCGGCCGCCGGCCTTGCGGTAATCGTCTTCGAGTTCGTCCGTGATAACGGCCTATCTGCTCTCGGACCGGTGCTGGTGCTGGCCGGTGCCCTGCAACTTCTTGCGGGCGTCGCCAAGCTGGGCGGCGTGTTCCGCGCAATCTCGCCTGCAGTGGTCCACGGCATGTTGGCCGGGATCGGCGCCCTGATCGTCATCGGGCAGTTCCATATCCTGTTCGATGCCAAGCCGCTCTCCAACGGTATCGACAATCTTGCCATGATGCCCGCGCGCGTGCTTGGCCTGACGCCGTTCGATCTGCGGTCGACCGAGCTTGCGCTCATGCTCGGCCTGCTCACCATCGGCACGATGCTGGCGTGGGAAAAGCTCAAGCCGGCAAGGCTTGGACTCGTGCCGGGCGCGCTGCTTGGCGTGCTGGCGGCGACGGGCGTGGCCTGGGGCTTCGGGCTCGACGTGGCGCGCATTGCCGTTCCGGATTCGATCGGCGCTGCCTTTGCGCTGCCCGGCGGTGATTTCCTCACCCCGTTGACCAACGGCTCGCTGATCGTTTCAGCCATTGCCATCGCCTTCATCGCCAGCGCCGAAACCCTGCTTTCGGCCGCAGCGGTTGACCGCATGCATGATGGCGTGCGGACCGACTACAACAAGGAGCTGCGGGCGCAGGGCGTCGGCAACCTGCTGTGCGGCGTGGTCAACGCGCTGCCGATGACAGGCGTGATCGTGCGCAGCTCGGCCAACGTGCAGGCGGGCGCGATGACTCGCACGTCTGCGGTGCTGCACGGGGTGTGGATTCTCGGCTTCGTGGCCCTGCTGCCGTTCATCCTGCGCGAAGTTCCTATGGCGGCGCTGGGCGGGGTTCTGGTGGTCACCGGATGGAAGCTGGTCAGTCTCAAGCAGGTTCGTCGCCTGTTCGAGGTGCATGGCTTCATGCCCGCGTTGATCTGGGTCGCGACCTTTACGCTCGTGGTGACGACCGACCTGCTCACCGGTGTGCTGGTGGGTCTAGCCCTGTCTGCGCTCGAGCTTGTTCCGCACCTGCGAAACCTGCGCTTCCGTGTCGGCGAGCAGACCGTGGGCGAAACCGTGCGCCTTGAACTGGAAGGTGCGGCCACGTTCCTGGGGCTGACGCGGCTGACCAACGCTCTCGAGCAGGTCCCGGTTGCCAAGCCCGTTCACGTCGACCTCGACCGTGTCCATGCGATGGACCACACCACGGCCGAGATGCTGACGGAGTGGCTGGCAAGGCGCAAGCAGCGGGGGGATGCGGTGACCGTCTCTGGCCCCGCGCCCCTGCTGAAGACGCTGGCACACGCCTGAAACCCCGCTCGATTCAGAGCGTTGGGATCAAGACGCGCGCGACGGCCCACCCCCTCTTGTTGCGCGCCAGATGGCAAGAGTCGGCAGAAATTGCCGGCTCTTGCCATTTGACGGAAGAATCTATCTTGCAGTGCAGCAAAACGGCGTGTATTACTTTTGGCTCTGCAGTGACGTCGCTCCGTCTTTGAGAAGCGCTCGCACGGCAGACGCAGGTGGAACGTGATAACCTATCCAGGGAGCGTTCCGTATGAAGACCCGTCTCGCCGCAGCCGTGGCACCTGTCGCCCTCGCACTTTTTGCGACTCCGGCTTTCGCGCAGGAAGAAACCCCCGCCATCACCGTTTCGGGCAGCGCAGCTCTCGTTTCGGACTACCGCTTCCGCGGCGTTTCGATGACCGACAAGGAAATGGCAGTTCAAGCCGGCGTCACCGTGGCGCATGAAAGCGGCTTCTATGTCGGCACCTGGGGTTCGAACCTCGCCGGCTGGGGCACCTTCGCCGGTTCCAACATGGAACTCGACATCATCGGCGGCTACAAGACCGAGATCAGCGGCGTGACGGTCGATGTCGGCCTGACCTGGTACATGTATCCGGGCGGCCTCGACAACACCGACTTCGCCGAGCCTTATGTCAAGGTGTCGAGCGCCGTCGGTCCGGCCAACGTCCTCGTCGGCGTGGCTTATGCTCCCAAGCAGGAAGCGCTTGGCCAGTGGTACAACTCGGGCGCCTCGGCTGCCACCGGCGTCTACGACAATCCCGGTGCCAAGGCTGACAACGTCTATGTCTGGACCGACCTTTCGGCTGGCATCCCCGACACCGGCCTGACGGTCAAGGGCCATATCGGCTACACCAACGGTGGCAACAAGGGCCTTGGCCCTCAAGGCACCTCGGTTTCGCCGACCGGTGACTATGTCGACTGGCTGGTCGGTGCCGATTACACCCTCGGCAACGTCACGCTCGGCGTGGCCTATGTCGATACCGACCTTAACCCGACCGACTTCAACTACCTGACGCCGAACTTCTCCTCGACCAAGGATGGTTCGTCGATCGCCGGTTCGCGCGTGGTCGTTTCGGCTACTGTCGCCTTCTGATCGGGGCGGCCCCTGGCCGCTATCTGACGATAATTGACGAAAGCCCTTCTCTCCGATGCGGAGGGGAGGGCTTTTTCTTTACGGCGCGCACCGCACTCCCAGCAGTGCTTACCCATTCCGTCCGACCCTGCCGGTGGGCGTGAAAATTGTTATGGCATATACCAAATGGTTCATGCGCCGGGTTCACGCGCGGCCTAGCCATATCCCGAGGATGACCGATGCGAGTCGTCCGCCAGGGAGACAGTTCACGATGACTCTTGCCATTCGTCTGACCGCAGCCGCGCTGTCCGGGTTGCTGGCCTTGCCGATGCCGGTTCAGGCCCAGCAACAATTACCCGCGCAACTGCAATCCGGCCCTGCTTCGGACGTGCCGGTGGCAACGCAGGTGATGCGCTGGCGCATGAACGACGCCGATGTGAACAGCTTTGCCTTCCGCAACATGGATCAGTTGTTCACCACGCGCACGGTCGCGCATTCCGGGTCACCGTGGGCCTTGCCCAAGGTCGAGCGCCCGATGGATTTCACTTATGCATTCGGCGGCAAGACCTGGACCGCCGAGCAGGCGCTCGAGCGCACTTACACCAACGCTCTCCTGATCATGAAGGACGGGCGGATCGTCACCGAAATCTATCGCAACGGCTCGAACGAGCGCACGCGCTTCATGGGCTGGTCGATGACCAAGTCGCTGACCTCGACCCTTGTCGGCGCGGCGCTTGCCGATGGGCTGATCGGCTCGCTAGATGATCAGATCGTGCGCTACCTGCCCGAACTGAAAGGCAGCGGCTACGATGGTGTGACCATCCGCCAGATCCTGCAGATGCGCTCCGGCGTCGACTACGAGGAGCGCTACGACTTCGCCAATCCCGGCATCGCGGCGAGCAACCATATCAACGCGCTCGTCAAGAACGTTGCGCGCTTTGCCGATGTCGCCCGTACCATCAAGCGCAAGTCGAAGCCCGGTGAAGTCTTCGCCTACAAGACCATCGACACCGCCGTGCTCGGCTGGTTGATCGAACGGGTCAGCGGTGGTTCGGTGGCGGCCTTCACCGCGCGCAAGCTGTGGGAGCCGCTCGGCACCGAGGCCGATGGCTTCTACATCATGGATGGCCAGCCCGGCACAGGACGCGAATTCAGCGGCGCAGGCTTCAACGCCACGCTGCGCGATTGGGCGCGCTTTGGCCAGATGATGCTGAATGGCGGGATGGCCAACGGCAAGCGCGTTGTTAGCGAGGAGTGGGTCAAGGTGGCCCAAGCTCCGGCTGGTCCCGAGGACGGACCGGAAGGCGGTTATGGCTACCAGTGGTGGACCATGGCCAATTCGCCCGCCTATTCGGCAATCGGACTGCAGGGTCAGTACGTCTACGTAGATCCCGCCAGCCGGACCGTGGTGGTCAAGCTGAGCTACTTCCCGCCCATGGAAGGCAGCGTCGGACAGGAAACCATGGCCTTCCTTGCCGCCGCCTCTGCATGGAAGCCGGCACCGTAAGCAATAACAAGAGGGAGGATACCATGAAGACTCAGTATCTACTGGGCTGCGCGATGACGCTTGCCCTTGTCACCCAGCCGGGCACCGCGTTTGCACAAGCGGCGCAGGATACGGCCAGCGCGTCGGAGGAAGCGAGCGAGGGCGTTGGCGAGATCATCGTCACGGCGCAGCGTCGCAAGGAAAAGCTCCAGGACGTCGCCGTCTCCGCAACCGCCTTCGATGCCAGTGCGCTGGCCGACAAGGCGGTGACCAATCTGGCAGACCTGCAGAATGCCAGCCCTGCGCTGTCCATTTCCGATGGTGGAATCACCCAGTCGATCAACATTCGCGGCATCGGCCTTGCCAGCAATTCGCCAAGCGTGACGGCAGGTGTCGCAACTTATGTCGACGGCCTGTTCCAGCCACCAATCGTGCAGGCCAACAGCTTCTACGACCTTGCCAGTGTCGAAGTGCTGCGCGGGCCGCAGGGGACGCTGGTCGGTTCCAACTCCACCGGCGGCGCAATCTTCATCAACACGCAGAACCCGCTGCTGGATGAAGGCCTTGGCGGCTATGCCGTGTTCGGTGCCGGCAATTACAACTCGGTCCAGTCCGAAGGTGCAGTGAACCTGCCGGTGTCCGATACCTTCGGCTTCCGCGCCGCAGGCTTCTATCGCAATCGCGACAGCTTCTACAACAGCGTTGGCCCCGTATCCAACCAGGCCGGCAGGCTGCGCGAAGGCGGCGGACGCCTGACCGCGATGTGGAAGCCCGGTTCGTTCCAGGCCGTTGCCAAGGTCTCGTTCAACGATCGTGATTCGGGCGGTTATGCCTATCGCCCGATCCTCGGTACGCCCTACGACGCGTTCCGCGTGGGCGATATTCGCACGATCAGCTTCGATACGCCTGTGGCAGAGCGGCAGAAGGCGTTCCAGGCCAGCCTCGAACTTCGCCAGGAACTGGCCAGCGGCATCACCCTGCGTTCGGTCACCGGCTATCAGCACAAGCGCATCAAGGCCCTGAACGACCTAGATGCCTCGGCGGGACCGGGCGGCATTGCCGAAGACTACTTCGCGGGCGAAAAGGTCTACACGCAGGAATTCAACGTCATCTCGCCGACCGAGGGCCGGTTCGACTGGATTCTTGGCGGGTACTTCCAGCGCAACGACATTGCGATCCGCATCCTGCAGGACCAGCAGGGCTTCCGCACCGACATCATCGGCGGCAACCAGCGCACCACCACCGGCCTCTTCGCGCAGGGCAACTACGAGATCGTCCCTGGTCTCGAAGCCCAGCTTGGCGCGCGGTATTCCACCTACAAGGCCACTGGCGAGGGCGACGTGAAGATCGGCAGGGGCATCCCCGACTTCCCGCCAAACGGGCTTTCGGTTGCATCGCTGGCTGGCAGCCACAAGGACTCGCTGGCCACCGGCAAGTTCGCGCTCAACTGGAAGGTTGATGCCGACAACCTGCTCTATGCGCTCGTCGCACGCGGGTACAAGCCGGGCGGCTTCAACTCGCCCACCTCGAACTTCGATCCGGAGCGCGTGATCAGCTATGAAGCAGGGTGGAAATCCGCCTTCCTGCGCAACCGCATCCGCACCCAGATCAGTGCCTTCTACAACAAGTACGCCAACTTCCAGTTCAACGTGGTCGAACCCACCACCGGCTTTGCCGGCGTCGAGAACATCTCGACCGTCGAGATCAAGGGTGTTGAGGCGCAGGTGCAAGGGCGCTTCGGCGGCTTCGGCTTCGATGCCAACGTGGCCTATGTGGACTCGGACCTGGCCAGCGTCACCTTCGTCAACACCCGGACGTTCGGCGGCGCAGCCCTTGGCCCTCAATGCGCGACCGGTGCGCCATCCAACCCCCCGGTCTGCTTTGACTACACGCCGTTCATCCAGACCACCGGCGGCGGCCCCAACCTCTATGCGCCGCGCTGGACGTGGGGTGGCGGCGTAGAATACGAGATTCCGCTCGGCGGGGAGATGTCGCTGACGCCGCGGGTGAACTATGCCTATGTCGGTGAGCAGTTCACCTACATCGGCTATTCGCCGCTGTCGGACCGCCTTAATCCGCGCGGCCTGCTTTCGGCAATCGTGACGCTCAGGATCAACGACAGGCTGAAGCTCGAGGCCTGGGGCACGAACCTGACGAACAAGGACTATATCACCGGCCAGCTGAACTCGAACGAGTTCTACGGCGCACCGCGGGAGTACGGGGTCAAGCTGAACGTCACCTTCTGACGCGCAGAGGTCGGAGCGGAAGGACCGTTCCGGCCTCTCACAACCTGGCAAGAGACTGGCAGACCTGCCGCACCAGATCGGCCTGTCTGCCAACGCCCGCCTTGGCCAGCGCGCTCTTGAGCTGCATGCGCGCGGTGCCCTCGGCAATGCCGCGATGCGATGCGTAGTCCTTGACCGTCATCCCCCCGACAAGGTGCGCGGTCAGTGTCGCTTCGGCCATCGTCAGCCCGAACAGGCTGGCCACTTCGGCTGCATCGATCCGGGGAGCCGTGCCGGGCGAGCACAGCGCCAGCAAGGCAAGGTTGCGTCCCCATTTGCGCTTGTCTGCCGCATCGCGGCGCAACACGCGCAAGTGCAGGACTTCTGCTGGCTGCTCACCTGGCACGCGGCAGGTATCGCCCAGCGTTCCCGCAATCGCGGCGCGGACAACGCCGGTGGCTTCGCTCGCGCCAAACCGCAATCTGCCGCGCACCTGGGTGACCTGTGGCAAGGCATCGATAAGCGCCTCGGCAGCAGCGTTCATCCAGTGGATGCCGAGATCCGTGTCGCAGGCGACCAGCGCCAGACTGGTGGAGTCCATGAAGGCCTCGGCAACCGAGAGGCGCGCCTCGTATCCTGCCATGCTCGTCACCAGTCTGGAGACCTGCCGGAAATGCGGCAGCAGCAGGTTGAGGAAGTGCAGGTCTTCCTCGGTCATGTCGCGCCCGTCGCCAGCGTGGCGATGAAAGATCAGCGTCGTATGTTCGCCCGGCACGGTCTTGCAGCCGAGCCAGAACCCTGCGCCAAGACCACAGCCCGCAAGGCCGCGCCTGAGAGCTTCCCGATCGCTTGCCGTCAGGGCAATGCTGCGCTGGTCGCTCTCGATCTCGTCCTGCCCGCGCGGTTCGGTGTCGCGGCGAAACCGCGGGTTGAGGGGCGAATTGGCCCAGGTGTCGTGCGTCTTGGCTTCCTGGGTAGACCAGGTGTCACGCAGACTGGTGACCGGCACCAGATCGTCCCCGTCGGTTATCAGCCGCTGGAATACCGCACTTGCCACGCCCAGGCGCAATTTGATCGCGTCGAGGACCTCGGTCCAGCGAGCATCCTCGCCGACCGCGCCGTACATGGCCGCAACGAGATCGTTGTCGCTCACCCTCGGCTCGCACTCCTCTTCGCGCTGCCCATCGTTCTCCGTTTCAGGGCATGCCGTGGCTTTAACCGAGTTTGCGGTCCGGCGATACCGTTTCGGCTAAGTGGTCTGTCGCGCCATGCCGCTGCGTCACGATGGCGCATCGGGCTGCCGCTCCGGCGCTGCAGACGCGAAGGCGGCAAGCTTCATGCATTCGCTCTCGATCGCGGCAATCCGCCCCAAGTCGAACCTTGCGCCAAAGCGGCGTGCATTGCCCAGTTGCGGCACCAGCACCACGTCGGCCAGCGTAAGCTGATCGCCAAAGCAGTAGGGACCATCGAAGTCCGCGATAAGCGCGGCAAAAGCATTCAGTCCGCTTTCGATAACCTCGGCTGCCCAGGCATTGGTCTCGCTTTCGTCCAGTCCACGCCGCCGCAGCATCTTGAGCACCTTCAGGTTCTGCACCGGGTGGATGTCGCAGGCGATGACTTGCGCCGCGGCGCGAACCTTGGCGCGCTCCAGCGGCGTTCCCGGCAGCAGCGGGGGCTGGGGATGCAGCTCGTCCAGATATTCGCAGATCGCAAGGCTCTGGGTGAGGACGTCGCTCCCGGTGACCAGCGCGGGCACGAACCCTTGCGGATTGAGCGCGACGTAGTCCGGCGCCTTCTGCTCGCCCGCCCGCAAGTCGTGCGCTACGCCCCGCCATTCGAGCCCCTTGAGGCCAAGCGCGATGCGTACGCGCCACGTCGCCGTAGAGCGCCAGAAACCATGCAGGATCAATGGGTCAGTCATGAGTCGTCCACCAGTCATGCCGGTGGTATCGCCCAAGACCAAGCTAGATGCCATCCCGGGGCCAACCACCCGGACGACCAGCAAAGGTCGATCGGTCTGGGTGTCCATCACTTTCTGGGAGGGCTTCGCGGCATTGCGCATGGTGGCGGAGCTGTCAGTCTAAAGCGAAACGTTCTCTGCTGACAAAGTAGCCCCTGAGGCAGTCGGACCTCAGGATACGAGGGATTGCCACTCGGCAAGAGCTGCCGAGCGTCGCTGCTTGAAGGTCTGTCGGTCGACGAGGTGGCGTTCCTGGGAGAAGTGGTTGTGGAGGGAGGCGTGGACTGAGGCGAACTTCTGTAGCGCCTTCATCTGCCGAAAGCGGAGCATGGCTCGCTCTCTTCGTCGGAAGGGCAGGTGGCTGTTCTCGACCCGGTTGTTGGCCCATCTCCCGATTTCCTGTTTGTCCTCGCAGCCAAGCTCGGTCATCGCGGCGCGATAGGAGCGCAGGCCAACGGTTGTGATGCGCTCTGGCGAACCATGCCGTTTCAGGGCCTTGCGCATGAAGGTGAGGGCGGCAGCCTTGTCCCGTGTGCGGGTGACGTAGCTTTCAAGCACTGCGCCTTCCTGGTCCACTGCGCGCCAGAGATAGACCATCTCGCCATTCAGCTTCACGTACATCTCGTCGAGATGCCAGCGCCAGTGCCGGAAGCCCCGCATGCGGTTGACCCGCTGCCGCCGGATGTCGGCCGCGAACATTGGTCCGAAACGGTTCCACCACAGCCGCACTGTCTCGTGGCAGACATCGATCCCGCGCTCGAAGAGCAGGTCTTCCACGTTGCGCATGGACAACGGGAAGCGGACATACATCATGACCGCGAGCCGAATGATCTCCGGCGAGGAGTTGAAATAGCGGAAGGGACTGGGGCGTTTGCGCGGTCTTGGCATCAGGCGAAGCTAGCGGCGTGAGCGTCCATCTCCAACCGGTGCGTTAGCTTTGACAGTGCCGGACGGAACGATGCAGGCGGCCAACGCGACAGGTGCATTGCCAGCTTCGCGAAACACCAGTAACGGCTCGCCCAAGATGTGCCGCGCAAGCAGCACGCCTCCGTTCAACTCTTGGGCAAATCCCGCAGCGGACCAGATACTTGGCGGGACATTCCCTGCACTTTTTGCATTTGCTGGACCAGCATTGGCCCCCGTCGTCATCAATGGTTGCTCCAGATGCAGGGCTTTCCAATCATCGCTGAACGGCTTGCAGGCCAAAGGGATAGCCCCACAAAAGAAGTGGTTAGAATTTCTGTCCGTCTGCGGCGATTTGGACGTTGCCGGAATAGTGCTGCAAGATTTCCTGCTTGTAACGCGCGGCCGCGTCTGGCTGGCCCGCTGCCCCACCGCCTGCGATGTGCGTGACAACAACCGACTTCACGCCCGCCTTCTGCGCCATCTGGCCGATGTCCGCTGTCGTAATGTGATGCGTTCGCAGATGCGTTGCCATGTTGGCCGCATCCTGGGGCGAAAGGTCGGCTGCCCGGCGGCGCATGGCGGCCATCGTGGCGTCGATGTCTATCATCTCGCTTACAAGCAGGTCGGCTCCCGCAGCCAGCGCCTTAACCTTGTCGCTTGGCCCGGTATCGCCTGTGTAGACTATGGAACGATCCGGCGTATCGAAACGGAAGGAGAAGGATTTGAAAAGGCGCTCTTCCTCGGATCCTGCCGGGAAGCTGTAATGCGTGTTTTCGGCTACCTTCACCTTGATGTCGCCGATGGTAATCTGGTCGCCATCTGCAAGTTCCCGCACAACGATGCCGGTTGCAGGGTCTATCGGAACTTCCCCGGGCACACCGAAGCCGGACCGGGCGCTTGGGCGCATTGCAGCGATCAGGCCGTCGATGATCGCCTTGGTGCCATAGGGGCCATAGATCGTCAGCGGCGTAGTTGTGCGGGTCTGCAAACGCAGGCCCAGAACCCCGTAAAGTCCGCCGATGTGATCGAAATGGATGTGGCTGATCCAGATGCTTCGAAGATCGCGATAGTTGCCACCGACACGGACAATTGCTGTGGCCGCGCCGTCTCCGGCATCGACAAGATGACCTTCGCCCCGGCGCATCAGCAGGTTGGCAGGCTCTGCCCGCTCCACGCTGGGCATCGGTCCTCCCATCGTGCCGAGCGTGTACCAGTCGAAATGGTCGCTCTGACGTTCGACAGGCGCAGAGGCCTGCGCCGGCCTGCCGCTCGGCGCTGACTGCCCCTGCGCACAGGCCGAAGTCGCTGTCATGCTCAGGATCAGGGCCAATGTGGCGGCGGTCTTGCACAGTCTCATCATCGCTGGGTCCTTGCCAAAAGCTGTCAAAGTCAAATTCAGTCAGAAGCTCAGGCGCGCAAGGTCGCTGCCAAGCACGACTTTGCCAGAGTACACCGAACGGATCACGGCCAGATCCGCCTCGCTCACGACGCCAATGTGCGAAAGCACCAGCATTTTCACATTGGCCGATGCCGCAAGCTTGCCCACCTCAAGCGGTGAGAGGTGTTCCACATCCATATGGCTGCGCACAACGGGAGGCACCGATGCGCGATCAGCGAGCGACGTCATTTCGCTGACGAGAACATCCGCGCCTTTTGCGAACGCCGAAAGCTCAGTCGTCGGCCCGGTATCCCCTGTGAAGACGACCGTGCGTCCTTGACTTTCGAACTTCAGCGAAAAGGACTGGTCGCGGTTGCTCTCGGTAGAAGGGGGCAGATTGAAATGGGTGTTCGGCAGTGCCGTGACGCGCACGACGCCATCATCGAGGACGACGGTGTCTGAGAACTCCTGCGTCGCCAGGAACTCGGCCGGTGTGCGCGGCAAACGTTGTTCAATTGTGCGGATGCGCGCGCTGGGCATCATGACCGCATTTACGCCTTCGCCAAGCGCTGTGGTTCCTTGCGGACCGATTACGGTCATCTTTGGCGAACGCAGGGTGTAGGCAAAGGATGCGAGGCCCGGAAGGCCTGCATAGTGATCGTCATGCAGGTGAGTCAGCAGGACCGTCGAGATATCGGACGCTTGAAGGCCCACCTTGCCAAGCTGGTGGACCACTCCTTCACCGGCGTCGATCAGATACTTCCTGCCACCGATCATCAGCAGCGTGGCAATCCCGGCGCGATCGGCCCTTGCGATTGGCCCGCCTGCCGTGCCGAGCAGGATGATGGATCCCTGTTCGGCAGCGGGCTTTTGAGCGACCGGAGGCTGGCTGACATTCGGGGACGCGGGTGTTGCCGCGCTCGTGCAGGCTGCAACGGTAGCGCTGGCAATGGCGAGCAGGCATTTCGCCAGTCTCATGCAATTCTCTCCCGGAGAGGGGAGGCGCTGCGGCCTCCCCGCCCCATCTGTGGGCGATCAAGGTATCAGAAACGATACCCGATACGCGCGCCATACGTACGCGGCGCACGCAGCGTGGCGTAGGAAACGTTCAAGATCGGGCGATTGCCTGCCCGGGCGAAGATCACTTCGTTTTCGATATTGTTGATGAACCCGGTGAGGCTCCAGCGATCATCAGAGCCATTGAGCGTCAGGTAGGCATCCGAGGTCATGAAGGCCTTCTGGCGCTCGTTCTCCTGGAAGTTGACGTTCAGGAAGAAGCTCGACGAGATGTTGGTGCGGGCACCAGCAACAAGGTTCATGTCACCGCCAAGCTCGAACGTGTGTTCGTAGCCCAGGTTTGCCACCCACTTCGGCGACTGCACCGTCGGCTTGCCCGAGCAATCGGTGTCGAAGAAACGCGCGTTGTTCACGCCCGGGTTGGCAAGACGCGAACCGGTCACCACGCAACCTGTCGGAATGGGATTGCCAGGGCCGGAGAAGTTGGCGGTCTTGAGCGAGTTGTACTTGCCGTTGAGGTACTGGACATTGGCATTGAAGCGGTCGTTCGGCGTCAGCGCGAAGGCCATTTCGAGTTCGGCACCGTAGATCCGCGACTTGCCTGCATTTACGGTCACGCCGCCATTGGCGAACAGACCGGTACCGGTACGAACGCCACCGACGAAGGTGACCTGCTGGTCGGTGTAATCCCAGTAGAATGCCTCGAGGTTCACCTGCAGGCGGTTGTTCATGAAGCGGTTCTTGGTGCCGATCGTGTAGGCGGTCAGCTCTTCGGGAGCGAAGGTGTTGTCCGGCGGGCTTGCGACGAAGAAGCCACCGGTCTTGAAGCCGGTCGCCACGTTGGCATAGACCAGCGAGGCCGGGCCTGCATCCCATTCGACGCCCGCCTTCCAGGTGAATTTCTCGAATGACAGCGCACCAGGGAAAGGTGCCCCCAGCGGAGGATTGACCGGCCCAGGCCGTCCGCCCGAAACCGACGAGGTGAGCTGGGTCTTGTCTTCCTTGGTGTAGCGGCCACCGGCCACAAGGCGGAAGGTGTCGGTAACATCGAAGGTCAACTGACCGAACACCGCGCGCGATTCCGTCTTGAGCTTCGGATTGAAACGCGCCGTCGACAGATCGCCCTGCGCGAAATAGTTCAGCGCGGCCTGATCTTCCCAGAAATAGAAGCCACCCAGAACATAGCGCAGGCGCTGGTCGGCCTTCGAAGAAATCCGAACCTCGACCGACATCTGATCGGCGCTGTCCTGGATTTCCCCGAGGAAGCCGGGAAGATACGTGCGGAAGTCGGTCTTCGTGCTGCGATAGGCCGGAATGACGGTCAGGTCGGCGAAGCCGAGGTCCCCTTCGACGGTGGCGCTGACGCCCCAGAACTCGTTGTTCAGATAGCCATCGTTGCGGGGCGTATAGACGCAGCCGCTATTCACGAGGTTTCCGAAACCGCCGCAGAACGGATTGCCCGGAAGCGTTCGCGCAGCAACACCGGCAGCGGCCACGGCGATGGGATCCGATCCTCCGATACGGTCAGACAGCGGCGGAGCGGCAAAAGTCGCGGTGGGGATCAGAACGTTG
Organism: Novosphingobium sp. ERW19; assembly: GCF_012641315.1. Taxonomy (NCBI): domain Bacteria; kingdom Pseudomonadati; phylum Pseudomonadota; class Alphaproteobacteria; order Sphingomonadales; family Sphingomonadaceae; genus Novosphingobium; species Novosphingobium sp. ERW19. Next base: position 195,757 of record NZ_JABAIC010000009.1, read on the forward strand.
CCCGGCCCCTTGCCATGCTGGTTGTAGTAATCGGCCACCAGCAGCATCGACCACTGGTTGTCCGGCTTGATCAGCAGCGAAGCGCGCGCTGCCTCGCCGCGTTCGTCGTCATAATTGTCCGAGAGATAGCCGTCGCGGTCAACGATCTGCGTCGCAAGGCGCAGGGCAACGGTTTCGCCGATGGGCAGGTTGATGGCGCCCATGCCCTTCTTGGCGTCGTAGTTGCCGTATTCAAGCGTCACGTCGCCGGAGAACTCGCCAAGCTTGGGCCGCATGGGCAGGACGTTGATCGCACCGCCGGTGGCATTGCGGCCATAGAGCGTGCCTTGCGGCCCTTTGACCACTTCCACGCGCTGCAGATCATAGAAGGTGCCTGCAGGAGCGGTAGGACGACCTACAAAGACGCCGTTGAAATTGAATGAAACCGCATTTTCTGCAAACGAGTTGCCCGACTGCGTGCCGACGCCGCGCAGGAAGAAGCTGGTGCTCGAACCGCCCGACGGCTGGATCGACAATGCAGGAACAATTTTGGCAAGGCCCGTGGCTTCACTGACGCCGGCGTTTATCAGCGTGTCACCCGTTACGGCAGTAACAGCCAGTGCTGTTTTCTGCAGCGATTCTGCACGGCGCTCTGCCGTCACGACGATTTCGGCAAGACCGCCTTGATTGCTGCCTTCAGCGGCAGCTTCTGCGGCTTCAGCAGCCGCTTCCTGCGCCAAGGCCGGTGCTGCCATGGCAACGGCGCTGACGCCAGTTGCAATCGCAAAAATCGTGCGCTTCATGCTTCACTCCCCAAATGCGTTTCCAGTCCCGTCTCAGCGGGTCTGGTGGGGCAATGACGCATGAGCCCAAAGGCTGGAAGAACAGTTTGATTAGAGCCTCATAAGCAAACCTGATGCCCGGGCGATTCGGAGAGGATCACGAGGCGTTCGCGGGGATCACAAGGCGTTCGCTGCCGCTTGTTCAAGAAACTTCGATATCAACCATTGCAGCCCGGCGTCATTCTGGCGGGTCCTATGGTATTGCACATGTTCCTCGATGTGGATCGTATCACCGGGCACGGGTTTGATTTGCAACGGGAAATGATTGCAGAAGCGCCGCGCCAGGCTTTGCGGAACAATGGAAAGTCGGTCGGTGCCCAAGAGCAAGGTCGGGATGCTGGCAAAATTGGCGACTACGATGGTCGACTCAGTGACGCGCCTTGCGCTCATCAAGCCGCCAAAGCCGGAGCGTGCCTTCACGCTGCCGCGGAAAAACGCAGCCACGAAGCTCGCGCTGTCCAGATCCGGCTCAGACAGAGGGCGGTTGAGAAGGGAATTGTCCCGGCATCCTATCAGGACCATTTTCTCCCGCATGAGGAACTGCGTAGGATGGTCTGGTCCCAGCAATTGCTTGGGCAGGATAGAAAGATCGACCTCACCCTGTTCAAGCGGCAGCCAGGATTCCTGAACCGGTGGCAAAACCTTGACCCGAATGCCCGGCGCCTCTTCTTCAAGATGGCGAAGCGCATCGGCCATGACCGTTTCGATCACGAAGTCCGACGCCTGAATGACGAAGCTGCGCTCTGCCGTTGCCGGATCGAAGGCGCTGGTCTTCTCGATCATGCCACGCAAGGTGACCAGGGTCTTGGCAACCTCCTCGGCGATGCCCTCTGCCAGCGCGGTCGGGATCATGACATTCCCGTTGGACACCAGGATTTCGTCCTGGAACTGGTCGCGCAGCTTGCGCAGGGCAATGCTGATCGCGGGCTGCGTGACATTGAGCACGCGCGCCGTTTCCGAGACGCTGCGGGTCTTCAGCAGGGAATCGAGGGCGACGAGAAGATTGAGATCAAAACCGTGGAAACGCATCGCTGTGCTCGCCTGTGACCATTGTGACCCGCAAGGCGGGCTTTGTCATTAGTACAGTTTATGACCACTCATATCCCGATGCAATTCGCTAATGACCTGATGGCGCAGTATCCTGCCCTCATAACAATCGGGCGAGGATCCATGACCACCAGCACGACAAGTTTGAGCAATGGCGGCGGACTAGACCCCCGTGCCTTGATTACATTTGCCAACGTCTGCGAAGCCGGGACGCTTAGCGGCGCGGCGCGGCAGATGAACGTCTCTCAGCCGTCGATCTCGCTGACCATCGGCCAACTCGAGAAGCGATTGGGCGTTACGCTTTTCGAACGGACGGCGAGCGGGGTGGTCCTGACCACCGAAGGTCACGCGCTGCGCGGTCGTGCCGATGCATTGAAGAAACTTATAGCCGATGCGCGAAGGGCAGTGGATCTGGCCCGCAACAACATGACCGGACCGCTGCGGATCGGGGGCACGCCAGGCGCCCTTGTTACTCTTCTGCCGCATGCCCTGGCGCGCATGGAGAAATCACACCCGACGTTCGAGTTGACGGTACTCGAACGGACCGAAGCCGAGCTGACCGAGATGTTGCGCAAGGGGGAAATCGAGCTTGCGCTGGTGACGACCCAGATCGAACCGCCGCCTGCCGGAATTTCGGAATTCACCGTGGCATCCGATCCATTCGCCCTGGTGGCGAGTGCACAAAATCCGTTCGTGCTCGAAAACGCGAGTCTCGCCGATCTGGTGGACCTCCCCTGGATCCTGCCACACGCAGGCGGCGGTTTCCGGCGCCAGATCGATGCCCTGTTTCTTGCAAACGAGATTCCGACGCCAGCTAATGTGCTGCGCTGCGATTCCCTGCTCACCACGAAAGCCATCCTGTCGCGGACCGACCGCGTGACGATCCTGCCAAAGCGCATAGTTCGCCCGGAAGTGGCAATGGGCGAACTGAAGGCCGTGGACATCGCGGACAGCACCTTTACCCGGCATATCGGTGTGCGGGTCGCGGCAGACAGCGCACTCTCGCCTCTGGCAGAGAGCTTCGTGGAGGCTTTTTCGGCCACGGAATAGCCGGCTTGCGCAGCGAGGTCATAAGGCATGACTATGGCCGTATTGGGTATTGATACTTCTCCCATATCGCTTCCGGCCATAAGCCACTCCCGACAAGAATCGGGAGTAGGCCATGTCATCAGTGCTCATCCGCAACGTGCGAATTTTCGATGGTGAGAACCTGCTCGAGGGCGAGCGCTGGGTGCGGGTCGAAGGCGACCGCATCGCGGCGATAGGCGAAAACGCGCAGAGCGCTTCTGCTGCCGATGTGGTGATTGACGGCGCGGGCCGGACGTTGATGCCGGGCATGGTTGAGGCACATGCGCATTTGACGTGGGGGTCTTCGGTGGAGAAGATCTATCACCAGTTCATCCTGCCGGAGGACGAGTTGAAGGTGGCGGCGTGGCGCAATGCGCGGGTGCTGCTCGACCATGGCTTTACCAGCGCCTATTCGGCAGGCGCGCTGGGGGATGGCATCGAGGTTGCGCTGGCGCGGGCGATCGAGGCGGGCGAGACGCCGGGGCCGCGGCTCGTGCCTTCGACGCTGGAGCGCAGCCCGGAAGGGGCCGAGGGCGTCGACACCGGTGACGTGTTCAACGGGCGCGGGGCCGAGGCGATCCGCAAGTTCGTGGCCTATTGCAAGGAGCAGGGCATCGGCTCGCTCAAGCTGGTGGTATCGGGCGAGGATGCCCTGAAGCCCGGTTCGGCCGGCGACGTGCTCTATACCGACGAGGAGATGGAAGCGGCAGGCGAAGCGGCGCGCGAGGCCGGCCTGTGGATCGCCACCCATGCCTATTATCCCAAGGCGATCGAGCTGGCGCTGAAGGCCGGGGCGCGGATCATCTACCACGCTTCTTACGCCGACGAGGCGGCAGCCGACGCGATGATCGCGGCCAGGGACACGACGTTCTACGCACCATCGCCGGGCGTTTCGATCGCCGCGCTGGAAGCCACGCCGCCGCCGCACATCGACATGAGCCACATGAAGAAAAGCGCGGCCGAGCGGATGGAGCTTGAATCAAAACTGGTGCCTGCGCTCAAGGCCCGGGGCATGCGCATCCTGATCGGCGGCGACTATGGCTTTCCGTTCAATCCCAATGGCCGCAATGCGCGCGACCTGCAGATCTTCGTCGAACACTTCGGCTACACCCCGGCCGAGGCGCTGCACGCAGCAACCGCGCTGGGCGGCGAACTGATGGACCTTGAGGTTGGCCGGGTGAAGCAGGGCTGGCTGGCCGATCTGCTGCTGGTCGATGGCGATCCGACGCAGGACGTCTCGATCCTGCAGGACAAGGACAAGCTCGTCATGATCATGAAGGGCGGCGCGCTCTACAAGGCGCCTGCCGAGGTTGCCGCCTGATGTCGACGATGTTTGACGTTGCCGTGATCGGTTGCGGCCCGGTGGGGGCGATGGCGGCCAACCTGCTGGGCAGGCAGGGCCTGTCGGTGGTCGTGCTCGAGAAGGAGACCGAGCACTATCCGCTGCCGCGCGCGGTCCATCTCGACCACGAGATGATGCGCCTGTTCCAGAGTGCAGGCGTGATCGACCGGGTCGAGCCGGACATGGTGGCGACCGACGGGCACCTCCATGTCGGCGCCGATCATGGCGTGATCCGTTACATGGGCACGGTCGGCAAGCCGCGCCCGTTCGGATGGGCCAACGACTACTTCTTCTACCAGCCCGAGTTCGAGGCGCACTTGCGCGCGGCATTTGCCGACAACAGCCGCATCGGGGGCAGCATTGGTCTGCTGCTGGGCGCGGAGTTCACCTCGCTTGCGCAGGATGAGGATGGCGTGACGGTGACCTACGCGCAGGATGGCACGCAGCGCAGCCTGACCGCGCGCTGGGTGATTGCTGCCGATGGCTCGCGCAGCCCGGTGCGCAAGGCGCTGGGCGTCAAGCTCGACGATCTCGGCTTCGAGGAGCCGTGGCTGGTGGTCGATGCCGAAGTGGAAGGGCCGGTGACCTTCCCGGACCTGACCGGCGTGCCCGAGGGTGCGGACCTGCAGCGCCTGTCGGTGATGATGTGCGATCCCAACCGGCCCGCCACGGTCGTTCCCGGCCGTCGCAACCATCGCCGCTGGGAGTTCATGCTCCTGCCGCATGAAGACGATGCCGAGATGATGCGCGAGGAGAATGTCGCGGCCCTGGTCGGCGCCTGGATGAAAGATGTGCCGCACAAGGTCGTGCGCGCCGCCACCTATCGCTTCCACGGGCTGGTGGCCGAGCAGTGGCAGGTGGGCCGCGTGTTCCTGGCCGGCGATGCCGCGCACCAGACCCCGCCGTTCTTCGGACAGGGCATGTGCCACGGCCTGCGCGATGTGGCCAACCTTGCCTGGAAGATGGCGGCGATCGTCAACGATGGCGCGGACGAGGCCATCCTGACGACCTACCAGCCCGAGCGCGACCCGCACGTGCGCGGCGTGATCGGCGCGGCAGTGGCGGCAGGGCGCTATATCTGCGAACTCGATCCGGCCCGGGCGGCGCAGCGCGATGCCAGCATCCGCGCGCAATCGGCGCAGAAGGCAGGCGAGACCGCGGCAGACCTGATCCCGGCGATCTCGACCGGCTTCGTGGCGCAGGGCACGCCTGCCGCAGGCCAGCGCTTCATCCAGCCGATTCTCACAGACGGGCGCAAGCTCGACGATCTCGTCGGCCAGGGCTGGCGCCTGTTCGTGCGCGACGGCGGCACGGACGGCGCTGTCGTGGCCAGCGATCTGCCCGACAACGGCGCGGTGCTGAACTGGCTGGTGGACCGCAATGTCGATGCCGTGCTGGTGCGCCCCGATCACTATGTGTTCGGCACCGGCGCTGCGGCAGACCTGCTGGCCTTGCGCGATGCGATGCTGCGCCAGAAGCAGGAGATTGCGGCATGAGCCTGACGCTCAACGCAGCCCAGACCATCGTCACCGCCGCACTGGCAGAGGCGCGCTCGCGCAGTGCCAGGCCGCTTGCGGTGATCGTGCTCGATGCCGGCGGCCATCCGGTGGCCTTCGCGCGCGAGGACGGGGCCAGCCTGTTCCGCCATGACATCGCCCGCGCCAAGGCGATGGGCGCGCTCGGCATGGGCGATGATACCCGCGTCCTGGCAGAACGCGCCAAGGGCAATCCCGCCTTCTTCCAGAGCGTCAGCGTGGCCGTCGGCGGCAACATCGCCTTCTCGCCCGGCGGCGTGCTGATCCGCACAGGCGGCGCGATCATTGGTGCCGTGGGCATCAGCGGCGATACCGGCGAGTGTGACGAGGACTGCGCGCTTGCAGGCCTCAAGGCTGCCGGATTCGATCAGGAGAACCCCAAGTGAAGCTGCGCAGCATCGAAATTGCCCTGCCCGATCCCGCGGGCGCCGCGGCGTGGATGGTCGACGTCTGGGGGCTCTACCCCGCCGAAGTTCGGGGGCAGACGCACTACCTGCGCG